>NZ_JAKUEH010000001.1:0-577367 GCF_022662815.1 Bacillus cereus group sp. BfR-BA-01492
CATCTTTTTAAATTCTGCATTAAATTTCTTGTTTGCCATACGGACACTTCCTCCTTGAAATCCATTGTAAGGACTTAACTAAGTTGTGTCCATATGACTATACTAACTCCACCCTTTCTTCGTTTTCAGCTGAACATTGTCACAACATTCTCTGGCATTCTGTAATAATTCTCCTATCGCTGAATTGCAGTATATGCTTGTTCCCATATCTGTTCGCCTCCATATTTAGTTTTCAAATAGTTACAATGAATTTAGTACATATGTAACTTGTCTACTTTTCGTATAAAAAGAGAGGAACTATTCCTCAACGTTTGCTTTTACTTGTATTTCTTTGATGATGGCCCAACCAGCCTTGTAATATGCTTGACGGATTTTATCAATATCCTTTTGTGATTTTGGCTCAGGAGCCACAACATGGACTTTCGTTTTTCCAAATTCATAAGTCGCCGCATATTCTTCTTGTTGGCTCATGGTGTCACCTCTTGAAGTGCTTTTTATATGTTTATGCGACAGTTCTGATGGTACTGCCATGTTAGTTGATGGCATTTTTCCACCTACTTCCCACCAAAAAAGTATAAGATTCTTGTACTCTTGTACCTCAAATTAAATCCTTTATATCACGACCAAGAATAGTTGCTAATCTAATAGCCTTTTCAAGATTTGGATTACTATAACCATTTTCCCAATTACTTATTGTAGATTTTGTAACTTGCATTCTTTTTGCAAGATCTTGTTGCGTTAACTTACTTTTTTTCCTAGCTCTAATTAATTTGATATTTTTGTTCACTGTCTCGCTCTTTGTATAAGTATTTTGTACTTTTATTATATATATAAGATAATTGTACTTAAACACATTTGTACAATTATCTTATACAAAGTTTTACAATCCATCTATATAAGGTACAATATCTTTGTACTTTTTTATTAACGGGAGGTGCTAAAAATGTTGAGACAAAGATTAAAAGAGATGCGTAAAACGCGTAAGCTCACTCAGCAAGGATTAGCCGATAAAGTAAATACCACTAAAGGCACCATTAGTAACTATGAGAATGGGCATAGCACTCCCTCAAACGAAATGCTAAAAGATTTAGCGAATGTTTTAGGAGTAACAACAGATTATTTATTAGGAAGAGAAGATGAATCAAGGATGTCTAATGAACTTCCTGATTTAAGCAAAAAAGATACTCGTGATATCGCTCGTGACTTAGAAAAAACTTTAAAAGACTTAGAAAATAGCGAAGATGCTTTAATGTTTGACGGAGAACCAATAGACGAACATACAAAAGAAATGATTCGTATTTCTCTAGAAAACTCTATGCGCATGGCAAAACAATTAGCAAAACAAAAATTCACTCCAAACAAGTATAAAAAAGATTGAACGGAGCAAGAAATGAAAATTAAAGACTACGTAATGAAAATTGTAAAAAACACGGCACAACAAACCCCTTTGAAATTGCTAAACGAAAAGATATTATAGTGTTGTTTGAAGACCTTGGGAATACTCTTGGTTTTTACAACACTTATAAACGCTTTAAATTCATTCATATTAATAATAGGATTGATGAAACCACACAACGCTTTGTCTGTGCTCACGAACTAGGACATGCTCTATTACACCCAAAAGCTAATACTCCATTTTCACGAAATAAAACCTTTTTTTCTGTAGATCGATTAGAGATCGAAGCAAATACATTTGCAGTCGAACTCTTATTACCTGATGAAATGATTTCTGAATATCAAGATACAAATCTATCAATTCAAGTAATAGCTGAGATCTATGGAATTCCAGAAAGTTTTGCTAGTTTAAAAAGTTATTAATATGAATTTAAAATACAAATTTATAAGTTAGGAGCTACATAAATGAAAATATTTTTCTCATTTCTATTTGCAATAACAATGCTAGCCACGTTTATTTTATTAATCACATCTTTGGTATTTCGTTTAAAAAAGAAACCAAACACTAAGAAATATTTTAAGTTTACAGGTATAGCCTTTATTTTATCTATTATTTCATTAATTGTAGTTAACATGAACATGACGCCACAGGAAAAACAAGAAATTCTCGCTAAACAAAAAGCTGAAGAAAAGCTAAAAGCCGAAGAGAAGCAAAAAGCTAAAGAGCAAAAAGAAGCCGAAGAGAAACAAAAAGCTAAAGAACAAAAAGAAGCTGAAGAAAAACAAAAAGCCGAAGAGAAACAAAAAGCCGAAGAGAAACAAAAAGCTAAAGAGCAAAAAGAGGCGGAAGAGAAGCAAAAAGCTGAAGAGAAGAAATTAGCTGAGGAACAAAAAAAAGCTGAAGAAAAACAAAAAGAATTTACTTCTTATGCTCAAAACATCAGAGGCGGAAATTTTATTAAAGATATGAAACTTAATAATAAAGAAGCCGAAATTACATTCCACGATTCATTTGCATCTTATAAATCAGCAAAACCAGATAGCAACGTTACTGAAGAACAATATAAACAATATTTTTCAACAGGGGATGCTATTGAGAAAATGTTTGTAAGTGAACCTGCTAGATTACTAAGACAATTTCCAGATTTAAATACAGTAAAAATGACTCTGCCGTTCGATGGGAAAACATACAGTACTAACTTGGATAGAGATTCTTTGAATACATATCTTGGATTTAAGATTGAAGATTTAAAAGTTGAAGATAAGTCTTGGGTCAAAAAATTTAACAATCCATACGTGTATGATAAAACAAAACGTAAGGCATTCTTTAAAAAATTTGTTACTGTTCAATAATTCTTAATAAAAATAATTTATATCATGAAACTATTATGAAAGCAGGGATAACAGTTGCTCGTTTGGATTGATAGTTTTTTAAAATCTCCACAAGGATTTGTTGCGCTTGTCAGTGGTTTAGTTACCCTAGCTTATTTTATAGCTACGCGCTTAATTCAAGTATTAGCTACAGATGAAATAAATAAACTTTTTTTAAGCAAGGTTCAACAAGTAAATTTAAAAGTATGGCATTTCCTTTCAGCCGTATTATATTTTACTGCCTTGTTCGCTGGAAGTGGATTAGCGTTTAATTATTCATTTAGTAAAGTTGATATTGATAACCCAGGTATTTACAAAAACTTTATGTCCTGGTCATTTCTAATTTTTCTTCTTTCACTTTTGATTGTAATTTTTAGTCCGTCGATTGTGAAGAAATTCAAAAAATTTAACCGTGTAATTATGCCATTAATTATGTTCAACATGATATTAGGGTTAGTATTTTATTGCTTTATATTTAATCAACTTACATATATCGGGGTTAATCTAAACTCTCTTGCTACAGTGGTACTCTTACCTTTAATACTCGTTTCCTTGTATTCTTTTATTTTTTCAAAAATAAATGCTCAAAAGTCGCCAATCAAGTATCGTATAAAGCCTGTTAGTGAAGACAAAATAAAAATTGAAAAGTTAGTCCACGGGCATATAATTGATGAAAAGAGAACTATTTGTTTCCCTAAAGGTTCTACAGACAAAGATATATTCTATTTATGCGACTTTTCTGCTGAGATTTATCTAAAATATGAAAAAGAAAAAGAACATGAACAAAAAAATGAACATGAGGATAATAAATTTGCACTCTCCTCAACTAATAAAGAAATAAATCGAAAAGTTTATAAAAAAGAACATAAAGAAACTTATTAAGCTCCTTCCTGGAGCTTTTCTTTTATTATTAGTTTTTTTCTATTATTTATCTATATCTCGTATAATAACTATTAACAAGGAGGTCTAACCATGAAAACCGCAATCTACCTAAGAAAATCTCGCGCCGACCTCGAAGCCGAAGCACGCGGTGAAGGCGAAACGTTAGCAAAGCACCGCGCTACTCTGCTGAAAATAGCGAAGGAAATGAATTTAAATGTTTTATCCGTCCGTGAAGAAATCGTTTCTGGTGAGAGCTTGGTGAAACGTCCTGAGATGTTGGCGCTGCTTGAAGAAATTGAAGATAACAAATATGATGTTGTGCTTTGTATGGATATGGATCGGTTAGGTCGTGGTGGGATGAAAGAGCAAGGTATCATTTTAGAGACGTTTAAACGCTCGAATACGAAGATTGTGACGCCTAGAAAGACTTATGACCTTAATGATGAGTGGGATGAAGAATATAGCGAATTTGAAGCGTTTATGGCACGTAAGGAGTTAAAGATTATTACGCGACGTATGCAACGCGGCCGTATTGCAAGTGTAGAAGCTGGTAATTACCTCGGTACCCATGCACCATTCGGGTATGATATCCATCGTTTAAATAAGCGAGAGCGTACGTTAACGATTAATCCAGAAGAAGCTTCTGTCGTAAGAATGATATTTGATTGGTATGCAAATGAAGATATGGGTGCAAATGCAATTATGCGCAAACTAAATGGACTTGGCTACAAAAGTAAGCTTGGGAACGACTGGAGCCCGTACAGTATATTAGATATTTTAAAAAACAATGTGTACATTGGAAAAGTAACATGGCAAAAGCGAAAAGAAGTAAAACGTTCTGATGCTGTAAAAAGAAGTTGTGCGCGTCAAGATAAAGCTGATTGGATTATTGCTGATGGCAAGCATGAGCCTATCATACCTGAAAGCTTGTTTGAGCAAGTGCAAGAAAAATTAAACTCAAGGTATCACATTCCATACAATACGAACGGGATAAAGAATCCATTAGCTGGTATTATTAAATGTGCTAAATGTGGTTACAGTATGGTACAACGTTATCCAAAGAATCGAAAAGAAACGATGGATTGTAAACACCGTGGCTGTGAAAACAAATCTAGCTATACTGAATTAATTGAGAAGCGTTTACTCGAGGCTTTAAAAAAATGGTACATCAACTATAAAGCTGATTTTGAAAAACATAAGCAAAGTGACAAATTAAAAGAAACACAAGTTATTCAAATGAATGAAGCTACCTTACGAAAACTTGAGAAAGAATTAGTGGATGTCCAAAAACAAAAAAATAATTTACACGATTTATTAGAGCGTGGCATTTATACCGTCGATATGTTTGTAGAACGCTCACAAGTCGTTTCTGACCGTATTAATGAAATTACTTCCGCGATGGAAAACTTAAAGAAAGAAATTAAAGCGGAAATTAAGAAGGAAAAAGTGAAGAAGGATACAATCCCTCAAGTGGAGCATGTTCTTGATTTGTACTTTAAAACAGATGATCCAAAAAAGAAAAACAATCTCCTAAAGTCGGTTTTAGAAAAGGCTGTTTATAAAAAGGAAAAATGGCAAAGGCTCGATGATTTCGAACTTATTCTTTATCCTAAGCTCCCTCAAGATGGCGACATATAAGCGTTCGCACTTTGTCGCCATCTTGTTGGTGTAATTAGGTTGACACCATTTAATCCAAGAGCATCATTTGTAGATACGGCTAATACAACAGGCTTTCCATTTCTAAGAGTAGCTTTCGCTGCCATTAAGACTGGTGAATCTGTCATCGCATTTGCAAATTTACTCATTGAGTTTCCTGTTAACGGAGCGATTACCATACAGTCTAGTGGAATCTTCGGACCAAGTGGTTCCGCTCCAACAATTGTATTGATTACTTTATGTCCGGTTATTTCTTCAATTTTATCAATCCACTCTGCCCCTTCGCCAAATCTAGTATTTGTTGATTGTACAGTATAGGAAACAACCGGTCTTACTTCAGCTCCCTCTGCAACTAACTTTTCTAAATGTGGCATTACTTCTTCATACGTACAGTGAGAGCCTGTGAATCCAAAGCCAATTCGTTTTCCTTTCAAGTTCATTTTTCATTCTCCTCTCTGGCCATCATATCTGCTTTTAATAACTGAGAAAGAACATTCGCCAAAATTTGCCCAGCTGTTTTTGGAGCAACAATTCCCGGAAGACCAGGTGCTAATAATGCCTTCACACCTCGTTTCTCTGCATAACGAAAATCCGTTCCGCCTGGCTTAGACGCTAAATCAATAATTAATGTATGTGCTGGCATACGGGAAATCACATTAGCTGTTACAACAAGATGCGGAACTGTATTAATGACAATGTCAACATTCTTTACTTCCTTCCCAATATCCTGCATATAAAAAGGAGAAAACTGCATTTCTGTAATACGAGCGATATGTTCTGAACGTCTTGCGCCAACTTTGACATGTGCTCCTAATGATTGAAACGCTCTTGCGACACTCATTCCCGTTCGACCAAATCCTAAAACCATAACATTCGATCCGTGAATCGTATAATCTGTATGCTGAATAACCATCATTAAGGTACCTTCTACTGTTGGAATAGAATTATAAATAGCCACATCATCACGATCAAATAATTTTACAAGCTTTCGATTAGTAGTAGCTACAAGATTCTCCAAGTACGGCGTACCGATTCCCGAATATATAGTAAAGTTTGCTGGTGTTTTTTCAACTTGTTCCTTAGTGATTGAAACTTTTTCATTAGAAAAGATCGTATCTACTTCTCCTTTTGCATTTGTTCCTGCTACCGGTAAAATAATTGCATCTAAAGAAGTGAAATCTAGATCTTGCATAGTCTCTTTTGCTGCCCCAGTGAAGCCATGATCTAATTGATCAAATCCTATCAATGAAAGTTTCGCATCAAGTTCGACCAACTTGCGAATTACCTCTAGCTGTCTTGCATCTCCTCCTATGACAGCAATGTGCATCTCAGTCAACATTCTCTAATTCACCTTCTTTTTCTTTCATTTATAAGAAAAATGCCTATTTTTTCTTTTTTCTCCACATCATATGTACCGTACGAGTTAGAGGTGATTGAAAAACAGAAAGCGTGCATGAATAGTTTCTACAGTGCATCTACAATCCCTTACTTTTATTCCGCTAGTTTAGGACAGTAACAGCCCGATTGGTGAAGGTTCATAATCAGTGGAGTGAAGCCCTCCCACTGTTTAAAATTTCACTTTATCGCTAAACTTCTATCATCTTTCTACTAAATTGTGAAGAAATAAAAAAAGATAACCAAATTGGCTATCTTTTACTTTGATTTCGGATGATTTGCTAAATCAAAAATAATCATATCGTGGCCTACCTTCTTAATTCTGCTCCATTCTACTCTAACTTCCTGCTGCTCTCTTTTAAAACCGCCCCACTTTCCAACAGGGATAATGAGAGCTTGAATCTTTCCATCTTTCTCATTAATTTCTAAATCCGCATGCCCTAATACTCCCATCTTCTCTGCTCGTTCTAAGTCGACAATTTCTTTTCCGCTTAATTCGCTTAACCGCACCATTTTCTCCTCCTTCATTTTTTGCAAAATAACGTTCTATAATAAGTACCCTATTCTATATATGTACAAAAAATAACAGAAATTTGATTGCCGAAAAACAAAAAAACTGTATCTCGCATTCACGAGATACAGTTTTTTGTTTATTTCATGCTTTTTGGTAACTCACCATTTGGACTAATTAGTGCTGCTGAAAATTCATTTGTAAATATATCACGAATCAATGCATCAACATTTGACTTTGTCACGTTGTTAATGCTTTCGATAATTTCATCAAGAGAGCGATGTTTTCTTAGAAGCAATTCATTTTTACCATTGCGACTCATACGACTATTCGTACTCTCTAAACTTAACATTAAATTCCCTTTTAGCTGCTCTTTACTATTCACAAGTTCTTTTTCTGTAATACCTGTATTTTTCAATGTGTCTAATGTTTCTTGTATTGTGTCATACAATGTATCTAATTGTTGACTTCCTGTACCACCATAAATAGTTAGCATTCCCGTATCTTCGTAAGAAGAATGATATGAGAATACAGAGTATGCTAGACCGCGTTGTTCCCGTACTTCTTGGAATAAGCGGCTGCTCATGCTACCACCTAAAATATTATTGAGTACGATCAAGTTATAAATATCGTCATGCCCCATCTGTAATCCTTTAAATCCTAAACATAAATGCGCTTGTTCTGTTTCTTTCTTGCGAGCGACTTTATTGAAATGGAAAATTGGGCTATGTACTTGCTCACGATTTGTTGTTCCCTCATAATTACCAAAGTATTGTTCTACCGTTTGTACAAACGTTTCATCAATATTTCCAGCAATTGATACAACAACATTTTCAGGTGTGTAATGATCTTTAATGTATTGTCGCAACGTGTCTCCTGTAAATGTTTCAAGCGTTTCTTCTGTTCCCAAAATTGGATATCCAAGTGGATGCGTTTCGTATGTTGCTTTCGTTAATATGTCATGTACAATATCATCTGGTGTATCTTCGTACATTTTAATTTCTTCAAATACAACCTTCTTCTCTTTTTTCAATTCAGTCTCATCAAATGTTGAGTTAAAGAACATATCCGCTAACACATCAAGCGCATATTTTGCGTGCTCATCAAGCACTTTTGCATAATAGCATGTGTATTCTTTTGATGTAAATGCATTTACTTGACCGCCGATACTGTCAAATGATTCCGCAATCTCTTTCGCGCTACGTGTCTTTGTACCTTTAAAAAACATGTGCTCCAAAAAGTGTGAAATCCCATTATTTTTCTCATTTTCATTTCTAGAACCTGCATGGATCCATATCCCAATTGCAACTGAACGCACAGTAGGTATATTCTCCATAACAATTCTTACACCATTCTTACAAGTATATTTTTTAATCAAAAAAACTTCCTCCTAATGCCAGTTTCTCTAAATAATCGCTATTATTTAATGATAACAAGTTTGCACATGAATGTCATGCAAATGTATTTAATCAATCCGTTTTTCATCCATTAATTCTGAAATATTTCCAAGCTTATATCCCTTGTTTTTCATTTGTCTAATCATCGAATCAAGCGCTTCCGCTGTCGAAGATGTAGGATGCATTAACACGATAGCACCTGGATGTATTTTCCGCATCACTCTTTGCAAAAGTACATCTGGCTCTGGTCGTTGCCAATCAATCGTATCCACCGTCCACATAATCGTTCCCATCTTTAAATCATCGGCCACCTTTACAACTTCATCGCGGAAACTTCCACTTGGCGGCGCAAACCATCGAACTTTTTGGTTGGTCGTTGCCTCAATAATTTGATTTGTTTTTTGTAATTGTTCTTTTATTTGAGGTATGGACAACGTTTTCATATCAGGATGCGTATACGAATGATTTCCTATCTCTTGCTTTTCATCTACAATCATTTTCGCAAACCTTACATTCTCTTTCACCCAGCGTCCTTCCAAAAAGAAAGTTGCCTTCACATTGTGCTTTTTCAACGTTTCTAATATGCGCGGTAAATATTCATTTCCCCAAGCTACATTGATCGTTAATCCAACCATTTTTTTCTGTGGATGACCGCGATAAATAGGAGCAGGAGCTAGGTCTTCTAAATGAATAGTAGGTGATATTTCTCGAAATACGAGTTGTTTTTCATTAAATTTTTGCAATTTCTTCATATTCTTATAGGATGCTTCTACATCCACTTCTTTGCCATTATACCCTGGTGTCGCTTTCCAAATCTTATCAATCACTGCATTTTGCGGAGCAATAAAATGTTGTTTGGCTTGCTTTTGAATTTCGGCATACAACTCATCATTGGCAAACACTGAGTATGAAAATAGCCCGGTACAAAATAAGAATGCCGCTAGATATATAAATATACGAGTTTTCATATAAACCCTCCCATTAACTATACAAAAAGAGCCATATATTCTCTTCTTATCTTTGTTAATTTGAGCGTTATTATAAAAACTATACCTTGCTACATATAAAAATCTATATTATGTATATTTTTTTATATAACAAAAAAAGCCAGAAATCTGGCTTTTTTCTTCATTTTTATTCTTGGATCGCTTCCTCTTTTGCTGCCTCTTTTTCTTGCTCTTCTTTTAGCAATACTTTTCTAGATAAGTTTACACGACCTTGTTTATCAATCTCGATTACTTTCACTGAAATTTCATCACCGATTTTTACAACGTCTTCCACTTTACCTACACGCTCAAGAGCCAGTTCAGAAATATGAACAAGACCATCTTTACCGCTGAACAATTCTACAAATGCACCGAATTTTTCAATACGTTTTACTTTTCCTAAGTATATTTCTCCTACTTGTACTTCGCGAACGATATCTTCGATGATTTTCTTCGCTTTCTCATTCATCTGTTGGTTAATTGAAGAAATAAAGACTGTACCGTCTTGTTCAATATCAATCTTCACGCCTGTTTCTTCAATAATTTTGTTAATTTGTTTACCGCTAGGCCCGATAACATCACGGATTTTATCCGGATTAATTGCCATCGTAATAATTTTCGGAGCATATTCAGATAGCTCTTTACGAGGTTCAGCAATAACAGATAACATATGATCTAGAATGTGCATGCGTCCAATCTTAGCTTGTTGTAATGCTTCTTCTAAGATTTCACGAGAAAGGCCATCGATTTTAATGTCCATTTGCAGAGCAGTTACACCTTTTGCTGTACCTGCCACTTTAAAGTCCATATCACCTAAATGGTCTTCCATACCTTGAATATCCGTTAAAATTGTATAATGCTCACCAGATTTCACAAGTCCCATTGCGATACCAGCAACTGGCGCTTTAAGTGGTACACCCGCATCCATCATTGCTAACGTACTACCGCAAATACTTGCTTGTGAAGTAGAACCATTAGATTCTAAAACTTCAGATACAAGACGTACTGTATATGGGAAATCTTTTTCAGATGGAATTACAGGTTCGAGAGCACGTTCTCCTAATGCTCCATGACCAATTTCACGGCGACCTGGTCCACGCATCGGTCTTGTTTCACCAACACTGAAAGAAGGGAAATTGTAATGATGCATAAAACGTTTCGATTCTTCTACACCAAGACCATCTAAAATTTGCACATCGCCTAATGCACCTAACGTACAAATACTTAATGCTTGTGTTTGTCCACGTGTAAATAGACCAGAACCGTGCGTACGAGGTAAAATGCCAACCTCTGACGCTAAAGGACGAATTTCATCACTCTTACGTCCATCTGGGCGAACTTTTTCAACGGTAATAAGACGACGTACTTCTTCTTTGACAATTTTATATAAAATCTCACTTACTTGTCCTAATACTTCCGCCTCAACTTCTTGCTCTTCATAATGAGCAATGACACGTTGTTTTACTTCGTTAATTGCATCTTCACGCGCATGCTTTTCATGTACTTGAATTGCAGTATGCATATCCTTTTCTGCCATTTCACGTACAGCTTTTTCCAGTTCAGCATCCACTTCATAAAGTTTTACTTCCATTTTTTCTTTCCCGACAGCTTGTACAATTTCTTCTTGGAAAGCAATTAAACGTTTAATCTCTTCATGACCAAACATAATTGCTTCTAACATTGTTTCTTCAGGTACTTGATCAGCTCCTGCTTCTACCATGTTAATCGCGTCTTTTGTACCCGCTACAACAAGGTGAATATCACTTTTCTCTTGTTGTTCTACCGTTGGGTTAATAACAAATTTACCGTCAATACGACCTACTGTTGCCCCTGCAATTGGACCTTCAAATGGAATATCTGAAATAGATAATGCCAATGAAGAACCAAGCATAGCTGCCATCTCAGAAGAACAATCTTGATCAACACTCATTACAATGCTGACAACTTGTACTTCATTACGGAAACCATCTGCGAAAAGCGGACGAATTGGTCGATCAATTAAACGACTTGCTAAAATTGCTTTTTCACTTGGACGTCCTTCACGCTTAATGAAACCACCTGGGATTTTTCCGACTGCATATAAACGCTCTTCATAGTTTACTGTAAGCGGGAAGAAATCTACATCCTTTGCCTCTTTTGATGCAGTTGCTGTAGATAGAACTGCTGTATCGCCATATCTTACTAATACTGCTCCATTCGCTTGTTTTGCAAGCTGACCTGTTTCAATTGTTAGCTGGCGACCAGCTAAATCTATCGAGAAGACTTGCTTTTCTTGACTCATTTAAGTACCCCTCTCAATTTAAAATATTCACTTCTTCTATGTAAATGGATTATATATCAAAATATTCTCCCTTTAGTATTACCGAAAATTAAGTAAGCTATAAAGAGTAGAAGATATATTTTTACCTAACAAAAAAGCGGGAAGATTCCCGCTTTTTTGACTATCGACGTAAGCCAAGCTTTGTGATTAATTCACGGTAACGTGTGATATCGCTATTACGAAGGTAAGTAAGTAAGTTACGACGTTTACCAACCATCTTTAATAGACCACGGCGTGAATGATGATCTTTCTTGTGAGTACGTAAGTGCTCGTTTAGAGTGTTAATTTGCTCTGTTAGGACAGCAATTTGAACCTCTGGAGAACCAGTATCAGTCTCATGAGTTCTAAATTGTGCAATGATTTCATTTTTACGCTCTTGTGTTAAAGCCATCCTATTTCACCTCCTAATAAGTAAACCCCCAATTCCCTAGCATGCGTCGGTGAGTCGCTATGCCAAGCAATGGTTGTCATAAAGTACATAACATAGAATACTACTTTTCATTGGAAAAAGCAAGCACATTCTTTTCTGTCTTAAAATATTCTTGCGCTGTATTTTTATCTTCAGCAATTTGTGCAACTAATTCATCGATACCATTAAATTTCTTTTCTTCTCGAATACGCATATGCCATTCAACAGTAACAGTCTGATCATAAATATCTTCACTAAATTGGAATACATGTACTTCAATAGATAGCTGGCGCTCATTTTCTTTAAAAGTTGGTTTATATCCAATATTACATACACCATCATGCCAATTATCATGAACCTTTAATCGCACTGCGTATACTCCAACAGGCGGCAATAAATAGTCACCATTTAAAGCAACATTGGCAGTTGGAAAACCAATTTGGCGCCCACGTTTATCACCGTGAACAACTTTTCCTTCTACCGTATAAGGTCTACCTAAAATAGATGGAATTTGTTCCATTTCTCCATTACGAATGAATTTTCGTAACGCTGTAGAACTTACTTTTTCTTCCTGAAATTCAACTTTTTCAATCACGGTTTGTGTAAACTCCCCTCTTGCATGAAATGGCAAAGTCTCCATCGTACCTTTTCCTAAACGTCCATATGAATAATCAAATCCTGCTACTACGTGCTTAACATTTAGCCCAATAACATATTCATCGACAAACTGCTGTGGTAATAATCCGGCGAATGATTCATCAAATTTCACCACATATAGTAGGTCAATACCTAAATCTGCAATTACTTTTTCTTTCAAACTTGGCGGTGTAATATATGCCACATGTGCTTCTTTTTTCCCTAATACAACAGATGGGTGTGGATGAAATGTCATGACCGCACTTTTCCATCCTCTTTCATCCGCTATTTTTTTTGCCGTTTGAATTACACGTTGATGTCCCAAATGAATGCCATCAAAATATCCTAATGCCATTACAGTAGGTGGTAATTCTAGTTTATTTAAATCATGGGGATGAGTTAAATGAATGAGTTTCACGCTTGCGTTCACCTTTTTCTGTAATAATCCTTCTAATACTTCATTATAGCTTTAATTCTTGATTATTCACAAGTACTTTCATTGGCTTTAACATGCCTGGACGTTTTGGATGATGTTCATAAATCGCTAAACAATGATTATTACGGTCAAATACTGTAATAAATGGAGCTTCTGCCTGCATTTCATTTTTTAAAAACATACCGTTTTTTATTTTTTCTGCTTGGTTCTCGTCTACCACTATTTTTGGAAACTTACTTAACGCTTCATCAATTGAAATAAAAACAGACTCTACTGTTCCATTTTGCATGTTTTCCTCAATTTCTTCAAATGATACGCAATCATGTAGCTGAAATTCCCCTGAAGCCGTTCTAACAAGATCAGACATATGTGCCGGGAATCCTAGTTTTTCACCAATCATAACTGCCAATGTTCTCACATACGTTCCTTTACTACATGTAACACGGAAGCGGAATGAAATATTTGCACCTTCAAATGTTTCGCGGTCGTCAAGTAGTGTAAACTCATGAATTGTAATGGTACGAACTGGGCGCTTCACTTCTTGCCCTGCTCTCGCATACTCATATAATTTTTTCCCGTTCACCTTTACAGCCGAATACATAGGTGGCACTTGTTCAAGCGTACCTGTCAATTCTGCTAGTACCGTTTCAATCTCCTTGCGTGTAATTGTGCGATTTACATCTTGTTTTTCAACTACTTCACCAGAAGCATCTTCAGTAGTAGTTGAAAATCCTAATGTCACTTCACCTTCATAAGTTTTTGTTTCACTCGTCAAAAATTGTGCAATCTTTGTAGCACGTCCCACACAAATCGGTAACACTCCTGTTACATCTGGATCTAACGTACCTGTGTGACCAATTCGCTTTTCACGTAATATTTTTCGCAACTTAAATACACAATCGTGCGAAGTCATTCCTTTTGGTTTATGTAATAATACTACACCTTCCATATGTTCACCTCATTGTTATCCTTTTGCAAAAGTTAAGTAAATATTTTTCACTATGCTTGTCTACTTACATATCTAATATGCAAAACAAACTTTCTATTGAAAAAATGGATAGACAAATGTCTATCCATTATTCTTCACGTTTACCTTCTTTATTAATTTCATGTAAAAGTGTATCAATTCGATGACCATATCCGATAGATTCATCAAATTCAAAGGAGATTTCCGGTGTTTTACGAAGACGAATACGTTGGCCAATTTCTGAACGAATAAACCCTTTCGCTTTCGCTAAGCCTTTTAATGTATTTTCTTTCTGTTCTTCATCTCCTAAAACAGAAATATATACTGTGGCAATTTGTAAATCTCCACTTACCTTTACATCTGTTACTGTGACAAATCCAACACGTGGGTCTTTAATTTTGCGACTAATAATATCACCTAATTCTTTTTTCATTTGCTCTCCCACACGGTTTGCACGTAATTTCATAACTATTCACCTCATTCAATACCATTCCAAGTGCGTTATCGTTCGTTCTATCTCCGGAAACGAGTCGATATACTCCAGTACACGATTCATTTCTTTCTCGCAGACAACGCGATTTGAGGATACAGAAACAATTGCAATTTCCGTACGTTGCCATACATCTTGGTGCCCCACTTCAGAAACAGCGACATTATATCGCTGTTTCACGCGGGTTAGCACACGTTGTAAAATTGCTCGTTTCTCTTTTAAAGAATGCACATCGTATATGATGCATTCGAATGAGAGTGAAGCGATAATCATCGCTTCACTTCTTCCATAATGAATGCTTCAATGATGTCTCCTTCTTTAATATCATTGTACTTCTCAATTGTAATACCGCACTCATAGTTTTGTGCTACTTCTTTTACATCATCTTTAAAACGTTTTAATGTATCAAGCTGTCCTTCATAAATGACAACGCCATCGCGAATAATACGCACGCCGCTATCACGCGTAATTTTACCGTCTGTTACATAACATCCAGCAATCGTTCCAACTTTTGTTACTTTAAACGTTTGACGAACTTCAGCTTGACCGATTACTTTTTCTTCAAATTCTGGATCAAGCATACCGCGCATTGCCGCTTCAATTTCTTCAATTACTTTATAGATAATACGATGCAAGCGAATGTCAACATTTTCAGATTCAGCTGTACGCTTCGCATTCACATCTGGACGTACGTTAAATCCAATTACAATTGCATTAGATGCAGAAGCTAAAATAATATCAGATTCTGTGATCGCACCTACGCCTGTATGAATAATTTTTACTTTAACGCCTTCTACATCAATTTTGCGAAGTGATGCAGCCATTGCTTCTACAGAACCTTGTACATCAGCTTTAACGATTAAGTTAATTTCTTTTACATCGCCCTCTTGGATTTGTTGGAATAAATCTTCTAGGCTTAATTTAGATTTTTCACCACGTTGTGCAAGCAATGCTTGTTGTGCACGTGATTCACCAATTTGACGTGCTTTTTTCTCGTCAGCAAATGCCATAAAGCGATCGCCTGCTTGTGGAACTTCATTTAAACCCGTAATTTCAACAGGAGTAGATGGTCCAGCAACTTTTACACGACGGCCAATATCATTTACCATTGCACGAACGCGACCGTATGTTGTACCAACAACGATTGGATCACCAACGCGAAGTGTACCGTTTTGTACAAGTAATGTTGCGATTGTACCTTTTCCTTTGTCAAGTTGCGCTTCAATTACAGTACCTGTTGCATAGCGATTTGGATTTGCTTTATATTCTTCTACTTCACTTACAAGAAGAATCATTTCTAATAAATTGTCAATTCCTTCACCTTTAATCGCTGAGATTGGTACGAAGATTGTATCGCCACCCCAAGCTTCTGGTACTAATTCATACTCCGTTAATTCTTGCATAACGCGATCTGGATTTGCTGCTGGTTTATCCATTTTATTCACCGCTACAATAATTGGTACTCCTGCAGCTTTTGCGTGGTTAATCGCTTCAACTGTTTGTGGCATTACACCGTCATCAGCTGCTACAACAAGAATTGTAATATCCGTTACTTGTGCACCGCGAGCACGCATCGTTGTAAACGCCGCGTGACCTGGAGTATCTAAGAATGTAATTTTCTTATCATTTACTTCTACTTGGTATGCACCAATATGTTGCGTAATTCCGCCTGCTTCACCAGCAGTTACTTTTGAATTACGAATTGAGTCAAGTAATGTTGTTTTACCATGGTCAACGTGACCCATAATTGTTACAACAGCTGGGCGCTCTTTTAAGTCCCCTTCTTCTTCATCTTGTTCATCGATAAATGTTTCGAACTCAATTTCATCTACGACTACTTCTTCTTCTACTTCAATACCGTAGTCGCCTGCAATTAACTCGATTGTATCTTTATCAAGATCTTGGTTAATCGTTGCCATAATTCCTAGCATAAAGAGCTTCTTAATAATTTCAGATGGCTCCTTGCCAAGTTTGTTCGCAAGTTCTCCTACTGTAAGCGTTCCAGAGAAAGTAATTTTATCTGGTGTTTCTACAGTTTGCGCTTGCTGTTTTCCAGCAAAGTTCTCTTGACGTTTATCTTGATTTCCTTTGCCTTTTTTCTTTTTCTTATTGCTGTTCTTTTTGCTGCGAACAACCTTTTCTTCTACTTCAAACTCATCTGCAACAGAAGGTTTTTTCGCTTCATTATTATACTCATTATCTAATTTGTTTACTACTTCATCGTCTAACATTGTCATATGATTCGAAACCTCAATATTCATTTCTTTTAGTTTTGTAATAATATCTTTACTTGAAATATTGTACTTCTTTGCATATTCATATACTCGAATCTTACTCATACCTTCACCCCCGGTAAGTTGTATCGAGCATGCTACGCAGCTTTTTCGCAAAGCCCTCATCTAACACAGCTACAACGACTCGTTCGTCTCTCCCAATCGCATGCCCTAATTGTTGTCGATTTTCGACTTTTCTCATTGGTATGTTGTAGTACGTGGTTTTATCTGTGATGCGCTTTGTCGTGTTCGCAGACGCATCCTCAGAAAGCAATACAAGCTTCGCCTTGCCACTTCGTACTTCTTTTAAAACAAGTTCTTCACCCGAAATAATTTTTCGGGCGCGATTTGCTAGGCCTAAAAACGATTTCCAATCGGACACTTATTTCGACTCCTTCTCAACAAGTTCAAGAAGTTCTTCATAGAGAGAACTGTCGATTTTCGCTTTTAGATGATGTTCCAAAATGTTCTTCTTTTGTGCTTGAAGGATGCATTCTTTGTCCAATGACAAATATGCGCCGCGTCCTGATTTTTTTCCAGTTAAATCAATAGACACTTCACCTTCTTTGGAACGAACAATGCGAACGAGCTCTCGTTTCGGCTTCATTTCCTGCGTTACAACGCACTTTCGTAACGGAACTTTTCGATTGCTCATACTCATCACCTCTATTCGATTTCGTCTTCAACTGAATCGAATGCGATCATGTTGTCTTCTTCTGTTACAATACCAAGTTGTTTCGCATCAGACTCGCTTTTAATATCAATTTTCCAGCCCGTTAATTTTGCCGCAAGACGCGCGTTTTGTCCACGCTTACCAATTGCTAACGAAAGCTGATGGTCTGGAACGATAACAGTTGTTGCTTTTTCTTCTTCATTCACAAGTACTGATACAACCTGTGATGGACTTAATGCATTGGCAACATATTCTACTGGATCATTTGACCAGCGAACAATGTCAATTTTTTCACCTTTTAGTTCATCTACAATGCGTTGTACACGCTGCCCTTTCGGCCCCACGCAAGAACCAACTGGATCAACATCAATATTCTCCGCATATACAGAGATTTTAGAACGATCGCCTGCTTCACGTGCAACAGAACGAATCTCTACTGTTCCATCATAAATCTCTGGAACTTCCATTTCAAATAAACGCTTTAGAAGACCAGGGTGTGTACGTGATACGTAAATTTGTGGTCCTTTTGTCGTTTTTTCGACTTTTGTAATGAATACACGGATGCGATCATGTGGTTTATATTGTTCATTTGGCATTTGCTCACTTACTGGTAAAAGTGCTTCCACTTTTCCTAAGCTTACATAAATAAAGCGAGCATCTTGTCTTTGAACAATACCGACCATAATGTCTTCTTCACGATCGCTAAATTCTGAATAAATAACGCCGCGCTCTGCTTCGCGTACACGTTGTGTGACAACTTGCTTTGCAGTTTGCGCCGCAATGCGTCCAAAATCTTTTGGCGTTACTTCAATTTCTAGTACATCACCATTTTGATAGTTTGGATTCATTTGTCTTGCTTCTTCCACAGAAATTTCAAGACGTGGGTCAAATACGTTATCAACAACATCTTTACGTGCTAAAACTTGAATTGTCCCTACTTCCGGATTAAAGCTAACTCGAACATTTTGTGCTTGGTTAAAATTGCGCTTATAAGCAGAGATTAAAGCTGCTTCAATCGCATCAATAATAATATCTTTGCTAATACCTTTTTCTGATTCTAATACGAGCAAAGCATCTAACAACTCAGTGCTCATGAGGATCCCCCTTCTAACTAAAACGTAACTGCAAGTCGCGCATTGGCAACTTTATCCATTGGAATTTGGATTTCTTTTTTACGTGTTTTAATCGTTAATAATAATGTAATTGTTGTACCATCATAAGAAAGCAATTTTCCTTCAAACATCTTTTCACCATCAATCGGCTCGTATGTTTTAATGGCTACTTGACTTCCTACAGCTTGTTCGAAGTCTTTTTCTTTCTTTAATGGGCGTTCCGCTCCTGGAGATGATACATCCAAAAAGTACAGATGAGGAATTGGATCCTCTTTATCTAAAGCTTCACTTAAACGTTCACTTACCGCACCGCATTCTTCAATGTCGACTCCGGTTTCAGAATCGATGAATACGCGTAGGAACCAGTCTTTTCCTTCTTTCACATATTCTACATCTACAAGTTCAAGATTTAACTCTTCAACAATCGGCTGCGCAAGTGCTTCAACAACTTCTGTGACTTTCTTATCCATAAACAGCCTCCTTCCTGCCGCCATGTACCATTTGAAAGAAAAGCCCCGCTTTATCATAAAGCGGCCTGTCTTATTCTTTCTTGTTAGCTAACAAAAGCCCCTGCCGCTTAGCAGGGAATATCTGTCTTAGTATTACCAAATTTAAGAAGTAAAACTTGTAACAAAATATGTATATACGACAGAAATGTCCCACCTACAATTGTAGGTAAAACATAGATAGTAACACGAAAGAGTGGGTTTCCCCACTCTTCTTTTCGAAAAATATACATGACATGGTTATCTCGGTTAATAGTGTACCATAGAAAATGTTGATTTGTAAAGACTTTTCCTCCCCCTTAGAACAGTGATAATTGGTTTTGATCTGGTAAATCCCCTAAACAACCTTGACTATCTAAATACTCAATAATTGTTTTAGAAAGCTTACTTCTTTGTTGCAGATCTTCTTTTGATAAAAAGTCGCCATTTTTACGTGCTTCTACAATACTAATTGCTGCGTTTGTCCCAAGACCAGACACTGCGTTAAATGGAGGAATTAATGTATCTCCATCGATAATAAAATCTGTTGCATGCGAACGGTATAAGTCAACCTTTTGGAAAGAATAACCACGTTCACACATTTCTAATGTCATTTCTAATACAGTTAACAAACTCTTCTCTTTTGGCGAAGCATCCAATCCTTTTTGTGCAATTTCTTCAATTTTTGCGCGAATTGACGCTGATCCTTTTGCCATTACATCTACATCAAAATCATCAGCTCGTACTGTAAAGTATGCTGCATAGAATAAGAGCGGGAAATGCACTTTGAAATAGGCAATGCGCACAGCCATTAATACGTAAGCTGCCGCGTGCGCCTTAGGGAACATATACTTAATCTTCTTACATGAATCAATATACCACCCAGGTACATTGTTATTACGCATTGCCTCTTCCCATTCTTCCGGCACACCTTTACCTTTACGCACTGACTCCATGATTTTAAAGGCCAATGACGGATCTAGCCCTTGATAAATTAAATACACCATGATGTCATCACGACAACCGATAACTTCACTTAATGTACATGTACCGTTATAAATTAACTCGTTGGCATTTCCAAGCCATACGTCTGTACCGTGCGATAGTCCAGAAATTTGGACAAGCTCGGAAAATGTTGTTGGTTTTGTTTCCTCTAACATCTGTCTTACAAATTTTGTTCCAAACTCCGGTATACCAAGTGTACCTGTCTTACAATTAATTTGTTCCTCTGTTACCCCTAAAGATTCTGGACTGGAAAAAATCTTCATTACTTCGGGGTCATCTGTTGGTATCGTCTTTGGATCAATTCCACTTAAATCTTGTAACATACGAATAACAGTTGGATCATCGTGTCCAAGTATGTCAAGTTTCAATAAATTATCATGGATAGAATGGAAGTCAAAGTGTGTCGTTCTCCATTCTGCTCCAACAGAGTCTGCAGGATACTGAATTGGTGAGAAATCGAAGATATCCATGTAATCTGGTACAACGATAATACCACCTGGATGCTGTCCAGTTGTACGTTTTACACCTGTACATCCTGCAACAAGGCGATCCACTTCCGCATTTCGGATTGTTAAATTACGATCCGACGCATACCCTTTTACATAACCGTAAGCTGTTTTCTCTGCAACTGTACCAATTGTTCCAGCACGATACACATAATCTTCACCAAATAGCACCTTTGTGTAATTATGTGCACGCGGTTGATATTCTCCGGAAAAATATAGTGATAGGTAAGCATTTGATATTATCTCCAGCTTTTCCCCCACTCCACACCGTGCATGAGGCTTTCACACTCACACGGCGTTCCATCGTTAACTTTGTCGAAGTTTTTTGTTTCGACGTTAACGACTTGTGCCCTTCCCTCTGAAATGTTTTTATCCTCCGACTTATTGGTTATTCAGTCATCTTCGGCATTTCATCAAGCGGTACTACGGCACGACTGCCACTTTCATAAAATGTGTTATAGCATCTGCCTTTCCACATACCATCGTCATCGAAGTGCAACCTTCTCTTATGTCGAAAGCTTCACACGTTCCACTATTCCTATCTGTACATCATTCCCTTAGGTTCCCCCTAAATTCCGCCAAGCTTGACTGTGCCTGTAACACAGTATGGATTTTCATAACCAAACGCTTACTCATCCACACTTGGAAGTCCTCTTTGGACCCCGTTACATTTCTGCAACGTGACATTCACGAAAAGTCAGTCGAGGGTTCGTCCCAGTGATTCTACTGATTCTAACCATAGAAATTTTATAGACACCAGACCTATCATTCACAGAAGGTTCCCACCTTCCTTTCCTCGTCTTTACGTTAGGGTGAACTTCAGCCTACTTTAACGGGCTTCAAACGATGTTGATGTTTGCAATATCGCTATCGCTTGCCGTAGCTTCAGTGAGTGTGTTTCAGGACGTTACCCCATCATTCCACACTTCGGAATAGCAGTTCTCCTAGCAGATGCTAGTGCTTAACCTTTTCAGTTAAGAACGTGTCGCACTCAAATCAATATCCGGTACCTTATCTCCTTTAAAACCAAGGAACGTTTCGAACGGAATATCATGTCCATCTTTTTTATATGGAACATTACAGTTTGGACAATTTTTGTCCGGTAAGTCAAAACCAGATCCGACAGAACCGTCATTAAAGAATTCTGATTGCTTACACTTTGGACATACATAATGTGGCGGCAATGGATTTACTTCTGTAATTTCCATCATTGTCGCCACAAATGATGATCCAACCGATCCACGTGAACCTACAAGGTAACCATCTATAAGTGACTTTTTCACCAATTTGTGTGAGATTAAATAAATAACAGCAAAGCCATGCCCAATAATACTTTTTAATTCTTTTTCCAAACGAGCTTCTACAATTTCTGGAAGTTCTTCTCCATAAATACTGCGCGCCATTTTGTAACTCATATCGCGCGTCTCATCGTCTGCACCTTCAATTTTCGGTGTATACAAATCGTCTTTTACCGGATGAACCTCACCGATTAACGATGCAATTTTTTGTGTATTTGTGACAACAATTTCTTTTGCTTTTTCTTCCCCTAAGAAAGAGAAACAATCTAACATTTCATCTGTTGTACGGAAATATACTGGTGGTAAAGAATGACGATTTAACGGATTTGCACCGCCTTGCGAACTTACTAAAATTTTACGATAAATAGCATCTTCTGGATTCAAATAATGGACATTACCAGTCGCAACAACTGGTTTATCTAACGTTTCACCTAATTTTACCAAATTAGAAATGATTGTTTTCAATTGTCCTTCATCTCGAACTAATTCTAGCTCTACTAAATGTCGTAACACTTCTGGAGGCATTACTTCAATATAATCATAAAACTGCGCAATTTCTTCTACTTCTTCCGGTGCTTTTTGCATCATCGCTTCAAATACTTCACCTTTATCACAAGCTGTCCCTACTAATATACCTTCTCGATGCTTTTTCAATAACGATCTCGGTATTCGTGGTACACGATAAAAATAATTCACATGCGAATAGGAAATAAGTTTATATAAGTTTTTTAGTCCTTCATCAGACGTAGCAAGCAACGTAGCGTGACTTGGTCTTCCTCGTTTATACGAATCACCTTGTCCCATGCTGTCATTTAATTGGTCATGATATTCAAATCCTTTTTCAATAACCTCTTTCAGCATTTTCGCAAGTAAATATCCTGTTGCTTCCGTGTCATAAATCGCACGGTGATGCTGCGTTAATTCAATATCAAGCTTTTTACAAAGCGTATTTAAGCGATGATTCTTCATGTCTGGGAATAGGAATCTAGCTAACTCCAATGTATCAATAACTGGATTTTTGGGTTTATCTAAACCACATTTTTTAAATCCTACATTTAAGAATCCCATATCGAAACTTGCATTATGGGCAACAAGTGTATGATCGCCCATCCACGCTTGAAACTTTTTAAATACTTCTCCTACTTCTGGTGCGTCTGTCAACATATCATCTGTAATGCCTGTTAACTCGATAATTGTCGCTGAGAGCGGTTGATGCGGATTTGCAAAAGATTCAAACCGATCGATAATTTCTCCGCCTTTTATCTTTACTGCCGCTAATTCAATCACCGTATCATATACCGCGGATAATCCTGTTGTTTCAACGTCAAAAACAACGTATGTTTCATCCTCAAGCAATCTGTGCTCTTCATTATAAGCAATTGGAACTCCATCATTTACTAAGTTTGCTTCTACACCATAAATGACCTTTATCCCTGCTTTTTTCCCTGCTGAATATGCTTCTGGGAAAGATTGCGCCACAGCATGATCGGTAATCGCAATCGCTTCATGCCCCCACTTTCCAGCTTGTGCAACAAGCTTAGATACTGATGTCACGGCATCCATTTGGCTCATCGGTGTATGCAAATGCAGCTCTACTCGCTTTTCACCTTCTGGCGCTTTATCTTTACGAGAAGGTCCTGTTATTTCGTTAATATCATTCGCAATCATCACTAAATCGCGAACAAACGTATCATTTTGAACCGATCCTCGCGCTTTAATCCACATTCCTTTTTTCAGCGATTGTAACACCGGAATATCTTCCTTATCGCGCGAGAACATTTTTATCATAATGGAGTCTGTGTAATCCGTTATTTTTAACGTTAATAATGTACGTCCGCTACGAAGTTCTTTCGTTTCCACATGGAAAACATATCCTTGAACGGTTTTTCTTCTTTCCTCGTCTTGAATTTCACGCAGCGGTGTAATTTCTTCATCAGGTTTAATAAGATAACCGAGTACAACAGGACCTTCATGTACAACTTCGCTTTCTTCAGCTTGTTTCTTCGCCATTTCTTCCATAGCCTGTATGACGCGCTGTCGATCTTCTTGCTCAGTTTGTTCTCTAAACTTTTGAACTTCTTCATCATTTTTCTTTACATTGGTATCCACTTGAAATCGTGGGAATCCAAACACTTCATATTGATCACCAACAGACTTAGCTATATTTTTCTTTAATGCTGTTGCTTCTAATTCATTCTTTACATCTAGTAACAACTTCACACCATTTACATGGGGAAGTTGCTTCTTTAAATATGCAAACATAGGAGAAATTGTAATTCTCTCTGTACATAGCGACCAGTACGCTTTCACTTCTTCTTCCGTAAACTGTTTGCTCTCGGCTTCTAATGCAAATGATGTTTTTGCAATATGAGAAAATGACTGCTTAAGCTGTCTTTCAAGCAATTCATACAGTTCTGTTGGCAAAATGCGCGGCACTTGTAAAGCAAAATGCCAGCTTTTGTTCGCCTTATCAACAACTAACTTTTGAATACCGCCGCCTTGTAAATATCGATTCACAAGATCTTCTGGTATTTGCAATTGCTGAAGCAAAATATGAAAACGCTCTTGCTGTTCATTTGTTAATGACATAAGCAACCTCCTTCCATCTGCTATTATAAATTGAAATGCCCTTCAAAGAAAGAGAAGGTACCTCATAGCGAGGTACCTCTTTTTATTTTAAAATATCAGCAATATACGTGTGAAGTTCCTCCACTTTTACTTCTGCGGATTCATTTGTCGCACGTACTTTTACTTCTACAATTCCTTCGTCTGCTTTCTTACCAACCGTTACACGAACTGGTAGGCCAAATAAATCAGCGTCAGCAAATTTAACACCTGCACGTTCTGCACGATTATCTAATAACACTTCATATCCTTGCTCTTGTAAAGAAGTGTAAATATTTTCAGCAACTTCACATTGTACATCAGACTTCATATTAACTGGAATAACATGTACATGGAACGGTGCAACCGCTTTTGGCCATACTAATCCATTCTCATCATTAAATTGTTCAGCAATCGCTGCTACTGTACGAGAAACACCGATACCATAACAACCCATAATAAGTGGTTTTGTTTTTCCGTTTTCGTCTAAGAATGTTGCATTCATTGCTTCACTATAGCGCGTTCCTAACTTAAAGACATGACCAACTTCAATTCCGCGAGCAAAACAAATTGTACCTTTTCCATCTGGAGACTGGTCGCCTTCTTGAATAAATCGTAAATCTGCGTATTGGTTTACTTTAAAGTCACGCTCTGCATTTACGTTTACATAATGGAACCCTTCTTCATTTGCACCGCAACAACCATTTACAATTGCCGCTACAGCATGGTCAGCAATCACTTCTACATCCTCTGCCATCCCAATTGGCCCTAAAGATCCTACTTCGCAATTCAATAAACTTCTTACCTCTTCGTGCGAAGCAAGTTCGACAACTGAAGCGCCATATACATTTTTCACTTTTATATCATTTACTTCATGATCTCCGCGAACAAGTACAACAACAAATTTGTCATCTACTTTAAATACCATTGTTTTTATACACTGAGATGGTTCAATGTTTAAGAAAGCAGATACTTCTTCAATTGCTTTTTGATCTGGCGTCGCTACCTTTTCAAGCGCTTTTTCCGCTTCATCGCTCTTTGTATAAGTAGCAACAACAGGAGCCATTTCAATATTGGCTGCATAATCAGATGTATCAGAATACGCGATTGTGTCCTCTCCTACATCAGATAATACCATAAATTCATGAGTATCTTTACCACCCATAGCACCAGAATCCGCAATAACAGCACGGAAGTTCAGACCACAGCGAGCAAAAATATTAGAATACGCTTGGAATAAACGATCATACACTTCATCTAAACTTTCTTGTGTTGCATGGAAAGAATACGCATCTTTCATTAAAAATTCTCTTCCGCGTAATAATCCAAAACGTGGGCGTTGTTCATCACGGAATTTCGTTTGAATTTGATATAACGTTAAAGGTAATTTTTTATACGATTTAATCTCATCACGGACAAGATCTGTAATCACTTCTTCATGCGTTGCTCCTAATGCAAATTCACGATCATTACGATCTTTCATACGCATAAGCTCAGAACCGTAAGAGTACCAACGACCTGATTCTTGCCATAATTCTGCTGCTTGCAATGCAGGCATTAATAATTCTACTGCTCCCGCACGTTCCATCTCTTCACGAATAATGTGTTCTACTTTATGCAATACTTTTAATCCTAATGGTAGAAAACTATAAATCCCAGAAGCGTTTTGACGCATAAAACCTGCACGAAGCAGTAACTGATGACTTTTAATTTCAGCATCTGCTGGCACTTCTCGTAATGTAGGACTAAACACCATACTTTGTTTCATCTATTCGCACCTCTTTATTTTACTCAAATACATAACAAACCCTCACCTCAAATTCGGCGAGGGATTACAACTCAGTGTTCGATTCATTTCATTCAAAATCCATAGCGGACATGATGAAATTCACATTCACTATTCGTTTGATTCTATTTTACAAGAAAAACTTTCGAATGTCATTCCATGTTACAACTAACATAAGTAACATTAATAAAGCAAATCCTATAAAATGAACCATTCCTTCTTTTTGACGGTCGATTGGCTTACCTCGCAACGCTTCGATTAAGAAGAAGAATAAGCGTCCTCCATCAAGAGCTGGAACTGGTAATAAGTTAAATAAACCAAGATTTATACTTAAAACTGCTGCCAAGCTTAGAACACGTATAACACCATAATTCACCACTTGATCTGTTAAATTATAAATCCCAACCGGACCTGATAAATCATTAATAGAAAATTGACCAGTAACTAATTTTACAAGAGAATCAAAGATAAGCTTTGTCCATGTATAAGTCTGTTCAAACCCTGATTTAATAGAACCGATAATAGACTTTTCTACTGAAGAATATACACCAATTCTACCAACCTTTTCTTTCCCTTCTTGATCAGCTGTTGGCGTAACCTTTACATGAAATTGGTCACTATCACGTTTTACATGAAGCGTAATTTCCTTATCGGGACTTTCACGGACAATGGTTACAACATCTTTCCAAGTCGGTGTATTTTTCCCATCAATCGCTTGAATCCTATCATTTGGTTTCAAGCCCACTTGTTCAGCTATACTACCCTTCATTACCTGCCCAATCATCGGCTTATCGGCAGGAACACCTTGTACTAATCCAATGATGACAAAAACAACAAATGCAAGAATGAAGTTCATAGCTGGCCCTGCAAAGATTGTTAACGCTCGCTGTCCTAATGTTTTAGAACCAAATTGTCTATGAAATGGCGCAATTTGGATTTCCTCTCCAGTTGAAATAATGCGAGCTTTTTCATGCACACGGAATGTTTGAATCTCTTCCTCATATTCTTCGTAACCAGAGATTGTAAGGTTATGTTCTAAGTCCACTTGTTCTACTTCTATGACGCGGACATTCGGATATTTTTCTCGATTATCTAAAACCAACTTTACAACTTCTTCGTTTTCATTTAATACGAGTCCAACCTTTGTACCTGGTTTTAATTCAACTGTTTCTGCATCTTCACCAGCCATTCTAACATAGCCGCCAAGAGGCAGTAATCGAACTGTATAAACCGTTTCATTCTTTTCAAACGAAAAAATTTTTGGTCCAAAACCAATCGCAAACTCACGACATAAAATCCCTGCTCTTTTTGCAAAATAGAGATGCCCTAGCTCATGGAAAAATACGAGTGCACCAAAAATTAATATAAAGGCAATCGCTGTATTCAATTCCATAACCACCTTTGCTAAATTTGTTCCATCACAAACCGTCTTGTGGCCGCATCAATTTCTTGAATTTCCTCTAAGCTCGGACGTGCAATGACATTGTGATGGTGCATTGCTTTTTCAATGAGGTCTTCTACTGTTAAGAAACCGATTTTCTTTTGTAAAAAGGCTGCTACAGCCACTTCATTTGCTGCATTCATTACAGCTGGCATGCTTCCACCCATCTTTCCAGCTTCATATGCAAATCGTAAGCAACGAAAACGATTTTGATCCATCTTTTCAAAATGCAATGTTCCCATTTCCCATAGATTTAGTTGTTTCGTATCTGCAAGCGGCAATCTATCAGGATATGTAAGTGCATATTGAATTGGTACACGCATATCTGGTGAGCCAAGCTGAGCCATTACACTACGGTCTTCAAATTCAACCATAGAATGTATAATACTTTCTTTATGTAGAACAACATCGATTTGCTCATAAGGGATGCCGAAAAGCCAATGTGCTTCAATTACTTCCAGCCCCTTATTCATCATTGTAGCAGAATCAATTGTAATTTTCGAACCCATTGACCAGTTCGGATGACGAAGTGCATCCTCTACAGTCACATGACGTAACTCATCTCTCGTTTTATCACGAAAACTTCCGCCTGAAGCAGTTATAATTAATCGAGAGATTCGCTTTTCATTTTCCCCATTCAAACATTGAAAAATAGCTGAATGTTCACTATCAACTGGTAATAGCGATACGTTATGCTTACGCGCGGCTTCCATGACAATGTGTCCCGCAGTTACTAATGTTTCTTTGTTTGCAATTCCGATTGTTTTTTTCGCCTCAATTGCACGAAGTGTTGGTAATAACCCAACACTACCTACAACAGCATTTATCACAACTTCTGCACGCGGATGAAGCGCTACCTCTAACAAACCTTCATTACCATGTACAACCTTTGTATTTCCTGCAATAGCTTGTAACTTGATAACATCTTCTTCTCTTTGTACAGAAACAAGCTCTGGAGAAAATTCTTGAATCACTTTTACTGCGTAGTCAATATTTTTCCCTACAGAAAATGCAACGAGACGGAATTGATTTGGGTGCGAACGCAGCACATCCAATGTTTGTGTTCCGATTGAGCCACTTGCACCTAATAAACTAATGTTTTTCATAATTCCAACCCCTCGTTCATTTATGAAATGAAATGTAAAAAGTGTAAAATTGGCAATACAAATAGCCAACTATCTGTTCGATCTAAAATGCCACCATGGCCCGGCAAAATTGTACCGGAATCTTTCACACCGTAATGACGTTTAAATGCTGATTGTACTAGATCACCAATTTGTCCAAATATTGAAATGGCAATTGTGACAATAATTAACATTCCAACGTTCTCTTGCACTTGAAAGAATAGATTGTACACAAATGCAACAACAATTCCACAAACAATTCCGCCTAGTGAGCCTTCTATTGTTTTATTTGGACTAATTTCTGGCCATAACTTTCTCTTTCCAATTGCTTTCCCTATGAAATATGCTCCTGAATCTGTTGCCCAAATAACAAATAATGCATAAAATACGTAATGGATCCCTGCTATTCTTGTTTCATTTAAATATAAGAATCCCATTGCAACGTACGTTGTTGCCATTAATAAAAATGCAGCATGATCAAAAGTAAATGTATTCTTTGAAAGGACTGTATATGATAAAAGTAGTAAAACAATCAAAAATGTGATTTCTAATTTATCCAACCCAATCCAATCAAACGCTCCTATCGTATTACTTGGAACTAAAATAATCCATAACAATACCGCAGCTAAAACTGTTGGCACTGAAATAAGTGGAAGCTTATTCATGCGAATTAATTCATATAATCCAATTGAAGCTAGTGCATACACTAAAACTGTAAAAGGCACCCCTCCGTAAAATACGATGGGAATGAATAGCGCGGCAGCAATCACTCCAGTAATAATTCTCTGTTTCACTACCAAACCCTCTCTTTCTAAACGCCTCCGAATCTGCGCCCTCTCTGTTGAAAGTCAGTAATCGCATGTAGCAAATGTTCCTCGGTAAAATCCGGCCAGTACACATTTGTAAACCAAAGCTCTGTATACGCAATTTGCCATAACATGAAATTACTAATACGCACTTCCCCACTTGTACGAATAAGCAAGTCTGGGTCAGGTAAAGTACTTGTCATTAAATAGGAAGAAATCATTTCTTCATTGATATCTTCTGAACGTACTTTTCCTTCTTCGCTATCTTTCACCATATGTTGCACAGCCGAAACGATTTCATCGCGACTTCCATAGTTTAACGCAAAATTAAGAATTAATCCCGTATTCTCTTTTGTATCTTCCATAGCTTTTTCCATCGCTCTACGCGTATGCGTAGGAAGGCGATCTTTTTGTCCAATTACTCGAACCTGTACATTTTCTTCAATTAGTTCTGGCAAAAATGTACCTAGAAATTCTTCCGGAAGTTTCATTAAATACTCAACTTCCTTTTTTGGTCTTTTCCAATTCTCGGTAGAAAAAGCATAAAGAGTCAACACTTTTACATCAAGTTTACTAGCAAATTTCGTAATCTTCTTTACGACTTGCATCCCTTCATGATGTCCAGCAATACGAGGCATCGCTCTTTTTTTTGCCCACCTTCCATTACCATCCATAATGATTGCAATATGCTCTGGGATATGTCCCTTTTTTGCTTCTTCTATGAGATGGTCAAACGATGTGACTTTTTTACCTTTAAAAAAAGGAAACTTTTTTAACATCATTCATACCCTCCAACAAGCAGACGTATGCCAAAAAGTGTAAAAAGACCCCCTTAAGAAGAGGGTCATATTTGCGAAGGTATCGCTATTACACTTCCATGATTTCTTGTTCTTTGTTTTTTGCGATTTCGTCAACTTTTGCAATATATTTATCTGTTTCTTTTTGGATATCTTCTGTATATCCTCTTAAATCATCTTCTGTGATTTCACCAGCTTTTTCAAGCTTTTTAAGTTCATCGTTACCGTCACGACGAACGTTACGAACAGCAACTTTTGCATCTTCAGCATATTTCTTTACAACTTTCACAAGTTCACGACGGCGCTCTTCTGTTAATGCAGGAAATGCAATACGAATTACTGATCCATCGTTAGAAGGATTTAAGCCTAAATCTGCTTTTAAGATTGCTTTTTCAATATCACCAATAGAAGTTTTGTCATAAGGTTGAATAACAAGTAGACGTGCTTCCGGAACCGTGATGTTCGCTAATTGCACAACTGGTGTTGGTGCACCGTAGTAATCTACTTGTACTTTGTCTAATACAGATGCGCTAGCACGACCAGCACGAACTGTTGCTAATTCACGAGAATAAGCAGCAACTGCTTTTTCCATTTTTTCAGTTGACGATTTAATTACTTGTTGTCCCATGGTTATTTCCCCCTTACAATTGTTCCGATATTTTCGCCTAAAACAGCGCGTTTAATATTTCCTTTTTCCATAATTGAGAATACAATTAATGGAATGTCGTTATCCATACATAATGAAGAAGCTGTAGAATCCATTACACCTAAACCTTCTTTTAATACGTCTAAGTATGTAAGTGATTCATATTTTGTAGCTGTTGGATCAACAGATGGATCTGCGTTATATACGCCATCCACATTATTTTTTGCCATTAAAATAACATCCGCTTCAATTTCCGCTGCGCGCAATGCTGCAGTCGTATCTGTAGAGAAGTATGGGTTACCTGTACCTGCTGCAAAAATAACAACGCGTTTTTTCTCTAGATGACGAACTGCTTTACGACGAATGTAAGGCTCTGCTACTTGACGCATTTCAATTGACGTTTGAACACGCGTTTGAATGCCCATGTTCTCTAAACTATCTTGAAGAGCTAATGAATTCATTACTGTCGCTAACATGCCCATATAATCTGCGCCTGCGCGGTCCATGCCCATTTCACTTCCGATTTTCCCACGCCAAATGTTACCGCCACCAACAACAACAGCAACTTCAACATCAAGTTCTGCAATTTCTTTTACTTGCTCCGCAACTGACTTAATAACAGCTGGGTTAATTCCAAATCCTTTTTCACCAGCTAAAGCTTCACCGCTTAACTTTAATACTACACGATTATATTTCGGTTTCGTCATAATGAACCTCCAATTACTTACATCTTTATTTTAAAAAAGGGAACACAATGTGTTCCCTAATCTGTATTAGTTGTTACCTTTTACTTGGTTCATTACTTCTTCGGCAAAGTTGTCTTCACGCTTCTCAATACCTTCACCAACAGCGTAGCGAACAAATCCTTTTACTGTTCCGCCTTTAGATTCAACGAACTGACGAACTTTCATATCAGGGTTTTTAACGAATGCTTGGTCAAGTAAGCAAATCTCTTCGAAGAATTTACCTAGGCGACCTTCAACCATCTTAGCAACGATTTTTTCTGGTTTGCCTTCATTAAGAGCTTGTTGAGTTAATACTTGACGCTCATGTTCAACTTCTTCAGCTGTTACAGCATCGCGGTCGATATATTTAGGGTTAACTGCTGCAACGTGCATTGCTACATCTTTAGCAGTTTCTTCATCAGTAGTACCTTCAAGAACTGTTACTACACCGATGCGTCCGCCCATGTGTAGGTAAGCACCGAATGCATCCGCATCAGTTTTTGATACAATTTCAAAGCGACGAAGAGTAAGTTTTTCACCAATTTTTGCGATTGCTTCGTTGATGTGCTCTTCTACTGTTTTACCGTTCTCATATGATTGAGCTAATGCTTCTTCAACAGTTGCAGGCTTGTTAGCTAATAAGTGAGCTGCTAATTCTTTTGTTAAAGTTTGGAAACCTTCGTTTTTCGCAACAAAGTCAGTTTCAGAGTTTAATTCTAAGATTAAAGCTTCGTTACCTTTTGTTTCGATATAAGTTAAACCTTCAGCAGCGATGCGGTCTGCTTTTTTAGCAGCTTTAGCAATTCCTTTTTCACGTAAGAAATCAATTGCTTTCTCCATATCGCCATTCATTTCTGTTAAAGCTTTTTTGCAGTCCATCATACCTGCGCCAGTTTTTTCGCGAAGTTCTTTTACCATTTGTGCAGTAATTGCCATACTTTTCATCCTCCTAAAATATGTATTTATACCTTAAAAAAGGTGATAAAAGGCCGAACCCCTTATCACCTTTCCAAATTTGTTACGCAGTAACAGTTTCTTCACCTTGTTTTGCTTCAAGGATCGCGTCTGCCATTTTAGATGTAAGAAGTTTTACAGCACGAATTGCATCATCGTTTGCTGGGATTACGTGATCGATTTCGTCTGGATCACAGTTTGTATCAACGATACCGATGATTGGAATGTTTAATTTGCGTGCTTCAGCAACGGCGATACGCTCTTTACGAGGGTCTACTACGAATAATGCACTTGGAAGACCTTTCATATCTTTAATACCGCCTAAGAATTTTTCAAGACGCTCTAACTCTTTTTTAAGTTGAACTACTTCTTTCTTAGGAAGTACATCGAATGTACCATCTTCTTGCATTCTTTCGATGTCTTTAAGACGTTTAATACGTTTTTGGATTGTTTGGAAGTTTGTTAACGTTCCACCTAACCAACGTTGGTTTACGAAGTACATACCAGCACGAGTTGCTTCTTCTTTAATAGCTTCTTGTGCTTGTTTTTTTGTACCTACGAATAAAATGTCGCCACCTTCAGCAGCGATGTTACGCATTACGTTGAAAGCTTCTTCAACTTTTTTCACAGTTTTTTGTAAGTCGATGATGTAAATACCGTTACGCTCTGTGAAAATGTAACGTTTCATTTTTGGGTTCCAACGACGTGTTTGATGTCCGAAATGAACACCAGCTTCAAGCAATTGCTTCATAGAAATTACTGACATAATTTAGTTCCTCCTAAATGGTTTTTGATATCCTCCGTTCGCTTCATCTTTAAGTGAAACTACAAGAGTAGCACCAACACTTAAATCAGCAAACGTGTGTACTTTGTACTGACACCACTGATTACTATATCATAATGAAATATCACAATCAAGCCGAAAATACAATCAATGTAAAACTTTCTTTTCACTTCCGATTTCATTCACCATTTTCCCAAATGTAATTACAGTATAGCCACCCTTTTTCTTTTCCAAACTTTATATGAAGTAGAGTGGAAAACTGAAACAGAGAAGTTGCCTTGTCACAGGGCTTCCACCTTAGGATCTCTCCACCAGTTGCCTGTCAGCTACTAGACGACTTGGCTCTCTTTCACCAGCAAGCAGTGCCCAGCTTAGCTAGGCACGCAAAACAAAAAAGCTCTCCTCATTTGAGGAAAGCTTTTTACTTACATTAGTTTGTTTTTAATTTTGCAAGTTCGTGTAAGAATTTATCATTTAATACTTTAATGTATGTTCCTTTCATACCTAAAGAACGTGATTCAATAACTCCCGCACTTTCTAATTTACGAAGTGCATTTACAATTACAGAACGAGTGATTCCTACGCGATCAGCAATTTTACTTGCAACAAGTAAACCTTCTGTTCCGTTTAACTCTTCAAAAATATGTTCAATCGCTTCTAACTCACTATAAGATAGAGAGCTAATCGCCATTTGAACAACAGCTTTACTACGAGCTTCTTCTTCAATTTCTTCTGCTTTTTCACGTAAAATTTCCATACCTACTACAGTTGCACTGTACTCAGCAAGAATTAAATCATCATCTAAGAATTCATTACCTAGACGAGCTAATACTAATGTACCTAGACGCTCACCGCCGCCCACGATTGGCACGATTGTCGTTAAACCTTGCCCGAATAATTCTTTGTTTTCTACAGGGAAAGCTGTATATTCACTATTTACATCTAAGTTTGAAGATGTTTCAGTAATGTTGAATAAGTTTTGTGTATATTCCTCTGGGAATTGACGCTCTGCAAGCATTTGCTTCATACGCTCATTCTCGATTTGTTGATGGATTGCATATCCTAGTAATTTACCGCGACGGCTCACAACGAATACGTTCGCTTCAATTACTTCACACATTGTGTCAGACATTTCTCTAAAGTTTACAGGTTTTCCTGCTGCGCTTTGTAATAAAGCATTTAATTTTCTTGTTTTTGCTAATAATTCCATTTCAAAAGTTCCTCCTACATGTTACTCACATATTTTTCATCACTTGGAAACTAGGGCGAGTCACCTGATGATACTATTACAAAATAAACTGGCTCACATCTTTATTTTTAGCAATTGTCGCTAATTTCTCCTCTACATATTGAGGTGTTATCGTTACTTTTTCTAACGTAATTTCAGATGCTTCAAATGATAAATCTTCAAGAAGTTTCTCCATAATCGTATGAAGTCTTCTTGCTCCAATGTTATCCGTATCTTGATTAACTTGATAAGCAATCTCAGCAATCTTACGAATAGCTTCGTCAGAAAATTCAATTTCTATACCTTCAGTTGCCAACAGTGCTGCATATTGCTTCACTAAAGCATTGTCTGGCTCAATAAGAATTTTCACAAAATCATCTACTGACAATTTCGTCAATTCCACTCTTATCGGAAATCTCCCTTGCAATTCCGGAATCAAATCAGACGGTTTCGACATATGAAATGCACCGGCTGCAACAAATAAAATATAATCTGTTTTTACTGATCCATATTTTGTAGCAACATTTGACCCCTCTACAATCGGTAAAATGTCACGTTGCACACCTTCACGTGATACGTCTACGCTATTCGACTGCTTACCAGCAATTTTGTCAATTTCATCAATAAAAATAATTCCGAGCTGTTCAGCACGATAAACAGCCTCTTGTGTAACTTCATCCATATCAATTAAGCGCTGTGCTTCTTCATTTGTCAAGACTTTTCTTGCTTCTTTTACAGAAAGTTTTCGTTTTTTTGTTTTTTTCGGCATAAAACTTCCTAGTGCATCTTGGAAATTCATCCCCATTTGTTCCATTCCGGTTCCTTGTAACATATCAAACATGGATGACTGTTGTTCTGTTACTTCAATGGATACAATTTCCTCTTCAAGTAATCCAGCAGCAAGTTGCTTTTCAACTTCTTGACGTTTCTTTTCGATTTCTGTATCATCTTGTGATTCAGATGTTTGATTTACATTTTGATTTCCACCAAATAACATTTCTAATGGATTTTTGAATCCTGTTTGTTTTTGGGGGCTTGGCACTAAAATTTCAACAAGGCGTTGATTTGCTTGCTCTTCCGCCTTATCTTTCACCTTTACCATCATCTCTTCTTTCACAATACGAACAGACGTTTCAACAAGGTCTCGCACCATAGATTCTACATCACGACCGACATATCCAACCTCTGTGAATTTTGTCGCTTCAACCTTAATAAAAGGAGCTCCAACAAGCTTCGCCATACGTCGTGCTACCTCTGTTTTCCCGACACCTGTCGGACCGATCATTAAGATGTTTTTCGGCGCAATTTCATCGCGCAAATCTTCCGGTAACTTACTGCGACGATATCGATTTCGAAGCGCAACCGCAACCGCTTTTTTCGCGTCTTTTTGACCAATGATATATTGATCTAATTTTTCCACAATTTGCCGCGGAGTAAAATGTAAATGCATATAAAATGCCTCCCTTACGATTCTACAATTCTTCCACAATTATGTTGTGATTTGTATATACACAAATATCGCCAGCAATCTCTAAACTAGCTTTCGCGATTTCTTTCGCCGTTAAATGTTCGCTCGCATGCCTTTTTAATGCGCGTCCTGCAGCTAATGCATAATGGCCACCTGAACCAATTGCTAAAATACCATCATCTGGTTCTATTACTTCTCCTGTACCCGAAACAAGAAGTAAAGTCGTTTCATCCATAACGATAAGCATCGCTTCTAATTGACGCAGCATTTTGTCACCCCGCCATTGCTTTGCCATTTCAACTGCAGCTCGTTGTAGATTCCCATTATACTCTTCTAATTTCCCTTCAAACATTTCAAAAAGAGTAAATGCATCTGCAACGGATCCTGCAAAACCTGCTAACACTTTTCCTTGAAATAATTTTCGAACTTTGCGAGCTGTATGCTTCATTACAACGGCATTCCCAAGTGTCACCTGTCCATCACCAGCCATGGCACACTTTCCATTATGATGAATTGCAAATATCGTTGTAGCATGGAAATTTCCCATAGAAAAAACTCCTTTTATATGTTTTTCTCGCTTTACAAGCAATTTATGCTCGTGGGTGATGCTTCATGTAAACAGAACGTAATCTTTCTTTCGAAACATGCGTATAAATTTGTGTCGTTGATAAATTTTCATGACCTAATAGCTCTTGTACCGCGCGTAAATCCGCACCTTCATCAAGCATATGCGTCGCAAATGTATGCCGCAGCATATGTGGACTAATTCGCATTGTAAGAGAAGTCTTCTTAATTAGCTCATTTAAAATATAGCGTACACCTCGATCTGTTAACGGCATCCCCTTCGCATTTAAAAACACCATTTGAGAGTATTCCTCTGTTTTTTTAGCTAATTGTTTTCTCCCGTTTTCTATATAAGTAATTAAAGCATCTTGTGCATAACTTCCGAACGGAATATATCTTTGTTTTTTCCCTTTTCCCATCACCAAAATTGTTCCTACTGAGAAATCAATATCTGTAAGCTTTAAAGTCACACATTCACTCACGCGAATTCCCGTTGCATACATAAGTTCTAATAACGCTTGATTTCTTTGCCCTAGCGGCGTCTTCGTATCAGAAACTTCAAATAAGTTCTCTAGCTCTTCAGCGTATAAAAATTTTGGGATTGACCATTCTTTTTTTGGGAGCGACGCAAGTGCAAACGGATTATCTTCTCGGTATCCTTCACGCATCAAAAAACGATATAAACTTCGTAAGCTTGATACTTTCCTTGCGACAGATTTACGGGCTAATTTTTCATCGTGCAATGTTGTTAAATACAACCGAACATCGACGTATGTAACATCTAAAAAAGAGGATATACCTTCTCGTTCCATAAATTGCACAAAATGTTCTAAATCGTTTTGATAACTTGCAATTGTATATTTTGAATAATTTCTTTCAATTTGTAAATATCCAACGAATAATTGTAACAATTTCTTCACATTCACACAAATCACCCCAATAAAGGCTACTAAATCGTATCACAACTCAGTAGCCTTTGCAAGAAATTTAACTAAATATTTACAAAATTTTGAATTGTTTCTAAAGCACGTGTTGCGTATGCTTCATTGCGCTCTTGTTTCTTTTTAATTTTCTTTTCTAGCGGTGCAAATAGACCGAAGTTTGCATTCATTGGTTGGAAATTTTTCGCGTTTGTCGAAGTAATGTAATTCGCCATACTTCCCATTGCTGTCACAGTTGGTAATACAACAGGTTCTTCTCCTTTAAGAAGACGAGCTGCATTAATACCCGCTAATAAACCTGAAGCTGCAGACTCTACGTATCCCTCTACCCCAGTCATTTGACCAGCAAAGAATAAATCATCACGATGTTTATATTGATACGTTGGACGAAGTAACTTTGGCGAATTAATAAATGTATTGCGATGCATAACGCCATAGCGTACAATTTCTGCGCTTTCAAGACCTGGAATTAACTGTAATACCTCTTTTTGCGGTCCCCATTTTAAATGTGTTTGAAAACCTACAATATTATATAGTGTTCCTGCTGCATCATCTTGACGTAATTGAACAACCGCATAAGGTGTTTTACCTGTCTTTGGATCTTCTAATCCGACCGGTTTCATCGGACCGAACAATAATGTTTGTCTGCCTCTTGCTGCCATCACTTCAACTGGCATACATCCTTCAAAGAAAATTTCTTTTTCAAACTCTTTTAATGGTACTGTCTCAGCAGCAATTAACGCATCATAGAAACGGTTGAATTCGTCTTCTGTCATTGGACAGTTTAAATACGCCGCTTCTCCTTTATCGTATCGAGATTTTAAATATACTTTATTCATATCAATACTATCTTTTTCTATAATTGGTGCAGCTGCATCATAAAAATAGAAATAATCTTCACCCGTCAACTCTTTTAATTGCGCTGCAAGAGCTGGAGATGTAAGTGGACCTGTCGCAATAACAGTTGGCCCTTCTGGTATTTCTGTAATCTCTTCATTCATTACAGTTACGTTTGGATGATCCTTCACATATTTTGTTACCTTTGCTGCAAACTCGTGACGATCTACAGCTAATGCTCCTCCTGCTGGTACAGAACATTCATCAGCTGCGCGAATAATGACAGAGTCCATTCGACGCATTTCCTCTTTAATAACTCCCACTGCGTTTGTTAATGTATTCGCACGAAGTGAATTACTACATACTAATTCAGCGAATTTATCTGTATGATGAGCTGGCGTTTGCTTTACAGGTCTCATTTCATATAAATGGACTTGGATACCACGTTTTGCAATTTGATAAGCTGCTTCACTTCCCGCAAGACCCGCTCCAATGACGTTTACTACTTGTGTTGTCATATATATCTATCACCTTTCCTTTTCTTTCCCGAAAAAAATGTGAGCAGTTACGCTCACATTTGTTGTTCTTCTTCATAATCACACGAAATACATTGTACCTGAACGCCTTTTTTCAACTTTTTCTCTACAAGCATTCCTTCACATTTTGGACATTTACGGCCAATTGGCTTATCCCAGGATACAAAGTCACATTCTGGATATGTACTACATCCATAGAAAAGTCGTTTCTTGTTATTGCTTCGACGTTCAATAATTTGTCCTTTTTCACATTTCGGACAAGTTACACCGATTTCTTTTACAATCGGCTTTGTATTACGACAATCTGGAAAATTTGAACAAGCCATAAACTTCCCATATCTACCCATTTTAAAGACCATTGGGTGACCGCATAATTCACAGTCTTCCCCAGCTGGTTCGTCTTTAATCTCTATTTCACGCATTTCCTTCTCCGCTTTCTCTAAACGCGGCTCAAAGCCTGTATAGAAATCATCGACAATTGTTACCCAATTTGCTTTTCCTTCTTCTATCTCATCGAGATTTTGCTCCATATTGGCAGTGAATTCGATATTAATAATTTCTGGGAAAAACTCTAACATAAGTTCAGTTACAATTTCACCTAGTTCAGTAGGAACAAATCGTTTATTGTCTAATGCAACATATCCCCGCTTTTGAATCGTTTCAAGCGTTGGCACATACGTTGATGGTCTTCCAATTCCAAGTTCCTCAAGTGTGCGAACGAGACGTGCTTCTGTATAACGCGGTGGCGGCTGTGTAAAATGTTGCTTCGGTTCTACATCTTTTGAGAATACCGTTTCTCCTACTTCTAAAGGCGGCAACATCTTATCTTTTTCTTCTGCACCATCATCTTTTGATTCCACATACACTTTCATAAACCCTGGGAATTTCACTACAGATCCACTCGCACGGAACTGAACATCATTATTAATGAGCTTTGCTGTAACAGTATCCATTATAGCAGATGCCATTTGACTTGCAACAAATCGCTCCCAAATTAATTTATACAAACGATATTGATCTCGGCTTAGAAAACTTTTCAATTCATCCGGTTTTCTCATTACAGAAGTTGGACGAATTGCTTCATGCGCATCTTGTGCATTCGCTTTTTTTGTTTCCTTCTTCTTCCCTGTTCCTATGTATTCTGAACCAAATGCATCACCGATGTAAGAACGAGCTTCTTCTTGCGCAGTTTCAGAGATACGTGTTGAATCTGTTCTCATATACGTGATGAGACCTACTGTTCCTTGCTTTCCGATGTCCATCCCTTCATACAGCTGCTGTGCAAGCATCATTGTTTTCTTCGCCCGCATATTTAACTTGCGTGCGGCTTCTTGCTGTAATGAAGATGTTGTAAACGGTAAAGCCGGATTACGTTTTCGCTCTTTTTTTGTTACATCTTCAACCGAAAACGCATTATCTTTTATTTTTTCAATTATATCTTTTACTTGCGCTTCATTCGTCAGCTGAACTTTTTCACCATTTACACCGTAAAAAGCTGCTTCAAATGTTTCTTTCCCTTTGACAAATTCTGTTTTAATTGTCCAGAACTCTTCAGGAACGAAACTTTGAATTTCTCGTTCACGCTCAATGATTAACCGAACCGCTACAGATTGTACGCGCCCTGCACTTAATCCTTTTTTCACTTTCTTCCATAATAAAGGACTAATATTATAGCCAACAAGACGATCTAGTATTCGTCTCGCCTGCTGTGCATCTACTAAATCCATATTGATTGCACGAGGGTGTTTAAAGGACTCTTTTATTGCATCTTTCGTAATTTCATTAAACACAACTCGGCAGTCGGACTCAACGTCAACATTTAACGTGTTTGCTAAATGCCAAGCAATCGCTTCTCCCTCGCGATCTGGATCGGCTGCGAGATAGACTTTCTTTGCTTTTTTTGCCGCTGATTTTAACTCTTTTAAAACGGGACCCTTACCACGAATGGTAATATACTTTGGAGTAAAGTTATTTTTTACCTCTATCCCCATTTGACTTTTAGGTAAATCGCGTACATGTCCCATAGACGCGACAACTTTGTATTTTTTTCCTAAATATTTTTCAATGGTCTTCGCCTTAGAAGGCGACTCCACGATTACAAGGTAATCTGACATGCTAGTGCCTCCTTAAGAGGTGGATTCAAGTCTTCATTAATCTTATTGATTTCTCTTGTTTTTGTCAATCAAGAATGAGTATACCATACAGTGCCAATCTATCATTTGTCAATAATTGTTTAATAAAAACATAAAAATATACGGTTAATTTACAAATTCTTCGAGTATATCTGTTGCGTTTTGAACAAGTTTTGCCCCTTGCTGAATTAATTGATTTGTTCCACATGCACTCTCTACAAATATAGGGCCTGGCAGTGCAAATACCTCTCTATTTTGCTCTAAAGCAAAGTCGGCAGTAATAAGTGAGCCACTTCTTGATTTCGCCTCTATAACTAAAGTTCCTTTACAAAGCCCACTTATAATGCGATTTCTTTTAGGAAAATACCATTTTTTTGGCGGATAATGCGGCGGATATTCAGTTAATAGCAACATTTGTTTTTTCCACATTGTATACAAACGATCATTTTCTTTCGGATACATATACTGCAATCCATGTCCTAACACCGCAATAGTCGCTCCTTCCTGCTCTACTGCAATTCTATGAGCCATTGTATCAATTCCGCTTGCAAATCCGCTCACAATTAACCATCCTTTATTTATCAGTGGTTGTAAAATAGATTGTATGCTTTCTTTTGAATATAAAGACGGCTTTCTTGTCCCAACTACTGCGAATGGATCCATTTTCTTTAAATACTCCCTTCGTCCTTTCCCATACAAAATGAAAGGAGGATCTGGTATTTCCCTTAATAAACGAGGATAATCTTTATCCCATATCGTGACATAAAACATTTGATTTTTTTCTAAATGCTGCATACATTGCGGAGGTGTTGATGTTTGAAGAAAATTTACAAGTTCAAATGATAGCTTTGAGGATAATCCTATATACTGTTCAAATTGTTCCGGACTAAATTTATAAACATCTCTTAACTGCGGATCCATATGGAGCAATTTTTTTAATACTTTCCAATGGTCTGCTAAAAAATAGTGCAAATGGAGTAATCGTTCTCGCTTCATAAACATTCTCCTTACCCATAATTTTTATTATGTAAACAAAAAATAGGTAAAAAGACACCCTCAATGAGAAGGTGCCTTTCAAAAAGATTAGTAGTTTTTACAAGTTTCAAATAATCCCTTTTCTTTCAAAACAGAGATTAATGTTTCACCCATTACAGCTGGCGTTTCAGCAACTTTAATACCGCATGCTTCCATTGTTTTAATTTTTTCAGCAGCTGTTCCTTTACCGCCAGAAATAATCGCACCAGCATGACCCATACGCTTACCTGCTGGTGCTGTTTGACCGCCAATGAAACCGACAACAGGTTTTGTCATATTTGCTTTTACCCATTCAGCAGCTTCTTCTTCTGCTGTTCCACCGATTTCACCAATCATAATAACTGCATGTGTTTCCTCATCTTCATTAAATGCTTTTAATGCATCAATAAAATCAGTACCATTAACAGGGTCTCCCCCAATACCTACAGCAGTTGATTGACCAATTCCTGCTTGCGTTAATTGATGCACAGCCTCATATGTTAATGTACCAGAGCGAGACACGATACCTACATGGCCTTTTTTATGAATATACCCTGGCATAATACCAATCTTACACTCGTCTGGCGTAATAATACCAGGGCAGTTCGGTCCAAGTAAACGCGTATGTTTACCTGCCATATATTTCTTCACTTTTACCATATCTAATACAGGAATTCCTTCTGTAATACATACAACTAAATCAAGTTCTGCATCAACAGCTTCCATAATTGCATCCGCTGCAAAAGCAGGTGGAACGTATACAACAGAAGCATTCGCACCCGTCGATTTCACTGCATCTTCTACTGTATTGAATACAGGTACACCTTCGATTTCTGTACCACCTTTACCAGGTGTAACACCACCGACAATTTTTGTACCATATTCAATCATTTGTTTTGTATGAAATAGACCTTGAGAACCAGTAATACCTTGAACAATAACTTTTGTATCTTTATTAACTAATACGCTCATTTTTCTCCCCCGCTTTCTATTAGCCCACTAGTGAAACAATTTTTTGCGCACCGTCTGCCATAGATTCTGCTGCAACAATATTTAAGCCAGATTCATTTAAAATTTTCTTACCTAATTCTACATTCGTACCTTCTAGACGAACAACAAGTGGTAATTCTAATCCTACTTGTTTCGTTGCTTCAACAACGCCTTCTGCGATTACATCACATTTCATAATGCCACCAAAAATATTAACAAAAATACCTTTTACGTTTTTGTCAGAAAGAATAATTTTGAATGCTTCTGTAACTTTTTCAGCTGTAGCGCCACCACCAACATCTAAGAAGTTAGCTGGGTCCCCATGATAATGCTTAATAATATCCATTGTGGCCATCGCTAAACCAGCACCGTTAACCATACAACCGATATTTCCATCTAAAGGAATATAGTTTAAATCATATTTAGAAGCTTCAATTTCTTTTGGATCTTCTTCATCAAGATCACGAAGCTCTAAAATGTCTTTATGACGATATAATGCGTTCGAATCAAAATTTAATTTCGCATCTAGTGCCATAACTTTACCCTCACCTGTTGTAACAAGTGGGTTGATTTCCGCAATAGAGCAATCTTTTTCGATAAATACACGATATAAGCCCATCATAAACTTCACAGCTTGTCCAACAAGCTCTTTTGGGATATTAATATGAAATGCGATTCGGCGCGCTTGGAAGCCTTGTAAGCCTACTGCCGGATCGATATATTCTTTAAAGATTTTTTCTGGTGTTTTTGCTGCTACTTCTTCAATTTCTGTTCCACCTTCTTCAGAAGCCATTAAAACAACTTGAGAAGTTGCACGATCTAACACAAGACCTACATAATATTCTTTTTTAATGTCGCATCCTTCCTCGATAAGTAAGCGTTTTACTTCTTTACCTTCAGGACCTGTTTGATGCGTAACAAGCGTACTACCTAAAATATTTTCCGCATATGTACGAACTTCATCTAAATTTTTCGCAACTTTTACACCGCCGGCTTTGCCGCGTCCACCAGCGTGAATTTGCGCTTTTACTACACATACGTCTGTGCCTAATTCTTTCGCTGCTTCTACAGCTTCTTCTACTGTAAATGCAACCTTCCCGTTCGGAACGCTAACCCCATAGCTTCTAAGGATTGCCTTACCTTGGTACTCATGGATATTCATGGTCCCATCCTCCCCTGTTTTCCTGTTTTACTCAAAAAGTTTTTTAATGTTTAAAAAACATTACATTGCCATTGTATAAAATGATTGCCACCATGTCTACAATAAAGTGTCAGAAAACTGAAATCGCTTTATTCTTTTCGAAAAATAGTAATGTTTATATACGAAAATAAAAAAATAAGCTGTAGATTCACAGCTTATTTTTTATCATGTCTTTAATGGGAGCAAAGGTTTTGCGGTGCTCTTCTAGCACTCCGTATGTCTCGATTGCTTCTAAATGTTGTTTCGTACCATAACCCATATGTTTTTCGAAACCATACTCAGGATATGTTTTGCCAAGCTCTTTCATCATTCGATCACGAGTAACCTTTGCAATAATGGAAGCTGCAGAAATAGAAATACTTCTCGCATCTCCTTTCACAATCGATGTTTGAGGGATAGATGTCGGCAGTTTCATCGCATCGATTAATAAATGCTCCGGTGCATAAGATAAATTGGCAACCGCATCTAACATTGCTTGTTTCGTCGCTTGATAAATATTAATTTCATCAATCACTTGAGGCGAGACAATCCCAATGCCAATTGCAATCGCCTTCTCTTTAATCTCATCATAAAACAGCTCACGCTTTGCTTCACTGAGCTTTTTCGAGTCATTTAGCCCCGGTATATAGAATTCCTCTGGAAGAATGACAGCAGCCGTTACAACAGGTCCAGCTAAAGGACCTCTTCCAACTTCATCTATGCCAGCAATATAGGAAATCCCCTGCTTGCGTAATGCATTTTCATATTTAGACATTTCTAGAAATTGTTCTTTCTCTTCTTGCATTTTCTTTTTCTGTTTTCGCCATTTGGAAATTGCATTTTGAATTCCTTTTCGCTCATCTTTTAATAATATTTGAAAACGCTCATCCTCTTCCGTTACAATGTCTTGCAATAAACAACTTGCTTCTTTAATCGTCCATTTTTCCATACTCTATGCCCTCCTTTTTGAAACACTCAAAAAGAAAAGACGTACAACCGCACGCCTTCTTATGCTTCTTCTGCAAATTCCTCCGGTGATTCAAATGTCATTCTTCCCAGTTTACCACCGCGAAGTTCACGAAGAATAAGCTCTGAAGTCTTATCATAATCAATAAGTCCGCCACCCATTAAGCAGCCTCTATTTTTTCCAATTGCATCAAATAGTTCAACAATATCTTCTGGAATATCTTCTAATTTATAACGCTCTTTTAAACGTTCTGGATAATGTTTTTCCATAAAACGAAGAGCATAAACTGCCACGTCTTGTAAGTTTAAAATGGAATCTTTAATAGCACCAGTCGTTGCAAGACGAAGTCCAACTAATTCATCTTCAAATTTCGGCCATAAAATTCCTGGCGTATCTAATAACTCCATTTCTTTACCAACTTTAATCCATTGCTGTGCTGTTGTTACCCCTGGACGGTCGCCAGTTTTTGCAATGTTTTTCTTTGCTAACTTATTAATGAGTGTCGATTTACCGACATTTGGGATACCAACAATCAATGCACGGATTGCTCTTGGTTTAATTCCTTTCGCAATCATTTTATCGAACTTTTCCTTTACAAGCTCTTTACATGCAGCTGTAATCTCTTTCATACCTTGTCCAGCTTGAGCGTTGATTGAAATTGCCTTATGGCCTTTTTCTTCAAAATATGTAATCCATTGTTTAGTGAGACGATCATCCGCCATGTCTGCTTTATTTAAAACAACTAACCTTGGTTTATGTGTAATGATTTCATCAATCATTGGGTTTCGAGAAGATAAAGGTAAACGTGCATCTACTAATTCAATTACAACATCGATTAACTTTAACTTTTCTGTTACTTGGCGTCTAGCTTTTGCCATATGCCCTGGAAACCATTGAATTGCCATGTTGCCACCTTCTTTTTTGTTTATTTCACAATACGTGCATCTTTTAACGGCCAGTATAATACATTTGCTTTTCCAATTACTTGATCCATTTTAATTGTTCCGATGCTGCGACTATCTTTACTAAAACGACGATTATCACCTAATACAAATAATTGATCTTTTGGAACAGTTTTCTTACCTGTAATTTCTTCAAGTTTGAAATCATATGTAAGTGGCGCATCAACAAGCTGTTTTTTCTGTTTCTCTAAGTATGGTTCCTCATAAGGTTTTCCATTTACATATAGTGTATCATTGCGATATTCGATTTCATCACCCGGTAAGCCAATAACACGTTTAATATAATCCTTATCTTCCGTTGCTTGGAATACAATAATATCAAAACGGTTCGGTTTACCGATGTGGTATCCAATTTTATTCACAATCATTCGATCCCGATCATGAAGTGTTGGTGACATCGAAACACCATCTACGAGAATTGGCGCAAAGAAAAACTGCTTAATAACGCCCGCTAATACAACAGCGATCAAAATTGCTTTGATCCATTCCCAAAGCGAACTTTTTTCCTTTTTCATGTATAACCCCTCCACAATTCTATAAGCTGCTCGTATTATATCAAAATCTATATAGATTGGAAAAAGGGAGCTTGTGCATTTACAAGCTCCCATACATGTCTTATCGAATTTCTTTAATACGTGCTGCTTTACCGCGAAGGTTACGTAAGTAGTATAACTTAGCACGACGTACTTTACCACGGCGAAGTACTTCGATTTTCGCGATTCTTGGTGTGTGAATTGGGAATGTACGTTCAACACCTACACCGTAAGAAATTTTACGAACTGTGAACGTTTCACTAATTCCGCCACCACGACGTTTAATTACAACACCTTCAAAAATCTGAATTCTCTCACGAGTACCTTCAACTACTTTTACGTGTACACGTAAAGTGTCACCAGGACGGAATGAAGGTAAATCAGTTTTTAATTGGCTTTTTGTAATTTCTGCAATTAATTGTTGCATATTCAATTCTCTCCTTTAAACAGATGCTCTTATAAAGTCATTCATAAATTACAGCGGAACATCGTTAATATAGCTACTGCCTTCAGTAGCACAAATGTTATAATAGCATATTGCTAGGCCTGTTGCAATAGAAAATATATGAAGTTTTTATTGTTCTTCTTTGATTTGCTCAAGCCACATTTCTTCTTGTTTTGTTAGCTCGCGTCCTTCCAGTAAATCCGGTCTACGCGTATACGTACGACGCAACGATTCCTTATGGCGCCACTCATCAATTTTTTTATGGTTTCCTGACATAAGTACATCCGGCACCTTCATCCCGCGAAAATCAGCTGGACGCGTATAATGTGGATGTTCTAGTAGTCCAGTGCTAAAAGAATCTTCCACTTGTGAGTTTTGATTTCCTAATACTCCTGGTAAAAGACGTACAACGCTATCTGTTATGACCATTGACGCTAATTCTCCACCAGTTAATACGTAGTCACCGATGGAAATTTCATCCGTTACTAGATGCTCACGAACGCGCTCATCGTATCCTTCATAATGACCACATACGAAGATCACATGCTCTTCCTTAGCTAATTCTTCAGCTTTTTTTTGTGTGAACCTTTCCCCTTGTGGGCACATTAATACAACTCTTGGCTTTTTTGTTGTTTCTTTTGTTAAATCTTCTACTGCATCAAATATAGGCTGGGGCGTTAATACCATACCAGCGCCCCCACCGTACGGATAATCATCTACACTATTATGCTTACTTGTTGTATAATCACGAAAATTTACGACACGAAGTTCAACCGCTTCTTTTTCTTGCGCTTTCTTTAAGATTGAAGACCCAAATACACCCGTGAACATATCTGGAAATAATGTTAAAATATCAATTTTCATCATAGCAATCCTTCCATTACATGAATGATTACTTGTTTTTGTTCCACATTAACTTGCAATACAATATCGTCAATGTATGGAATTAACAAATCTTGCCCTTTTGGACGCTTAATTACCCAAACATCATTCGCACCAGGAGATAAAATTTCCGTAATCGTCCCTAACTCTTCGCCATTTTCCGTTACAACTTTGCAACCGATTACTTCATGGTAGTAATATTCACCTTCTGCTAGTTCGCCCAATTGTTCTTCTGGTACTTTTAGCAGGGAACCTTTAAATTTCTCAACTTCATTTACATTGTTATATCCTTCAAATGTTAATAGGTCAAACGTTTTATGTTGACGATGAGATGTAACCTTTACCGGAAGAGGTTCAGTCCCTTTATCTCCCCATATGTACAATGTATTTCCAACTTTATATCGCTCTTCTGGGAAATCGGTACGAGAAATGACGCGAATCTCTCCTCTCACACCATGGGTATTTACAATTTTCCCTACATTAAACCATTTTGTCATAAACAGTATGTCACCTCTGGTTTCTATATAAATTCAGCATCTCCATTTTATATACGGAGCATACAAATTCTCTTTACATGTTAAAAAAGGGAGAGGAAATCACTCCTCGCCCTTTTTACGTTTATTTAATTTCCAGTGTTACTTTTTCATGATTATGATGTCCCACTGAATACAAGAGAGTTCGAATTGCTTTGGCAACTCGCCCTTGCTTGCCAATGACTTTTCCAACATCCTCAGGATGTACTGTTAATCGATACTTTATCTCTCCGCTGTGGAATTCCTGCATAACTTTTACATCTTCAGGATGATCTACAAGAGGCTTGACAATCGTTTCGATTAACCTTTCCATAGTCATAACCTCAATTACTTACCTTGTTTAGATAAGTGGAATTTCTCCATGATACCTTGGTTAGAGAAAAGATTGCGAACTGTATCAGATGGTTTCGCACCATTTCCTAACCATTTTAATGCTGCTTCTTCATCGATTTTTACTTCAGCTGGTTGAGCAACTGGATTGTAAGTACCGATTTCCTCGATGAAACGTCCGTCACGAGGAGAACGAGAATCTGCAACAACTACACGATAGAAAGGAGACTTCTTAGCTCCCATACGTTTTAAACGAATTTTAACTGCCATTTATAAAGCACCTCCGAATTTATTTCACACAGATAATTATATTAGCAAAAAGACTATTGCTTTGTAAAGTATTTTTTCTTAACAGAGCTATCTTTTTTCTCTTACATAAATGGAAACTTCAATCCACCTAGTCCTTTTTTCTTCCCTTTTTGCATGCCTGTCATCGTCTTCATCATCTTTTTCATGTCTTCAAACTGTTTGAGGAGACGATTAATTTCTTGTACAGTTGTACCACTGCCTTTGGCGATGCGCTTTTTTCGACTAGCATTGATTATTTCCGGTTGTTCTCGTTCTAGTTTTGTCATAGAACGAATAATTGCTTCAATATGCCCAATTTGCTTGTCATCAACTTTTGCATTTTTGAGCCCTTTAATTTTGTTCGCACCAGGAAGCATTCCTAATAACTCATCAAGCGGTCCAAGTTGACGCACTTGTCCAAGTTGCTCAAGGAAATCATCCAGTGTAAACGAGAGCGTACGCATTTTTTGCTCCAGCTCTTTCGCTTTTTCTTCATCAACTGTAGCTTGCGCCTTTTCAATTAATGTTAGAACGTCACCCATCCCTAAAATACGAGAGGCCATACGTTCTGGATGGAACGGTTCAATGGCATCTAGCTTTTCGCCCATACCTGCAAATTTAATTGGTGTATTGGTTACCGCTTTAATAGATAGCGCTGCACCACCGCGCGTATCACCATCTAGTTTCGTCAACACAACACCAGTTAAACCTAACTGTTCATGGAAGCTTTTCGCAACATTTACCGCATCTTGTCCTGTCATTGCATCTACAACAAGGAAAATTTCATCAGGGTTCGCAACTTCTTTGACTTTTGCTAATTCATCCATTAGTTCTTCATCAATATGCAGACGACCTGCCGTATCAATTAAAACATAATCATGATGCTCTTCTTTTGCTTTAGCAATCGCTTGTTTTGCGATTTCTACTGGACTCACTTGATCCCCTAGCGAGAATACAGGCATGTCCAATTGTTTCCCTAATGTTTCAAGCTGTTTAATCGCTGCTGGCCGATAAATATCCGCCGCAACAAGCATTGGTTTTCGATTATGCTTTTTTCGAAGCAAATTCGCAAGTTTCCCTGTTGTTGTTGTTTTACCTGCACCTTGTAAACCGACCATCATAATGATAGTTGGCGGCTTATTTGCGACAGCAATTTTACTTTGTTCTCCACCCATAAGCTCTGTCAGTTCTTCCTGTACTACCTTAATGACTTGTTGGCCAGGTGTTAAACTTTTCATTACATCTTGTCCGACAGCGCGCTCAGACACACGCTTTACAAAATCTTTTACTACCTTAAAGTTAACATCCGCTTCTAAAAGAGCGAGACGAACTTCTCTCATCATTTCTTTCACATCGGATTCGGAAACTTTTCCTTTGCCGCGGATTTTTTGCATCGTCTGTTGAAGTCGGTCGGCTAATCCTTCAAATGCCATATTGCCGCCCTCCTAATCTAGTTTTTCGATATCTTCAACAACTTGTTTCATCTTGTCATTCACATGCTCTTCTTCATTGATAAGCTGTTTTAGCTCTGCAACAAGTTGCTGCCTTGCTTGAAATTTGTGAAGTAGCATTAATTTCTCTTCATATTCTTCAAGCATCGCCTCAGTCCGTTTAATATTATCATACACGGCTTGGCGACTTACATCAAATTCTTCCGCAATTTCACCAAGAGATAAATCGTCTAAATAATAAAGCGACATATAACTTCTTTGTTTTTGCGTTAACAACGATTGATAAAAATCAAACAAGTAATTCATTCTCGTTGTTTTTTCGAGCATGTTGGATCATCCTTTGTTAAGTGATTTCCCTTTACATGAATTAGTTTACATGGAGTACAAAAGAGTGTCAAGTTTTTTTCTTAACATCCCTATATTTTTATAAAAAAGAAGCGGAAATACCGCTTCTTTCACTTATACTTCTTCTGTTTCTACTAAGTTCGCAAATAAACCATACACATATTGTTCTGGGTCAAACTGCTGTAAGTCATCCATTTGCTCTCCTAATCCAACAAATTTCACCGGTACATCCATTTCGTTACGAATCGCTAATACAATACCACCTTTAGCAGTTCCATCTAACTTCGTTAAAACAATGCCAGTAACATTCGTTGCTTCACGGAATGTTTTCGCTTGGCTTAAACCATTTTGTCCAGTTGTTGCGTCAATTACTAATAATACTTCATGAGGAGCTCCCGGTATTTCACGTTCAATAACACGTTTTACCTTTTCTAACTCTTTCATTAAGTTTACTTTATTTTGCAAACGTCCTGCTGTATCACATAATAACACGTCTACTTTACGCGCTTTCGCCGCTTGTACAGCATCATACATAACAGCCGCTGGATCTGATCCTGATCCTTGCTTAATTACTTCCACACCAACGCGATCGCCCCATACTTCTAACTGCTCAATCGCTCCAGCACGGAATGTATCTCCCGCCGCTAATAAAACAGACTTTCCTTCTGACTTAAATTTATGTGCCATCTTTCCAATTGTTGTTGTTTTCCCTACTCCATTCACACCTACAAATAAAATAACTGTTAATTGATCTTGCTGCATATTGATTTCATTACTAAATTCTTCTTCACCTTTATAAATATCGATCAATTTTTCAGAAATAACAGCTTGTACTTCTTTTGGATCTTGAATGTTACGACGTTTCACTTCATCTTTCAGCTGATCGATTAGTTCCATTACTGTTGTAACTCCAACATCGGCACCGATCAATATCTCTTCTAACTCTTCAAAGAAGTCCTCATCCACTTTACGATAGCGATACACTAAATCATTTACTTTGTCAGCAAATGAATTTCTCGTTTTTTCTAATCCATGTTTAAACTTCTCTGTCACAGTATCTGTTTGTTTTGAAATCTTCTCTTTTAACTTTTTAAAGAAACTCATTCTTCCCATCCTTTCTATTTACTTGCTACCAGTTTTTCTCCATCATCTAAACGAACAGAAACAAGCTTCGATACACCTGATTCTTGCATCGTTACGCCATATAAAACATCTGACTCTTCCATTGTACCTTTTCGGTGCGTAATGACAATAAACTGCGTTTCATCGCTAAATTTTTTCAAATACTGCGCGAAACGAGCCACATTTGCTTCATCAAGAGCCGCTTCCACCTCATCTAGTACGCAGAAAGGAACTGGACGTACCTTTAAAATACCAAAGAGCAAGGCAATGGCAGTTAGCGCACGTTCTCCGCCCGATAACAGCCCTAAATTTTGCAATTTCTTACCCGGAGGCTGTGCAACAATGTCAATCCCTGTATTTAATAAATCTTGTGGATTGGTCATCACTAAATCTGCTCTTCCTCCACCAAACAATTCACAGAATACATCTTGGAATTCCGTGCGAATAGATTGGAATGTAGTAGAAAAACGTTTTTTCATCTCTTCATCCATCTCTGTAATTACTTGGTGTAATGTCTCTTTCGCTTCTTCTAGATCATCTCGCTGTTCTAATAAGAATGTATGACGCTCTGCTACACGCTCATATTCATCAATTGCACCTAAGTTTACAGTTCCCAGCTCTTCTATTGATAATTTAATTAATTTGACTTTTTTACGAGCTTCTTCCGCAGGCATTGTCATTGTATATTTTAATTTTGCTGCTTCAAATGAAATCGTATATGTTTCACGCAAATGCTGCAACCTATTCTCTAATTCTACATCAAGTCGGTTAATCTTAACTTCTTGATCTCTTATCATTTCCAAAATATACTTATGTTTGCCCTGCGCATCTTTCACGTCGCGTTCTAAGCGCTCTACTCGCGCTTGGAATTCCACTCTTTGTTCACGTCGAGATCGTATTAATTCTGTTGTCTGATTTCGATCGTATGTTTTCTTTTCGATCATACTTGCAATTTGTTCTTCACCGCTCGAATTTGATGTCATTTCTTGCTTTAAGAACGATAAATCTTCTTTCGTTTTAACAAGAGTACGCTCCGCTTCATCTTTCTCTTTGGTTAAGCGCTCCACTTTTTCCTTTTGGTTAGATAGACGCTGTTGTTTTTCAGCAGCTTGTACTTTTAACTCAGTAATTTCTGCCTGCACCTTTTCTTTCGAAGAGTGCTGTTCACTTTTCTGTTTTGTTAAAGTTACAATTTCTGTATCTAGTGCGTGAATCTCTTGTTGAAGGTTCGCTAAAATCTCTTCTAGCTCCGCCTTGCGTCCTTGCATTTTCACTTGATCTTGCATAAAGCCTTCAATCTCTAAATCATAGATTGATAAACGGTCATTAATTCGATGCTCTTCTAACGCAAGTTGATTCGTTTCTTCTTTTAATTTCTGTTCGATGACACGTTCAGCTTCTAGCGTTTGACGCAATTCTTTCACTTGTTCTTCTTTCTCTTGAATTTCTTGCTTCAATGCTTTCACAAAGTTTTCTAATTTCGTTGTTTTTTCTTCCATGTCAGCAAGTTTCTCATTCCACTCTTCCAATTCACGCTGACGTCCTAATAAAGAAGATTTCGCTTGCTTCACAGCGCCACCGGTCATAGAACCGCCCGGGTTCACAACATCTCCTTCAATCGTCACAATACGGTAGCGATATTGCAATTGTTTCGCCAATTCGTTTGCTCCCCGTAAGTCTTTTGCAACAACAACTGTACCTAATAAATTTGAAACGATATTTTCATATTTATGATCGTACTGCACAAGCTCTGCTGCAACACCGACAAAAGCAGGATGTTGATTGATTATACGCAACTGATCCACTGATAAAGATCTTCCCTTAATGACTGCTTGAGGTAAAAATGTTGCTCGTCCGTGTCTATTCTGCTTTAAAAAGGTAATCGCCTTACGAGCATGCTCTTCTGTTTGAACAACAATATGCTGCATTGCGGCACCAAGCGCAATCTCCAGTGCCACTTCATACTCCTTCGGTACAGTAAGAAGCTCTGCTACCGCCCCTTCAATCCCTTGAAGTATATTGTCACGAGCTTTTAATACTTCACGTACACCTTGATAGAAACCAGAATAATCCTCTTGCATTTCTTCTAGCATTTCTTTTCTTGAACGTGCTTGCTGAACAAATTGATACGCTTGATATAACTTTGATTCATTTTCACTATATTGCAATTTACATTTTCCTAGTGCAGCTTCTGTCTTATGTATATCCTGAACAATATGAGCGACTTTCTCTTTTACCTGTTCATAATTTTCTACAATTTTCGCCTTTTTTGCTGTAATTTGCATACGCATTTGAACATATTTTTCGTTTTCTTCATCAAGGCGCTGGTTTTTAGAGTTTTGTTGTTTAAATTGTTCTTCAATCATAGAAAGCTCATTACGATAACTTGCCTGCTTATTTAAAAGTTCAATGTAATCACCTTTTAAATTCTCAATCTGTTCCTCTAAATTCTCCTCATATGTTGAAAGAAGTTTTTCGTTTTCTTGTAACTTCTGTTCCAATTCTTTCACTTGTTTAGCAAAATTCATTAATTCTTCAGTACTTGTTTCAATTTCACCTTCATAGCCATCTATTTTTTCAGTTAATTCAATGATTAACTGTTCTAATTGCGCGCAATGTGTTGTGGCATTTTGTTTTCTTTCCTTCAGCAATTCACGTTGTCCCTCTAGCTTTTCTAATTCTTTACTAGAAAGGAGAAGAACTTCTTGCAAGGAATGAATAGACTCATCAATAGCTTGTAATTGCCCGCGTAACTCTTCAAGTTCCGCCTCATTTTTTTGTAAGTGACTTGCTACCTTCACTTCTTCAGCTTTATTATGTCCAAATTGTTGACGAAGAGCTTCCCATTTTTTATATAATTCTTCAATTTCATACACAATAAGAGCTGCTTCAACTTTTTCTAACTCTTCCTTTTTCTCTAAATAATCTTTTGCAACGGAAGCTTGTCTTTCAAGAGGCTCTACTTGACTGCTTAATTCATGAATAATATCTTGAACTCGATTTAAATTATCTTGCGTTTCCGCTAATTTTCCTTCTGCTTTCTTTTTACGCAACTTATACTTTAGTACGCCTGCTGCTTCTTCAAACACACCGCGACGTTCTTCTGATTTACTACTTAAAATTTCTTCTACTTTCCCTTGGCTAATGATTGAAAAAGCCTCTCGACCCATACCAGAGTCCATAAATAAATCAATAATATCTTTCAACCTACAAGACTGTTTATTAATGAAAAAATCGCTATCGCCTGAACGAGAAACACGGCGTGTTACACATACTTCATTATATTCAATCGGTAAGCGCTGATCTTCATTATTTAAAGTTAATGTTACTTCCGCTACATTAACCGCTCTTCTCGTATCACTACCAGCAAAAATAATATCCTCCATTTTTGCACCGCGCAATGATTTGGCAGATTGTTCACCAAGTACCCAGCGAATTGCATCCGTAATATTACTTTTTCCGCTTCCATTCGGACCAACAACCGATGTTACACCCGGAACGAAATCTACAGCAACACGTTCCGCGAAGGATTTAAATCCAGCTATTTCTAATCTCTTTAAAAACACGAAAGGCCTTCCTCCTGTTCTCTGTTGTTACACAATATTTAATCAAATAAACTCATTTCATGCACAGACTTTCCTATTCACTTAACATAAAGTGGAACTTTAATCAGTGGGGGTTTTCTTCATCCCCCACTGATTATGAGCCCTCACCAATCGGGCTGTTACGGGCAGCCCTACTCCCACCTATCTTCCTTGCTTCTCTCTGCATCTTGAGGTGGGAGTCTTACTGCCCTAAAATAGCGGGATAAAAAAGAAAGTTTCACTCTATGCATAAGGAATCCCCCTTTACATGAGGGGGATTCCTTATGATTGTTCTTTTAATTTTCTCAACGCTTCTGCAGCAGCTTGTTGTTCTGCTTCTTTTTTTGATTTTCCACTTCCAAGACCAAGTGCTACACTATTTAATGTAACACGGGACACGAACTCTCGATTATGAGCAGGTCCTTTTTCTTGCAAGATTTGGTACTCTATATTGCCGCTACCATCACGTTGAATCAATTCCTGCAATTGACTCTTATAATCCATCACATGAGAAAAAGCACCTTCGTTAATTTTCGGATATACAATTTCTTTTAAAAATCCCCAAACTGTATCTAATCCTTGATCAAGATAAAGGGCACCAATAAACGCTTCAAAGACATCCGCTAATAAAGCTGGTCGTTCACGTCCGCCTGTCATTTCTTCTCCTTTTCCTAATAAGACAAGGCTACCGAATGATAGTTCATTAGCGAAACGTACAAGAGATGGCTCACAAACAACAGCTGCACGCAGTTTTGTTAACTCACCTTCACTCATTGTCGGATATTTTTGAAACAGATACTGTGATACAGTTAGCTCTAATACAGCATCGCCAAGAAACTCAAGGCGTTCATTATCTTCATGCGGCTTTTTTCGATGCTCATTCACATACGATGAATGCGTAAATGCTTGAATTAATAATTTTTCATTTGTAAACGTAATACCTAATTTTTGTTGAAACGCTCTAAAAGCTTCACGATATTTTGCTTCATATTTTTTTTCTCTATATTTACGGTACGGCATAGGTCCCTCCAGATATAAGCCGAGAAAGCCCCGCTAAAAAACGGGACTTCACTCAAACATTATAGATGACTCTCTATGTAAGTCACAGCATCGCCAACAGTAGCAATCTTTTCAGCATCTTCATCAGAAATTTCCATTTCAAACTCATCTTCTAATTGCATTACAAGTTCTACTACATCTAGGGAGTCTGCGCCTAAATCTTCTTTAAAGCTCGCAGCTGGTACTACCTCAGTTTCTTCTACACCTAAACGATCAACGATGATTTTTGTTACACGCTCTAAAACATCTGCCATTCCATTCACCTCCCCTCAAGTATTATATTAAATATTATCAAAAAAAACTAGGTAAAATCGATTCTTTCCTTATTTCTTTTCTTACATTACCATGCCACCATCAACGTGTAAGGTTTGTCCTGTAATATATTTGCTTTGATCCGTAGCAAAAAATGTTACAGCATTCGCAATATCTTGCGCTTCACCAAACTGAGCAGCAGGTATTAATTTTAACATTTCTTCTTTTACCTTTTCATCTAATACATCTGTCATATCAGTCGTAATAAATCCAGGAGCAATTGCATTTACTGTAATATTTCGGCTTGCTAACTCCTTAGCCGATGTCTTCGTCAAACCGATTACTCCAGCCTTTGCAGCTACATAGTTTGCTTGTCCTGGATTTCCAGTCACGCCTACAACAGATGCAATATTAATAATGCGTCCATAACGCTGGCGCATCATGTAGCGAGATACAGCTTTTGTACATAGGAATACACCTTTTAGGTTTGTATTCATAACTGTATCCCATTCTTCTTCTTTCATACGCATTAACAAATTATCTCTTGTTACGCCAGCATTATTCACAAGAATATCAATTTGTCCAAACGTATCTACTGCCTGTTTTACCATATTTGTAACATCATCCGCAATTGCAACATCTGCTTTTACTGCAATTGCTTCTGATCCTATTTTCTTGATTTCATCTACAACTTCATTCGCTTTTTGCTCATTTCCGGCATAATTTACAATCACTTTCGCCCCTTGTTTTGCTAAATCGATTGCAATTGCACGACCGATTCCACGCGATGCACCTGTAACAAGTGCTATTTTCTCTTTTAACATCCTCTTTCTCCTCTCAAACTTGAAATGGTATCTTTTAATGTTTCTTCATCATAGACCGTATATACTTTCACAGATGAATCAATTGCTTTCATAAGACCAGCAAGTACTTTTCCAGGTCCAATCTCAATAAATGTATCTACACCTTGCTCAATCATACATTCAATGGATGGGTACCATAACACAGGTGAATAAAGTTGTTCAATCAGCTTTTCTTGAATCTCTTCCTTGTTTGTCATACAGTCTGCTGTAACATTTGCAATAACGGGGATCTTTGTATCTTGAATTACAATTTCATTTAGCACACTTTTAAATTTTTCAGCTGCCGGCTTCATAAGAGAAGAATGAAACGGTCCGCTTACTCGAAGGGGAATCGCTCGCTTCGCTCCTTTTTCTTTTGCCTTTTGAGAAGCAAGCTCTACCCCTTGCTTTGTCCCAGAAATTACAATTTGCTTTACACTGTTCATATTGGCAATTTGCACCGCATGCCCCTCATTTGTCACTTCTTCTGTAACTTGTTTCAGGATATTCGGATCAGCACCTAATATAGCTGCCATCGCGCCCTCCCCACCTGGAACAGCTTCTTCCATATATTCACCACGTTTTCTCACAGCATAAACAGCATCTTCAAATGTTAATGCTCCAGCTGCAACAAGCGCACTATATTCACCTAGACTATGTCCTGCTACATAATCAGGCGTAATATCGTATTCATTTAAGGCAGTTAAAATTGCAAAACTAGTTGTGAGTAATGCCGGCTGTGCATTTGTCGTTAATGTTAGTTTCTCCTGAGGCCCTTCAAAAATCACTTGTGAAAGAGGCTCATTTAAAACTTGATCCGCTTTTTGAAATACCTCTGCTACTTTTTTATTATTTTCAGCTAACTGTTTTCCCATTCCTACTGCCTGTGAACCTTGGCCTGGAAAAAGAAATGCTAGTTTTCCCATTTCAAATCCTCCTCTTATCGGAGTGGCTCTTTCTCCATTACACTTGAAATTGTAGGAATAACTTCTTTCGCTACCATCTCTCTCGTTTGACGAATCGCACTAAATATAGATTGGTCATTAGAAGAACCGTGAGCCTTGATGACAGGCGCCTTTAATCCAAACAGCGCTGCCCCACCATACTCCGAATAATCCATTTTATCTTTTAACGTCATCAATTTCGGTTTTAATACTGCTGCTGCTAGTTTACTTGTAAATGAGCTCATCAATTGCTCTTTTAACATAGAGAATAATGCAAGTGCGGTTCCCTCTAATGACTTTAGTGCCACATTTCCTGTGAAACCGTCACATACAACAACATCTGCCACACCTTGCAATAAATCTCTTGATTCAACGTTCCCAACAAAGTGAATTGGGGCATCTTTTAACATAGAAAATACTTGTTTTGAAAGATCATTCCCTTTCCCATCTTCGGTACCAACATTTAATAGTCCAACACGTGGATTTTTAATTCCTCTTACTTTTTCTGCATATACAGAACCCATTAATGCATATTGATATAAATGAATCGGCTTGGCATCAACATTAGCTCCAACATCTAACATAACAAAGCCTTCTCCACCAACAGTTGGCATAGTAGGTGACAAAGCAGGTCGTTCAATCCCTTCCATTCGGCCGACAACGAACAAACCAGCTGCCATTAAAGCTCCTGTACTACCAGCTGATATACAAGCATCTGCTTCCCCTTCTTTTACTTGCTGCGCTGCTAGCACCATTGAAGCTTGCTTTTTGCGACGAACTGCTCTTACCGGTTCATCTGTCGCTTCAATTTTTTCATCTGTATGAAGTATAGTAATTCGCTCTTCGTTCGTTAAGTATTGACGAATTTCCTCTTCTTTTCCTACTAATGTAATATGTAAATCTGAATATTCTTTAATAGCTTTCATTGCTCCTAATACTACAGCCTTTGGAGCATGATCGCCGCCCATTGCATCTATTGCGATTTTCATAAATTGTTACCTTCCTCACTATAATTACTAGATCGATACATTTCAAAAGTGCCTGTAAAAACTAATTCTTCTCCAACAAAGCTCCGCACTTTGACAATCGTCCGCCCTTTATCATTCTCAACATCCTCAACGCGCGCTTTCGCAACAACACGCTCTCCTAATTTTACAGGACGGATATATCGAATGGTAGACTTTGCAGTTAAAGCTAGATCTTCATCAATAACCGCAACAGCTAGTGAGTTTGCTTGAGCAAACAAATGATGCCCGCGGGCAATTTGATTTCTTTGAAAAACATGTTCTAGTTTCACTTCAAAAATGGAAATTGCATGTCTATCTAATTCTATATCAATAATTTCCCCAACAATTTCCTCAAGTGGTAACGATTTTACATTCTCTTCATGGTTTTTTGTAGCTACATGCTTAATTCTTTCTCTTAACTCTGGAATGGATAACTCCATACGATCAAGACGAACCGTCTGTATACTAACTTGAAATCGTTCCGCTAAATCTTCATCCGTTATAAACGGATTGGTTTCTATTGTTTGTTGTAATAACGCTTGTCTTTCTTTTTTACTTCTTCTTTTTTTCATACCGCACCATCCATTTTTTATGACTAGGTACTAACAGTAGTATATATTCATTAAAAGTAGAATGCAACAAAAACTTTCACACTCTCTCTTAATCGAGCTTTTCACCTTGAAAAACACCTGTTCCTTCTAAATACATGCGCAATGCTGCATACTGCTCGTTATACCAAAATGCTTCCGATTCTACAAGAAGCGCAGCATCCTGCCTTGCTGTTTCTAACGCTCGATAATCATGTACTATGTCAGCCACCTTAAACTCTGGTAGACCACTTTGCTTACTTCCAAAAAAATCTCCAGGCCCACGTAATTCTAAGTCTTTTTCTGACAATACAAATCCATCATTTGTTTCAGTCATAATGCGCATCCGTTCTTTTCCCGTTTCTGATTTCGGATCTGCAATTAGCAAGCAGTAAGATTGCTCACTACCGCGTCCAACGCGCCCTCGCAACTGATGAAGCTGCGATAAACCAAAACGCTCGGCATCATAAATGACCATAACTGTTGCATTCGGTACATTCACGCCAACTTCAACGACTGTCGTTGAAACAAGGATTTGTACTTTATTTTCACTAAATTGTTCCATCACTTCTTCTTTTTCTTGAGCTGATAAACGTCCATGCATTAATCCAACCTGAAATTCCCCTTGATAATGATGCGTTAACATACTATGCAAATCAATTGCATTTTGCACATCAAGTTTCTCAGATTCTTCAATTAGCGGACAAATTACATAGGCTTGTCTTCCTTTTTTTACTTCTTTCGCAACAAAATTTAAGACGCGATCTAACATATCATGCTTTGTCCAATATGTTTCAATCACTTTACGACCAGCTGGCATTTCATCAATAATCGAAACGTCCATCTCTCCAAAAGCAGTTATCGCTAATGTTCGAGGAATAGGAGTCGCCGTCATAAACAAAACATCAGGACTTTCTCCTTTTTCGCGCAACACACGACGCTGCGCTACTCCAAACCGATGTTGTTCATCCGTAATAACCAATCCGAGTTTATGGAAAATAACCTCATCTTGAATTAAAGCATGTGTCCCAACAAGAATATCAATTTCACCTTGTTCTAATTTTGCTAAAATTTCTCGGCGACGCGCCCCTTTCACTGAACTTGTTAATAATTCCACATTTAAATGAAAATGCGAGAAAATTTCTGTCAATGACTGAAAATGTTGTTCAGCTAAAATTTCAGTAGGAACCATTAAGGCACCTTGATAATGAGCGAGTTTAGCAGCATATAAAGCAATCGCGGCAACAACTGTCTTCCCTGACCCAACGTCACCTTGTAATAGGCGATTCATACGATACGGAGATCGCATGTCTTTTAAAATTTCAGTAATAACACGCTGCTGTGCCCCTGTAAGAGGAAATGGAAGCGCATCAATAAATTCTTTTAATCCTTCCACTGAAACATCTTTCTTCGTTCCTTGTGAATTTTCTCTTTCTATTTTACGAAGAGCTTGCATTTTCAACTGAAATAAGAAAAATTCCTCATATACAAACCGCCGACGAGCTTGTTTTAAATCTTCTTGATTAACCGGAAAATGAAGCGCTCGAAGTGCTTCATAACGCGGTAATAACTTATATCGACCAAGTAAACCATTTGGTAACAACTCAACTATAGCATTGCCATATTCTTTCAAAGCTTGTGCGATAAAGCGTCTCATTTGCTTCACCGTTAACTTTCCTTTTACCGAATATACCGGCTCTATTTCTTGCTTCCGCACAAATGGCCCAAAGTGCAATTCAGACACAGAGATCGTTTGACGATGCTGATCCCATTTACCAGTAATGGTAACTACTTCATCAAGCTTTAGTTTTTGCTTATAATAAGGTCTATTAAAACATACAGCAGTAATTAAATAACGACCAACGAGCACGCGAACAGTAAGCCGAGATTTTTTCTTCCCATAGTATTGTAGTATAGGAGCGCTATGAACTTTCCCTTCAACGGTCACACGTTCTTCATGTTTTACATCCGCTAAATCTTTCATTGCATAATCTTCATAGCGGTATGGGAAATGCTCTAATAGATGCGTGACTGTATAAATTCCCATCTCATGTAATAGCTCAGATGTTTCTGTCCCGATTCCTTTTACATCCGTAACAGGAACTTGCACAACTTCATTCAAAATCTCCACACTCCGTCACATCATTTTCTTCGTTCATTCTGTTTACCTTTGTCAATTTTTCGTATTAAGATTGCAAGTATCCAAATTTATTTTATATTGCAATCGCTCGCTTCCACGATTTCTATTGTATCATAGGCATTCTAAAAGAAACCACTCTTACAGAACCGAATGAAAAAGAGCCCTACTATACCAGCAAGGCTCTTTTTCATTCATCATATACTAGCCTTTTGAATAAGAACGATAGACACTTTACATATCATTCATTCTTGTTCATTAGCAAATCTTACTCTACAGAAACTATGAAAGAATATACAGGTTGATTTCCTTGATGCACCTCAACCTCTACATCTTCAAATTTCTCTTCTACAAATGCAATGACTTCTGCAACTTCTTCTGCTGTTGTATCTTCACCTTGTAATATCGTTACGATTTCAGAATCTTCATCAATCATACTTTCTAACAATTGCTTCGTTGCCCCTACTTTTTGAGGATTAGTAGATACAATTTTTCCATCTGCAATACACATGAAGTCGTCTTTTTGAATCGCTACACCGTCAATTTCTGTATCGCGAACGGCATACGTAATTTGACCTGTTTTCACATGAGATAATGCTTCTTTCATGTTCTCTTCATTTTCCTCTAAAGTAGCAGCTGGATTAAATGCTAGCATTGCAGCCATTCCTTGAGGAACTGTTTTTGAACGAACAACAAGAACTTCTTGATCCACAACAGAAGCCGCTTGTTCTGCTGCCATCACAATATTGCCATTGTTCGGTAAAATAATGATTTTCTCAGCATTTGCTTCTTCAATTGCCTTTACGATATCCTCTGTGCTAGGATTCATCGTTTGGCCACCTTCGATTACTTGAGTTGCGCCAATGCTTTCGAATAATGTTTTAATACCTGATCCCATTGCTACAGTTACAATACCATATGGTTGTTTTTCCTTTGTTGTACTCACTTTTTCACGCACTGGTGCCGGTTCATCTAATAAAGCAGTATGCTGTTCACGCATATTTTCTACTTTAATATTAATTAAACTACCGTAGCGTTGGCCATAGTTCATTGCATCACCAGGATGTTCTACATGAATATGTACTTTTACGATTTCATCATCTGATACAACTAATAATGAATCTCCATATACACTAATATCTTCACGGAATTTTTGTTCAGAGAAATTATGTTCCTTCGCCTTCTCTGCATCTAATTTCACCATAAACTCTGTACAATAACCATACTTAATATCTTCTGTACTCAATTGGCTTTGTACACTACGGTGATGTTCTGCACGTACCAGTTCATTCATAGGTGGTTGCGTCGGCTCATTAGAAGCAATTGTTTCTCCTTTTAATTCTGCCAAAAATCCTTCATATACAACAACAAGACCTTTACCACCGCTATCTACAACGCCAACTTGTTTTAATACAGGTAATAAATCTGGCGTACGATTTAACGATGCATTCGCTTCTTTTACAACGTCCTCCATAAACAAAACAAAGTCACGCTGTTTTTTCGCAACTGTGACTGCATATTTAGCCGTTTCTCTTGCAACTGTTAAAATCGTTCCTTCAATCGGTTTCATAACTGCTTTATATGCTGTTTCTACACCAGCTTCTAAAGCTGCCGCAAAATCAACTGTTGTTAATTCTTCTTTTTGTTCAATGGATTTAGAAAAACCACGGAATAATTGAGATAAAATAACACCTGAATTACCGCGTGCTCCCATTAATAATCCTTTTGCTAAACTTACACCGACTTTACCAGCATGCTGTGAAGGATTTGCCTTAACTTCACGCGCCCCTGAAGTCATTGATAAATTCATATTTGTACCGGTATCGCCATCTGGAACTGGAAAAACGTTCAATGCGTCAACAAGTTTAACATTGTTAGTTAAATTATTCGCTCCTTGAATAATCATTTGAGATAAACGTTTTCCATCAATTATTTGAATTGACACAGATTTTCCTCCTTAATGCACATTACAAGTTTATTACTTTAACTCCTTGTACGTAGATGTTTACAGAATCTACGGCTAGTCCTACCGTTTGATCTAATGTATATTTTACTTTCGTTTGGACGTTATGTGCTACTTCTGAAATTTTTGTACCATAGCTCACAATAATATACATATCAATATGTACTTCATCTTCTTCTTTACGAACAATAACGCCTCGAGTAAAGTTTTCTTTTCGTAAAATATCTGTTAATCCATCTTTCAATTGATTTTTTGAAGCCATACCTACGATACCGTAGCAATCTACTGCGGCACCTCCAGCAATTGTTGCAATTACATCTGTACTAATATCAATTTGACCGTACTTCGTTTTAATTTCAATTGACATCTCTTTTCCCCCTTCATAAATGGTGAAAGTGAGCTAGACTACTTTAATTACTATCATATAATCTTTTCAAAGAAAATTCCATCGTTCTTTCTTTTCACTCTCATATTTCCAGCACATTGTGCTTTTCTATGATGAGCAAAATAGTCCATTGTTATTATACAACATGTACTACTATAATATGTCAAGAGATTTTTCTTGTTTCCTTCTTTTTCCTACTGGTATTTAGTGTCAAGTAATTTTTCTTGATTTCTTTGTTATACACGGTTGCATTCTGTTTTTAGTTGTGTTAAATTATAGTAGTGTTTTTAGCATCGCATAAAAGACTAACATTGAAAAATTACGTATGGTAAGGTAGTTAAGGAGGGAAATATACATGGCTCGTGTTTGTGCTATCACTGGAAGAAAAGCTCGTTCTGGTAACTCTCGTTCTCACGCAATGAACGCTACAAAACGTAAATGGGGCGCTAACCTTCAAAAAGTTCGCGTACGCATCAACGGTAAAGTTCAACGTGTTTACGTTTCTGCTAGAGCATTAAAATCTGGCAAAATCGAACGTGTTTAATAATAAAAAAAGAGCCGTTTGGCTCTTTTTTTTATTATTACAATGAAAAAAGCACCGGTAAAAGGTGCTTTTTTAGTCCTTTTTAAAGGTATTTAACACCGCGCGAACAATTCCACCAAGAAATTTAGGTAACTTAATTGTATAAAATCTCATGGTTTCCCTCCTAATCCCCATTACTCCACTTGTTTACTATATGATGCTAGGAGCAAATTTGTTTCTTTAATCAGTGCTTCTTATCATCATTAATATGCCAGAAGTAAATGAAAAAGTACCTTTTTCATTGGCAAGTTCATTACTAATGCAAAGCGTCGATCCCCATTCAATGGTTCTATTTGTTAAAGGATATTTAAAACCGCGAAGCGTAATACCTTTTACAATCTTTGTCACTGGTACAAAAGAAACATATGGAAACTGTTTATTTTCTTCAATATCATATGCTCCTGCACTCTTTACACATATTTCATTTTTTTGATCTACAATATACATATCTATTTCTTTTTCTAAACCTTTCAAAAGCATTTGTATATTAGCTAAACCATGATCAAGTCTCCCACCAGTAGCACCAAAAATACGAATAAACTTCGGATTTTGATTTAAAGCCCACCGAATAGCAATTTCTAAATCCGTTTGATCTTTTTCCCTCGGTACAATATGTAAATCATCTGTCTGTTTTTGCATCCAAGCTAACTCATCATCGGTAACTGAATCATAATCACCAAACGCAACAGCCGGGACAATTCCTTGCTTTAATAAGCGATACACTCCGCGGTCAACCGCTGCCCACACTACCTCGGCATTTTCATATAAAGAAAAATCCGCACAATGTTCTTCAGGTCCTCCTGCTAAAATATGAATAATCATTTTTCCGTCCCCTTCTATCAAAAAAAGCAATCTGCCAGTCGGTAGATTGCTTTTTTGTGTGATCCCGTTCTAACAGGTCTTTATACATTTCTAATACGTATTTCTTATCCGCGAATAACTCGAATTGCTTCGCCGCGGTCTTTTTGATTATATACTGCAGAACCAGCTACAAGAACATTTGCACCAGCTTCGATACAAAGTCTTGCAGTTTCTGCATTTACACCACCATCAACTTCAATTTCTACTTGTAAATTACGCTCTTCTACCATTTCTGATACTTGTTTAATTTTTGGTAAAACAGAATGGATAAATTTCTGTCCACCAAAACCTGGATTTACTGTCATAAGCAATACCATATCAATATCTTCCAATACATGTTCAATGATAGAAACTGGTGTATGTGGATTTAGCACAACCCCAGCCTTAATACCATGCGATTTAATTAACTGAATAGTGCGATGTAGATGTGGACATGCTTCTACGTGAACAGTAATAATATCTGCCCCTGCTTTTGCAAAAGTAGGAATATACTGATCTGGGTTTTCAATCATTAAATGTACATCTAACGGTAAAGATGTAATCGGACGAATTGCCTCTACAATAAGCGGACCAATCGTAATATTTGGAACAAAGTGTCCATCCATTACATCAACATGAATATAATCCGCTCCCCCTTTTTCTACATCTTTAATTTCTTCCCCTAGTTTTGAAAAATCTGCTGATAAAATCGATGGTGCAATTTTAATCATGACTAATACCTCGGCTTTCTTTCTCTAATTTCTTCTACAAATTGTTTATAGTGTTCATAACGGTAATCAGCAATCCTTCCTTCCTCGACCGCAGCTTTCACCGCGCATTTCGGTTCAGAAAGATGTGTACACCCTCTAAATTTACAATATTGACTCTCTTCTTTCAACTCTGGAAAACAAAGTGTCAAGTCTTCTACTTCAATATCGATAAAATCAAGAGAACTAAATCCTGGTGTATCTGCTACCAATCCACTTCCAACTGAAATTAATTCTACATGCCTCGTCGTATGTTTCCCACGACCTAAATGCGAAGAAATATCATTTGTTTTTAACTCTAAATCTGGTCTCAATACATTTAACATAGATGATTTTCCAACGCCAGATTGTCCCGCAACAACTGAGACACATTCTTCAAGAAATGGTTTTAAGATTTCAATACTTTCTTCTGTATTAATAGAAGTAAATAATACATCATATCCCATTTCACGATAATCATTTGCATAAGATTCAACCATTTCTCTCATTGGCTCATCTACTAAATCCATTTTACTAATACAAATGATCGGCTTAATGTTATGATATTCAATCAATACTAGAAAACGATCAAGCAGACCTGGATTAAAATCTGGTTCCACTGCAGAAAACACAAGAATCGCTTGATCGACATTCGCAATAGGGGGTCTAACAAGCTCATTTTTCCGTTCAAATACTTCTAAAACGTAACCTTCGTTTTGATTCTCTGCTTGAAAAACGACTTGATCTCCTACAAGCGGTGTGATTTTATTCTTTCTGAATACACCACGACCACGGCATTGTGTAATGCCTTCTTCATGTTGCACATAATAAAAACCGCTTAAAGCCTTAATAATTTTTCCTTCTGGCATACAATTCTCCTTTATTTATATAGCATCAAGCTTTCATCACTATTGTCTATTTCAACATAATGAACCTCTTTTATAATAATCGATATGTAATGTATATACGAATAACCACTACTCAAATTGCTCTCATTTTATTATTTTTCATCTTAAAGGGTAACACCTTTCTCGTTATACTGTCTACCCTGTAAACAGGCTTAACAGGAAAGTGTAACGAATTCCATCTCCTTCTATACTAGGAGATGGAATTCACAAAAAGAAATTTCGTGTTATTCAGCTGGATATGGCACTTCTTTATCTATAATTGTTATACCATCTCGAACAATCTTATAATGTCCTTTCGTTCCTTCTTGAATGACAAATTCTAGAGAAATAGTGGCCGATTCTGTTATCGTTCGCGTTTCAATCGGTTTGTCCATTTTATGCTGCATATCCTCTTTATAAATTTCGATTGTTTGTGGCTTTTTCTCACCTATTACAGGAGCTTCATATGGCAGTGAAATATTATCTACTTTTACAGTTTTCGTTACTTTCGGTTTCGGACCATCTGAAATCGTCACAAATACTTTATCTGTAGCTTTTAAAGGTGTTCCTGGCTTTGGTGATTGAGAAATTACGAGACCTTTCTCCACTGTATCCGAATATTCTCTTTTTATATTCGGTACAAGTTTATTTTCATTTAAATAACTATTCACATAGTTTTCCGTCCAACCAGAAAAATCACCAAGCCTAATTTGATAAGGTCCTTTACTAACCCAAACTTTCACTTCTTGTTCCGATTCCACAATCATTTGATTTGGAGCTGGACTTTGGTCTATAACCTGTCCTTTTGGCTTCTCGCTTTCCATATAGGATGGAACAATTATTTTATATTTCCCTTCCCATTCATCCTTCAAACTCTCATAATCTTTTCCAACTAAATTATCCATTTTGCTTTTTTTCTTCCCACCGGATTGATAGATCGTAATCTTAGAGTTTTCCTTTACAACTCTTCCAGCCGCTGGATTTGTTTTAATGACTCTTCCTTCTTCAACATCGTCTATATAAACGATATTTGGTTCAGCCACTTCAAATCCTTTCTCAACAAGAGCCGTAACAGCAGACTCATACTTCATACCAGCCACATCGGGAATTTTCACATCTTTCGGTATAAAAAATCCTGGAATTACCGTAAGCGCTAACGTAATACCAATTGCTAAAAATAAAAACGTTGTAATTAATACCTTTAACCATTTATTACTTCGTTTTTTTTCTATCTTTGGTTGCACTTCTTCTTTTATGTGCTCTTCTCCTTTATTTCCATGTAATACAATTGTTTCCTCGCCTACATTTCCAAATAGTTGTTCTTGTTGAATAATCGGAATTGCTTTTGTTGCTTCTATATCTTCTGGAATATAAAACGGTTGCTCGTTAATGCGCTCTGGATATAACGCTGTTTCAATATCTCTTTTCATTGCATTCGCAGACTGATATCGATGAAAAGGATCTTTTGCAGTTGCTTTTAAAATAATATTTTCTACACTTTGCGGAATCTCTGGATTCCAACGTTTTGGAGACGGTGTTTCATTTTGCAAATGTTTTAAAGCTATAGCAACAGCAGATTCTCCTGAAAATGGTTGTCGTCCTGTTAGCAATTCAAACATAACAATCCCAAGTGAATAAATATCCGATTGTTTATTGGCTATTCCTCCGCGTGCCTGTTCTGGAGACAAATAATGTACAGATCCAAGCACAGAGTTCGTATGCGTTATCGTAGTTGCACTTGTAGCTGTCGCAATTCCAAAATCTGTAACTTTCACAATTCCATCATTTCGAATGAGAATATTATGCGGTTTAATATCTCGGTGAACAATTTCAAAATGATGTGCATGTGCCATTGCAGCTGTTAATTGCTCCATAATATCAAGTGCTTCAGCTATCGACAACATTCCACGCTGATTTATGTATTGCTTTAATGTTTGTCCAGGTACATATTCCATAACAAGATAATAAATCCCATCTTCTTCCCCAACATCATACATATTTACAATATTTGGATGCGACAACGTTGTAACAGATTGCGCTTCTCTATGGAAACGTTTAATAAACTCTTCATTATTCGCATAATCGAGTCTTAAAATTTTTACCGCTACATCCCGACCTAGTATATCATCATGAGCTAAATATACATTGGCCATCCCTCCGCCACCAATCATTTCCAGTAGCTTATAACGGTCGTTTAGGCGTTTTCCAATCAGCACGTTGTAATTCACCTACTTTCGTTTGCCGAATCCGCATAATCAACAATGACAAGGGTAATGTTATCTTCTCCACCACGATCATTCGCCAATTGAATCAGATGTTCTCCCTTTGTCTCAAGTTGTTCATTTAATTGCAAAATCCTTCGCATGTCATTTATGGCAACTTTATTTGATAATCCATCAGAGCAAAGAAGCAATTGATCGTTCTCTTCCAGCACTAATGTTTTAACGTCTAATCCGACCTTTTCTTCTGTTCCAAGCGCACGCAAAAGCACATTTTTTTTCGGATGATATTCCGCATCTTCTTTTGAAATTTCACCATGTCTAACCAGTTCATTTACAAGTGAATGGTCCTCTGTTACAAGCGATATTTCTCCATCAGATATCATATAACAACGACTATCTCCAATATGTCCAATCGTAACGAAACCTCTTGTACATATCGCTGCAATAATCGTTGTTCCCATACCACTGCACTCTACATGCTGCTTCGAGTATTCATAAATGCGTTCATTAATCATTTCAACGTTGTTATGTAACCATTCTTCTATTTTTTTCGGTTCATTCATATTATATGTTTGCTTCCAATAATCGTGGAATAGCTGAATAGCCATCGAACTAGCGACATCCCCAGCTCGATGACCTCCCATTCCATCAGCTACTACAGCTAAAATATCTCCATCTAAATTATGAAAAACTCCTGCACTATCTTCATTGTGTTGACGCACTTTTCCTTTATCCGATAGAAACACGGCTTTCATTTTGTCACCTCGTCTCTTCTTTGCGCTCCTTTGCACGCAACTGACCGCAGGCAGCATCAATATCATGACCTTGTTCACGGCGAATCGTTACATTCACACCACGATCTTTTAACGTTTTTTCAAATAAGAAAATTTGCTCTCGTGGTGTTCTGACGTAGTCTCGCTCTGGTACATAGTTTACCGGAATTAAATTCACATGACATTTTACACCTTTTAAAAGTTGCGCCAGCTCTTCAGCGTGCTCCACTTGATCGTTCTCTCCACCAAACAAGCCGTACTCGAACGTAACGCGGCGCCCTGTTCTATTTATATAGTATTTAATAGCTTCCATTAAATCCGGTAATTTATAAGCGCGGTTAATCGGCATTAATTTTGAACGCAGTTCTGTGTTAGGAGCGTGCAATGAAATCGCAAAGTTAATTTGCAAATCTTCTTCGGCAAACTTATAAATTTTCGGGATAATTCCACTCGTTGAAACAGTCATATGACGTGCTCCAATATTGATTCCCTTTTCATGGTTAACAATGCGCAAGAATGACATTAAGTGGTCATAGTTGTCAAACGGTTCACCAATTCCCATTACGACAAGGGAACTTACGCGTTCATTTGTTTCATCAAGCGCGCGCTGTACTTCTACTACTTGTGCAACGATTTCCCCAGCCTCTAGGTTTCGTTTTAAACCTCCTAATGTTGACGCACAGAACGTACAGCCAATGCGGCAGCCTACCTGAGTTGTTACACAAATAGAATTTCCATACTCATGTCGCATCAATACTGTTTCAATAGAATATCCATCGTATAATTGGAATAAAAATTTAATCGTACCATCAGAAGAGGTTTGTTTTACTAATGTATTTAAAGTAGTAATATCAAAGGAATTCGACAATTTTTCACGCAATCCTTTAGAAAGATTTGTCATATCCTCGTAATTTTTTACACGTTTTTTATACAGCCAATCAAAAATTTGTCCAGCTCGAAACTTTGGCTCTCCTTGTTCCTTTAACCAATCTTGCATTTCATGAAGTTGTAAAGAGTAAATCGATGGTTTCTTTGTTTCTAAAGCTTTCTTTTGTTTTCTTGTAGTTGTTTCCATGATGCTACACCTTCTTTCTTAAACAAGCAATATAAAAGCCATCCGTTGCAAAATAATGCGGTAAAATTTGCACTTGTCCTTTATTGATATACGGACGTAATTTTTCTGGCATACGTTCTTGCATCGTAGTATCCCACTCAAATTCTGGATGCTTTTGTAAAAATTTTTCTACCACTTGTTCATTCTCTATTTTTTCAATTGTACATGTACTATAGACAAGTCGACCGCCTGCCTTTAACAGAGGAGCAACTTGATCTAATATCGTTTGTTGAATTGTCGACAGTCTTTCACTATCTCCTTTTTCTTTCCCTAATTTAATATCCGGTTTACGTCGAATGACACCAAATCCAGAGCATGGTGCATCAACTAATATTTTATCGAAACTTTCATTGTGAAAGTGCTCTTGCACCTTTCTAGCATCCAATGCCTTTGTTTCCACATTCTCCAGATCAAGTCGATTCGCTTGTTGTCTAATTAAACGCACTTTATGAGCATGTAAATCAAGGGACATAACCTTACCAGTTCCTCGTAATCGTTCTGCCATATGCATTGTTTTTCCGCCAGGAGCAGCACAGCTATCAAGAATGATATCTCCTTTACTTGGCTCTACAGCTCGTGCGACAAGCATGGAGCTTTCATCTTGAATAGAAAGAAAACCTTTTTGGAACGCTTCTGTATGAGCTATATTTCCTTTTTCAATTTGAATTGCATCATCAGATAAATCACCGCGCTTTGCTTCAACGCCTTCTTGATTTAACAAATCAATCGCTTCTTCTACTGTTATTTTATCAACATTTACTCGCGCTGTTGGTACAGGTGGTAACATATTTACTTCACACATTTTTTCTGCTGTCTCTAAACCATATGCAGCTACCCATTCTTGTACAAGCCATGTCGGATGACTCATCGCAATCGCAAGACGCTCCACAGGATCTTTCAACTCATCTAAAGAAGGTACACCTTCTCGTTGAATAGAGCGCAATACCCCATTCACCATTCCGGCAATTCCTTTATGTCCACGACGTTTTGCGATTTCAACTGCTTCATGAATAGCAGCTCGTTCTGGAACTCGGTCTAAATAAAGCATTTGATATAAAGATAAACGAAGTAATACCCTTACCCATGCTTCCACTTTTTTTCTTAAAAACGGTTGTAAATAATAGTCTAATGTGTCACGGCGTTGAATCGTTCCATACACAATCTCAGTTAGTAAACCGATATCTTTTTTACTAATTGTACTTTTTTCAATTAAATGATTTAATAACAAGTTACTGTAAGCGCCACTTTTTTCTACTTGCATTAATCCATCAAGAGCTAACTCACGAACGTTTTGTCTCATGCATCTTCTCCTAACTTCGTACCAATCTCCAGTTTTGCTCCACGTAAAAATTGTGAAGAACTCATGCGTTTTTTACCAGATGGCTGCAACTCTGTAATCTTAATACCTGTTTCATTTCCAGTAGCTACAATAAAACCATCCTCTTGAATTTCTACAATTGTTCCAGGCTGAGCATGATTCGCTGTAGGAACTTTTTCTCCCCACCATACTTTTACCACTTGTCCAGCTAAAGTCGTATAGGCAACCGGCCATGGATTTAAACCGCGAATGTGATTGTATACTTCCTCACCTGTTTTCGCCCAATTAATTTTTTCTTGCTCACGCTTAATATTATAAGCAAATGTCACTTTTTCCTCGTTTTGTTTAATTGGTTCTAATTTACCTTGAACTAAAAGCGGCACCGTTTTAGATAATAAGTGTGCTCCAGCTTCACTCAATTTATCGAACAATGACCCTGTTGTTTCACGTTCTTCAATTTCCACTTCTACTTGCGTTAAAATATCACCAGCATCTAATTTTTCAACCATGTACATAATAGTAATACCTGTTTTTTCTTTTCCTTGCATAATGGCATAATGAATTGGTGCACCACCGCGAAGCTCTGGAAGTAGTGATGCATGTACATTAATACAGCCATATTTCGGTGCTTCTAAAATTTCTTTTGGTATAATTTGTCCGAACGCAGCTGTTACGATTAAATCAGGCTCTAGCGCCAATACTTTCTCATATTCATCTTGTTCTCGAATTTTTAAAGGTTGTAATACTGGAATACCATGCTTTTCCGCTTCAACCTTAACAGGCGTTGGCGTCATCACTTTTTTTCTGCCTACTGGACGATCTGGCTGTGTTACAACACCAACTACATCATATCCATCCTCAATAAGACGACGAAGCACCGGTACAGAAAAGTCCGGTGTCCCCATAAATACTACTTTTATCATGCAAAGACCGCTCCTTTTAGTTCTCTTCTAATTCATTTTCTTCATAATATCTCGTTACTTTTGATGTAAATAATACACCATGTAAATGATCGATTTCATGTTGAATTGCACGCGCTAAGAAGTCATTTGCTTCTAATAGAAATATCTTCCCGCGACGATTTTGCGCTCGAACTTTAATATATTCCGCTCGTTCTACTTCACCATAAAGTCCCGGAAAGCTTAGGCAGCCCTCGGGACCTACTTGTTCACCACGTTTTTCTAAAATAACTGGATTGATGAGTTCAATTTTCCCCGTATCATCTCCAATATCAATAACAGCTACTTGCAAGCTTACACCGACTTGCGGAGCCGCTAAGCCTACGCCATCTGCCGCCACCATTGTCTCATACATATCTTTCAATAAAGTCACTAACTTTTTATCAAAGTTCATTACCCGTTCACATGGGGTTTCTAGCACCTCATTGGGATGCTTTACAATTTCTAAAACTGCCATAATTCCCTCCGTTACATTAACATCGTTGGATTAAAATCAATTGAGATTTGTAAGTCCTTTTGCATTTCTGCTTGATAATGTTCATTTATCATTTTGAGCACGTACTTTAAGTTTGGTTCCCGTTTGTATTTTATCATGCATTGATAACGATATCTATCTTTTATCCTTGGAATCGGTGACGCAACTGGACCTAAGACCATCGCTTGCCGCGAACACTTTGCCCGTAAATAGCCGACAATTTTTTCTGTCACCTGCACTGCTTTTAATAACTCCGGATGCGATACAGTGACAAGTGCAACATAATAGTATGGTGGATATTGCCTCATTCTTCTCATTTGCATTTCCTGTTCAAAAAACAAATCATATTTTTGGCCCTTTGCCAGCTCTATACTATAATGTTCCGGTGTATATGTTTGAATCACTACTTCTCCTGGCAAGTCATGACGTCCGGCTCTACCGCTAACTTGTGTTAATAATTGATACGTTTTTTCGCTCGCCCTAAAATCCGGCAAATGAAGCATTGTATCAGCTGTTAGAACACCAACAAGCGTAACTTTTGGAAAATCTAATCCTTTTGCAATCATTTGTGTGCCAAGTAAGATATCCGCTTTCTCTTCTCCAAATGCTTTTAATAGTTTTTCATGCATTCCCTTACGACTTGTTGTATCCACATCCATTCGAATCACTCGTGCCTCAGGGAATAATTTTGTTAACTCTTCTTCTACCTTTTGCGTTCCTGTACCAAAAAAACGAATATGCGAACTATTACATGCCGGACAAGCTGTTGGCATCTGTTCCTCATAACTACAATAGTGGCACTTCAAACGATGATTTATTTTATGATACGTAAGTGATATATCACAGTGAGGACATTGTACTACATAACCGCAATCTCGGCACATCACAAATGTAGAATGTCCGCGGCGATTTAAGAAAAGCACCATTTGTTCCTTTTTCTTTAATCGATCAGCAATTTTTTCATGTAATGCTCTAGAGAACATAGAACGATTTCCATCGCGAAGTTCTTCGCGCATATCTATAATGTCTACTGTAGGCAATGCTTGCTCATTCATTCGCTTCTCCATCGTTAACAGCTCGTAAACGCCTTTCTTTGCCCTAGCAAACGATTCAAGTGTCGGCGTGGCGCTACCAAGCACGATCGGACAATGATGATATCGCCCTCTCCAAATTGCAACATCTCTAGCATGATATCTCGGATTATCCTCTTGTTTATAACTTGATTCATGCTCTTCATCAATAATAATAATCCCTAAATTTTCAAATGGAGCAAAAATCGCAGAACGTGCACCAACTACAACTTTTACTTCTTTTCTTAAAATTTTCCGCCACTCATCATATTTTTCTCCAACAGAAAGCGCGCTATGAAGAACCGCAACTTGCGAACCAAATCGCCCTTTGAAACGCTCTACCATTTGCGGGGTTAAGGCAATTTCCGGAACAAGTACAATCGCTTCTTTTCCTTTTTCTAATACCGCAGCGATTGATTGTAAATACACTTCTGTTTTTCCACTTCCCGTGACTCCATATAATAAAAATGAATTGTAAGTTTCATTTTTAATAGCTGACAAAATGGGTGTAATCACTTGTTTTTGTTCATCTGTTAATGGAAATGGTTTTGTCTTCTCAAAATCATCTTCATCATAAGGATTACGATATACCTCTATATATTTCTCAGACAATAAACCTTTTTTCACGAGCGATTTAATGGGGGCATCTGTTATTTGTAATTCTTCTTTCAATACTTTTAATGGTACAGTGTGGTAATTTTCCATAAAATAATATAATATATCTTGTTGTTTTTTACTTTTCAATTCAAATGCCGCAGCTTCTAATTCTTTCTCTTGTAATTCAGGCTGAACGACTCTTTGTTTTTTCTTTTGCACTTTATCCTTTACTTTATAAATTACTTCCACTGTACCGTTTGTAATTTCTTTTTGCACCATGCGATATAGCTCTGGCTGCGAAGCAACTTCTTCCCAATCTATTCTATCTTTCCCTTGAAATAAGTGATCTATTTCAGGGGAAACTTCATCCGAATTATGAAGCTGTAACAATTTCTTGTAAGTAGCTTTAATTGCAGTTGGAAGCATCACTTGAAAAGCAGAAATTGTATAGCATAACGTCTCTTCCGTAAGCCAAAAGCCAAGCTTTAGTAACTCTTCATTTAGAACTGGTGTGACGTCTAATATTTCATGCAATGATTTTAATTTTTTACTTTCTACATCTACAGAGTCTTTTATGTCGATAATAAATCCTTGTAACTTTCGCGGTCCAAACGGAACAACGACTCGCATACCAGTTTGCACAATATCTTCCCACTTCTTAGGAATGATATAGTCAAACGGCCTATCTGTTTGACGGGCCGGCACATCAACAATTACACTCGCAAATTTCATATACGATCATCTTCTAACATCGATTCAATTTGCTTCAATATTTCATAAGCGACTTCCTTTTTCGATAAAAGTGGCAACTCAATCACATTCCCATCTTTTCTATACATGGTTACGATATTTGTATCTGTACCAAATCCTGCCCCTTGCGCTTTTACATCATTTGCAACAATCATATCAGCATTCTTTTCACGTAATTTTCTCGTTGCATATTCTGCAATATTTTTCGTTTCAGCAGCAAAGCCAACAAGCAATTGATGCTCTTTTCTCTCACCCAATGTTTTTAAAATATCAGTTGTTCTTTCTAATTCAATGACAGCATCACCATCTTGTTTTTTCATCTTATGATCATGCATAAATTTAGGGCGATAATCGGCTACAGCGGCTGTTTTTATGACAACATCCATTTCAGAATAATGTTGCAATACGGCCTCTAACATATCTTGTGCCGATTCCACTTGTATAGTTGTAACGTTTATAGGCGGCGCTAATGCTGTCGGTCCCGAAACAAGTATGACATCCGCTCCAAGATTTGCAGCAGTTTCAGCTATAGCATAGCCCATCTTCCCTGAAGAAAAATTTGTCATAAAACGAACTGGATCTATCTTTTCACGAGTAGGACCCGCTGTTATTAATATTCTTTTTCCGCGCAATGTTTGTCCGGCTGAAAACTGTTCTTCCAATCGTGCCATAATGATTTCAGGCTCTTCTAATCGTCCTTTCGCCACATAGCCGCATGCTAAAAAGCCTTCTCCAGGCTCAATAAATGTATACCCTAAATTCCGCAGTGTCATCATGTTTTTTTGAACAATTTGATTTTCATACATATGTACATTCATAGCTGGCGCAATCCAAACCGGCGCTGTAGTAGCTAATAATGTAGTAGTAATCATATCGTCCGCAATCCCATTCGCTAATTTTCCGATACAATTCGCTGTAGCTGGCGCAACTAATATAACATCTGCCCAATCAGCTAAATCAATATGAGCGATTACCGCAGAATCCTTTTCGTCAAATGTATCTGTATATACATCATGGCGAGAAAGCGCTTGAAATGTAAGAGGTGTAACAAACTTCATCGCCGATTCACTCATTATAACCTTTACAAGCGCTCCTGCTTGTGTCAACTTACTCGTTAATGCTGCCGCTTTAAAAACGGCAATTCCCCCAGTTACACATAGAAGTATTTTTTTCCCTTTTAGCATATAACTCGTCCTCTTTCTTGTTCAAACTTATTCTACTGAAATACAACCATTTCAGTTCGTCAAGTGCTACCATTTCATATTTCTTTTATTTCCTTATAAATTCCTATCGTAAAAAAATAACAACCTACTTGTAAATAGGTTGTTACCGTTACATAGAAAATTATAAAGTCTATGTTTTCATTTGTCGAAAAGAAAGTCTTACTCAGATACTTTCTCTTCGCTTGGTACGTAGCTTAATGATTCTGCATCAATTTCTTCTAATGCTTTCCCTACACATTTATGAGAAACTGGGTTTTCAACAGCACAATCGTTCGCTAGTTGCATTTCACGAGCACGCTTCGCTGCTACTGTTACTAATGTATACTTAGAGTCGATTTTTTTTAGTAATGAGTCAATTGATGGATTTAACATATTATATACCCTCCGTCATTTCCTTATAATATTGTGCTACTCTTTCGCGGCGACAATGTTCACCAACCACAATTGCTTTAATTCGTTCGCAAGCTAATTCAACTTGATCGTTTTCTACAACATAATCATAAGCGTCCATCATTTCAATTTCTTCTTTTGCTACAGTTAAACGATTTGCAATTACTTCTTCCGTCTCCGTACCACGCCCTACGATTCTATTTTTCAATTCCGATAGGCTCGGAGGCGCTAAAAAGATAAACACTCCTTCTGGGAATGCTTTCTTTACTTGAATTGCTCCTTGTACTTCAATTTCTAGAAATACATCTTTTCCTTCTGATAAAGTCTTTTCAACATAGTCAATCGGCGTTCCGTAGTAATTCCCAACGAACTCTGCCCATTCAAGTAACTGGTCGTTACGAATCATTTCTTCAAATTCTTCTCTTTCTTTAAAGAAATAATCTATACCATCTATTTCACCCTCACGTGGTTTACGAGTCGTTACTGAAATAGAGTACTGAAATTGTGTATCTTCATGACTGAACAATTCTTTACGAACTGTTCCTTTTCCAACGCCCGAAGGTCCTGAAAGAACAATGAGCAACCCTCTTCTACTTCTCATAAATATGTAAAACCTACCCTTCCTCACTTAAATCTTCTTTATTATTTAAACGATGTGCAATCGTTTCTGGTTGAATTGGACTTAGTACAACATGCCCATCATCCATAACAATAACCGCCCTTGTTTTCCTCCCATACGTAGCATCAAGTAGTGCATTATGCTCACGCGCTTCCTGTACCGTTCGTTTAATAGGAGCTGATTCCGGACTTACAATAGCAATAATTCGATGAGCAGATACGATATTTCCATATCCAATATTTAAAAATCGCATGGCCATAATTTGTGCCTCCTAGTAAGTCTATCCGATTTCTCTACCACGTATAACTTTATATCTTTTTTGACAGCTATTCAATATTTTGTACCTGTTCACGAATTTTTTCAAGGTTATTTTTCATTTCCACGACATATTTTGAAATCGTTAAGTCATTTGCCTTAGAACCAATCGTATTAATTTCCCGGTGCATTTCCTGCACAATGAAGTCCATTTTTCTACCAACAGGCTCCTTTAGTTCGAGCGCCTCGCGAAATTGGTCTAAATGACTTTGCAATCTGACTAATTCTTCATGAATATCCGAGCGCTCTGCAAACATTGCCACTTCTGTAAGCACTCGTTGTTCATCTAAATCTTGGCTATGTATTTCTTTTAAGCGATTTTCTAATCGTTCACGATATCTTTGAACAACAATTGGTGCGTGCGGAATAATTGCATCCACACAATTGTGAATCTCTTGTAAACGATGTGCTATATCTTTATGTAATCGTTCTCCTTCGCCGTCTCTCATTGTTTTTAACATATGCGCAGCTTGGCGAACAGCCTCATATAAACTATGCTCAAATTGTTCATTTACATTTTCCACTTCTTCAATCGCCGTTACTTCTGGCATTGTCATTAATTGTTGCAAGGTAATGGAATCCTGTAATTGAAATTTCATTTTTACATCTTCCATAATCGATTTGTACTGATCGAGAAGCGACCAATTCACACTTAATTTTCTTTCTACAAGTCCTTCCCCAGCAATACTAATAGACACTTCAATACGTCCGCGGCGAACTTTCTCCGCAATAATTTTACGAATTTTATCTTCGAAAACCATCATTTGTTTCGGAAGTCGAATGTTCATCTCTAAAAAGCGATGGTTCACTGACTTCATTTCTACTGTAATTTGAAAGGCATCCTTTTCTACTTTCGCCCTTCCAAAACCTGTCATACTAGAAATCATCTTTATCACATCCAAGCCATGAAATAACTCAATGAAAAAGGTAATAGAGATATCGCTCTACTACCTTCTGTAAATTATATCACATTTTCATTTCATTGACTATTTCAAGTTTAATCCTTTCTTATATAACAAAGACTTTTTCTTTTTCTCTTTATTTCCTGTCAATAACGAGCCTACTAATAAAAATGTTGGAATAGAGGATAGCCCTACAATTAATAACCAATCTCTTGCTTGAATTGGCAATGTACTAAAGATTGGTTGCAATGGTGGATAATAAATGACCACAAGCATCAATAGGATGGAAACAATGACCGCACCAACTAAATATATATTTCCAAACGGATTGCGATGGAACACAGAATGTTCACTACGGCAGTCAAATACGTGGATGAGCTGTGCTAACACAAGCGTCGCAAATGCCACTGTTTGTGCGTATTTTAACTCATTCGGATGTTGATTATAAGCAATAATAAATGCTAGTAAAGTAACTGATCCAATTAAAAATCCTCGACTGACAATTTTCCATGCGAGTCCTCTTGCAAATACTCCTTCTTTCGGATGTCTTGGATTTCGTTTCATCACATCCCCTTCAGGAGCATCCAACCCTAATGCCATCGCTGGTAACCCATCCGTTACTAAATTCACCCATAAAATTTGAATCGGAACCATTGGAAGAGGTAACGCAAGCAGCATCGCAAATAACATCACTAAAATCTCTCCAACATTTGATGCTAATAAATAGCGAATAAATTTCCGAATGTTTTCATATATATTTCTTCCCTCTTTAATAGCTGCTTTAATTGTAGCAAAGTTATCATCTAACAACACAAGGGAAGAGGCTTCTTTTGCCACATCCGTTCCCGTTATTCCCATTGAAATTCCAATATCCGCAGCTTTAATAGCTGGTGCATCATTTACTCCATCTCCTGTCATCGCTACAATATGTCCTTTATTTTGAAGTGCTTTCACAATTTTTAATTTATGCTCTGGAGAAACACGGGCAAACACATACGTATCTTCCACAATATCCTCAAGTTCCTCTACTGTCATATTCGCAAGTTCTACCCCTTCTACAACGCGACCATTCCGTGGTAAAATCCCTAGTTCTTCAGCAATAGCCATTGCTGTTACTTTATGATCCCCGGTAATCATTACTGTTTTAATACCTGCTTCTTTACATTCCTGTACAGCCTGCTTAACTTCAGGTCTTGGCGGATCAATCATTCCTTGAATTCCAACAAGCATAAAGTCTTTCTCTATTTCTTGTTCATCGTGAATTGGATCTGTTACTTTTAATGGTTTAAAAGCAACGGCAATGGTTCTAAGTGCTTGACTTCCAAGGCTATGAATTGCCGCTTGCACTTCCTTCCGATACAGCTCACTAAAAGGCTGTTGTTTATTTCCCCATAAAATCGTTTGACTCTTTTGTAAAAGCACGTCTGGAGCACCTTTTGTCACAACAAACTTCTTTCCATCACGATCGCGAACAATGATACTCATCATCTTACGAGTGGAATCAAAAGGAAACTCGTGAATAATTTCAAATTTCTCTTTTAATGCTTCTCGAGAGATTCCAGCCTTCATGGCTACTGCAACAAGAGCACCTTCTGTAGGATCTCCATCTAACACATATTCTTTCTTCTTTTTCATAATTTGGGCATGATTGCATAGACAACCAAATGTTAATAATTGATACAAAGATTTTGTATTCCCTGGATTGATCTTCTCTTCACCTTTCATAAAAGATCCTGTTGGCTCATATCCTTTCCCAGTAACCTTCCATAATTCACCACCTGACCACATATGCGTTACCATCATTTTATTTTGTGTCATCGTCCCTGTTTTATCGGAACAAATTACCGAAGCACACCCTAGCGTTTCCACTGCTGGCAGTTTGCGTACAATGGCCTTTTTCTTAATCATGCGCTGTACGCCAAGCGATAAAGCAACTGTAACAATAGCTGGTAATCCTTCCGGAATTGCTGCAACGGCAAGTGACACCCCCGCTAAAAACATATGATAGACTTCATTTCCTTGATATACGCCCGCCAATACAACAAGTGCTGTTAGAATAAGCGCAACAATAATTAAAATCTTCCCAAGTTGTTCTAATCTTCTTTGTAAAGGCGTTTCCATTGGTTCTGCATTTTGCAACATATTCGCAATCTGCCCCATAGCTGTATTCATCCCCGTTGCGACTACAACTCCTATCCCAGACCCTCTCGTAATCATCGTTCCCATAAACGCTATATTTTTTTGATCACCAATTGCGACATCTTGCCCACTTAATGCTTCTACTTTCTTTTGAACAGGTACAGATTCCCCTGTTAAAGCAGATTCTTCAATATATAAACTCGATGTTTCAACAAGGCGAACATCTGCCCCAATACGGTCGCCGCTAGAAAACTTAATAATATCTCCCAGAACAAGTGCTTTAGACGGCGCTTTTATCCATTTGCCATTTCGTAAAACTGTTACTTGCGGGGCGGCTAACTCTTTTAATGCCTCCAATGATTTTTCTGCTTTTCTCTCTTGAAAAAAGCCGAGAATTCCATTGAGAATAACGATTGCGACAATTGCGATTGAATCGATATATTCTCCCAAAAAGGCAGAAATGATTGTCGCTCCAAACAATACAAGAACCATAAAATCTTTAAACTGGGCTAGAAATACAAGAAGTGCAGAAGGCCTCTTTGCTTCCTGTAACTCATTTGGACCAAACTTCTTTAGACGTCCTTCTGCTTCTTGTTCTGAAAGTCCTGTCTTCACATTCGTATTCGTTCTCTCCTCCACTTCATGCGCACGCATTTCATACCAATTCATTTCGCTATCGACCTCCTGATTGCAGACATGCTCTAATGAAAGCTTATTCAGCCTCGTCCAAAAAAATGCTATAATTAACATTTAGTTAGAAAGGAGTGTTCATCATGGCATTCGATGGATTATTTACAAGAGCGATTACGCATGAGATTTCAAATTCTCTGCAAACGGGGAGAATTTCAAAAATATATCAACCTTCAAAATATGAAATTTTATTACATATTCGCGCGCATGGAAAAAATCAAAAATTGATTCTTTCTGCTCATCCGACATATGCTCGTATGCATATCACAACACAAAGTTATGATTCACCAGCATTACCACCTATGTTTTGCATGTTACTTCGCAAACATTTAGAGGGGGGATTTATTGAAAAAATCGAGCAAATCGATTTAGAACGAATCATTCAAATTACTGTCCGCAGTCGCAATGAAATTGGCGATGAATCTTTAAAAACATTAGTTATTGAAATAATGGGGCGCCATAGTAACATCATTTTGGTAGACGAAAAAACAAATATTATTTTAGATAGTTTGAAACACGTTTCTTTAGCAGTAAATCGTCATCGCACTGTATATGCTGGGACTGAATACGTTGCACCACCAGCACAACATAAAATTAATCCACTGTACATTGAAACAAAAGATGAATTGATTCGGCCGCTAGACTTCCTATCTGGAAATATGGATAAACAACTCGTCGGAGCTTTCATGGGAATTTCTCCGCTGTTTGCAAAAGAAGTGGTCAAAAAAGCGGGTATGGTAAATGAAAAAGCAGTATCCGAAGCTTTCTTCAGCTTACAAAAGCCATTAAAAGAACATCAATATATACCAACAATGATTACTGCAAACGGAAAAGAGTTCTTTTATCTATTTCCACTTTCTCATTTGCAAGGAGCTGAAAAAACTTTCTCATCCGTTAGTGAATTATTAGATCGATTCTTCTTCGGTAAAGCAGAACGAGATCGCGTCAAACAACAAGCTCATGATTTAGAACGATTTATGCATAATGAAAAAGCGAAAAATGAAAAGAAATTAATAAAACTAAAAAGAACATTACAAGATGCCGGAAAAGCGGATAAATATCAATTGTTTGGAGAGTTGTTAACAGCGAACATATACGCAATAAAAAAAGGTGACAAAGAAGTGGAAGTTGTAAATTATTATGATGAAAATGGCGGAACGGTAACAATTACATTAGATCCATTTAAAACACCTTCAGAAAATGCACAGCGTTATTTTCAAAAGTATCAAAAAGCAAAAAACTCTGTAGCAATTGTCAAAGAACAAATTGAAAAAACAAAGGAAGAAATTCTCTATTTTGACAGCTTACTTCAACAAATGGACGCCGCCTCGTCAAAAGATATCGAAGAAATTCGTGAAGAACTAGCTGAAGAAGGATACCTTCGTAACCGCAAAGCGAAACATGTAAAGAAAAAGTCGACAAAACCATTATTAGATAAATATGTTGCAAGTGATGGAACCGAAATTTTAGTTGGCAAAAACAATAAACAAAATGACTATTTGACTACGAAATTTGCGCGTCGTGATGAAATTTGGTTACATACGAAAGATATACCAGGTTCTCACGTGGTCATCCGCTCTTTAGAACCGTCGGAAGAAACATTACTAGAAGCTGCGAAAATTGCAGCGTATTACAGTAAAGCGAAAAATTCTAGTTCAGTTCCCGTAGATTTCACGAAAATTCGCCACGTCAAAAAACCAAGTGGTGCAAAGCTTGGTTTTGTTACATATGATCATCAACAAACACTGTATGTAACGCCTGATGCTGATACTGTAATGAAATTAAAAGCTTAAATATACAAAAAGGTATGGTTGTTACAGTAACCAGGTATGTATATACCAAACTGAGGTAGTTGTAGAATGGAAGACGATATCGTCATTACAAAAGATGTTTATGAAGTGATTACAGCATCAAATAAAGAGCTAATTGTTATTCCTTGTTAATAGTATGAATTTTTCAACAGGATTTTTTCTCTGCACATAGAATTCCTTCTCTAGGGTATTCGTTTAAAGAGGGGGAAGTTTAATTGAACTTTGTAATCGATAAGATAGATGGTTTACAGATTGAATTTTCAAAACTTGTTTCCATGATGAATTACGCCCGTTACACAACGATGCAAGCGGTGGAAGGTTTAACAATTGAAGAACTTGATTATTTATATGATGAAGAAGCAAATTCAATTGGCATGCTATTATGTCACATGGCTGCTATTGAATTTTACTACCAAATTCATACCTTTGAGGATCGTGAACCGACAGATGCTGAATTAGAACGTTGGTTACCTGGTGTTGAGTTAGGGGATCTTGGACGAGAAAAAATAAAAGGAAACTCCATAGAATTTTACATCAATACATTACTAGAAGTACGCTCTAAAACAATTGAAACTTTTCAATCATTACCTGAAGAATGGTTATTTAAAAAGACAAGCTTTTGGCATGATAAACCAGCAAACAACTACTTTAAATGGTTTCACGTTTTTGAAGATGAAATCAATCATCGTGGACAGATTCGTTTAATTAAAAAGATACAAAAAGCTCATGCAGTAAAATAAGAAAATGCCACCTTTATTCGGTGGCATTTTCTTCTATTCATTCGCAAAAATTTTTTCATTTACTTTCTAAAAAACTACCGCTAACATTATCAAAATCAATATTAAATATAACCATTTTACAAAAAGTAACCACCCTTGAAAAATGAACAAACAACAATGATACCTATCATAATTCCAATACTTTTCTTGCTATGTTGTTTCATATCATTCAAACGGTATAACAGTATAAGCACAAACCCGAAAACAGGTATGATACTGATCCATTCATTGTTTGTAAATAGATTTAAAATGATGACTAGAATACAAGAGACGATGAATCTCCAAAAACCAATTTTTTACGCATAAACACTCCTTAAATTCCATTTTTAAATCTCACCATTACAATACATGAAATTTCACTTTTTTTCTATTTCCTTTACTCACATACTTTCACTGCTTTCATACAATGAACCACACGAATGTCTAAGGATGTGAATGTTATGGGAGTTGAATTAACGCTTTTACATGCTCTCTATGTTCTTTGTTTGCTAACCATTATTACCTTCTTTATTCTCCGGAAAGATACGACAATCATTTGTATCATTTTTATTTTTTTACTAGCATTAACCGCAACAAGTTCTATCCCTCTTGCCGTTAGCAGCATATTTCAAAGTTTCATTTACGCCATTACCGAACTATTACCAACTATATTAATCATTTCCATTATTGTATCAATGAGCAATTTACTCGTTCATACCGGCATAAATGATACGATGATTTCACCATTTACAAAGATGATTCGTACACCTACACTCGCTTACTGGATTATCGGTCTTTTAATGATGACAATTTCTTTCTTCTTTTGGCCTTCTCCAGCTGTCGCCTTAATGGGAGCCATTTTATTACCAGTCGCTGTTCGCGTTGGACTTCCGCCAATTGGAGTTGCGATCGCTATGAACTTATTCGGACACGGCATCGCCTTATCAGGTGACTTCGTTATTCAAGGCGCACCAAAATTAACCGCAGACGCTGCTGGTCTTCCTGTTTCCAGCGTCGTTTCTGCCAGTGTCCCCCTCGTTATCGTTATGGGCATTGTTACAACTTCTGTTGCTTTTTTCTTCTTACGAAAAGAATTTCATACAGGCTCCCCCATACAAGAATCTATCCAGTCAACCGATTCTTCAAAAACACTCACTTCATTATCTCCTCGGACAAAAAAATGGCTCGCTATTTGCATTCCGATCGTATATGCCATAGATATTCTTTGTATGATTCAATTTAAACTACAAGGAAGCGACGCAACAGCGCTTATTGGCGGGACGACTGTTATTATGATTATCATCATTTCCCTCATCGCTTACAAAGGAAATGGACTGAATAAAACGACCGATTATTTTATAGAAGGGCTACAATTTGGATTTAAAATCTTTGGCCCTATTATTCCAATTGCTGCACTTTTTTATTTAGGAGATAGCGGATTTATAAAAATTATTGGAGACTATTTACCGAAAGGTTCACACGGAATCATTAATGACTTAGGAATCGCCTTATCTCAAACGGTTCCTTTAAATCAATATGTATCGGCCGGAACATTAACTATCGTTGGTGTTATAACAGGATTAGATGGGTCTGGCTTTTCAGGTATATCACTTGCTGGTTCAATCGCAAATCTTTTCGGAACAGCACTTGGTCATGGAACAGCTACATTAACAGCACTTGGACAAATCGCTGCCATATGGACTGGGGGCGGTGCCTTAATTCCTTGGGCGCTTATTCCTGCCGCTGCGATTTGTAAAGTCGATCCGTTTGAACTTGCACGCCGAAACTTTTTACCAGTTGTGATTGGCTTACTTGTCACCACGATCGTCGCGATGTTTATTCTATAACGTAAGCAAGTATTCTCTTGCTTACGTTTTTTATTGTAAAGTTCATCATGAATTACTGACTTTCAAAAGGGATTATTTATATGTTAGCGAAATTATATTAAGAGAGTATTTATTTCAAAACGTTTACGAAAAACAGATTACTGCAATTAGAAAAGGGGACATAACTATGAATGAATTGATTTTCGTCTTATTAATTTGTCCATTACTTATCTTTATCGTTTCTGTTATTGGAACACGTAGAACGAAAACGTATTACGTAATGCCAATTGTAACGTTTGCTAGCTTTTTAATAATAGGGGTTATCGCCTTCACTCCAAATTTTTTCTTTTGGGTTGGCATGTACAGCATCTTCTCATTTATTGTTTCTTATATGACTCTCTTGTTTGTAAGAGGATATGAAATTGTGGAAAGTGCTAAGTAGTCATTAATAAGGCGATTGTAATAGGATTTTCTTTGATATTGATAGGACTTTACTTGATTATGATACCACTGAGAGAATTGGTATATCGAAACCAGACCCTGAAATTTTTCAAAGAACTGTATTACAATCGAACCTCAAAATGAAAGATTTCTATTATATTGGTAATTGATTAGAAACTGATGCAATTAGTAGTATAAGCTGGAATGCAAGATATGTGGTTAAATCGGGATACCTCGCAACTCAAGTGCGATGTTCCTACTATATCTTCTTTACATGAAGTTTTAACGATGATATAAAAAACGACTGCGTTCCCCCGCAGTCGTTTTTATGTTACGCTGTAATCCAAGCCTCGTCAGCTGGATTTTTGCTCCATTCTTGTAGTTTTTTCGTTTCAGCTTGTCCAATCATACCTTTTTCTTCCGCTACTTTAGTTAATGTGCTATAGTCGCTTAAAGAATATGATGCTACATTAGCTGCCGCTAGTTTTTCTTTTCCTGCTTCAAGCTCGTATGTGAAAATTGATACGATTCCTAATACTTCACAGCCAGCTTCGCGAAGTGCTTCTACACATGTAATCGCACTACCGCCAGTTGAAATTAAGTCTTCTACTACTACTACTTTTTGACCTTTTTCAGCTTTTCCTTCGATTTGATTCCCTTTACCGTGGCCTTTTGCTTTACTACGTACGTAGCACATTGGTAAATCCATACGATCGCTTACCCATGCAGCGTGCGCAATACCAGCAGTTGCTGTTCCTGCAATAACTTCTACAGCCCCAAAGTGCTCTTTAATTAACTCTTCTAATCCAGCTGCAATCGCTTGACGTACTTTTGGATATGATAAAGTTAAACGGTTATCACAATAAATTGGTGATTTCATACCAGAAGACCAAGTGAACGGATCATTCGGTTGTAAAAATACTGCTCCAATTTCTAATAAATGCGATGCGATTTCTTTTTTCATACTGTTACACCTTCCCACTGTTGTTTTACTGTTTGATACGCTTCAAGCGGATTTTCTGCTTTTGCAATACTACGTCCCACTACGATGTAGCTTGAGCCAAGTTCCCTCGCACGTTTCGGTGTTGCTACGCGCACTTGGTCATTCACATCATCACTTGCAAGACGAATCCCCGGTGTTACTGTTACAAATTCATTTCCGCATACTTCACGTAATTTGGGAACTTCAAGTGTTGAACAAACAACGCCATCAAGTCCACTTTCTTTCGTTAATTTTGCATAATGAGCAACCGCTTCTTCTAACGTTTTCTCAATGCCAATCTCTTTTTTCATCATAGCTTCCGAAGTGCTTGTTAGTTGTGTAACTGCAATACAAATCGGTCTCTTTTTTCCTTCTTGCTTACCTTCCTCTAATCCCTCAATCGCAGCTTTCATCATACTACTTCCCCCAGCAGCATGAACATTTACCATATCAACATCTAGACTAGCTAGGCTACGCATAGCGCTTTTTACTGTATTTGGAATATCATGAAGTTTTAAATCTAGAAAGATGTTATGCCCTTTTTCTTTTAAGTACGTAATAATTGCTGGGCCTTCTTTATAAAACAACTCCATACCAACTTTGACAAATAACTCTTCCCCTTCAAAGTGTTGTAAAAATTGTTCTACCTCTTTTTTTCCTGGAAAATCTAACGCAACAATTAGCGACTGTGACATACTTACTTCCAGCTCCTTCCTTGACATTCCGAAATGTAATCAAATCCTAATTCATCTAATAACGATGGTAATTCTTCAATAATGGTTGGGCATACGAGTGGATCAACAAAATTTGCTGTACCAACTGCCACTGCACTTGCACCAGCATAGAAGAATTCAATAACATCTTCTGCCGACTCAATGCCACCCATTCCAATAATCGGAATGTTAACCGCTTGGCTTACTTCATGTACCATACGAATCGCCACCGGTTTAATTGCAGGACCTGATAGTCCACCTGTACGGTTTGCTAAAATTGGTTTTGCTGTTTTTAAATCTAGACGCATACCAAGCAATGTATTAATCATCGTTAATCCGTCCGCACCTGCATTTTCAATTGCCTTCGCAATCTCCACAATGTTTGTCACGTTCGGTGACAATTTCACATATACCGGCACTTCAGAAACCTCTTTTACTCGCTTCGTTAAATCAGCAGCAATTTCAGGATTTGTACCAAAAGCGATACCTCCCGTTTTTACGTTTGGACAAGAAATATTTAATTCTAGCGCATGAACATTCGGTGCTTTTGAAATTTCCGTTGCTACTGCTACATAATCTTCAATTTGTGAACCTGCAACATTCGCTATAATTGGGAGATCAAATTGTTCTAACCATGGTAATTCAGAGTTCATTACCTTTTCTAGCCCTGGATTTTGAAGTCCGATTGCATTTAACATACCACCTGGTGTTTCCGCCACACGAGGCGTCGGATTTCCGTAGCGTGGTTGTTCTGTCGTTGCTTTAATCATGATTGAGCCCAGTACACTTAAATCATAAAACTGAGCATATTCACGGCCAAACCCGAAGCAACCAGATGCTGGGATGATTGGATTTTTTAATGATAATCCTGGCAATTCAACTTGCAATCTGTTCATAGTACAACCTCCCCGATTGGAAATACAGGTCCATCGCTGCACACTTTCTTATAAGAATGTCCACTTGAATCTTCTTGTAAGTGGCATACACATGCGAAACATGCTCCAATCCCACATCCCATACGTTCTTCTAGTGAAATGTAGGCTTTTTTCTCTTTATAACGCCCTTCTAATGCACGTAGCATCGCTAAAGGTCCACATGAGTATAAAATATCAAAGTCAATTCCATAGTTATCTATTACATCTGTTACAAACCCTTTTGTACCATGTGTACCATCAACGGTTGCAACATATGTATCACCAAGTTCTGCAAACTTCTCTTCATAGAAAACAACGTCTTTCGTTTGAAATCCTAAGATGTGAATGACACGTACACCTTTTGCAACAAGGCGTTGCGATAGCTCATAAAGTGGTGGTACACCAATTCCGCCTCCTACTAATAAAGCCGTTTGTCCAGCTTCCGCTTCTTCTACTGGAAACCCATGTCCTAGCGGTCCTAATACGTCTACTAATTCACCTTGTTTTCTTTTTGCTAATGTTTTTGTTCCTTGTCCTTCCGCACGATATAGCATTGTAAATTCGTTTTTTTCTTGATCGACATTACAAATACTAATTGGGCGGCGCAGAAGGGGAGTAATCCCCTCTGCTACCTTAATGTGTACGAACTGCCCTGGTTCGTTCATTTGCTGTACAAGATCACCTTGAAGCACTAATTCATAAATGTTTTTTGCAATTTCTGTTTGGTTAACGACAATCATATTTTGCTTTTGCATCATGCATGTACCACCTCGTGACGCTTTGTTGGCGCGATTTCTTTCATTGCGTGAGCTGAGAACGTCATAGATTCTAGTACTCGTAAAATCGCTCTTGTTGTATCAAGTGATGTTAAACAAGCTACACCATTTTCCACAGATTCACGACGAATGCGGAAACCATCACGCGCTGGTTGTTTTCCTTTTGTTAATGTGTTGATAACAAACTGTGCTTTTCCTTGACGAATAATATCAAGTAAGTTGTAATCTTCAGAGTCAATTTTATTTACAACTTGCACTGGAATATTTTGCTCTGTTAACGATTTTGCTGTTCCTGCTGTTGCTAATAAGTTATAGCCAATTTCATGGAAGCGTCTTGCGATTTCAATCGCTTCTTCTTTATCTTTATCCGCAACTGTAATAATGGCAGATCCATGTGTTGGAATGCTGATTCCCGCAGCAACTAATCCTTTATATAATGCTTTTTCAAGTGTTAAGTCTTTCCCCATTACTTCCCCTGTCGACTTCATTTCAGGTCCTAATGTTGTATCAACAGAGCGCAGTTTTGCAAACGAGAATACTGGCGCTTTTACATATACTTCGTTATTTTCTGGGTGATAACCAGTTTCATAACCTTGTTCTACAAGATTTTTACCTAAAATGACTTTCGTTGCGATGTTTGCCATTGGAACACCTGTAATCTTACTTAAGAACGGTACTGTACGGCTTGCACGTGGGTTTACTTCAATGACATACACTTCATCTTTGAAGACTACAAATTGGATATTTAGTAATCCAACAATATTTAATCCTCTTCCAAGTGCAATTGTATTTTCAATAATTTGCTCCTTCACTTTCGCTGATAGGCTTTGTGGAGGATATACTCCGATTGAATCACCAGAGTGAACCCCAGCGCGTTCAATATGTTCCATAATACCTGGAATGTATACATTTTCACCGTCAGAAATTGCATCTACTTCAATTTCTTTCCCAACCATGTAGCGGTCAATTAATACTGGGTGATCCGCATGTACTTTTACTGCATTTTTCATATAGTGAAGCAGTTCTTCTTGACGATACACAATTTCCATTGCACGTCCGCCAAGTACGTAAGATGGTCTTACGAGTACTGGATAGCCAATTTCTTCAGCAATTGCTACCGCTTGTTCTACTGTTGTTGCTGTTTTACCAACCGGTTGCGGAATACCAAGCTCTGTTAATGCTGCTTCGAACTTATCACGATCTTCAGCACGATCTAAATCTTCAAGAGATGTTCCTAAAATTTTCACGCCGCGCTCTGCTAATTTTGCCGCTAAGTTAATTGCTGTCTGTCCACCGAATTGTACAATAACACCTTCTGGCTTCTCTAAATCAATGATGTGCATAACATCTTCAATTGTTAATGGTTCAAAGTACAATTTGTCAGAAATACTGAAGTCTGTTGAAACTGTTTCTGGGTTATTATTCACAATAATTGCTTCGTAGCCAGCTTCTTTAATTGCCCATACAGAATGAACTGTCGCATAGTCAAATTCAACCCCTTGACCGATGCGGATCGGACCAGAACCTAGTACCATTACACTTTTGCGCTCTGTAACGATTGATTCGTTTTCGTCACCATATGTGCTGTAGTAGTAAGGCGTTGCAGATTCGAATTCTGCCGCACAAGTATCTACCATTTTAAATACTGGCATCATGCCATTTTCTTTACGCGTAGCGTAAATTTCACATTCTGTTTTATTCCAAGCAGCCGCAATGTAATGATCACTAAAGCCCATTTCTTTTGCTTCTCGTAATACTTCCATGTCTCCAACGTTTGCTTTTACTTTTCGCTCCATATTTACGATGTTTTCGATTTTTTGTAAGAAGAAGAAGTCCATTTCACACCATTCATGAATCTCTTCTTTCGTTACACCTTGGCGAATTGCTTCTGCTACAACAAATAGACGCTCATCATCTGCTTTTATAATACGTTTCTTCATTGTTTCTTTATCAAGCTCTTTTAAGTGATCTAGCTCTAGATGATAAATACCAAGTTCTAGAGAGCGAACCGCTTTTAATAATGATTCTTCTAAGTTACGTCCGATTGACATAACTTCACCCGTTGCTTTCATTTGTGTTCCAAGCGTTCTATTTGCTGATTCAAACTTATCGAAAGGCCAGCGTGGAATTTTCGAAACAACATAGTCTAACGCTGGCTCGAAGCAAGCATACGTTTTTTGTGTTACCGGGTTTACAATTTCATCTAATGTTAAACCGACTGCAATTTTTGCTGCTAATTTCGCAATTGGGTATCCCGTCGCTTTTGATGCTAAAGCAGATGAACGACTTACACGTGGATTTACTTCGATTACATAGTATTGGAAGCTATATGGATCTAGCGCAAGCTGAACGTTACATCCCCCTTCAATTCCTAATGCACGAATAATTCTTAATGACGTATTACGCAACATCTGATATTCGCGATCACTTAATGTTTGACTCGGTGCTACAACAATAGAATCCCCTGTGTGCACGCCAACTGGATCGATGTTTTCCATGTTACATACTACGATGGCATTGTCATTTGCATCACGCATTACTTCATATTCGATTTCTTTAAAGCCAGCGATGCTTTTTTCTAATAAACATTGTGTTACTGGGCTATGTTTCAAACCACTTGTTACAATTTCGATTAACTCTTCTTCATTGTGGCAAATCCCGCCGCCTGTTCCGCCTAGCGTAAATGCAGGACGAACAATGACTGGATAACCAATTTCTTTTACAAATTCATATGCTTCATCAAGTGTATGAATAATTTCACTTGGTGGTGTTGGTTCGTTTAATTCTTGCATTAATGTACGGAATAAATCGCGATCTTCCGCTTGCTCAATTGCTGATAATTTCGTTCCTAAAATTTCAACTCCACACTCTTCAAGCACGCCTGATTTTGCAAGTTCAACAGCCATATTTAATCCTGTTTGTCCGCCAAGTGTCGGCAAAATTGCATCTGGACGCTCTTTACGAATAATGCGGCTTACAAATTCTAATGTTAATGGTTCAATATATACTTTATCTGCTGTTGCAGTGTCTGTCATAATTGTTGCTGGGTTCGAGTTAACAAGGATTACTTTGTAACCTTCCTCTTTTAAAGATTGACAAGCTTGCGTTCCAGAGTAATCAAACTCCGCTGCTTGCCCAATTACAATTGGTCCTGATCCGATTACTAAAATTGTGTTAATGTCTAGGCGTTTTGGCATAACTCTTCCCCTTCTTTCTTAAAGTTTGCAATCATTGTTAAGAAATCTTCAAATAAGTCATTTGCATCTTCTGGCCCTGCTGATGCTTCTGGATGATATTGCACTGTAAATGCCGGGAACTTCTTATGACGAAGTCCTTCTACTGTTCCATCATTTAAAGCAACGTGTGTAATCTCAAGGTCTGTTCCTTTTACAGATTCCTCTTCTACTGCATACCCATGGTTTTGAGAAGTGATAGCTACTTTTCCAGTTTCAAGATGTTTTACTGGATGGTTTAATCCACGGTGACCAAATTTTAATTTCACTGTATTTGCACCTGATGCTAAGGCAAATAGTTGATGCCCAAGGCAAATACCGAATAAAGGTACTTTTCCAATAATTCCTTTTAACATTTCAATCGCTTCTGGTACATCTTTTGGATCCCCTGGTCCGTTACTTAACATAATTCCATCTGGGCTTAAGCGTAAAATTTCTTCTGCCGATGTATCGTAAGGAACAACAATAACATCGCAATCACGCTTATTTAATTCGCGTAAAATACCGTGCTTCATTCCGAAATCAACAAGGACAACGCGGTAGCCACGACCTGGGCTTGGATATGGATCTTTTGTTGACACACGCTTTACATGATCGGTAAATACTGTAGCTTTTAATTGACTGACAATGTAATCTACATCGACATCCATATTACAAAGACGTCCGCGCATTGTTCCATATTGACGAATTTTTCTTGTTAATTTTCTCGTATCAATTCCTGATAATCCTGGAATATTTCGCTCTTTTAAATACTCATCTAACGAAATTTCATTACGGAAGTTCGATGGATGATCGCAAATTTCATTTACAATTAAACCGTGTACAGATGGTTGAATCGATTCAAAATCATCACGGTTAATACCATAGTTTCCGATCAATGGATACGTAAATGTTACGATTTGACCGCAGTATGATGGATCAGATAAAGTTTCTTGGTATCCTGTCATACCAGTTGTAAATACAACTTCACCTGATTTTTCAATTTCTCCGCCGAAGCCTTTTCCAATTAATACTGTTCCATCTTCTAAGATAAGCTGTCTTTTCATACTAATGCACTCTCCTTTTGCCATGCGATCTTCCCACCAACTAATGTCATAACTGGCCATCCTTGACACTTCCAGCCTGCAAATGGCGTATTTTTTCCTTTTGATAAGAATGTTGTTGGGTCAATTTTTTCTTCTTGTTCTAAATCAATAATGGTAATATCAGCTGCTCTTCCTTCTTTTAGGCGCCCTGTTTCTAAACCAAATGTATCTGCTGGCTTTTCTGTTAAGAATTGAATAAGCTGTTCTAATGTGATAATTCCTTTTTTCACAAGGTTTGTATATAGTAATGGGAACGCTGTTTCAAAACCAGTAATTCCAAATGGTGCTCTTTCAATGCCTTGTGCTTTTTCTTCTGCTGTATGCGGTGCATGATCCGTTGCAATGATGTCGATTGTTCCATCTAATAAACCTTCAATGAGTGCTTCTTGATCTTCTCTTCCTCGAAGTGGTGGGTTCATTTTAAAGTTTGGATCAACAGATGGGATATCATCTTCACATAGCACTAAGTGGTGTGGCGTTACTTCCGCTGTTACTTTAATGCCTGCACGTTTTGCATCACGAATTACTCGTACTGACCCTTTTGTACTTACGTGACAAACGTGATAGTGACAATCTGCTGCTTCCGCTAGTAAAATGTCCCTGGCAATATGTACAGATTCACATACTGATGGGATACCGTTTAATCCATGTTTCTCGGAAAATTTCCCTTCATGTACACAACCTTTATTAATAAGCGTATTTTCTTCGCAATGGGCAACAACTGCCATATTTAATTTAGCTGCACGCTTCATAGCCGCTAACATCATACTTGCATCTTGTACGCCTACTCCATCATCAGTAAATGCGAATGCTCCAAGTTCTTTTAACGTTTCAAAGTCCGTCATTTCAGAACCTGCTTGACGCACTGTAATTGCACCATATGGCAGTACATTTACATGTGCTTTTTCTTTAATTCGTTTTTGCAAGTCTTCCATATGCTCTTTACTATCTGGTACTGGGCGTGTATTTGGCATCGCACAAATTGTTGTAAAGCCCCCTTTTGCTGCTGCAAGTGTACCAGTTTCAATTGTTTCTTTATGTTCACCACCTGGTTCGCGAAGATGAACGTGTACATCTACTAATCCAGGTGCGATTAATTTTCCATTTACATCGATTACTTCCGCATTTTCAGCTGAAATATTTTCTGCTATTTTTGCAATTTTACCATCTTGTACAAGAAGATCTGTTGCTACGATTTTTCCATCTTCATTTAAGTAACGTCCATTTTTAAACAAATAATTCATGTTTCATTCCTCCTAATACATTTGGTAATGCGCGTTTTAAAACAGCCATTCTTACGTAAACTCCATTTTCCATCTGTTTGAATATGCGAGAACGCTCACACTCAACAAGTTCACTTGCAATTTCTACATCACGATTTACTGGAGCCGGGTGCATAATAATGCTTCCTTCTTTCATACGTTTTTCTCGTTCAATTGTTAATCCGTGGTTTTCATGATACTCTCTCATGATGTCTGTTTCATAATGATCATGACGCTCATGCTGCACACGAAGTAACATCATCACATCAATTTCTGGAATAAGTTCATCTAAGCTTCTATATGTTCCGAATGTATTTGTTTCATCTTTCCACTCTTCTGGGCTAGCAAAGTAAATTGTTGCACCTAATTTCGTTAATGCTTCTGCATTCGAGCGTGCCACTCGGCTGTGACGAATGTCTCCTACAATCGCAATCTTTAATCCTTCAAATCTCCCAAACTCTTGTTTAATTGTTAGAAGATCTAACAAACATTGCGTCGGATGATTTCCACATCCATCACCTGCATTTAAAATCGGGATATTTACTTTGTCTTTTAGCTCATCGAAGTAGCGGTCTTGCTGATGGCGGATGACTACTGCTTTGGCTCCAATTGATTCTAGTGTTCTTATCGTATCGTATAGCGTTTCTCCTTTTTGTACGCTAGAAGAATCTGCTGAGAAGTTTAATACTTCTAATCCCAATCTCTTCTCAGCAACCTCGAAGCTAAATCTTGTTCTCGTACTATTCTCAAAAAACAAGTTTGCTACAAATGTTTGCTCTGTCGCTTTTCTTTCTTCCCCATTCGCAAAATCTTCTGCATCTTTTAGGATTTCTGAAATCTCTTGTTTCGATAATTCACTCATCGTTAACAACTGGCTCATTGTCATCCCTCATCTTTCTGATTTTTATGATAACACTTTTCGTATTTCTATAACAATAATCGCATAAAAATACCCTAGTCATGTGAGACTAGGGTGCAAGAAAGAAGCCACCCTTTTCTGTCTCACAGGACTGAATTAAAAGGTTCATTTTTATGAAGCAATCCGCTTAGATTGCTGTTTTTCTTTCATTTCTGGTAATAGTAGATTTAACAGCACGCCTACAATTGCTGCAAGCGCCATTCCTTCTACTTGGAATGATTCTCCGATATGAAGCACTGCACCGCCTATACCAATGACAAGAATAACAGATGCGATCATTAAGTTACGTTTGTCACTTAAGTCTGTTTTTTCGTCCACCATCATGCGTAAACCACTTGATGCGATGACACCAAAGAGTAAGATGGAGACACCGCCCATAACTGGTGTTGGAATCGAATGAATCAGCGCTGCAATCTTACCGATAAATCCAAACGCGATTGCGAAGATTGCTGATCCAGCGAATAAATATACACTATACGCTCTTGTAATTGCTAGCACTCCGATATTTTCACCATATGTTGTATTCGGTGGTCCACCAATTACAGATGCTATTAATGTTGCTACACCATCACCAAAGATTGAACGATGTAAGCCTGGTTTTGCAATTAAATCTCTATTAATAACATTTCCAAGTACAATTTGGTGTCCAATGTGTTCTGAGATCGTTACCAGTGCTACTGGAACCATTAGAAGCATAATCTTCCAAGAAAATTCCGGGGTATATGTTACAAACGGTACAACAAAGTCTGGTACATCAAACCATCTTGCCTCAGCTACTGGCTTTAAATCGACTAGCCCTTGGAAGTATGCAAAAATATATCCGCCAATAATTCCAATCAATACCGGTATAATACTGAAAAATCCTCTTCCAAATATGGAGCAAATAATCGTAATTGCTAATGTAACTAATGCTACTGAGAAGTGTGTGAAGCTATATTTTCCATCCGCATCATTCATTGCCATATTCACAGCCGTATGCGCTAAAGCTAAACCGATAACCATTACAACTGGACCAACTACAATTGGAGGAAGTAATTTCATAATCCAAGCTGATCCTGATTTTTTAATTCCTAGCGAAACTAGGAGATAAACAAGTCCTGCTAGCATACCACCGAGCATTGCTGCTCCCGGCCCACCCGCGGTTTTTGCCGTTATAATCGGAGCAATAAATGCGAACGATGATCCTAAATAGGCAGGTACTTGCCCTTTTGTTATAAGAAGAAACGCTAATGTTCCTAATCCACTGGAGATTAAAGTTACTGATGGATTTAATCCTGTTAAAAATGGAACCAGTACTGTTGATCCGAACATTGCAAACAAATGTTGTATGCTTAAAAATAACCATCTTCCCGGTTTCGGTACTTCATGAATGTCTAACACTGGCTTTTGCTCCATTGTTATATCCTCCTTCAGTTTAAAACTTTATAATAAAAAAACTCTTTGTGCCTGTGCACAAAGAGTCCTATACTTTCATATGACAAATTTGACATATGAAAGCCAAGACCCTTTGGCAGCCTCACAGGACTACATTTAAAAGGGATTTACTTTTCGTATATGCTTACTCGATCTTGTTGATCTGTCTCTTGCAAATCAACTTCAATACGTTCTTCACTTGATGTTGGAATGTTTTTCCCTACATAATCAGCGCGAATTGGTAACTCACGATGACCTCTATCTACAAGAACAGCTAACTGAATTTGTGATGGTCTTCCTAAATCCATTAGTGCATCCATTGCAGCGCGAACTGTTCTCCCTGTATATAATACATCGTCTACAAGAATCACTTTTTTCTTTGTAATATCTACAGGAATATCAGAGCCTTTTACAAGCGGTTCTTTATCTTTAGATTGTAGCGTTAAATCATCACGATATAGCGTAATGTCTAACTCTCCAACTTCAATCTCTTTTCCTTCAATCTGACTAATTTTTTCTGCTAAACGTTTTGCTAGAAAAATTCCACGCGTTTTAATTCCGACTAAAACGCATTGGTCAACACCTTTATTATGCTCCACAATTTCGTGACTAATACGCGTTAAAGCGCGACGAATCATTTGGTCATCTAAAACAACAGCTTTTTCTTTCATGCTTTACACCTCCAAGCTTTTTTTGCGTGAGAGGAATCGTATAAAAAAAGTCCTCCCAGCGTGTGCGAGAGGACTTTTGAAAAAAGGGTACAAGCATACCCTAAGTATTTCAAACCGTTACCTTCTCAACCTCACGGGGCTGTGTTAAAGGATCATTATTTAACTGTTGTTAGTATCGCAGTTTTTATTCGTTTTGTCAATACTATTTCCGTAAAATATTTAATGTTTCCTCGAATATAGCTGGTGCAGGTGCTTCAAACTGTAAATATTCACCTGTACGCGGATGATTAAATCCTAAAATTCCCGCATGAAGCGCTTGTCCATTTAAATGTAATGTCTTTTTCGGACCATATTTCGGATCCCCAGCAAGAGGATATCCAATATATTTCATATGAACACGAATTTGATGTGTTCGCCCTGTTTCTAAACGACATTCGACAAGCGTAAAGTCCTTAAATCGTTCTAACACTTGAAAATGCGTAACTGCATGCTTCCCATTTTCATCAACAGCCATACTTTGGCGATCTTTCTTATCTCGAGCAATTGGCGCATCAATTGTTCCTTTATCATGCGGGATTACACCATGCACAATTGCCTTATAGCGTCTCGTCACTGTTTTTTCTACTAGCTGATTTACTAAAGATTCATGCGCCATATCATTTTTCGCAACCATTAATAAACCTGATGTGTCTTTATCAATGCGGTGTACAATACCAGGGCGCATGACACCGTTAATACCTGATAAATCTGTACAATGATGCATTAAGCCATTAACAAGTGTACCGCTCGTGTGCCCCGGTGCTGGATGTACAACCATACCGCGCGGTTTATTAACAACTAGTACATCCGCATCTTCGTAATAAATCTCTAAATTCATATCTTCGGCACGAATATCCAATTCTTCTGGTTCCGGAATTGTTACTGTAATTTCATCATTTTCTTTTACTTTATAATTTCCTTTAACCGTCTTTCCATTTACTGTTATGACGCCGTCTTTAATCCATTGTTGTACTTGTGTTCGAGACCACTCATGATTTACACTTGCAACAAATTTATCAATCCGTTCGTTTTTCTGTTCTTCTAAAACTGTTACTTGTACTACTTCGCTCATTCAATTACTCCTTCATTTTCTTTCCTTCTAATAATGTTTGAATAATAATTAATACAACACCAATACATAAAGCCGAATCAGCTATATTAAATACCGGATAATTGTATGAAAAAATATACACGTGAATAAAATCCACTACTTCTTGTCTAAATACACGATCAATAAAATTACCAATCGCTCCACCTAAAATAAGACCGAGAGAAATCCCTAACAGTTTATCTGTTTTTGCATACTTCTTCATATAAAAGACAATAAATCCTACAAAAACAACTGTAATGATATAGAAGAACCACATTTTGTTTTCTAAAATACCCCAAGCAGCTCCTCTGTTTCGATGTGATGTTATGTATAATACATTATCGATAATCGGGATACTTGCACCTAATTCCATGTTCTTGACAATAAACCATTTCGATATTTGATCGATCGCAATAACAACTAACGCTATTAAATAATATATCATTTCATTTCCCCCACAAAGACAGTGTACCTCAAAATTTTAGCATAGCTGCTACCTTTTCACAATGAACCTTTATCGAAGAATAAAATAAAATGAAAAAAGGTACTATAATATCGTTGTGCGAATTACACATTTACTTTTTCATATGAAAATTCATAAATGGTACGAGCTGTTGGCAACATCTTCATACGTTTTAAAGAAATCATTTCTCCTGTTTCTTCACAAACACCATACATATCAATCTCCATTTTAAATAATGCTCGCTCAACATCTTTTAAGTCCTCTCTTATATCATGTAAAAGTAATTTCTTCTTTGCATCTAGTTGTATTTCATATCCCAGTTCTTGTCCAAATTCCATCTGATATGTACGATTTACTTCCTTTGCCAATCGCTCCTGTAATTCTTTTCTCATCACTTGTAATTCTCGTTTTATGTCCATATAGATTTCATTCACGTGTACATTCCTCCTAGCTGCAATGTACCGTTAGTGTATCCGAATTCCACTTACTTACCGCACACACATTTTTCCTTCATAGGAAGTTCTTCTATTTTGCTTCATTCATTTTTCATAAGTAACTTTGTACTTGTTATATCATACACGATATACAAAAAAACTGACCGCTATATGAGCGATCAGTTTTTTATATGATTATTTTACATAATTCTCTTTCACAACAGTCGCACAACGCTCACATAATGTTTTATGCTCGTCATCGTTGCCAACTGTTTCAGAAACAACCCAGCATCGTTCACAAGTTTCACCGTTTGCTTGTGTAACAAGAACGGCCGTATGTTCATATTTTTGTGCATCCGCTGGTGCTTCTTCCATCGTTCCACCAAGTTTATATTCAGAAACGATAAATAGTTGTTTTAAATCTTCTTGAATAGATTCTAACATTTCTTTCATTTCTGCTGTTGGGAATAATGTAATGCTAGCTGTCAATGATTTACCAATCACTTTCTCATTACGCGCCACTTCTAGTGCTTTTAACACGTCACTACGAAGCGTCATAAATGCATCCCATTTTGTTTTTAATGCTTCCGCACCTTTTAATTCGATAGCTTCTGGCATATCTGTTAATTGGACGCTCTCTTCTGTCACACCTGGAATATATGGCCACACTTCATCAGCCGTATGAGGTAAAATCGGTGTTACAAGTTTCGTTAACGCAACAAGAACATCATATAACACTGTTTGAATTGCACGACGATCATGATGATTTGTCGCTTCAATGTATAAAATATCTTTTGCAAAATCTAAATAGAATGAACTTAAATCGATTGTACAGAAGTTATGAATTGCATGATATACTGCCGCAAAGTCATAAGTTTCATACGCTTCTTTTACTTTCGCAATTAAGTCATTTAATTTCACTAACATATAGCGGTCTACTTCACGCAGTTCCGCTTTTGCTACTGCATCTTGAACCGGATTAAAGTCAGCTAAGTTTCCTAATAGGAAACGGAATGTATTACGGATTTTGCGATATACTTCTGCAACTTGTTTTAAAATATCATCTGAAATACGTACATCAGACTGATAATCAACAGAAGATACCCAAAGGCGTAAAATATCTCCACCTAATTGATCCATAATCTTCTTCGGTACAACAATGTTTCCGATTGATTTACTCATCTTGCGACCTTCACCATCAAGTACGAAGCCGTGGCTTAGCACACCTTTATATGGTGCTTTACCTGTTACAGCAATAGCTGTTGATAACGAAGAGTTAAACCAACCACGATATTGGTCAGATCCCTCTAAATATAAATCAGCCGGACGTTGCAACTCGTCACGTTCTTCTAATACAGCTTGGTGAGAAGAACCAGAATCAAACCATACATCCATAATATCTGTTTCTTTACGGAATTCACCATTTGGACTAGATGGATGTGTGAATCCTTCTGGTAGTAAATCTTTCGCTTCGCGTTCAAACCATACGTTAGAACCATGTTCACGGAATAAGTTTGCTACATGATTAATTGTTTCATCTGTAATAATTGGATCATCATTTTCCGCATAGAACACAGGAATTGGTACACCCCATGCACGTTGACGCGAAATACACCAGTCACCGCGGTCACGAACCATATTATGAAGACGAGTTTCTCCCCACGCTGGTACCCATTTTGTTTCTTTCACAGCTTGTAATAATTCACTGCGGAATGCCTCAATAGATGCAAACCATTGTGCTGTTGCACGGAAAATAATTGGTTTTTTCGTTCTCCAGTCATGTGGATATGAATGCGTAATAAATGTTAATTTCAACAATGCGCCAACTTCTTCTAATTTTTCCGTAATTGGTTTGTTTGCTTTATCATAGAATAAGCCTTCAAATCCAGGTGCTTCACTTGTTAATACACCTTTATCGTCAACCGGACAAAGAACTTCTAGACCATACTTTTGCCCAACAATGAAATCATCTTCCCCGTGTCCAGGTGCTGTATGTACACAACCTGTACCAGCATCTGTCGTTACATGCTCGCCAAGCATAACTAAAGAATCGCGGTCATAGAATGGATGTTTTGCAACTGTATATTCAAGTTCACTACCTTTTACTGTTCTAACAACTTCAGGGTTTTCCCATTCTAATGTTTTTGCCACTGTATCCAACAGTTCAGAAGCAATGATATATTTTTCATCCTTTACTTTAACGATGCTATATTCAAGTTTTGGATGAACAGAAATACCTAAGTTAGCTGGCAATGTCCAAGGCGTCGTTGTCCAAATGATAAATTTCTCGTCACCTTCTAATACGTCTTTTCCATCTTTCACTTCAAATGCAACGTAAATAGATGCTGATTTTTTATCTTTGTACTCAATTTCAGCCTCAGCTAAAGCAGATTCACTCGTGGGAGACCAGTAAACAGGTTTTTGTCCTTTATAGATATAGCCTTTTTTCGCCATTTCTCCAAATACTTTAATTTGTTGTGCTTCATATGCTGGTTCCAAAGTAATATATGGATGATCCCAATCCGCACGTACACCAAGGCGTTTAAATTGTTCACGCTGACGATTTACTTGTTCGTATGCATATTCCGCACATAATTTACGGAATTCTGCAACCGGCATTTCTTTACGCTTTACTCCCTTATTCGTTAAAGCCTGCTCAATTGGTAAACCATGCGTATCCCAACCTGGAACATAAGGAGCACAATAACCAGTCATTGATTTATAGCGTACAATAAAGTCTTTTAATACTTTATTTAGTGCGTGTCCCATATGAATATCACCATTTGCATATGGAGGACCATCGTGTAATACGAATAAAGGACGTCCTTTTGTACGTTCTTGTACTTTTTCATAAATGTTCATTTCAGCCCATTTTTCTTGCATTGCAGGCTCACGTTTTGGTAAATTCCCACGCATTGGGAACTCTGTTTTTGGCATCAGTAATGTATTTTTGTACTCCATGCTCAATTCCTCCTTACATGTATCATAAAAAGACTTAAAAACGAAATAAAAAAGAGACTTTCACATCCCAAAAAGGGACGAGAAAGTCTCCCGCGGTACCACCCTATTAAATCATATACGAATGCACATGATTCACTTTATATTCTTAACGCGAATATACGCCTACGCTTACTCATTTTTTCAGCGCGGAACTCCAGGGTGATTTCCCATTTATCTCCTTATCCTGAGCTCACACCATCCTCAGTTCGCTTTATAAGGGGTGAAAAAGGTACTTATCCCTATCTTCGTTTTTCTTAATCAATATGTTGTTTAAAATTATATGTAATAATGAGAAAAACGTCAAGCTTACACTGTTTCTTCTTTTTTCAACAGTTCGTCCACTTCGTCTTCTAATTCAATGAGCTTGTCCCAATCGTCGTTGTTTAGCATTTCAAGCTGTGTTTCTAATAACATGCGGAAACGAGTACGGAACACTTTTGCTTGTTTCTTTAGCTCTTCAATATCAAAGGCAACTTTTCTTGATTTCACTAACGCTTCATTAATGATTCGATCCGCATTTTTTTCCGCTTCACGAACGATTAGTTTTGCTTCTTTTTGTGCATTGCGTTTTACTTCTTCCGCTGCTTCTTGCGCTACAACAATAGACTTATTTAGCGTGTCCTCAATATTAGAAAAATGATCTAGCTTTCCTTCTAATTGAGCAACCTTCTCTTCTAAAGCTTTCTTTTCACGAATGACTAATTCATAATCTTTAATGATTTGATCAAGAAATTCATTTACTTGATCTTCATCATAGCCACGAAATCCGCGACTAAATTCTTTATTATGAATATCTAATGGTGTTAACGGCACAAACGCCACCTCCAAGTAGTTATCTAAATTTTCCTCTTTTAATTATATCTTTTCTTCGACAAAATAAGAGTTTTTCCTTCTAAAAAATCAATCATTTTAGTATACCATACAAAACTCGCCATTTGTCTTTTTTCGTTCTTCCTTCGACCGAAAACAATTTACTTCTTCCATGTCCTCTGACCGACAGAATATCTCCTGGAAAACATTCATATGAAGTTTGGTCTACAACTTTCCAGTTCACTTTTACAAGCCCATTTTTTATAAGGGGTTGTACTTTTTGACGTGATAGATGCAAAATTTCAGCTAACAATACATCTAAGCGTAGTGACGAAACAGTTCCAGATTGCTCTCTCCATTCATCTTGCAATTGCAAAACATTTCCTGTTGATACAACGAAGAGAGACACCTTTGTTTTTCCAATTGATTGTAAGTTCATTTCAATATAAGAAACAACTTCTTTTGCAACTACAATTTGGGCACGATTTTCTTGAATAAAAATATCACCGTACTTTTCTCTTTTTAAACCAAGGGACATAAGTGCACCTAGTATTTGTCTATGTTCAAGCGTATAAAATTTGGAAGGATAATCAATTTCTAATACTTCTACTTGAAATTCTTCTTCATTTAAAACAAGATAATCTGGGTAAATAAGTGCCCTTTTTCTCTCCGCGTTTGGCGCTGCACCATTGAATTGTAAAGAAACATCTCCTTGCTGTCCAACTATTGTAGCTACAATTTGTTGCTGACGTGGATCAAGGAAATCTGTTAATTTTACTTGATGGTACTCTTCTACTGCTTGTTTCCATTCCAACACTTTATCAACAAAACTTGCCTCTTCAGGCCTAAAATGTTCGTAAATGCTCATGCATGCAACCGATCTTATAAAAAGTAGCCAAATAAAGTTACTAAGCCGCTGCTAGCAAGCTTTAATGCAATAATTGCAACAATCGGAGAAATATCAATTACACCAAGTGGTGGAATTACTCTCCGAAATGGCTCTAAATACGGTTCGCAAATGCGGGCTAAAAACTCACCAACTGCTGATTCTCTAGCGCCTGGAAACCAAGTTAGAAGAATGTAGACAATAAGCGCCCAGGAGTAAATTTGAATGACTAAGAGCAAAGCTTTTAAAATCATAATCATGGCGTATTACCACCTCTTTATATTTGTCTCTTCCTCTTCACCGAATAACTCGGAAATTGCTCCAACAATATCCACATTCTCAGGTGTACACATAAATGTTTTTGGTCCTAACTTTTGAATATCCCCGCCTATAGCGTATACAGTACCACTTAAAAAGTCAACGATGCGTACCGCTTGATCAGTGGACATTCTTTGCAAATTAATGACTACAGCACGCTTTCCTTTTAGATGGTCTGCAATCCCTTGTGCTTCTGAATACGTACGCGGTTCTAACAAAACAACTTTAGAAGATTGCTTTGCTGTTTCAATGCTCACGACATTTTGTTTCGGTTGTACTTTTGTAAATGGTACATCTTGTTGTTCTGGAGGTTCTTGCTGTTTTTTCATTTCTGTTTGCTCCTTTTCGTAAGCATATTGAGCTGCTTCTTTTTCCTCTGGCGTGTCAAAAAAGAAATACTTCACTTTTGACCAACTCATAATACATTCTCCTTCCTTTTATGCTTTTCCTACTAAAATCGTTCCCAAACGAATATATGTAGCACCTTCTTCAATCGCGATTGTATAATCATTAGACATTCCCATTGATAGCTCTTTGCACGGAGCATATGAAAGCCTTAATTCCTGTACTTGCTGTTGCAACATGCGAAGCGCTCTAAAGCAGCCACGTATTTCTGCTTCCTCTTCCGTAAATGGTGCCATTGTCATCAATCCAACAACTTCAATTTTATCAAATTCCTTCAAAGCATGAACAAACTCAATAAGTTCCTCAGCTTGTAACCCTTGTTTTGATTCTTCACGCGATGTTTTTACCTGTATAAAACATTTAACAGGCTTTGTAGCACGCTTTTGAATCTCTTTTGCAAGAGAAAGACGATCTAATGAATGCAAATAGTCAATATGATTAATAATTTCTTTTACTTTTCTCGTTTGTAAGGAACCGATAAAATGCCAATTGGCTTGTGAGCCAAAATGCTCATATTTTTGTAAAAACCCTTCATTTCTGTTCTCACCTAAATCAGTAATCCCGGCCTCTACTACCTCATTCGTTTTTTCAATTCCAACTGTTTTTGTTACTGCAACAAGTTTCACATCATGGATGGAGCGTCCAGCTCGATCACATGCTTGTTTCATCTCTTCATGTATCACTGCTAAATTCTCTTGTACTGTCACTGTCTTTCAATCCTCCTTAAAACCTATGAAACTCAACATTCTTCCTGTCTTTCCTTGGTCGCGGCGATGCGAGAAAAATAATTGTTCTTCACAGCTTGTACAAAGAGATGACATCACAATATGTTCTTCTTTTATGCCAGCTTGTAAGCATACTATACGATTTATCTCTTTTAAGTCAATCGCGTATTGTCCATCTGAAATGACTTTATAAGGAACAGATCCATTTATGACTTGTTTTGCTGCTGATAGGACACGATCATCTACAACATAGCAACACGCTCCAATCGAAGGTCCAATCGCAACGTGAATGTCAGTAGTAGAAACGCCCTCAGCTTTCCATTTTTGAATCATTTCATTTGCAATCTCTTTCACAGTTCCTTTCCATCCAGCATGCGCAAGACCTATCAAACCATGTGAGGGTGCATAGAAAAAGAGAGGCACACAATCAGCATAACAAGATGTTAAACATACATCTTTATCAGCTGTATAGATACCATCAGTCTTTTGGATCCCATCTTCATATACATAAACTCCGCGCCCTTTTTCTTCATGTCCTACTTTTTCTACATGATGATCATGAACCTGTTCCGAACAAATCCAATTTTCTAATGGTTTATGTAACTTATTTGCTAAAATACGTCTATTTTCATGAACATTCTCAATGATATCATTCACATGTAATCCTAAATTCATCGCATGAAAGGAGCCTGTACTTACTCCACCATCTTTTGTTGTAAAGCCAGCAGTAATGTTCCCAAGATCTTCCCATGCTTGTAAATACAATATACCGTCCACATATTTAAATGGTTCTCTCATAAAGCGGCTCCTTCTTCATTAAAATAGCTTAAAAATCATGGTACTTCCTGTCTATTTTACCATACTTTTATTTTTCCATAATGACAACATAAAAAAAAGAGGAATTTGTAATATTCTTTAAGAAATTGTCGGTGTTTGTATTGATTCTGTTACAGAATTGACATGATCTGCTCTTACAAGTATGACATCCTCACCAATTTTTACAATTTTATTCCAATTAATAACAATCTCTTCTTCTCTACCAAATAACCCTAGCATACGTGCTTGCTTTGAAATAATAACAGCTTGAATTTTCCCCGTATGCATATCTATATCAATGTCACCAATATTTCCGAGTTTTTTGCCATCCGAAACATTTACAACATCTTTCATCTGAAATTCTGAAATTCTGATCATTATGATTCACTCCTTTTCCCTCATGAACAGGAAGTAGCCTTCACTGATAGAAAATCCATTTTATTCTCATTATATGAACACTACATTCTCTCTATGAGCGGAATATAAAGCGAAACTTTCAGCTGTGAGGGATTCTTTCATCCGCTACTGATGAAAAGCCTATTTCCATCTATCTTCCTTGTTTCTCTCCAACTCTTATTGCCCTAAAGTAGTGGGATAAACGCGTTTATATGTAAAAAAGGTCTCCCCATAAATGGGGAAACCTTAGCCTTGAATTGTCTTATTCATTTGTTTAATCGCCGACTTCTCTAATCTTGATACTTGCGCTTGGGAAATTCCAATTTCTTCTGCAACTTCCATTTGTGTTTTCCCTTGAAAAAAGCGCTTTCGAATAATCATCTTTTCTCGATCATTGAGTCGTTTCATTCCTTCTTTTAATGCTAATTCTTCAACCCACTGCTCGTCCTTTTGTTTTTCATCGCTCAGCTGATCCATTACAAAAATAGGGTCTCCCCCATCATTATAAATCGGCTCAAATAATGAAACTGGATCTTGAATTGCATCAAGCGCGAACACAATTTCCTCATGTGTAACATCAAGAACTTGCGCAATATCCATCGCTGTTGGCTCTTTGGAGTTTTCAGCAATTAATTTCTCTCTTACTTGCAATGCTTTATACGCAATATCCCGCAATGAACGAGACACGCGGATTGGATTATTATCGCGCAAATATCTTCGTATTTCCCCAATAATCATCGGCACAGCATATGTTGAAAATTTAACATTTTGACTTAAATCAAAATTATCAATGGATTTCATGAGTCCAATGCAGCCAACTTGAAATAAATCATCAACAAATTCTCCTCTATTGTTAAATCGTTGAATGACGCTTAATACAAGTCGTAAATTTCCATTCACTAATTTCTCTCTTGCGCTTGTCTCTCCACTTTGCATTTCTCGAAATAATTTACGCATCTCATCATTTTTTAGTACTGGAAGTTTAGCTGTATCAACACCGCAAATTTCTACCTTATTTCTCGTCAAAGTGTTCCCTCCTATCGGGAGTTGCTGTACAGTGTAAAGTATCTCCTTTGGAGGGAATTTTATGCATACAGTTTTTCTTCTCTTTCTCATAAGCATGTCATAATTTTGCTATCAAGAAACAACAAAAACCAACCGGGCTTCCGATTGGTCTTCGCATTCTCTATCATATGACGTTCTTTTTCATACTTCCTTTATACCATCTTATTAAATTCTTTTCGTAACCTTTTTATAATTCTTTTTTCCAAACGAGAAATATAAGACTGCGAAATCCCTAACATATCGGCTACATCTTTTTGTGTTTTCTCTTCGCCACCTGCAAGCCCGAAACGCAGCTCCATAATTTGTTTCTCTCGATCATTTAATTGATGTAAAGCTTTCATGAGAAGATATCGATCTACATTAGCTTCTAAATCCTTTGTAATAATGTCGTCATCCGTACCAAGCACATCTGAGAGCAACAACTCATTCCCATCCCAATCAATATTTAACGGTTCATCAAACGATACTTCAGAACGATTTTTATTATTTCTACGTAAATGCATAAGAATTTCATTTTCAATACACCGAGATGCGTATGTCGCTAATTTAATTTTCTTTTCAGGGTTAAAGGTATTTACCGCTTTAATCAAGCCGATTGTGCCAATACTGATTAAGTCCTCTATATTAATCCCTGTATTTTCAAATTTACGAGCTATATATACGACGAGACGTAAATTTCGCTCAATTAATAAAGACCTGGCCGCTTGATCCCCTTTTGGTAATTTATTTAATAAAACTTCTTCTTCCTCTTTTGTTAAAGGTGGTGGTAATGCCTCACTGCCACCAATATAATAAATTTCATCGGTCTTAATTCCCAACTTCAACAATATTTTATACCAAAGATAAACGAAATACAGCTTCAATTTCACCATGTTTCCCCACCTCTCATTATTAAGCAATCGTTACTTTTTGTGATAGCAACATCTTCGGATGCACGATACATTGATACTCTCCATTAGTAGAAAACCGTTGTGTATTTAAGCCAAGTAACACTTTATTTACAATGATATTTCGTCCTTCATGTTGAACATGAACAATATCAGGCTTAATAGCCCATAAAAATTGATGATCAATTCCTACTGCTCGAAAAGGAATTAAGCGCAATCGCGTCGCCCAGCCCGAATCATCTTCCGGTATTTGAGGAACCTCCGTTTTCGCATAAACTTGTTCGGTTAACCATGTTGGCAAACAATGTTCTAAACATGAAATATGGATAACCATAACTGGTGTTTTCGTTAATGGATCATGAAGCTGATTTCCACTATCAATTAAACCATCTAACACAATTTCATTTTCTGCAAGTTTAATATTCACTTTAATAATTTGATCATAATGAATTTTCGTTACTTCTACATTTTCAATTCGCTTCTTCGAAAAATAATAAATAATAGGAAAACCAACAACAACAAACATCCAACTGACTGGATCGCCATAAGAAATAGATTGTGATTGTACCAAACCATTTACCTTTTCATTTGTTTGGAGGAAAAAATGAGTTCCTATTAACCCTCCTCCTACCATGAATGTAACAAAATAAAAAGTAAAAACGGTCTGTGCATAATCTCTAAAATTCGAAAAACCAAATGTTGCATACACAATGCATAACGAATATAGTAGTTTCATAATTGGATGTGTCATCATAGAAGAAAAAGGAGTAAAGGCAAAAATAACAATTGTGGAACCAATCAACGCTCCCAGCACTAGCCTCCATCTTTTGATCCTCTTTTTTAGCACAGTTGCTGTTAATAAAAGTAAAAGAAAATCAATGCAGGCGTTTAACAACCAAACAATGTCGGCGTAAACAACCAAACCATTCACCTCTTTTTTTTAGTTGAGACTAGTATAATGCATATCCAATGAGAAAGTGTGTCAATTTGCGGAGTGGTTTTTTTGTTATTTTGGTGGTTCTAGACAGAATCTGTCGCGGAGAATAGGAAACAAGCAAAAGGGACCTATAAAAATATAGATCCCTTTTGCTTGTTGTAATAGTTTTCAAAATAAAAAGGAGCTTTATAAATGCTCCTTTTTATTTCCTTATCTTCTACGACGGTTGCGTAAAAATGCTGGAATATCAATATCATCTGCATCTGTATTACGATCGTGCATAACAGGCTCTTCGCGCTTCACTTCTCGTTTTACTTCACGATGTTTTGGTGGTTGAACCGCAGCCTGTGGTTGTACATGATTTGAATTTACTTTTGGACGTACTAATGGTTTTGGTTGCTGTGCTACAATGCTATCATCGAAGCCAGTTGCAATAACAGTTACAACAATATCATCTTTTAATCCTTCATTGATAACAGAACCAAAAATCATATTCACTTCAGGATCTGAAGCTGAAGCTACAATGTCTGCTGCTTCTTGTACTTCATATAAACTTAAGTTTGCGCCACCTGTAATATTCATAATAACACCTTGCGCACCATCAATAGATGTTTCTAGCAATGGGCTAGAAATTGCCTTTTTCGCAGCCTCTGCAGCACGGTTTTCACCATTACCAGAACCGATACCCATTAATGCTGAACCTCTATTAGACATAATTGTTTTTACGTCTGCAAAGTCTAAGTTAATTAAACCAGGCGTTGCAATTAAATCTGAAATACCTTGAACACCTTGACGTAATACGTTATCCGCTTCACGGAAAGCTTCTAACATTGGTGTGTTTTTATCTACAATCTCTAATAAGCGATCATTTGGAATGACAATCAATGTATCTACATTTTCTTTAAATGCAGCGATACCAGATGCTGCTTGCGTAGCACGTTTGCGTCCTTCAAATGTAAACGGGCGTGTTACAACACCTACTGTTAATGCGCCTAATTCCTTTGCAACTTGTGCAACAACTGGAGCTGCACCAGTTCCAGTGCCACCGCCCATACCAGCCGTTACAAAGACCATATCTGCACCGCGAAGTGCTTCTTGAATCTGCTCTTTACTCTCTTCAGCAGCTTTTTTTCCTACTTCAGGATTCGCACCAGCACCAAGCCCACGCGTTAGTTTTTCACCAATTTGCATTTTCGTTTCAGCTTTTGATAGATTTAATGCTTGTGCATCAGTATTCACAGCGATAAAGTCTACACCTTGTACGCCATGTTCAATCATACGGTTCACAGCATTATTTCCGCCACCGCCGACACCGATAACTTTAATATTCGCTAATTGATCTTGAGTAGTATCAAACTCTAACATGTCGAAATCCCCCTAGAACCTCATTTTTCGTGTCCAAATTTAATCCCATAAATACTGGAATACACGTTTTACTTTTGACATCATACGTTCATCTTTTTGTTTTTTGTTGTTTTGATTACGAGTTTTTTGTTTCGCTGGTTGCTGTTGTTGTACCGACATAGGCGCAGGCATCGGTTCAAACTGCTCCTCTGTTTCTTGAACACTTTTTCCTCGTAATTTTGCTTTTTGGTAAGAGTATTTGATTAATCCAACCCCAATTGTATATTGAGGTTCGCGAACACCGATATAATCTGGCGTTGTGATACGAACATTTTCATGTAAAATATCATACGCAAGATCAAGAACACCTGGCATAGAAGCAATACCACCTGTGAGCACATAACCAGAAGCTACCTGCTTCACTCCCAATTTACGCACCTCTTCTTGAACAAGCATTAAAATTTCCTCTACACGCGCTTCGATAATATCAGATAACTCTAGTTGAGAGTATTGTTCTGTTTGGTCACTTCCCATAATAGGAACTGTGAACACCTCTTCTTCAGAAGCAGTGTCATAAAAGGCATGTCCATATTTCAGTTTAATTTGATCCGCATTCTCTGTTGAAGTTTTTAGTCCAATTGCAATATCCTTCGTTATGTGATCTCCACCAATTGGCAATACACTTGTTGCTTGTAACTCTCCATCTCTAAAAATAGCTAAAGTCGTAGAACCTCCGCCAATATCAACAAGGGCTACTCCTCTATTTTTTTCATCTGATGATAAAGCAACTGTGGCAGCTGCTAAAGGCTGTAAACAAATATCAACAATTTCAAGACCCGCTTTCTCTACACAACGAAGTAAGTTATGTAGTAAAGTTCGTGAGCCTGTAATTAATGTACCTTCCATCTCTAATCTTACACCAATCATCCCGCGTGGATCGTTAATCTCGTCAAGACCATCTACAATAAACTGTCGAGGTACCACATCAATAAATTCACGTTCAGGAGCAATCGATACAACTTGTGCTGCATCTAGAACTCGTAAAACATCTTCATTCCCGATTTCACGATCTTCATTTGAAACAGCTACTACTCCATGACAAGGGAGTAACTGCACTTGGTTTGCATTGACACCTACAACAACCTGTTCAATATGGATTCCTACCATACGCTCAGCTTGTTCAATTGCTTTTTTTATCGATTGAACAGTCTCGTCTATGTCAACTATTGAGCCTTTTTTTAAACCATTTGATTTTACATTTCCAACACCAATAATGTTTAAACCATCATTGACCATTTCACCAATAATGACTTTAACATTGGATGTACCGATGTCAAGACTAACATATATTTCATTGCTGTTCATTCTTTGGCACCTCCTTCTTTATTTATACCATACAACTCCATATATGGAACAACAATCGCAGCTTTACTATTTATAAGAAAAATATTCAACGTCTTTATGCATTTCCCTTTTTTAACCCTATATTTTTCTTATTTTTATTTCATATTCATTTTAAAATAGGCTGTAACCCACAAATGAATGCTTTATCTTGAAATAATTCTATTTCAAGTGTAAAGACTACCGCCAAATATAAGTCTACACTAAGATGTTCTTATAGAAAAGTGAAACTTGTATCAATACTAGTGTGAATCAAAGAAAATCTAAATAATTTTTAGCAAATCGTTCCTTATCGCTAAATAAAATCCAACTAAAAGAACATACGTGCTTATATGCTATTAAAAAGAAACAAAACTACTATTCTACTATTTCTTCTTTTCATCATCTAAATATTTAAAGTATGTGGCAACCTCCAAATCAATGAAAGCCTTTCTACCCGGCTCAATTTGTTTCAAAATTAATGGATAAGCTTCCATTCGCTTTGCAAAATCTTGAATGGTTGTACTAACTTCATAACCTTCATTCATATATAAGGTAAGATGACTTTCATTTGAATTCGTTGGAGTATAACGAATCTCAGAAATGGATCTTAGAATAGTTGGAGTTAATTTTTCTAATTCTGAAATTAATTCTTTCATTTTTTCCTCTTTAAACGGTTCAAAAATTGGAGCTGCGACAGGCAACTTTCCGCTCGGTAGTATATCTAATGTTTTCCCATTTGCTAAAAGCGGTTGTAACTTCCCATCCTTATTAATATAACCTATCGTTACATATTCTTCGATGTGTATGTCAATTTTATTAGGAAAACGTTTCTTAACATCTACCGATTTAATTTCTATTTGTTTCTTTAAATTTTCTTCTGCTTGACGTGCTGTTACTCGGAAATAACTTGTTTCATACGTTATTCCAGACTTTTTCATAACCTGTTCATCTGTCATATAATGATTACCAAAAACACTGATCTTTTTTATATTACTTAGCGGAGACCGAAAATAAATTAAAAAGAGCACTAATAAAAATAAAATTGATATGTATAAAATTAATCGGTGATTGACAGGCGGTTTATTCCTCTTCTTTTGATTTTTTAATTTTGGTACACGATCTTGTAGTTTAATAATTTTACTATTTTTCATGTACGATCCCCCTATGTAACATAAAGAACGGCATGTTTGTCATGCCGTTCTATCTTCTTATTATACCATAAATGATATCGAGCGGAACAGATAACAGTTATCTTCCAATGATTTCTACTTCTGTATGCATATCTATATCAAATTTCTCTTTGATGTTTCTTTTAACAAATCCAATTAAGTCCAAAACATCTTGAGCTGATGCTATTCCTGTATTAACAATAAAATTCCCATGCATTTCAGACACTTTCGCACCACCAATTTGATATCCACGAAGTCCAGCCCTTTCGATTAAATCTCCAGCAAAATGTGGCAACGGATTTCTAAATATACTTCCGGCACAAGGGTGGCTCCACGGCTGTGTGTCACGGCGATAATCTTTATTCTTTTGCATCATGCGAACGATTTCTTCTCGATTTCCTCGTTCGAGTTGAAATTCAGCTCCTAATACAATGCCTGGAAGCTTTGTCTGTAAAACGGAAGTACGGTAAGAAAATCCCATTTCTTCTTTTGACAACCAAGTAACTGTTCCATCTTCAAACATAACGTAAGCTCTCGTTAAAATTTTCGAAATATCGGATTTATGAGCCCCAGCATTCATGTATACCGCACCGCCAACACTTCCTGGAATTCCACTTGCAAATTCCAATCCTGCTAATCCTTGGCGGCTAAGTAATGTTGACAACTTAATAAGAGGGTATCCTCCACCAACTCTTACAGTAGCTTCTTCGACTTCAAGATGGTCTAATCCTTCTCCTAAGCGAATCACAACCCCCTCTATACCTTTATCAGAAACAAGAAGGTTGGAACCACGTCCAATTGCCGTCCAGTTCACTTTATATTTCTTCACTAAAGCTAAAATCTTTTCAATACTAGAAATGCTTGTCGGTGTAACAAATATATCAGCTGGCCCACCTATTTTCATAGTTGTATATCGAGCTAATGATTCATCTAGAAACACTTTCCCAACCTTTGCTTCTATGAGTTCCTTTGCTAATTGTTTCATGATGATCTCCTCCATATTAAGTCTCCTTATTACAGTAATATGCAGGACATTCACCTAAGGTTATTTTTTCATAAGTTGTTTCATGACTTCAAATAGCTTATTCGCCGCATCTGGAATTCCTAACTGTTTCGCAGCTAATTTCATATTTTGCAATGTTTGAGTGTTTAACAAAATTTCATCAATATTATGAAGAAGCGTTTCAGCTGTTAAATCTTTTTCAAGAAGCATTTTAGCTGCTCCTTTATCAACAATTGTTTTCGCATTTTTCTCTTGATGATTGTTTGTCACATAAGGACTCGGAATAAGAATACTTGGCTTTCCTAACGCAGTCAATTCTGCCAATGTCGTTGCACCAGCTCGTGAAACAACAAGATCTACGCCAGTAAGTACCTCTGGCATATTATGAATAAACGGCTTAATAATAACGTTATCCGGATTTCCTTTTTCTCTCACAATTTCCATAACTTTATCATAATGCACTTCACCAGTAATATACAATACTTCATAGTTTTTGTTGCCAAATTGTTCAATCGCTTCTACAAAAGCATCATTAATCGGTCTTGCGCCACGGCTTCCGCCAAAAATAAGAACCGATTTTTTAGAAAGTGATAATCCAACAGAACGCTTCCCTTTCATTCCATTTTGATTCATTACTTCCGATGCACGCGGATTTCCCGTCATTACGACTTTAGATTGTGGGAAGTGTTCCGAAGCTGCTTCAAAACAAACTGCAACTTTATCCACATAGCGACTTAAAAACTTATTTGTTACCCCTGGTACACTATTTTGTTCGTGCACAATCGTTGGAATTCCTAATTTTGCTGCTGCATATACAACAGGACCACATACATATCCACCCGTTCCAATTACAACATCAGGATTAAAACGACGAATATATCTTTTACTATCTTGCACACCTTTCACAAAACGCATAACTGTTTTCACATTATCAAAGGATATTTTACGTTTAAATCCACTAATTACAATGGATTGGAATGGTATACCTGCCTTTGAAACAATCATACTTTCCAGTCCATTTTCTGTACCGATATATAAAAATCGTGCTTCTGGATGTAGCTTCTTTATCTCTCTAATTAAAGCAAGGGCTGGATATATATGGCCACCTGTGCCACCACCACTAACTAATATTCGCACTACAAATTCCTCCGCTTCTCTATTCTAATTTCAATTGTACACATGTTTATATTTGTATGATAAAGTGAAACTTTGATGAGCCCTCACCAATCGGGCTATTGCGGGATAAATGACGTTCTCATACATACGAAAAACCCTGTCTTATAAACAGGGTTTAGTAGCGAGAATGGCGGCTTATATTCAACAATACGCCAACTGCCATTAGCATCAAAGTCAAACTTGATCCACCATAACTTAAAAATGGCAAAGTAATTCCTGTAACAGGCATCAGCCCTGTTACAACACCAACATTAATCATCACTTGAATCGCAATCATCGCCACAATACCTACTGCTAAAAACGTACCATATAAATCAGGCGCTCCTAACGCTATACGAATTCCGCGCCATAATAACAGACTAAATAATAATAACACAAACGAACCGCCAATAAAACCTAGTTCTTCTGACAAAATTGCAAATATAAAATCTGTTTGTGGTTCTGGTAAATATAGAAACTTTTGTCTGCTTTGTCCTAGTCCTAGTCCAAATAAACCACCTGGACCAATCGCAAGTAATGATTGAATAATTTGGAATCCACTTCCAAGAGGATCCGACCAAGGATCTAAATAAGATGTAATTCGCTTTATTCGATAAGGTGCCGAGGCAATTAATCCAACAAATCCAGCCATACCAACTAATCCTAACATTGCAAAATGAAAAACGCGGGCTCCTGAAATAAAGATCATAATAATACATGTCCCAACCATAACTGTTCCTGTTCCTAAATCCGGCTGAAGCATAATCATTCCAAAAGCGACAAAAACAAAACTAAGTGCAGGAAGTAACCCTCGTTTAAACGATGGAATTACCTTCTGTTTTTCCGCCAAAAATTTGGCTAAGAAAATAATCATCGCAAATTTCATAAACTCTGAAGGTTGAATGGAAAACGCTCCGATACCAATCCAGCTCCGCGCTCCTCCTCGAACAAGTCCGACTCCAGGAATGAGAACAAGAATAAGAAGAATAAAACAAACGAGTAAAATGACCTTGGAGTAGGTTCGCCACACCCAATAATCGACTTTCATAATAAAAAACATCGCCACTACTCCAAGTCCTGCAAATAGTAGTTGCCGTTTCGCAAAAAAGAATGAATCTCCCATCTTATAGGAAGCCCAGACAGCACTTGCACTGTAGACCATAATCATTCCGATTGTTAATAATAAAAGTGTAACAATAATGAGAATAAAATCAGGCGTTTTTTTCATTGGCATTGACCACCACCTTTATAGACAAAGCATTTTTGTCCTATGTAACAAAACATCAGTAGGTGTCAGCCTACTGATGTTTTGATTTACTTTATATAAGTTTATGCACAGCTTGTATAAAAATGTCTCCTCTTTCTTCAAATGTTTTAAATTGATCCCAGCTCGCGCATGCTGGTGAAAGTAAGATAACATCTCCATCAGTAGAGTGAGCATATGCTCTTTCTACCGCTTCTTCTAAATGATTGACAGTTTCAATAATTGCTAACCCTGCTTTTTCAGCTGCATGAACTAGTTTCGGTGCAGTTTGTCCATATGTTACAATCGCTTTTACATGTTGTTCAAAATATGGAATTAAATCATCAAATTCATTCCCGCGATCTAGTCCACCTGCAAGTAGAATGACAGGGCTTGTAAATGCTGATAATGCCTTCTCAGTCGCCAACATATTCGTTGCTTTTGAATCATTATAAAACTTTCGGTTATGAATCGTTGTCACATATTCTAAGCGATGCTTTACACCTGTGAATCGTTTTAACACGGCAACAATTGCCTCATTTGCTACACCTAACAATTTCGCAATACTCATTGCCGCCAAAATATTTTCCAGGTTGTGTTTACCTGGTAAAACAACGTCCTTGATTTCAACAACTTTCTCACCTTTAAAATAAAGAGCATTCTCTTTTATACATGCGCCATCTTCAATTTCTTTTGTAGCAGAAAACAATATCTTTTGCCCTTTGCTATCGGCAGATAATGCCATCACATCTGCATCATCTGCATTTATCACACTATAATCTGCTGCCGTCTGGTTTTTAAAAATATTCGCTTTCGCTAAACCATATTCTTTTTTTGTACCATGGTAATCTAAATGTGCTTCAAATAAGTTTAAAAACGCTGCAACCTTAGGCTGAAATGTCTCTACACCCATTAATTGAAATGACGAAAGTTCCGTCACAAGCACTTCATTCCCTTTCACTGATTGTGCTACTTCACATGCTACTGTTCCTATGTTACCAGCAATAACGGGATGCTTTTCTCCCTCTTTTAACATTTCAAACGTTAGCATTGTTGTTGTTGTTTTACCATTTGACCCTGTAATACCAATAAATGGTACCTCTGAAATACGATATGCTAATTCTATTTCAGTGATAATAGGAATCTGTTTCTCTTTCGCTGCAACTAGCAGTGGATTGGAATAGGGGATTCCTGGATTTTTCACTACAAGCGCAATATTTCTTTCTAATAATTCTAATGGATGTCCCCCGCATACTACATCCATTCCTTTCGCTTGTAGTTCTGCTGCTAACTCATTATTCGCTAAAGGCTTTCCATCATTTACAATGACATTTGCTCCTAAGCTTTTTAATAAATTTGCTGCTGCATAACCACTTTTTGCAATGCCTAATACAAGAATATTTTTATTTTGATAATCAGTTACCGTTTTCAATTACATCCACACCCCGATATAAATTCCTAATACTGCTAGTAAAAATCCTACAGACCAAAATGTTACAACAACACGCCATTCTGACCAACCACATAATTCATAATGATGATGTAGTGGACTCATTTTAAAGACACGTTTTCCAGTTGTTTTAAATGAAATAACTTGGATAATAACAGATAAAGTTTCCATTACAAATACGCCGCCGATAATAACAAGTAATAATTCTTGTTTTAACAAAATCGCCACAGCTGCAATTGCACCACCTAAAGCAAGTGAGCCTGTATCACCCATAAAGACTTTGGCTGGATTCGCATTAAATACTAAGAACCCAAGTACAGCCCCTACAACTGCCATACAGAAAATCGCTACAGCATATTGCTCTTGCGCTACTGCTATGATACTAAACGCACCAAATGCGATAGCGGCTGTTCCTGATAGCAAACCATCTAGTCCGTCTGTCAAATTGACTGCATTTGATCCCCCAATAAGCATAAACAACACAAGAATAAAATATGCCCAGTGTAAATCAAATTTCATATCCGTTCCTGGAATCATTAAATGTGTATCAAACCCTTGCCCTTTCGCAATAGCAAAAAACGCAATGGCAATAATCAGTTGCCCAAGTAATTTCTGTTTTGATGTTAAACCAAGATTACGTTTCTTAACGACTTTTATATAATCATCTAAAAACCCAATCAACCCGTAACCGAACGTTACTAATAATAGTAATGACACTTCTGCGCCTAAATGTTCAAACTTAATTGCCATAATGAGTGTTGTTACCATCATAGACACGTAAATAACAATACCACCCATCGTTGGTGTTCCTGATTTTTTTTGATGCGATTTTGGTCCTTCATCGCGAATGCTCTGTCCAAACTTTAATTTTCGTAAAAACGGAATAAACAATGGCGAAAGGGCAACTGAAATTAAGAACGCTACCCCAGCCGTTACTAATAAACCTTGTTCAAGCACATGTAGTCCCCCTCTCATGTTGTTACTCTCTGTTGTTTAAACGTTCTGTGATTGCTTCTTTAGCAACTTCACGATCGTCAAAATGATGTACTTCTTTTCCAATAATTTGATACGTTTCATGACCTTTTCCAGCAATAATAATAATATCATCCGCTTGTGCTTCAGAAATAGCATGAAAAATCGCTTTCTTCCGATCAACAATTACTTCATAATTATTCCCTTTTACACCAGTTAACATATCATCCAAAATAGCTTGTGGATCTTCACTTCTCGGATTATCTGAAGTTAAGATAGCATGCGTTGCATATTCTGTCGCGACACCTGCCATAATCGGTCTTTTCGTTTTATCACGATCCCCACCGCAACCAACGATGCAATATACATTACCTTTTGCAAATTGCTTCGCCGTTGTTAATACATTTTCTAAACTATCAGGCGTATGCGCATAATCAACAATTACTGTATAATCCTGACCACCATCTACAACTTCAAATCGACCTGCGACACCAGTTAAATGTTCTAAAACATCTATGATTGTTTGCAGAAATACACCAGATACAAGTCCTGCTGCTGTAGCGGCTAAAGCATTATATACATTAAACTTCCCAATTAATTTCATCGTAATTTTTTTACTTTCGTACGGTGTAACAAGAGTAAATGTCGTACCGCCGCTTGTCATAACGATATCCTTCGCCATTACATCACTGTGGGTATCAATTCCATACGTAACAACCGTAGCCGCTGTACTTCTTATATACCCTTCTGTTGCTGCATCATCATTATTTAATACGGCATACTTTTCACGATTATGATGATAGCTATTACCAAGCTGAGCAAAAAGTAATCCTTTAGCATGCTTATACTCTTCCATCGTCTTGTGATAATCTAAATGATCTTGTGTTAAATTTGTAAATACTGCTACATCATAATCACAACCATGTACACGACCCAGATCTAATGCATGTGAAGAAACTTCCATGACTGCACTATTCACATTTTCTTCCACCATACGGTGAAATGTTTGTTGAAGCGTCAATGCATCAGGTGTTGTATTTTTCACTGCAAATGTTTCATCACCGATTTTCATATTAATTGTTCCAATTAGTCCTGTTTTATGACCGTGTGCTCGCATAATTTCATCTATAATGTGCGATGTTGTTGTCTTTCCATTTGTACCTGTAATACCAATGAGGTGCAATTTATGTGTTGGCTGCTCATAAAAATAGTCCGCTAACACAGCTAATGAACGAAAAGTATCTTTCACAAGTACAACTGGAACGTCAACATCAATCGGTCTTTCCGCAACAATAGCAGCCGCACCTTGCGCGGCTGCTTGCTCAGCAAAATCATGGCTATCAACCGTATATCCTTTCATACATACAAATAAGCTTCCATTTGTTACCTTACGTGAATCTGCTTCAATAGATGTAATTTCTGGATTTTCTTTTGGAACAACTGGAAAATCATGCAAACATGATACAAGTGTGTGCAACTTCATTTCACTAAACCCTCTCTACATTGTTTATTTATCTTTTTTATTAAATAAGTTACCTCCCACTTCTCATTTGAATCGGGAGGTAACGACCCCATGGTCTAAAAGCAACCATGTATGAATGAGACACACGATTGTCTCATTCCAGTCCACTCACCTTTCGTTCTCATACTTAAAAATCATATGTCTTCTTTTCATAAGAATGAATTTTCATGAGAACATTTCTCTAAATGATAGAACTAACTTCCACCAATTGTACCATAAAACACAATCTCTTACCTTTAATTACCGAAGTAAATTCTAATTTTTGAGCCTTCTTTTACTTTTGTACCAGCTTCTGGTGATTGCTTAATCACCTTTTTTCCTTCACCGCTCACATCAAGCTTCAAGTCTATGAGTTGTGTTTGTAAATCTTTTTTATCCATACCAATTAAATCTGGAACTTCTACAGTAGGTGTATCGCCCCATTTATATTCTTTTTCCACTTGTTCTTTTCTCGGCTCTACCCCCATAGCAGGAAGAACATCACGAAGTATATTCCCTACAATCGGTGCAGCAACTACACCACCAAATTGCGTGATCCCTTTCGGGTTATCAACGGCAACATACACAACAATTTGCGGATCATCTGCTGGTGCAAAGCTGATAAAAGATACAATATAGTTATTGTCTAAATATTTTCCATCCTTTACCTTTTGCGCTGTTCCTGTCTTTCCTCCAACACGATACCCATCAATATAAGCGCTCCTACCAGAACCTTTCGCAACAACATTCTCTAACGCATATCGAACCTTCTCTGATGTTTCCTTGGAAATAACCTTCCTTTTCGCACTTGGACTTTTCTTACTGACAACTTGTTTCGTAATTGGATCAACAAATTCTTTAGCAATATAAGGTTGATATAAATTCCCACCATTGACAGCAGCTGCTACCGCGGCAACTTGCTGAATGGGTGTAACAGAAACCCCTTGCCCAAATGATGTTGTCGCTTGTTCAACTGGTCCTACCTTATCAAGATTAAATAAAATCCCTTTCCCTTCTCCTTGCAAGTCAATTCCCGTTTTTTGCCCAAACCCAAAATCTCGAATATATTGGAATAACTTTTCTTTACCGAGGCGATCTCCAAGCTCAATAAATCCAGGGTTACAAGAGTTTTGCACGACTTCTAAAAACGTTTGACTTCCGTGGCCTCCAGCTTTCCAGCATCGCAGCCTAGCGCCACCAACTTCAGCTGCTCCATCATCATAAAACGTATCTTTCTCTAAGTCTACTAATTTTTCATTTAAAGCCGCAGCTAAGGTAATAATTTTAAAAGTTGATCCTGGTTCATATGTACTCCATACGGGCAAGTTTCGATTAAATACTTCTGGAGAAACGCTTTGAAAATCTGCTGGATCAAAACTTGGACGACTCGACATCCCCAGTATCTCACCATTTTTCGGATTCATCGCAATTGCGATCATACCATCCGGATTATAAGTCGAATCCGCGATATTTAGTTCCCTCTCCATGATTGCTTGTATACGAGAGTCAATTGTTAACCTTAAATTCAAACCCGCTTCTGGCTTTTTAAAGTCGTCTCCCACATTAGGCATTCGCTGCCCTTTTGCATCAGCAAAAAAACGAACATAACCTTTGTCACCATTTAGCTCTTTATCATAATATGCTTCAAGCCCCATCAAACCTTGATTATCGCTCCCAGCAAATCCTAACACATGCGCTAAATATTTACCAAATGGATAATGCCGAATAGAATCTTCAGCAATATATACACCTTTTAAACTTAACCCTCGTACTTCTTTCGCCTTATCATGCGAAATTTTCCTTCCACCTTTGTCGAGTCTCACGATAGATTCTTTCTTTGTAATTCGTTTATAAATTTCTTCTCTCTCCACACCTAAAACTGCAGCCAACTTCTCTGCAGTTTCCGCTGGATTTTCGAGTTGTCTTGGTACAACAAAAACAGTTGGCGCACTTTTATTTGTTGCGAGTTCTACACCATTTCGATCTAAAATCTTCCCACGCTCTGGTTCAAAGGTAATATTACGACTCCATGAATCTTTTGCACGATCCGTTAGCATATTCCCAAGGAAAAATTGTACATATCCAAGCCGAATATCGATAATCGTAAAAACAAGCAAGCCACATATCAGTATAAAAATTAGTCGTTTTCTCACCGTTACATTCGAGACACGCATATTGGAACAAGCCCCCCTTACGCCTAGCTTGTTCCAATATATGCTTGTACCGATTTGATTAGAACTTTCTACTTTTGTTTATCACTTTCACAATTTCCTACTGTGGCTCCTCTGCCTCTTGTTGTGGTTCAAGTGGTGGTATAAGTGTCACAGCTAATTCCGTCCCTGGTTGCAACAATGCCCCTTCTTCCACATTTTGCTCGGTTACATATCCTGTTCCAGAAGGTTTTAAATTGAGATTTAACGTTTTTGCTAAATTCATCACATCTCGCAGTGCCCAGCCTTGGATATTCGGCATCTTTGGTTTCTCACCAACTAAGAAAATACGATCACCTTTTAATGTTTTTTCAGTCGCTTTCGGCACTTGTTGCTTCACTTTACCTTCACCTAGTATAGTTGGTCTAACATTCACTTTTTCTAGTATTTTTTTTGCTTCTTCCATTGTTTTTCCTGTAACATCCGGAACGACTACTTGCTGTTCTTTCACATATTTCTTCGGATCTTTTACTTCCTTCGGTTTAATCTTTAAATATTCTAAGCTATCTTTTGTTACCGATTTGAAAATTTCAGCAAGCGGCTTTGCTCCGTATTCATCGTCTTTTAGTTTTGGTTGTTTAATTGCTAAGTAAACAACCAATTGAGGATCATCCATCGGTGCCATACCGAGGAAAGAGAAAATATAATTTTCTCTACCAGTCATGTACCCACCTTTTCCATCAGGAATTTGTGCTGTACCCGTTTTACCACCTACTGAATATCCGTCAATCTTATAGGCATTACCTGTTCCTTTTGGTGATGTAACGACACGTTCTAATAATTGTCTAACTTGCGCCGCCGTTTCTTTTGAAACTGGTTTCCCTACCTCTTCTGGTTTATGTTGTAGTTCTACCTTTCCTGTTATCGGATCTACAATTCGATCAATAACATATGGTTTCATCATTTTCCCTTCATTTGCAATCGCTGTTGCAGCTTGTACAAGCTGTATTGGAGTTACAGTAGAGCCTTGACCAAACGCAGTTGTTACTTGCTGAATTTGCGAATCAAATACAATTTTATTATCAACTTCTCCTGGCAAATCGATGCCAGTCTTTTCATCCAAGCCAAACTTATGAATATATTGACGGAATAAATCTGGACCAAGTTTTTTATCCCCCAAAATTGCAAATGCAACGTTAGAAGAACGTTCAACTCCTTCATCAAATGTAATGGATCCCCATCCAGCACCGCCGTTATGGTCTTTTATTCTCCGGTTGCCAACTGGATACGTACCAGATTGATAATATTCTTGTCCATTATATTTTCCTTCATTAATTGCTGCTGCTAATGTAAATATTTTCATTGTTGATCCTGGCTCAAATGTAGTTGCAACTGGTACATTTAAGTAGTTCTCTATCTTCGGTTTATTCGGATCATAACTAGGACTACTAGACATTGCTAATATTTTCCCTGTTTTCGGATCAGCGACCACTGCCGTTAGCATTCCTGGTTCATAATGCTCTGCCGCTGCCTTCATTGCATTTTCTAAAAAGCTTTGAATGCGCTGATCAATTGTCAAATAGACATTATCGCCGTTTTTAGGAGGCTTTATACTTTGTTTTCCGCCTTCAAGAGGAACACCGTTATGCCCTCCTGTATATCCTACACTTCCATTAGAAGCGCGTAAAAACTTATCTAAACTCTTTTCTAAGCCTCCCGCCCCTACTGTGGCACCTTCATCATTTATCCTTGAGTACCCTAGTATGTAAGAAGCGAAGTCTCCATTTGGATATACCCTAGCTTTTTCTGTAATAAACGAAATTCCAGGTATCTTTAAAGCTTCTATTTGTTCTTTCGTTTCTTTCGTTAAATTCTTTCCTAACGCTCCAAATTCTACTTGGCTCTTGTCTTTTTTTAGAGTCGTTAAAATTTTCTCTTCATCTTTATCAAGTACACTAGCGATTTTTTTCGCTGCATCTTCTTTGTTTTTAACGGCATTATCACCTTTAAGTGCCGCAACAAGCTTATATGAGTTTGCATCCTGCGCAAGAACATGACCATTTTGATCATAAATGGTACCGCGGTTTGCTTCTAGTACACCTGTTTTATTATGTTTAGCTTGGGCTAGTTTCCTTAAATCTTGATTATGCACTGTTCCTGTTGCTTGAATATAAAAGAATCGGGCTAACAACAGCAAAAAGAGCAGGAGGAAAAATATCATAAAGTAACCTGCTCCCTTATTGGTATGAAATTTGTTCATGTTCATCTTCATCATTGTTTCACACCTATTTGCATTAATGTAAGCCTTTCACATTATTTGCATTAATTTCTAGCCCGTGTTTTTTTGCAATTTTAGCGATTCGCTCATAACGACTTAACTTTTCTACTTCAGCTTGCAACTCTTGATTCTCTTTTTGTTGTTTCACAATTGTATCTTCTATCTTCGCTGCTTCTCTATCCACTTGATATAATCCCGCTTTATTTCCAATAAACGCCACACAAGCGTATAATAAAAAGCCGATAAATGCCACATACAACAACTTCTCTATTCGTGTAATCTTCGCCTTCTTTGGCTGTACCATCTGCTGCGGCGCTTGCGATTGTACTTGTACCTGTTCTTGCGTTTGTTGTTTGTACTTTACAGCTAAATTACTCATACCTCTCTCCCCTTTTTATCGTTTTTCAGCAATCCGTAACTTTGCCGAACGCGCTCGATTATTTTCTTCTAACTCTACGTCAGATGGTAAAATCGGTTTTCTTGTAATGAGCTTTAGTTTCGGCTTAAACTCATCTGGGATAATCGGCAGTCCTGGAGGAAGGTCTGGTGTTGTACTATTTCGTTTAAATGTTGTTTTACAAATACGATCTTCTAGTGAATGGAACGTAATAACGCTAATTCTTCCACCAGGTTTCACCATTTCAATTGCCGCTTCCAACGCTTCCTCAAATACTTTCAACTCATCATTTACAGCAATGCGAATCGCTTGAAAAACTCGTTTTGCAGGATGTCCGCCAGTCCTACGAGCAGGAGCAGGAATTCCTTCTTTGATTAGCTCCACTAATTCCCCAGTCGTTTCAATTGCCTTCTTTTCACGATACGCTTCAATTTTCCTTGCAATTTGTTTTGAAAATTTTTCTTCACCATATTGAAAAAAAATCCTTACAAGTTGTTCATACGACCAGTTATTTACAACATCATATGCTGTTAATGGAGCATCTTGGTCCATTCGCATATCTAACGGTGCATCATGATGATAGCTAAAACCGCGTTCTGGTGTATCTAATTGTGGAGAAGAAACACCTAAATCAAATAAAATTCCGTCTACTTCTGTAATCCCTAACTCATGTAGTTTCTCTGATAAATAACGAAAATTACTTTTTACTGCTATAAATTGCTCACCATAAGAAGAAAATTTGTCTTTTGCATTTTGAATTGCAATTTCATCTTGATCAAATGCAATTAACTTTCCTCCTTCCGTTAGCTGAGATAATAAATAAGAACTATGTCCTCCGCCACCTAGTGTACAATCTACATATGTACCATTTGGCTTTATATCCAAGCCATCTACTGTTTCCTCTAAAAGCACTGTTACGTGTTTAAACATCGTTGCACCTACTCTTTTTCCAAATAATTATGTTGAACTTTTCTTTTTCTTCACCTATAAATGAGTGAAGAAATAAAACGCTACAAGCAAGCAGCTCATTTAACGCACTATGAGTGGAAATCGATTTCCACAAATCGTAGTTTTAATTTATTATATACTAAATTTTATCATTTTTTGCGGGAATTTAAATAAAAACCTGTCGAAAAACCTAATAATACGTTTACATTTTGTGCTATTTTGTCATATATGTCTCTTTTTATTGTCCTTAACATTTCCTCGTCTATAAAACTAATAATTCAGAAAAAAATCATGTTACAGGTAATTCCACGGAACAAAAATAAAATCCTGCTCCGAAGAGCAAGATTTTATAGTTTTATAACATGATGTGTTCCATTCCAAGAATACGATTGTTTTGTTACTCTTTCCACAAAATCAAGACCATACTGATTCAGATAATAACACACGTTCCATACTCGCTCTTGCGGTGCCCCTAACGGCCGAAGTGCATATTGCAAACGACGAAACTTATTCAATTCCACTTCATGTTTTCTTTCCAGATTTTGTTTTAGCATTCTTTCTAACAGCTCAATTTGTTCTTGAATCTTTCTTTTGTTTTTTCCGGCAAATTCCTTTAAACCTGGATCAATTCTATTTACGAATTGTCGCAAGGAAGAGTGAATGTCCATCATATTCTTTTTCGCTTCCTGAAATCTCTCTTCAACCGGTTCTTCCACTTGATTTGATAACCATTTTTCACGCAGCTTCTCAAGATCCTTTACAAATGGATCCTCTTCTTTGAGATTTAAATCATATAAATCCGTTATAATATCGCGCTCCATATAACTAATTGTAAGACGCGGAACAACAGGAGGCATCTGAAAATCAAACACATGAAATACTTGTTGCAATTCGCTCCAATAAGCAATTTCTCCCGGCCCTCCAATAAAAGCTACTGTCGGGAAGAGATATTCTTGCATAAGAGGTCTCGTTACAACATTATTACTAAACCGTTCTGGACTTTTTTCCATTTCCTCTATCAATTCTTCATATGAAAATGAATAAGCGCCACTTTTTCCTACAAACTTACCGTTCTCTTCTTCTAGCAGTACACGTTCTTCATCAATTTGCATAAATACATGTATAGCATTTTGTTTCGTTTCAATGATAGGTTTATACCCGTATTCTTTAACAAGCTGTTGTTGATTATGAAGAGCTTCCTGAACTTCTTTGTACTGACTTACAATCCTTTTGAAAAAGGATACTTCTAATTTTCTAAGATTTGGATGATGTGAATCGACAAGAATTAAACCTGTATCCGCAAATAACTTCGTAATCAAACGCGCAAAGAAGTCTACATATGTACTAGATTCTTCTAAAGCCTCTTGAATAAACTGTAGTACATCTTTTGTGAAATTTGTCTCCGGATACGTTTTAAAAATCTCCTCGATCCACTTGCTACAATCTTCAATAGAAATTTCCGATTCTGAAGCACTCGCTTTTTTCGAATGACGATCATGAAAAATCATCTTTTTAATTTTTTTATTTTTCGTTACAAACGTATGATTAATTTCATCAACATCGTGATCTTCACCAGCAATCCAAAAAACAGGAACAACTCGAGTACCTAGGCTGGCTTCCTTTTCTTTTGCAAGCTGTAAAATCGAGATTACTTTATGCACCGTATAAAGCGGCCCTGTTAATAATCCAGCCTGCTGTCCTCCAATCACAACATATGTATTCTCATCTGCTAACGCTTCTATATTTTGAATCGTAGATTGTCCTGCTTGCAATTGCTTATTATATTCTAATAAATGTTCCACCAACTCTTGACGGAAGAACTTGCGATTGCGCAAATCATACAAGCGCTGTTTAAAACCTTCCTCTGTCAATGCATAGTCAAAACATGTCTGTATCTTATTGTCACTCTTTATGTAGTCCCCTACAACACCTTGTAGCGGAACAGAGATTTCTTTTATCTCCATATAATTCTTCCTTTCATATCCTGTTCTTTCACCATTCCAAATTGTAGTCAATGTTTCGCACAAAAGCAAAGAATATAACTTACGTTTCTAAACCTCTTATCGTATTGTATAAAAATGGAAGTATATGTACTTGTTTCTGCCGTGCCTTCGCTTCATCTAAAACATACCCAACGATCGCTTCAATTTCTGTTTTTCGCTTTTCTCGTACATCTGCTAACATCGAAGAAGTATTACAAGATGTTTTTTGACACACTTGACACACCATATTCCATAACTCTTCTTCTTTCTCTTTTTCAATAAGAAATGCAACTTCTTGAAATACTTGCTTCATCGCTTGATGAAAGAAAGGGTTAGATATTAACTCTCCATTACAAACTCCAAACAAAGCTGTTAATGGATTAATACACACATTTACAATTAATTTATTGTACATAATCTGTTTCCAGTCATCTTCAAATCGCATAGAAAAGCGTTGCGAAGCAAAACACTCGAATATCGGTTCAAATTGAAGCGCATCACCTTTAACAACACCAAATTTTGTTATTCCTACTCCCGTATGACATACCGTATAAAGATTTTCTTTTTTGGCTCCATGTTCGACAATACCTACAGCTATATTTTCACACGGTAATTCTTCTATAAGCTGAAGATGAGACATCCCATTTTGTAAAAATACGACTCGCTGCTTACTTAGAAAAGGGAGTATATGATTTACATGATATTGCTTGACGGCAATAAATATATAGTCCAAGTTCTCCTTTTCAACACTTTCTACTGGTAATACTTTTGGAAAAACCGTTTCTGATATTTCATCCTGAATACAAGTTACTCCTGTTTTTGTTAATTGTTTTGCTTGCTCAGAAGTTCTTGTAAACAATGTAACATCTTGATTACTTTTTTTAAAATAAAACGCATATAGCAATCCAATAGCTCCAGGGCCAACAATTCCAATTTTCATATTTATGGTCATAAGAGCTTTCAGCTATCCCTTTAAAGCTCCTTAACTCCTCTCCATTCATATATTTGATCTCTATTTTAAAATTTCTAGGTAGAGGAAACACCTCTTTATGTAGAACATATATACTAAAAAACACATCTCACCCTTTAGTGTAACAAATTTACAAAAAAATACGAAAGAAATATCCCATACTCTTCATAAAAATAACAAAATAAGTTATAATATTATTGTAAATATTTTTACTTTTCTTTTTTTAAGACGAGAAAAGGATGTGGTGATATGATATTCCCAAAAGTTGAGCGCTTGCTCATCAATTATAAAACGTTAGACGAATTTAAAAAATTTAAAGGATGTGGCGCTCAAGAGCTTTCTATGTTCGAAGAGTTACAAGCTAACATAATTGAGAACGATAGCGAATCCCCGTTTTATGGAATTTATTACGGTGGTTCTCTCATTGCACGCATGAGCTTGTATATGAGAAGACATGGCGAAGCAAATCTTGATATTACAGGACCTTATATCGAACTGTCCAAACTGGAAGTATTACCATCTTTTCAAAAACAAGGTTTCGGTCGAATGCTTGTAAATTATGCGAAAAATTTACAAATACCTATCAAAACAATCGCTCGTATTCAATCCGCATCATTTTGGAATACATTATCATTCCAACAAGTCACAACTGCAGATGGTGAATTTTATATTTGGCATCCAGAAACTAATTTGAATACGGTTACAAACGAAGAATCTGCATGAAATAGTATTCATTATGTTCTATCTTAACATTCAAGAACACCTCACAAAAAAATAAAAACAGCTGCTTCCCAGCTGTTTTTATTTTTTTATTTTTTCTAACGTTTCATTCGTATGAATAACGTTTTCTCCTTTTGCCTCTAAAACCATTACACTTCTTTTTCGATCAATATAATCAAGCAGCGTTCGGTACTCTTCCTCATATACGGATAGACGCTGAAGAAGTCTTTCTTTTTCCTTTTGTAGTAATTCAATTTTCTGTTGTAACACTCTTGATTCTTGTTCATCTTTATATGTTTGCAAAAAATGGATCACATCATCCAATGTAATTGTCGTAGAAGTATGAGATATAACTTTCGGTTGCTTTTGTTCATAATTTTCTCGTTTTCGAATTTGTTTCGCTTCTTCAATACGTTCTTTATATTGCTTTCTAACATAAGAATTCCATCTAAATCCACAGGCTGCAGGTGTGCGAGATAGGTTTCTCCCGACTTCCTTAAAAGCCGACAGTTGTGTTCCACCTTCTCGAATATGCCGGAGCACTACCTCTGCTAGAAGCAAATCTTCATCATCAGTCCATGCATCTTGTCTTGTTGTCACCATCTTTCTAGTCCTCCTTATGCATTTTTTATTAAACATATGCAGTTACTAGAAAAGATAGAATACAAATAGGCAAAGAATATATTTTTTATTTTCTAAAAGCTACAGGAAGAGCATGAAAATACTTCATCTCATTCATCCCCACTGATTATGAGCCCTTCAGTTACAGGAAACCGCGCTCCTACTTTTCTTCCTTGTTTCTCTCCGAACCTTAAGGCGCGTGAGACTTACTGCTCTAAAATAGCGGGATCCATTCAAACACTTTTATAAAAAACAAAAAAATAAACGTAAAAGGATATCCTTCTACGTTTATTTTTTCGTAATTACTTGCTGATTACTTCTTTACCTTTGTAAGTACCGCATGCTTTACATACACGGTGAGCTAATTTCGCTTCACCACAGCTTGGGCACTCTACCATACCAGGTACTGATAATTTGAAATGCGTACGACGCTTTCTTTTTACTGTTTTAGAAGTTCTTCTAAAAGGTACAGCCATTCTTCCCACCTCCTTAAAAGAAATTATTATTTTCATATGAAGGCCTGAACCAGTCTTCCGATTATTTGTCAAAAAACTTCGCAAGTCCTGCTAATCGTGGATCAACAGACTTTTCTTTGCTTTCCTCCGAAATCACTTGCCAGTCTTGACCTTGCATCGGTGTTCCTCCAGAAACATCATCACTGAAAATTTGCATTGGGATTTCCAAAAGTATATTTTCCTTGATTACAGGGAGTAAGTCAAGTACTTCTCCTTCTAAATAATGGATTTCTGCTTCTGTTTCATACTCTTCTTCTGAAGTTTGGAACACCTCAGTTGTTTTCACGTCAAATGGTAATGTCACATCTACTAAAGAGCGAGAACATGGTAAAATCATGCTTCCTGTTATATGTAGATGAAACGTAAACTTATTGGAGCCAAAATCAACTCTACCCGTTACATGAACAGGATCAATCGAACGAATGTCTTTCTCGATTTCTTTCAGCTCACTTACATCTACCATCTCATCCAAAGTCAATCCTTTATGTCTCAATTTGTTTAATTGATGGATGGACCATTTCATATCATATCACCTCAAGGCAACAAACAAAATTATAGCTAGCCATTTTATATTTGTCAATGTTTTTTCTTTACACTATAATGAAGTCATTATAGTAAATAATATATAGATTATCATGTTTTTCGAAAAGATGCTACACTGAAAGGAGAGATTATTATAAAGGCAAGCGGTATTATCGTTGAATACAACCCCTTTCATAACGGTCATGTTTATCATGTGCAACAAACAAAAAAGTTAACACAATGCGATGTTACGATTGCGGTCATGAGTGGATCTTTTTTACAACGTGGTGAGCCAGCTCTCGTATCTAAATGGCATCGAACAAAAATGGCTTTAGCTGGCGGTATTGATCTTGTTGTAGAACTTCCTTATGCATTTGCAACTCAAAAAGCGGAAACATTTGCAAATGGGGGCATTTCTATTTTAAACGCGCTTGGTGTTTCAGATATTTGTTTTGGAAGTGAAGATGGACACGTTCAAAACTTCTACAATACTCTATCTTTACAGCAAAAGAAGCAAAATACTTTTCATCAGCTCGTACAGCAATATATAAGCGAAGGAAATAGCTATGCAAAAGCAACTTCTGAAGCCTTTTCTCATATTTTATCAGGACATAACACAATTGATATGTCACAACCAAACAATATATTAGGATTACATTATATTCAAGCCATTTTGTCACAAAAAAGTATGATTCGTGCTCATACGATAAAAAGATTCGCAGCTCATTACCACGATGAATCCTTTACAGACAAGCACATCGCCAGTGCAACAAGCATTCGCAAACAACTGTTTATCGAGGATTGCTCCTTTACCAGTATAGATCCATTTGTACCGAATTGTACCTCTTCTCTTTTAGAAGAATATTATCATGTATACCATGTATTACATAATTGGGAAACGTATTTCCCTCTTTTCAAGTACAAACTCTTGACGATGTCTGCTAAAGAACTCCAACATATATACGAAATGGAAGAAGGTTTAGAACATCGTATATTAGCTAAAATACAGCATGCCACATCCTTCCTTACATTTATGGAGGCTATAAAAACAAAACGATATACGTGGACAAGATTGCAGCGAGTATGCACGCATATTTTAACCAATACAACAAAAGAAGAGATAGAGAGCGCCGCAATCGAAAACCATGCACCGTATATTCGGTTACTTGGCATGTCCCAAAAAGGGCAATCTTACCTTTCTAAAAATAAAAAACAAATAAGTCTTCCTCTTCTGACTCATACAAAAACATTTGAACATCCTGTTTTAAACATAGAACGACGAGCAAATGCCGTCTATCTTTCCGCTTTACAAGAACCTTTACGCACAAAATGTATACAACAAAATATAACACAACATCCAATTCGATATAATGAAATAGACAAGACATTTTTATAAAAACGGAAAGCGATATGAACGAATCATTCATATCGCTTTCCGTTTTAAGTTCAATGAAAAAACTTTTAAAAAAGAAGTTACTTTTTCTCCGGCATCTTTTCTAAATAAGCTAATGCATCGTCCAATGTATCCACCGGTACAATTTTCATTTTTGTTTTAATATCTTTAGCAGCTTCAAGCGCCTTTTTATAATTTGAGTTTTTCGCTCCTTTTTCATTGGGAGCAAAGAAGATTTCAGCTCCTGCGTCGCTTGCAGCTACCACCTTTTGTTGAATTCCGCCAATTGGACCAACCTCTCCTTTTTCATTAATTGTACCTGTTCCAGCAATTTCATGCCCTTTTGTCATATCGTTTTCAATTAATTGATTATAAATCTCTAACGTAAACATCAGGCCTGCTGATGGTCCTCCAATCTCATGAGAATCAATCTTCACTTTTGGATCTGCAACTAACTCTCGTTCTGTGACAATAGAAACTCCAATACCAACACGTCCCTTACCACCAGGGATTTCTTTTACTGCCAACTGTTCTTTCAAATGTTTTCCATTTCTTATATATTCAATATGTACAACATCGCCTTCTTTTTTATTTGTCATATATTCAGCAAATCGCTCTGTCGTTTCAAATGCTTTTTCATCAACAGCTACAATTACATCTCCAAGCTTTAATTTTCTTTCTGCCGGCATATTGTCTGCAACACCAGCGACTAATATCCCTTTATTTTGAAAAGAAACAGGACGATTCGCTCGTTTATATGCATTATAAATAGCAGCATTTTGAGAGTGTTTCATCGCGTACTCTTGGCGAAATTGATATTCTTCATCACTCTCACCTTTTTGCAATATTTCCTCCGCTTTTGAAATATGGTTATATTTGTTAAATTGTGCAGCTATCAAATTGATTACATTAGCAGGTCCCATCGAAACTGTCACAAGCATAAAGTCACCAGATTCTTTCTTTCCGTCTTCCACTTGTACATAAGGGGTTAACTTCGCAGCCATTCCTGGTTTTGTTATATAGTAAGGCAGGCGAACATATACAAGTAGCATCGCCAATATAACTCCAATTAAAATCGCATATATAAACCGAAAACGCTTAAACATTATTTTTCTCCTTCCACTGCTCAATTAATAAGTAAATATCTTGAATATGTTTCTTTGCTTCTTCTTCTCCTACTCGAATAATTTCTTCAATATTTGTAAAGGCACGAGAACTAAACTGTTCTACTGCTGGACGCATCATTAAATCTGATGCAATTTGTCGATTAACAACAAGTTCATACTGCATAATTTCAATGCTTTGCATAATTACGTCATAAATAGAATTGATTTCACCATTTACTTTAATAGGGGATACATCTACAGCAATTACAATATCAGCCCCTAAATCTTTGACGACGGATACAGGAATACGATCAATCACTCCTCCATCCACTAATAAGCGCCCATCTATTTTTTCAGGAACAAACACTCCTGGTACAGCAATACTTGCCCTAACAGCATCAGCAATAGATCCTTTTGTAAATACAACTTTTTCCCCCTTTAAAATGTCAGTGGCTACAACTGCAGTTGGGATATCTAACTCTTCCATTTTTTTGTTATATGTAAACATTTTAATCATATCTTTTACACGTTTTCCAGAAATAAATCCCATTTTCGGAACAGTAAAATCTAAATAATATTTCCTCTTAAATACTGAAGCCATTCGATAAAGTCTTTCAACATTACAACTTGTAGCATAAAATGTTCCAATTAGCGCCCCCATACTACTTCCTGCTATCATATCAATAGGAATATTAGACTCACGTAATATCTTAATAACCCCTACATGAGCAAATCCTTTTGCCCCACCAGAGCCAAGAGCCAAGCCTATTTTCGGTTCTCTCATATCAATCACCCTTAAACTTTTTTTACCCCTTTTTCATACTTATGGTCTAAATTTACTATGTATCCACGTATACTGAAATGAACGTTTTTTGGGACAAAGGGGGATTTTGCAGTATGTATGAAAAATGGAAAACAGCTTTTCTCACAATCACAACGCTATTTCTAACATTCTCTCTTGTACTTCATCCCCAAGCCGCATTACAATCTTCTATTCGCGGATTAAATATGTGGTGGGAGGTTGTCTTTCCTTCATTATTACCTTTTTTTATCGTTGCCGAGCTTTTAATTAGCATAGGCGTTGTAAAATTTATCGGTGTCCTTTTAGAACCTCTTATGCGCCCTCTCTTCCGAGTCCCTGGTATCGGCGGGTTTGTTTGGGCAATGGGAATGGCCTCTGGTTTTCCTGCTGGCGCGAAACTAAGCGCTAGATTACGTCAAAGTAACCAACTAACACAAATTGAAGCAGAACGCCTCGTCTCTTTCACAAATTCTTCCAACCCATTATTTATTTTCGGTGCTGTATCTATCGGGTTCTTTAATAATCCAAAATTAGGCTTCATTTTAGCCGCCGCACATTATATAAGTAACTTTACTGTCGGACTACTTATGCGCTTTTATGGTGACAATAAACCTTACATAAAACATGCATCACCCGTTCAAAAACGTCCATTACAACATGCTTTTTCCATTCTCCATGAGACACGTTTACAAGAAAAAAGACCAATTGGAAAACTGCTAGCAGATGCCATTATTTCTTCCATTCAAACGCTACTTATGATTGGCGGATTTATTATCTTATTCTCTGTTTTCAATAAAATGATTACCGTTTTTCAAATTACAGCAACTCTGAGTTTTATTATGCAACATATTTTATCTTTCTTCCAATTGTCCACTCATTTTAGTATTCCTATTTTATCTGGCCTTTTTGAAATGACACTAGGAAGTAAAATGATTAGCCAAACAAATGATACAACTATTTTGGAACAAGCAATGATTACAAGCTTTATCCTTGCCTTCAGCGGCCTTTCGATTCAAGCGCAAGTAGCAAGTATACTAGCTGATACTGATATTCGCTTTAAACCCTACTTTTTTGCCCGAATCATTCAAAGTATTCTTGCTCCTATTTACACATTTATATTTTGGGGACCACTGTATGAAAAATCACATTCTTTTTCACCGAACCAACAAGATATCCCTGTCTTTTTATCCAATTATTCTTCAGCACTTACAAATACTTGGGAATTACTTCTTCACTATGGACCCATTTTTACACTACTTTGTTTGTATCTATATGTTATTTTATTATTCTTACGCACCATACGCTAACTCTGTAACGCGTTAGCGAATCGAACAGAGTTACGAGAAAATCTCACTGCTCCCTATAACAAAATCAGTAAAGAAAAACCCCGTTTTATTTTAACGGGGTTTGAAACTTTTCTTTTAAAGCACGTTCAACACAAGATGGAACAAGTCCTGATACGTTCCCTCCGTAACGAGCTACCTCCTTCACAATACTTGAACTTAGGAATGAATATTGATTATTTGTCATAATAAAAAACGTTTCAATATTCTCATCTAACTTTCGATTCATCGAAGTAATTTGCATCTCATACTCGAAATCAGAAACAGCTCGTAACCCTCGCAAAATGGCATTTGCATTGCGCATTTTCGCATATTCAACCAACAACCCACTATGTGAATCTACTTTCACATTTGGAATCTCCTTTGTTGCTTCTCGGATTAACTCTAAACGCTCTTCCACCGAAAAAAATGGCTTCTTTGCTGAATTATTTAAGACGACAACATATACTTCGTCGAACACCTTTGCTCCCCTTTTAATGATGTCCAAATGTCCAAGAGTTATTGGATCAAAACTCCCTGAAGAAATTGCTATGCTTGTCATTCGGTCCCCCCACCTTCATACTTATAAATCGAAATGGCTGTAATACCGTACTTTTCTGCTCTTACCTTTACAAGCTCTCCTATTGTTTCAGGTAAGATCACTTCATTCCCATGCTCTGCCATAATTAAACCATCTTCATTCAGCAATCCATGTTGATCTATAATGCTAATGAGAGAGACTATTTTTTGATCTTTATATGGCGGATCTAATAGGATTAGATCGAATGAAACCTCACGTTTAACTAGCGCTTTCACAGCTCTTTCCGCATCATTTCTATATACTTCAGCTTGATTATGTACTCTACAACTTTCCAAATTTTGATGAATTATTTTCACTGCTTTATGATCTCGATCAACAAAGATTACTTTGTCCATTCCTCGGCTAAGCGCTTCAATCCCAAGACCTCCGCTTCCGCCAAATAAATCAAGGGCACTCCCTCCCTCAAAGTATGGACCTATTATATTAAAAATAGATTCTTTTACTTTATCTGTTGTTGGACGTGTTGTACTACCAGGCACAGCTTTAAGCGGATGTCCCTTACATTTACCAGAAACTACTCTCATTTGTTGTCACTACCTTTATTTCAATCTATAAACTATGGAGCGATTATTCGTAACCGCTATCAAACCTCAATATTTTCTAATTATTTTACCATTACAGAATAACTGAATCCGTTACTTATGAAAAGAAAAATATTTATTTTCAGCAATATTTTATGTGTATATTCAGCTCACAATCACTTCAAGAATATAATAGAAAATGAATGAACCTGTACACTTTATCTATTTATGATTAACGCAGCGAGTTCACTTTACCTTTTTTATCCTATCATAAAATAAAAGAAAAATAAAAAGCCTACGATAAATTTTAAATTCATTATGTATATCTTCAATTAGATTGGACATAAATAAAGATAACAACATCATCTTCGATGTTGTTGCCAACCGCGGAGAAGACTTACGTTTCCCCATAAGTTCTTCCTCCGGTTTCTCCTCTCCCTTTGCCTTCTTACTAGTACATACTAGTATAAGAAGGGCCCTGCTTTGCAGGGTTTTTTTCTTTGCCTTCTTTTCATTTAAAAAATGAAATGATACAGTAAAAGAAAGAGGAGGAAAATGATATGATTCAACGTTTTATTGAACTAGGAGAAGGCTACTCTGACTTATATGAATTACTTGAAATTGCCAAAGCAAACAAAGAACGTGTAACGCATATGTTACAATTCGAAACCGTTAAAAATCATAAAAAAGTATGTTCACTTGTTGTCATCCTAAAACCAACAACTGTAGGCGATTTCCAGCCACTATACATATGTCGTGAAGGCATCCCTATACTTGATCATAAAAAAAGTAAGCGAATGATTTTATTTGAAGAAACTGCTGAACAAATCGGCAAAAAAGTAATTCCCTTTACTGTGAAACCATCTACAACTTTCCCAGAAAAAGAGTTGTACTTTAATCATCTAATTGGCATTTTGCGAATGAATCACTTTATTCCCCCAATGAAATAAAGTAAAACTTTCATCAGTAGGGGGCCTCCCTCCACGCGAAAAACCCCCCTGCCCAAATCGGCTAGGGGGGTTTTTACTTAACTATAATCATATTCTTTCGCACGATCTGGACGTGAATTTTCAAATTCCGTTTTTAGAAACGGACGATACGATTGTTCAATCCTCTTAACAAACGGAAGTTTATTTAACTTATGCATCATATGTTCTAATTGATCCATATCACAATATACAACTGCATATTTTAATCGTTTTGATATGTAATGAATATTACCGTATTTACGTAAAATTTTGGCATGTTTTAATGAATGTAAATAAACAATCAAACTCTGTCGTTGTCCAAACATAATCTTCTCCTTCATCATACTCTTTATATATTCTACTAACATAAATCAGAAATTTTCGACATTATAGCACACCATAGCTTTGGTCTTATTTTTCTTTCACATTTCAAAAACGGGGTATATTACCCCGTTTTTTTACAGCCACAACTACCTCCGGAGCCACAACCGCCTCCACAACCACCTGCATCAAAAAATGGATTTCCGGTAGGAACTTTAATCGCAGATGAAATTTCCGAGCCAATTGCCACGCTCACTTCATCTAATAATTTTTGTAAATTACTTTCCGCTTTTTTAAAAGCAGCAATCTTATCATACAAATCTACAGATCGCTTTAATTCTCGCATCTTTGCCGAAACAAAAGCATAATCCGGATGATACTTACCAAATCTTCTAACTTCCTCATAGCGCTCTTTCATCGCCGCGAACTGACGAATGAGCTCCTGCGCTTCCGAATCTTCCTGTAAGTCCTTGAAACACTTGCGATAGTTCTCTGCTATATCTGAATAAACAACTGCCTGTGCCAGTTGTTCTGCCTTATCTAAAATTAATACGCTTTCTAGCGTCGCTACAATCATGAGAGACACCTCCAAGTATCTATCATAACATATTTTAAAGCAGAACTACTAATCTGGCCGTCTCACTTACATATAACATAGTAGCCATAGAACTCCCCATTCTCATCCTTATACGCAAATGTGCTCTGCAATGTTATATTTTAAAACTTCCCATTTTCCTTGATCTTCTTTTACATAATTCATACAAGCGTTTTTCAAAGGTGTTTTAAATGTAATTTCTTCTGGCAAAATCGCGTGCAAAATTGCTTTAATTGCATGTGAATGTGCCACAATGATGATGCGCTTTCCTGCATGCTTTTTTGCAACATCTTGTAGCGCTGTAAAACAGCGATTTACAATCTCTTCATCCGATTCCATACCTTCTACGTTTCCGATTGCAATCTGCTCTCTCACTGTCGCAACTGGCTTCCCAGAAGCTTCTCCAAAATTCCGTTCAACAAAGCGTTCATCCAAAATAATTGAATGTATTCCTACCGCTTCACCAATTGCTTGTGCTGTTTCCTGAGCCCGAATCAAAGGACTACTAATAATTACATCCCATGTTTCTAATTGTAAAGCAGCAGCACTTTGACTCGCTTGCTTTTTCCCCACTTCATTTAGCGGAATATCTTCACGTCCTTGAATAATCTCTTGAAAGTTCCAATCAGTTTGTCCATGTCGTACTAAACAAATTTCCGTCATGCTGTAACTCCTTTTTTTCAATAATACGTTTCTATTGTAACAAAAGTTTTATATGACGGACATAGTTTTTCTTTCCCATTACGTTGCATTTTGCTGAGCCATGTATTGAAACATATCAATCATAATGGACGCCACCGCTAATTGATTTTGAAATTTTTCTACTTTATCCGGTATAGTTTTTTTGAAATGTTGTAAAGCAGCGAGTTCAAAAGCTTCCTTTTCATCTGGATTACGCGACAGTTTACGATACCAATATGGCTCTTCTCGAATATAGCGTTCTAAATCTTCATTCGCTTTTATAAATTCCATCAGTTCCGCTCTCATCCTCTTTTCCCCCTAATCTTTTTGAAAGAAAAACGGATTATTTTCAGAATTTCTTTGCTCTGGTTGTGTACGATTCTCTTTAAATTGTTGAATCACTTGTTGGACACTTCCGATTGCACTCGTTACATTTGTTAAATGTTGCTGCATCTCTTCTACATTTAATTTTTTGAAAAAAGAAAGCATTTGCTCCATTAAATCTGAAGTTCTTTCCTCTTTACTTTCTTGTGCTGGAGAAGATACTTGTTCACCATCCGCTTGATACTGTTTCCATATTTCATCTTTTTCCCCAAGTAAATACCATTCTTCATAAAATTGTTGCCATGTTTTTTGGCCACTGCGAACTTCATGAACCATTTTAGGATGATGATTAACAAACTCTTTAAATTGTTGAACAGAAGGATGTAACGCTCTTTTTGTCGTTGGCATAATCCTCACCTCTTCATATATATCTACTATATTGTAAGAAAAAAAAGGCGCATGGTTCGCCTATTTTTAAACGATTCATGCACCTTTTTATTTCCTTATAAAATTTTGCGTATAAAACTTGTCATATACACCGACACCAAGTCCAGTAAACTGCTCATTTAGCAAGTTTTTTCGGTGACCCTCACTATTCAACCAGCCTTGCAGTGCAGCAATCCCATCACTATGTTGAGCTGCTATATTTTCACCAGCTAATTGGAAAGCCACTTGCCCTCGCTGTAATCGATCTCCTAATGTGCCATATTTTGGTGAATCATGTGAAAAATAATTATTTTCCTTCATATCTTTACTATGTCCAAATGCAACATCTGCAGTTTGTTGATCCCATGTTAATAAAGGTAACTGATGACGTTCTCGAATAATATTTGTTAAATCTAAAATTTGCTGCATATTTCCATGTTCTACTTGTGACATTTTCTCTGGAGACATCGGTTGTTCTGGCATTAATTCACCGGAATATACAAGTTGATACGGTCTTTGACGTAGTAATGTATCATCATCCATATAACGAATTCCAACAAGCTCATGCGTAAAGTGATCAAAATACAACTGTGCCCAACTATCCTCTTCAATTGAAATAAGTGGTTGTTCCATTATTTCAGTATCAGACAATTCAAATTGATAACTATTCTTTCCCTTTTTCAAAGAAATCTCATGAGAAAATGGCTTCTTTTTATATGCTTCTTCATATTTTTCATTCATACGAAATGGTGTCACATCAACTTGATCTCCAGCTGCATAAGCTGTTACAATTTTATGCTCAGCAATTCCAAATTGAACATATTGTGATAAATCTTGATTATATACCCACCATTCATATCCATATGCAGAAGGCTCAATCCGAGATGGCTCCCCCCACTTGGCTAGTAAATTTTCAGCATCTCTCCCTAAAAAGTCAGCAATCGTTTGTGCCTCTCCCTCAGTTACCGGCTTCTTTTTCTTTACGAGTTTTTGTTCTTGCTTATAATGAGAAGGGCTTAATATATATTGTGAAACGAGTAATTTCCCGTACAAATCAATAGCTAAAATAAAAATCGTAATCATTACGATACGCAATAATTTCTTCAAACGATATACCTCCTGGGCAAACATAAAGTTGAGATATACACAAATTCCTTACTAGTCTTTCCCTTTTGTGTGTACCGTACTCTTTTCTTTCACTATACCATATTTTGATGAAAAAAGTTGTGATTCTCTCTTTTCTCCCAATACGAATTGCGTTTTCTAATTTTTCATACTATTATAAAATTGACGTCTACTATTTTATAAGGAGGGATTCCATGCAATTCGCAAATTCAAAACTCATTGGAACAGTAATTGACTTTACACTTCTTACAGAAATTATGAAAAATCACCATTTCGTGCTAGCAGGCCAATGGGATTATGAGAGGGTTACATATGATTATAAATTCGAGATATTAAAAGATGTATATTATTTAAGAGTACAAGGTGTCGCAGTCGAAGGAGATATTGGAGGGCGACACGCACAGATTAAATTGCTTGCACCACTGTTAGGAAAACATTATTATCCACACGGTGTTGAGTATGGTACAGATGAAACTTTCCCTACAAATGTTATTCAAAAAAGTGAACAACTTCTTCAAAATATTGAAAAAGAACTAAAAGAATTTCAAATGATTGAATAAGGTGACACTTTCATCATTCTTCATTCCTCACGAATTAGACTTTTATAGGCAACTTAAATAAAACAGGCGCATCGATACAGATATGCGCCTGTTTTATTTGTTCTCCCGAAAACTTTCCCTATTCTGTTTATTTTGTTTGCAAATATGGCGGAACTGCTTGTAATTGTTCTTCATCTTTTTCCCGTTCTTTACGAGCCCATTTAAAAAATACATATCCAATCATTGTACCATACACGATTTCCTGAACAATTTTCATAATGATACCACCCGTTTGCTGATCTTGTACAACGGGCATCCAATGCAAAAACTCTGGACCTGTAATATTTAAATCGGTCAATGTCCCTGCTGGTACACAAAGTTCCATCGCTTTCATCCAAGCGCTTGAATCTGTATAGGTCGCAAATAATGGCTCGCTTGCAAAAATAATTAATGCACAAGCTGGCGTTAATAAAATACCGTTAGCAAACATATATCCTAACTTTTTTATATCACTTAATGACTGTTGCTCTGGCAATGGATTTAACATCGGCCACCACATCATTACCGATGTAAAAAACAATATAGCTAAAACAATGGGGTGCGCTACTTGACTTTGCTTTACCGCATCAAATACAAGTGGCAAATGATAAAAAGAAAACAAGCCATTAAATACAAATAAAGCAATCAATGGTTTCGCAAATAACTTTAAAATAACTTGAATCGCTCTAAAAGATGTAATATAGCTATATAACCAAACTGGTATTCCTAATAACAGTAATGGAGGTACCGCGATATACATCACTGCCATTTCAAGCATATGAGCACTGAAAATAATATGTCCTATTAAATCAATCGGTCCTCCCTTTACAATATATAGAAGAATAATTCCTGACGTAAAATAAAATATCTGTTTTTTACTAACCTTTTCTGCATGTTCAAATCTTGTTCTATACGGTCCAATGATGAAAAAGTAACAGATGAGAATCGAAATCATAAATATGAAAAAAATCGGACTCCATAATGCTTGAAAACCAAATATCCACAAGTTACTCATGATTTACACCCACCTTTCAAAAATGTAGTCGCTTCATAAAAAAGGAGGGCCATAGTAATCCAAAGGCCCTCCCCTCATGTCTTCTTATATCCACACAATTGTCATGAAGGCCAAAACCGTTAATAGTCCGATTAACAATCCAGAGTATAGAAAGAACGAAGCTGCTTCATGTCCTTTATGACTCATGTGCATAAAATAATACAATTGAAATATGACTTGAACGACCGCTAATAATAAAATAAACGGGACAGAGAAAATAGGACTAAATGTCTTTGGATACGCCACTGCTACAAATGCTACAATTGTCAAAAAAATCATTAATCCAAATGTAATAACTTGATGTTTCATTTCCTCTGCACTTTTTCTTCTACGATAAACGAGATCTACCTTTGAATTATTTGTTTGCTTTGTCGCCATTGTTTATCCCACCATTCCCATCAAATATACTACAGTGAAAATAAACACCCAAACTACATCAATAAAGTGCCAATAAATAGATGCAACATAAAACTTTGGAGCATTATATAAATTCAAACCACGTTTCGCATTGCGAAAAATCAAAGTTAAAATCCAACATAGTCCAAACAATACGTGTAATCCATGCGTGCCAACTAACGCATAAAAAGCTGAACCAAATGCACTGCTTCTCATAGTATGCTTAAATTCGTGCGCATAATGATAAAACTCATAAATTTCAAACCCTAGAAACCCTAAACCTAACAGCACCGTAACAAGTAACCAAAGCTGCATTTGTTTAAAATGAAAGTTCTTCATATGATACATTGCATATACACTCGTTAAACTACTTGTTAATAGAAGCATTGTCATAATAAACACAAGTGGCATTTGAAACATTTCTTGCGAAGAAGGACCACCGTTTGTTGAATTTTTTAATGCTAAATATGTTCCAAACAAGGAAGCGAACAATACTGTTTCGCCTCCAAGGAACAGCCAAAATCCGACAAACTTATTTTTTCCTTCGAGGGTTGCTTTTTCAGGCTCTGCTGGAAATGTTTCATTCGTTAATTTTTCCTCTACATGCATTATGCCGTGCCCCCCTTATCATCCAAGTCTTCTTTATGAATATGATAACCGTGATCATCAATTATAGATCGGAAGAACATTGTACCGAATGTAATGATAAGCCCAATAATGGCTACCAAGAGCCAAAACTTATCTTTTCCACCTTGCATATACATCGCGCCAAATGCTGCTATAAATAAGCCAAGCGATATGACAAATGGTGAAAATGAAGCGTTTGGCATATGGATGTCACCGATAGGCTCTGCTGGTGTCATCTCTTTATTCCCATCACGTTTCTCAATCCAAAAAGGATCTAATCCGCGGACGAACGGTAATTGCTTAAAGTTATATTCTGGCGTAGGAGCAGGCATCGTCCATTCCAGCGTGCGACCATCCCATGGATCACGCCCTGCTTGTTCTTTAGACACTGTCGTTTTCACGATGTTATATAAAAGAACGATTGTTCCAAGTCCCATAAACGCAGAACCAATCGAACTAATTAAGTTCCCCATTTCTAATCCTTGACCTGGTAAATACGTGTAATAACGGCGCGGCATCCCAATTAATCCAAGGAAGTGTTGAATAAAGAACGTTAAATGGAAACCGATAAAGAATAACCAAAATGTAAATTTCCCCAATGTTTCATTCAATACTTTGTTAAACATAAGAGGCCAATAATAATGCGCTCCTGCCAATAAACCAAACACAACGCCTCCAACGATTACGTAGTGAAAATGCGCTACAACGAAATAGTTATCATGGAACTGATAATCAGCTGGTGCAGAAGCAAGCATAACCCCTGTTACACCGCCCATTACAAATGATGGAATAAAACCAACAGCCCACATCATCGGTGTTGTAAAACGAATACTTCCTCCCCACATTGTAAAGAGCCAGTTAAAGATTTTAATTCCCGTCGGTACTGCAATTGCCATCGTTGCAACAGAAAAGATAGCATTCGCAACAGGACCGAGACCAACTGTAAACATATGGTGTGCCCATACCATAAATCCTAAAAATCCAATTAATACTGTTGCAAATACCATCGATGAATAGCCGAATAATCGTTTTTTGGCAAATGTCGCAAAGATTTCTGAGAATATTCCGAAAGCTGGAAGTATAAGAATGTACACTTCTGGATGCCCAAAGATCCAGAATAAATGCTCCCATATAATCGTATTCCCTCCCAAAGCTGGGTTGAAAAAACTTGTACCAAATAAACGATCTAACATAAGTAACCCTAATCCAACTGTTAATGGTGGGAAAGCGAATAAAATAAGTGAAGATGTGACAAATGTTGTCCATGTAAACATCGGCATTCGCATATATGTCATTCCTGGTGCACGCATATTAATGATCGTAACAAGAAAATTAATACCACCAATTAGCGTACCGAGACCTGATATTTGCAATCCCAATACATAAAAATCAATACCATGTCCTTCAGAAGCTAAAGATAACGATGCATACGATGTCCACCCTGCATCAGGAGCTCCTCCTAAAAACCAACTTAAGTTTAAAAATACGCCTCCAAAGAAAAATAACCAAAATCCAAGTGAGTTTAAAAATGGAAATGCTACATCACGCGCCCCAATTTGAAGTGGCACAGCAGCATTCATAAATGCAAACACAAGCGGCATAGCTGCGAGGAAAATCATTGTTGTACCGTGCATCGTTAATACTTGATTGTAAGCATCTCCAACAAGAAAATCATTGTTTGGAATTGCTAATTGTAGACGGATAAATAGTGCTTCTATTCCGCCGATGATAAAAAATAATCCACCTGCAATTAAATAGAGAATGGCAATTTTTTTATGGTCTACTGTCGTTAAATAATCCCATATAACAGCACCCATCCCCTGTTTTTTTGCTACAGAACTCACGTCTTCAACCTCCCCTTCGCAAATCATAATCCCTATTATTTCTCAACTTTTAACGTCTTCAAATATGCATTTAATGCATCAACTTGGGCATCCGTTAAATTTCCATATTTGCCAGTCATTTTATTTCCTGGCTTCATATTTTCAGGATCTTTCAGCCATTTCTTCACATTTTCATCATTGTTTTCGGCAATGCCGGCAACCATATCGCGATTAGCGAAGTTTGCTAGGTTTGGTGCGATACGTGCAGAAGGTGGTCTACTATCATTTGATCCAACTGCATGGCAACCAATACAGCTTTTATCAAATATTTCTTTACCTTCTTGCTCTTTTGTAGAAGCTACTTCTTTTTTGCCATCAATTTTCTTCATATCAGCAATCCAATTTTTGTACTCGCTTTCATTAACAGCTTTTACTTTAAATTGCATTAATGAATGTGATGGACCACAAAATTCTGTACAAAATCCATTATAAGTGCCCGCTTTATCTGCTTTTAACCACATTTTATTTACATTATCTGTATTCGTATCCATTTTTCCAGCTAATGATGGAACCCAGAACGAATGCTTAATGTCGGCACCTTTCAAATTTAAATAAACCTTCTTACCTGTGGGGATAACTAAATCTTGAGAAGTCACTATCTTTTCTGATTTATAAGAAAATTCCCACCAATAAAGATTCGCTGTTACATCAACAACGATTGTGTCTTTATCGATATTCTTTTTCTCCATTGCACTTACATCAGCAAGTTTGAATGTATATGTAACCGTTGGAACAGCTAATATCAATAAAAGTATAATTGGAATAACTGTCCATATAATCTCTAGTTTGTGATTTCCTTCAACTTGCTGTGGAATGTAATCCTCCTGCCCTTTCCTTTGTCGGAAACGCACAATTACATACAAGAAAATAATAGTAACTACCAATACTACACCTACCATAATTGCACTTGCTAACAACAGTAAATCATATTGCATTTTCGCTACTTCACCTTGTGGAATTAAAGTAGATTGAAAGGCTTTACCGCATCCCCCTAACAGTAAAGCCATCAGTGAAACGAACGAAAACAGTCGCCACTGTTTCTTCATACAAACAACCCCCACTTTCTTTGTGAATTAGATTATACTTTATAATAAGTAAAGTAAATCTCAACGTAAAGAAATCCACTCGTGTCGTTGTCTTAGAAGAATGTAACTACAATCATTGACACAAATAAGATTGTCAAATAATTCAAGGAGTAGACAAACATTTGAACGGACCATTTGATGTCATCTTTCTTACGGAATCCATAGAATCCCAAAACAATCCATCCGATGTTAAGCAATGTTGCAATTACCATAAATGTTATGCCAAGCCCACTCATATAAAATGGTAATGGTAATAAACATACTGTCCAAATCATAATTTGGCGTTTTGTAATATCAAATCCATGAACAACCGGAAGCATTGGAATTCCTGCATTTCGATATTCATCAACACGCTTCATCGCTAAAGCGAGAAAATGTGGGATTTGCCAAATAAACATAATTAAGAATAACATCCAAGCGATTGGATGATCTAAGCTAGGATGAATTGCCGCCCAACCAATTAAAGGCGGAACCGCTCCAGATACGCTACCTACCACTGTATTTAGCGTATATGCTCTTTTTGTCCATAAAGAATATAAAACGACATATGTGAAAGCACCAATAAAACCTATAGATGCTGCCATCGCTGTTGTCAATAACAAAAATACAAATCCAAGAAGTAATAAAGTAACACCTAACGTTAATACAAATCCAGGTTTATATTTTCCTGTTACCGTCGGACGATTTTTTGTCCGCTCCATTAAGTGATCAATATCGCGATCAATATAGTTATTTAAGCTACATGACCCTGCCATAATGAGTGCGGAACCTACGATTGTAAAGAACATTTTATCTAAATGCTCTAAAGCATTCAACCCATTAAAATGTAGCGCTAACCAAAATCCAGTAAATACAGTTAATGTATTTGAATTGACAATCCCCATTTTAACGAGCGCTAATAAATCTTGGACACGCGTTGTCTCCGGTACATCTGTTACAGCTGACTCATCATGCAGTTCACTTGTTGCATGGTTCATCATTTCAACCCCCTCTTAAAACATTCGTCCTTCTTCTGTGCTTAGACTCTCTAAAGCAGTACGCTTCTATATAGCTATATTATTACAATAGAAATATTGTTAACTCATTCCACTGCTACTCTACGCTCATACTCCCATATATTAAATCATATTTCCCAAACATTTTGTGAAGAAAACATGAACTTTTTGTGTCGAATATTTAAAAACTTTTTCCGGTTCATCCCTATCATAACATGATATTATCCTCTATAATAAACTATTTTGTCATATTTAGCATGCATTCTCCCCATTTCTTTTCATAATAAAAGTATTTTTCACTAAAATATGTATTTTTTGATCCGTTTTTTCTTTTTGAACGCGTTTTATTCTACCTCTTCATTTCTTTGCTATTTTATTAGTTTTTATATATTATTAGGACTGTAATGCGTTTGACTCTCCAAACGCAATCGGAATGAAAATATTTTACAATAACTTCATAACAGAAAGATGGTGAAAAAGATTGCAACGCTTTATTAAATGGTTAGCAGTCATTACAAGCCTAGACCTATTAGGTGTTCTACTAGGGGGAGCATTAGTTACAAAAACTGATTCTGGTCAAGGATGCGGTAAGTCATGGCCACTTTGTAACGGTGAACTTGTTCCATCTAATCTATCAATGGAAACAATTATTGAGCTAAGTCACCGTTTAACATCTGGATCGGCAGGAATTCTTGTTACACTCCTTTGTATTTTATCTTGGAAATATTATAAACATGTGCGCGAAACAAAACCGCTTGCTATTTTATCTTTTGTGTTTTTAGTTGCACAAGCATTAATGGGCGCAGCAGCTGTTGTTTGGGGACAAGTCCCTGCTGTACTCGCTATTCATTTTGGTATTTCCTTAATTTCGTTTGCTTCTGTTATTTTATTAGCGTGTCTCATTTTTGAAATCGATAAAAAATTTGATGCACGTTCTCTTATTATGGATAAAAAGATGAAATTCCATATTTATGGTGTAACAATTTACAGCTATCTTGTTGTCTATACAGGAGCTCTTGTACGTCATGAGCGTGCAAGCTTAGCATGTCCAGAATTTCCGCTTTGTAGTAAAAATCGACCATGGCCTACTCAATTACATGAATGGGTGCAAATGGGACATCGTATTGCTGCAATCTTACTATTTGCTTGGATCGTATACGCAATGATTCTCGCTATTCGTCATTATAAACAGGAACGCGTCGTATACCTTGGATGGATTACTTCATTCATCCTTGTTACACTTCAAGCAATCGTAGGAATTTTAGTTGTATATACAAACGCTAGTCTCACAATGGCATTACTGCACTCTCTCTTTATTTCATGTCTCTTTGCTGTATTATGTTATTTAGTCATGTTAGGAACTCGAAGTAAGGTAAATGCAAACCAATCGTCCTCAACAGAAAACAAACGATTCTTTTCATAAAGAAAACGAGCTGCGATCAAGCAGCTCGTTTTCTTTATGTTTATGATTTACAACGACGAATCCATGTTAGATAAAATCAACTGACTTGTAGTTGCTTTTATCATTATTGTTCCAATTCAATTAATAAATCTCCTGTTTGAATTGCATCTCCATCTTTCACGTACACTTTCTTCACTTTTCCATTGAACGGCGCTTGAACAGTTGTTTCCATTTTCATTGCTTCTGTAATTGCCATAGAATCACCTTTTTTCACTTCATCGCCTTCATTCACAACAACTTTAATAACTGTCCCTGGCATTGTTGCGCTAATGTGATTTGGGTTCTCACGATTTCCTTTCACGCGTTGTGCAACTGTCGCCTTAATACTTTCATCCTTCACAACAATTTCACGAGGTTGCCCATTAAATTCAAAGTAAAGTACACGCGTTCCATCTGGTTGTGGTTCTCCAATTGAAACTAATTTCACCATCAATGTTTTACCACGTTCAATTTCAACACCGATTTCTTCTCCAAGTCTCATACCATGGAAGAATGTTGGAGTATCAAGCACAGATACATCTCCATAAAGTCCTGCAACCTTCTCATAATCCATAAATACTTTTGGATATAACGCATATGCAACAACATCAAAAATTGTTACTTCGCGTCCTAGCTTATGGAATAACTCTTCTTTTAAAGCATCAAAGTCCACTGGTTCTAATAATTCACCTGGTCTTACAGTTAATGGCTCTTTTCCTTTTAAGATAATTTTTTGTAATTCTTTTGGAAAACCACCATATGGCTGTCCAAGATCACCAGAGAACATCTCAACAACTGAGCTTGGGAAATCTAAAGCATGGCCACGTTCAAAAATATCTTGTTCAGTCAAATGGTTTTGTACCATAAACAATGCCATATCCCCAACAACTTTTGATGATGGTGTTACTTTTACAATATCCCCGAACATATCATTCACACGGCGATACATCGCTTTTACTTCATCGAAACGATCTCCTAATCCAACTGCTTTCGCTTGTTGTTGCAAGTTACTATACTGACCGCCTGGCATTTCATGCATATATATCTCAGTATGTGGAGCATTCATACCACTTTCAAACGGCGCATAATATTTTCGTATATCTTCCCAGTAATGAGAAAGTTTTTCTAACGATTGAATATTGACATCTGGCTGTCTTTCATTCCCACCTAATGCGTAATATAACGTATTTGCACTTGGTTGTGACGTTAAGCCTGCCATAGAGCTTACTGCTACATCGACAATATCAACGCCAGCTTCAATTGCCTTCGTATACGTTAAGATACCATTTCCACTCGTATCATGCGTATGAAGGTGAATTGGAATTGATACCGTATCTTTTAAGGCTGAAATGAGATCATAAGCCGCATTTGGTTTTAATAATCCAGCCATATCTTTAATACCTAAAATATGGGCACCAGATGCTTCTAGTTCTTTTGCTAAGTTTTTATAGTATTGCAAGTCGTATTTACTGCGCATTGAGTCATGAATATCCCCTGTATAACACATTGTTGCTTCCGCAATCTTACCGCTATCTCGTACAGCATGAATAGCAACTCTCATACCTTCAACCCAGTTTAAACTATCAAATATGCGGAAAACATCAATGCCAGCTTGCGCAGAACATTCTACAAACTTTTGAATGAGATTATCTGGATAGTTTTTGTAGCCCACTGCATTTGCTGAACGAAGTAACATTTGGAATAATACATTCGGCATACTTTCACGAAGTTGCAGTAATCGTTCCCATGGGTCTTCTTTCAAGAAACGGTATGCCACATCAAATGTAGCTCCTCCCCACATCTCTGTAGAGAATAAATTTGGTAACATTCTCGCCGTCGGCTCAGCAATTTGCATTAAATCTTTTGTACGCACACGCGTTGCTAATAGAGATTGGTGGGCATCACGGAATGTTGTATCCGTTAACAGTACACGTTTTTGATCTTGTACCCATTTTACAAGGCCATCTGCACCATGCTTATCTAAAATTTGTTTTGTGCCTATTTGGATCGGTTCATAATGTTTTACATTTGGTATACGTGCATCTGGGAAAATCGGCTTTTCTTTTTTCCCTACTCCTGGGAAACCATTTACCGTTACTGTCCCGATATAACTCAACATCTTTGTACCACGGTCTTTTCGTTTTGGGAATACAAATAATTCAGGTGATGCATCTATAAATGATGTGTCATATTCTCCTGATAAGAAATTTTTATGCTTCACTACATTCTCTAAGAATGGAATATTTGTTTTAATACCACGAATACGGAATTCTTTTAAGTTACGCTCCATTTTTGCGGCAGCTTGTTCAAATGTAAGTGCCCAAGTTGTCACTTTTACAAGTAAAGAATCATAGTACGGCGTAATAACTGCCCCTTGAAAGCTATTACCTGTGTCAAGACGAACACCGAATCCTCCACCCGAACGGTATGCCATAATTTTTCCTGTATCAGGCATAAAGTTATTGAGCGGATCTTCTGTTGTTACACGTGATTGGATGGCATAACCATGAATGATGATATCTTCTTGTTTTGGTATGCTCACAATCTCGCTATGTAAAGTGTGGCCATCTGCGATTAAGATTTGTGATTGTACGATATCAATCCCTGTAATCATCTCTGTAATCGTATGTTCTACTTGTACACGTGGATTTACTTCGATGAAATAAAAATCATCACCTTTCACAAGAAATTCCACTGTACCAGCATTTAAATAATTCACATTTTTCGTCAACTTCACTGCCGCCTGACAAATACGATGGCGCAGGTCATCCGAAAGTGATACACTTGGTGCAATTTCAACCACTTTTTGATGACGACGTTGTACAGAGCAATCTCGTTCATATAAATGAACGACATTCCCTTCTTCATCTGCTAATATTTGCACTTCTATATGCTTAGGTTTTTCAACAAATTTTTCAACATATACTTCATCGTTACCAAAAGCTGCTTTCGCTTCTGATTTTGCTCGATTATATGATTCTTCCAGCTCATTATGATTGCGAACAATACGCATACCTCTACCGCCACCACCAAGGGAAGCTTTAATAATAATTGGGTATCCATATTTTGCCGCAAATTCTTCAACATCTTCTAATGAATCCACAGGTCCATCGCTACCAGGAATGACTGGAATATTTGCTAATTGCGCCTGTGTTCTTGCTTTTACTTTATCTCCAAACATATTTAGGTGTTTACTTTTCGGTCCAATAAAAATGATTCCCTCTTCTTCACAGCGTTTTGCAAATTGAATATTTTCTGATAAGAAGCCATAACCAGGATGAATAGCATCTACATTGTTATTTTTAGCAATTTCAATAATCCCTTCAATATCCAAGTAAGCATCAATCGGCTTCTTGCCTTCCCCTACTAAATAAGATTCATCCGCTTTATATCGATGATAAGAACGGCTATCTTCTTTTGAATAAATTGCAACTGTACTTAAACCAAGCTCTGCACAAGCTCTAAATACACGAATTGCAATTTCTCCACGATTAGCTACCAATACTTTTTTAATGCGTTGCAGCTTTGTCATAATTTTCCCCCTCTACTTTCCTACCACTCTAGAGATTACATAGACATAGATACACACCCTAAAGAGCGTGAAGTTCTTCACTTTCTTTTTCAACCTATACCTAGAAAGTTTCACTTTATTTTTATACATCATACCTTATTTTTCAACAAATGATAAGTTTTCTAATCAATTTGTTTCATAAAAATAGTATAGCATACCTCTCCACATTCTAACACCCTTTTTGTATAACATATTCGAATAAAAATGACATACTTTTATTGCAAACAAACAAAAAGTATAACACTTTAACTTATAAGAAAAGAGGTTGCCCTAAAATATAACTTTTCGGACAACCTCTTTTCTGGAAATTATAATGTTGTAATACTCATCATTCTTTCACTTTATTTCACCACAACAAGATGCGGTTCCTTTTTCTCTCTTTCCGGTTCCACTTCTCTTCGTTGTTTCTCTTGCTGTTTCACATGACTACTTATATTAAATAATATGCCCATCGCAATTAAGTTTGCCGTTAAAGAACTACCACCGTAACTGACAAATGGTAAAGGTACACCAGTAAGTGGGATTACGCCAGACATACCACCAACATTAACAAACGTTTGAACACCAATTAAACTGGCAAGTCCAATTGCAATTAAACTGCCAAAAGGATCTTTACATTTTTGTGCAATTCGAAATGCGCGAATAATAATCAGTAACAAACTAATTAAAACAATCGCTACCCCGATAAAACCAAGCTCTTCAGATATAATTGCCATAATAAAATCGGTTTGCGGTTCTGGTAAATATCCATATTTTTGTATACTATTACTTAGCCCCTTACCATGTAGACCTCCTGAAGCAATAGCAACATACGAATTTATGAGTTGAAATCCATTCCCTTGTGGATCTGCAAATGGATCGAGAAACACAGCAAAACGAGCTTTTTGATATTCGCTAAGCATGTGATTCCCTATAAAATACAGAACAGGAATCCAAACGATAGAGGTTAATATAAATCGTTTTATCCATATATTAATACGAACACCTGAGCAAAGGAACATAATTCCTACCATGCCCCCAATTAATATGTCCGTTCCTAAATCATTTTGCTTTAAAATAATAAACATGATCAAACCAACAACAAACAGTGTAAGTGCGGAACCTTGAAAAACCGGCGTATCCGTCTCTTGTTTCCTTGCAAAAAAACGAGCTAATAAAATAATAATGACTATTTTCACGAATTCTGCCGGCTGTATTCCTAATATCCAGCCTTTTGCACCGTTTACCTCTTTACCAAACAAATAAGCCGCTGCTAATAATCCTATACTTCCCAAGCTCATTAATACTACAATAATTCTTTTTCTCCAAAGTCTATACGGAATAATCGAAATAAGAACGAATACGCTTCCTCCAATAGCTAAAATGAATAATTGTTTATTAAAAAAGAAGTTCGCTGGTTTATTCTTCATAATCGCAACGATGGAGCTAGCACTGTATACCATTATAACTCCCAACACACATAAAATAATAAGAGGAAGTAATAATGAATAGTCCATTCTTTTCCATATTTTTTTCATTTCATTTCCTCTTTCTATTTTCATTTTAATTATTGTTGTATTCCATATGTATATATTGTCTTCCTGCTTTATAGACAAATAAAAAGCTCAAACTGATTCAGTTTGAGCCCCTTTATTTGAACCCGTCATCATTTTTTATTTGTAAATGCTTCATGAAGTGCCGATAATTCCCGTTCAAGCTCTCCTAACATCTCTTTTCCTTGTTCTTCAGAAATAAGATCAAGACGAACCGCAAAGTCAACCTCACGGGATAAACCAAACATTTGTGTATCTAGCACTTCTTCATATAATGGACACTGCGGCATCGTAAGGTGGTCCATTTGTACCTTAATAAGTCTTAAAATCTTCTCCGCATCCGCTTGTAGAAGGGCAAGTGCCTTTTCCTGATGATTTGCTACTGTCTCAGACGCCAAATTGATTCCCTCCGTTTCCGTCCTACTCTCCTATCCTATCTATTAATATTAGCGATAGTTTTGACAAATTGCAATAGAAACATTTTTTGTGACATCCTTGTCTAATCCTATTATACTGAAAAGTGGGAGTATAATACAAATGGGGGAACAACAATGAGCGAAATTTTGTTTATTAGTGGAAAAGTTCGTTTTCCACTTACGATTGATCCAAGCGTTTGGATTTTTGATGATCGAAAAGTAGACTTAACAACTTACTTTCATGAACCACAACAAGAAACATCTGAATTAGAAACATATTTAAAGCATACTTCTGAACATTGGGATCGAGAGATTCGTGATGGAGCAGCTTTCCCACCAATTCAAAAAAGCGTCAAACAATTTAAAAAGGAAAAACTGATTACAGGGACTTTCGGAATGCCATTTCAACCCTTTCTTAAAAACGCGGAAGTGATGGACGATGCGACTGAGGTAAAGATAGAAACACTCCATGATGAAATTACATTGCCGCTAGAACAAGCACAAGATGCCATTCTTGGTTTTTCAAAAGATGGGAAACCACTGAGAGAAGACGGGCCTGTTCATCTTTATTTTGGAGATGGTTCGAATCAAAATAATCCGGTTCGAAATATCCGGAAATTCATAATTATATGAGTGATATTCTGTATTCAATCACGAGTGATTCTTTTCTGTTTTGACAAAAAGGAGTAGGGATTATCCCTACTCCTTTTTACAATAAATCCGCTGCTAATTGAGCTAAATTAGATCGCTCACCTTTCACGAACTTCACATGACCGCTAATTTTTTGTTCCTTCAGTTTCTCGACCACATATGTTAAACCATTATTATATTCATCTAAATAAGGATGATCAATTTGCTGCGGGTCTCCCATTAATACGATCTTACTCTTTTCCCCTACCCTTGTTAAAATCGTCTTCACTTCATGTTTTGTTAAGTTTTGCGCTTCATCGATAATAATAAATTGATCTGGAATACTTCTTCCCCTTATATACGTCAGTGCCTCTACTTCAATTGAGCCCATACCAGCTAATATAGCATCTAATTCCCCTGGTTTTTTCGTATTGAATAAATATTCAAGATTATCAAAAATCGGTTGCATCCACGGTCTCAACTTTTCCTCTTTTTCACCTGGTAAATAACCGATATCTTTCCCAACAGGAACAATAGGCCTCGCTACAAGGAGCTTTTTATACAATCCTAAATCTTCTGTTTGCATAAGCCCAGCAGCTAAAGCGAGCAACGTTTTCCCTGTCCCCGCCTTTCCTGTTAAAGTAACTAACGGAATATCTTCTCGCAACAACAATTCTAATCCCATAATTTGCTGTACATTGCGCGGACGTATTCCCCAAACTTGTTCATTATGAAACACTAACTTTTTCACTTTTTTCCCTAAACTATCTACAATTCCAAGCGCAGAGCTTGATCCACCAAGCGCATCTTTCATCACAATAAACTGATTGGGATAAAACGGATGATTCGCAATTTCCGATAAAGGAAGTTCTCCTTTTTCATAAAAATAATCCAATTGTACTTTTGATATGTAACCTTCTAAAAAACCCGAATATATATTCTCCACTTCAATAACTCGATCGCTTAAATAATCTTCAGCTTGCAGTCCTAAGGCGTCCGCCTTCACTCTGACGAGGACATCCTTACTGACTAAAATAACTGGCTTTCCATCCTCTTTTTCTTGCTCTTCTAATGATAAATTTTTTGCCACTGCTAAAATGCGATTATCATTTGTTTTTTCTACAAAAATGTCTTGCAGTTGAACAAATGAACGATGATTTAACTCAATCCGAAATGTCCCTCCATTTTCAAGAGGAATACTGTCATATAACTTTCCAAGTTCACGAAATTTATCGATTAACTTAGATACATAGCGAGCATTTCGTCCAACTTCATCCATATAGCGCTTTTTCGAATCAACCTCTTCTAATACAACTGCTGGAATCACTACTTCATTTGTTTCAAAAGAAAAAATAGATAACGGATCCTGTAAAAGTACATTCGTATCTAACACGTAGATTTTATCCAACCTGTTACCCCCTGACTCCACTTTTAAGTTTGTAGAACAAGGGTTTCATCCATAATAATATGGACGAACCATTGTTATAATTATATGTACCGTACAAACGAGGTAGAATCGAAATTCATATAAATTTAATTTTTTCTTCCTCTTCAATTTAGAAAACAAATCAAAATTTATAACCTATAAGAAGACAAAAGTTATCTATTCACTCGCTGAAAAGAAGAAGGTACACATAATCGCCTTTATAATTCTTTCATACCCGTCAGCACTTGATGATCTAATTGTTTAGCCGCTCGTAAATCATATGTCTTCTCAAAAGTTGGTTCAGTAGCAAGCCTTGCCCCATAAAACATCACATCACGAACCTCTTTTATCGCTACCTCTATCACTGTTAATTTCAAAGGAATTCCTTCCATCTTTTCAGTTATAAATTTTGCCTCGCCGCTTATGGAAAATACGGATTCATTCGCCATGATTGTGAATACAATTCCTGTATTGTGACGCAAATTTTCTACAATACGCGAGCGCTGATCAACAGCAAAACGAATACTTTCTTCACTCATTGCATATATCCATGAAATAGCACTTACATTGGGAATCTTTTTTTCAAAATCAACTGTAGCAACTGTAACAATATTCTCTCTACGTAAAATTCGTATGAAAGATTCCGATAATTTAAGCTCCACTATATTCGCCATATTTCCACCTCCAAATGTTTCCTATCTTTAGGATAACTTATTTTTAGAATTGCGAAAATATTATTTTTTTCCTCTATATCTCAAAAACATTGAACTTACATGATATACTTATATCGATAGAATTTGTATTGAGGTGACGAAATGAGAGTCAAATGCATGATTTGCGATAAAAAAGATAAGCTAGATGATGAAAATCCTTTGGCTAAAAAGCTTCGTAACCGCCCAATTCATACATATCTGTGCCCAGAATGTACAGAACGTATTGCAGAACGTACAATGAAACGCCACGCAACCGGAAAGTTTCATTTATACCAAGATAAAACAGTAGAAGATGAGTGGTAACATAAATAAGTCCTTAATCATTCAGATAAGGGCTTATTTATATTTCTCTGGTTCCCGATTGGTGAAGCCTCATAATCAGTGGGGGATGAAGAGAACCACACTGATTAAAGTTTCACTTTATCTAGTCTATAAAACAATCGATTAATTCTAACGGAAACCTCGCATAACCCATTTCTTTCTCTTTTTCATACGTAACTATATACATCTCTTCTCTTTTTTCTACTTTCACATTCTTTAATTGATGATCTTCATATAATATGTTGTGAAATAGCTCATAGGTTTCTTGCGCAGCTATATCATCTGGTCGTGCTTCAACAATTATTTTGATTGTTAACCAGTTGTATAATGCATCTTGTACGGAATGCATGAAGTTCCCCTCCTCTTAACTTACTTTTTGTTGTTTTGCTTGTCGCAGGCGCAGTTTATAAATTCCTAATACAATTATCGCTACAACAAGCCCTTCCCCAACTGGTAAAAAAACAGCAAAAAATGTAAGAACGGTGCATCCAATCGCTAACAAAGCATAAATAACAACATTTTTTAATACCGATAACTTCCTCGCAAACCCTAAATGATAAACAATGGCACTTAAAACGATAATAGTGCCGTAAAGCATCCACATTCCCATTTTAGGATTTACATCTACTTGATATAGCTTTGCAAAAAAAGACATTTTCTCAAGCATCCTCTTTTCTCCCCCTACTAACAACAAAAATCGCGTTCTTCTAGTTTTTATTATATTTTCCACTACCTACTATAAGAGTACCTTGCAACAAAAATACTGTCCACTAAAAAGAGTAAATTTTCAAAAAATAACCCTTAAAAAAAGAGCCGTCTTTTGAAAAGACAGCTCCTTCTCTTACGCTTCTACAGATTTCTTTCTCTTCGCAGCTTTTTCACGTTCATTTTTATCTAGAATTTTTTTGCGCAGACGAATAGATTCTGGCGTTACTTCACAATACTCATCATCATTTAAATACTCTAATGATTCTTCTAATGTCATAATGCGTGGTTTTTTCATTGTTGAAGTTTGATCTTTTGTTGCAGAACGAACGTTAGTTTGTTGTTTCATTTTTACAATGTTAACCGTTAAATCATTTTCACGTGTATGCTCTCCAACAATCATACCTGTATATACTTCTGTACCAGGTTCAACGAAGATGACACCGCGATCTTCAACTTGCATAATACCGTATTGTGATGCTTTCCCTGTTTCGAGTGAAACGAGAACACCTTGACGACGTCCACCAACTTGTCCAGCATGTACTGGTTGATAGCTGTCAAATGTGTGGTTCAAAATACCATAACCACGTGTTAACGTTAAGAATTCTGTTGTATAACCAATTAATCCACGTGCTGGTACCATAAATGTTAGACGAACTTGACCATTTCCGTTATTCACCATATCTAACATTTCACCTTTACGAGCTCCCATAGATTCCATAATGGAACCAGTGTATTCTTCTGGTACATCGATTTGTACGCGCTCTACAGGCTCACATCTCACACCATCGACGTCTTTAATAATTACTTCTGGTTTTGATACTTGTAATTCATAGCCTTCACGACGCATATTTTCAATTAAGATTGACAAATGTAATTCCCCACGGCCAGATACAATCCATGCATCAGGAGAGTCTGTATTCTCTACACGTAAACTTACATCTGTTTCTAATTGCGAGCGAAGACGCTCTTCGATTTTACGAGATGTAATATATTTTCCTTCACGACCTGCAAATGGGCTGTTATTTACAAGGAACGTCATTTGTAATGTCGGCTCATCAATACGTAATAAAGGTAGAGCTTCTTGATGTTCAATCGGACATACTGTTTCCCCAACGTTAATGTCTTCCATACCAGAAACAGCTACTAAATCGCCAGCTTTTGCTTCTTCAATTTCTTGACGTTTTAATCCCATGTAACCAAAGATTTTTGTTACGCGGAATTGCTTCACACTTCCGTCAACCTTCATTAAAGCAACTTGCTGTCCTACCTTCATTGTACCGCGGAATACGCGCCCAACTCCGATACGACCTACATAATCATTATAGTCAAGAAGAGCTACTTGGAATTGCAATGGCTCATCGCTATTATCGATTGGTGCTGGAATATGATTGATAATTGTTTCAAATAATGATTTCATATTCTCTTCTTGATTTGCTGGATTTGGATCCAAGCTTGCTGTTCCGTTCATCGCTGAAGCGAATACAACCGGGAACTCTAATTGATCTTCATTTGCACCTAGCTCAATGAATAAATCTAATACTTCATCAACAACTTCTTCTGGACGAGCAAAGTCGCGGTCAATTTTGTTTACAACAACGATTGGCGTTAAATTTTGCTCAAGTGCTTTCTTTAATACAAATCGTGTTTGTGGCATACAACCTTCATATGCATCAACAACAAGTAAAACACCATCAACCATTCGCATGATTCGTTCTACTTCACCACCGAAATCAGCGTGTCCAGGTGTATCTAAAATGTTAATTCGTTTATCTTCATAGTGAATCGCTGTATTTTTCGCTAAAATCGTAATACCGCGTTCTCTCTCTAAATCATTCGAATCCATTGCACGTTCTTCTACATGCTCATTTGCACGGAACGTTCCCGCTTGACGTAATAACTGGTCAACAAGTGTTGTTTTACCATGGTCAACGTGGGCAATAATTGCTATATTACGTAAATCTTGTCGTTTTTTCAACATGTCCAACTCCTAGTGTCTTTTTAATCCTTCTCTATTATAAGAGCGAAGAGGATATAATGGCAATCAAAATAAAATCAAGAATAAAAATATAGTTGTATTCTTACTTTTGTGAAAGTAAAATAAAATTGGAGGGTGAAGATATGGAACACATTCAGTACCGCTTTTTATTAACAGCTATTATCGGTGTTATTTTCTTAATCGGCATTGGTATTATGATTGCTGAAAATAGTCCCATTGGTATTATTATTTGCATTATTGGTACATTTGTTACAGTTGGATACGGCTTTATAACAAAACGAAAAATGCGCAAATCACAATAACGTGAAAAAGTAAGAAGCTTTCTATAGCCTCTTACTTTTTTTGTTATTGTGATACAAATGGTAATAATTCATCATATACGCCAGGTTTCGCCACTAGTACACTACTTTTTTCTACAATAGAAATTGGTGTCCCAGTAAATGTTGTCACTTTGCCACCAACTTCTTCAACAATAATTTTCCCACCACCAAAATCCCAAGGAGATAACCGCGGCGTTATATAAGCATCCAACCTTCCAGTTGCCACATAGACCATCTCTAATGCCGCACAACCATACGAACGTGTTCCTCTTGCCTTTGTAACAAGCTGCATCATTTTTTCCATATGAAGCAACGGGTTATCAGTAAGCCATGTCGCATTTAAAGCAACTATGCTACTTTCTAACGCTCCTTCTTGTAACATCGGAATAGATACACCATTACAAAACGCTCCTTCCCCTTTTACAGCATGGTATAACTCATCATGTACGGGATCATAGATAAGGCCGATTATTCCGATACCGTTCTCATAAATACCAATCGAAATAGCAAAATTTCGTTTTTGATGAACAAAATTCATCGTACCATCAATTGGATCAATTAACCAAACAATCCCATTAGAAGAAGTGACTTCATCCCCATACCCTTCTTCTCCTAAAATATAATGTTCTGGGAATGTTTCTTTAATTTTCCCAATAAAAAATTGTTCTATTTCCCGATCCATATTCGTTACTAGATCGGCCGCATTTGACTTTGTTTCAATGATAAGGGCTTGTTTTAGCGATGCCCTTAAGCTCGCTCCTGCTTCTCGAACCCACTGTTTTGCATGTGTATCAATTTCTTTCCATACCTCTTGCATATTTTAAACACTCCGATCTATACTGTTCACAGAAAAAACGAACCCTTTATAAGGTTCGCACCAACTTAATTTTTATACATATACTATTATTACGCTTCTAAACGAATCATTTCAAGTCTTAAGACTTCCAATTTTTGGACACACTCTTCTTTTTTCTGATTGTCATTTTCCATCATCGCATCATATAACGTTGCTAATTCATAATCTAACTCTAATCTTAATACCGGAATTCTTTTTTCTGCATCTGTTCTCTTTAATGCATTAATCACTTGTCTCATAGTATTTGCCTCCTCCCAATATTCGTCTGCCCTCGGACTAGAATTAACTTAATTTTCTGATTTTTTGTTTTATACTATACTATGTTGGATAAAGTATCTATGCAACAAATTTATATTTTTTTACCGATTTTTTTGTGCTGTTCTTTTTATGAATCGTACAAGCTATGCTAAAATAAAAACAAACTAGGAGTTGGAGGAACGATTATGACATTACAAACTTTTCAATCAGCTGACTTTGCTGTCTTTTCAGTTGACGGTCTTGAAAGACGTATGAATGCAATCAAAACACATATCCAGCCAAAATTAGAAACATTAGGGGAACAATTTTCCCATTACTTATCTGACCAAACTGGCGAACCTTTTTTCTATCATGTTGCCAAACATGCACGTCGCAAAGTCAATCCACCAAACGATACTTGGGTTGCTTTTTCAACAAATAAACGCGGCTATAAAATGTTACCACACTTTCAAATTGGCTTATGGGGCACCCATGCTTTCATATACTTTGGTTTAATCTATGAGTGTCCACAAAAAGAGGTGGCGGCTCATGCCTTATTAGAACATTTAAATGATTTAAAAACAAATATACCAAATCACTTCGTTTGGTCCATTGACCACACTAAACCAGATGTTCTACCACATGACACATTAGAATCAAAAGAATTACAAAAAATAATTGAACGATTAGCTACTGTAAAAAAGGCTGAGTTATTAGTTGGAATTCATATAGCGCCAGAGGAATTTTCATCTATGACAAATGAACAATTTCAAACTAAGATTGAATCGACGATCCACTCACTCCTTCCTTTATATAAGATTTGCAATCGATAGTAGAAAACGGACAATTGCTATTGTCCGTTTTTAGTTGTTATCATATTATAGCACTCTAAAATTTATTTTTCAAAATTTTTTTACATTTTAACAATCTTATGCTCTTCTGTATCTTTCCCTTTTTGTATCGTACGGTATATTGAATAACCACTTACTTCCTGAAATTCTTTATCAATTTTCTTTTCTTCAGCTTTGGATGGAACAATTCTTTTGAACTTGCGATATAAATCCATCAATTCTTCTTTAACAATTCCTTTTTCATTTGCTTTTTCTATCGCCTCATAAAATTTCACAACAGTAATCATCTCTTCATTCGACCAGTCATAATCAAGTGGATATTGATATTCCATATTTACACCTCATCTATCTTTATTGTTCTGTTATTATGCTACCGTAAAGACTACAATTTCATCCGTGATATAGCCTCTTTGCATTATACACTATTTTGCTAGTCTAAGCTGTCATTATATCCATAAACTGTTTCGGTATATATCCCCTACTTTATATTTTAAATCCATACAGTTAAAAATAATATTTTTCTATACATCTATAATTATTGGTGATATAATGCTTTTGTTTTATAGAAAATAAAATGATACTTCCATTTTTTATGAGTGGTAAGTCAAACAAATCTAGTTCTTGAGAACGATGATATAACAAAACATCTTCTAATAGAACAGAGTCACATAAAACAAATCAAAATAAATAAAAGAAGGGGTGTATAGATTGTCCCAATACAAAACACCATTGTTTACCGCTTTAGTAGAGCACAGTAAGCGAAATCCAATTCAATTCCATATTCCTGGTCATAAGAAAGGACAAGGAATGGATCCTGTATTTCGTGAATTTATTGGGCATAATGCATTAGCAATTGACTTAATTAACATTGCACCGCTTGATGATTTACATCACCCAAAAGGTATGATTAAAGAAGCACAAGATTTAGCCGCAGCAGCGTTCGGTGCAGATCATACGTTTTTTTCCGTTCAAGGTACAAGCGGAGCAATTATGACAATGGTGATGAGCGTATGTGGTCCCGGAGATAAAATTCTTGTACCACGAAACGTTCATAAATCTGTAATGTCAGCCATTATTTTCTCAGGTGCAAAACCAATTTTCATTCATCCTGAAATTGATGCGAAACTTGGTATTTCACATGGTATTACCATACATTCTGTAAAAAAAGCACTCGATGAACATCCCGATGCGAAAGGATTACTTGTAATTAATCCAACATACTTTGGATTTGCCGCAGATTTGCAGCAAATTGTTGAATTAGCCCATTCCTATGAAATACCTGTACTAGTTGATGAAGCTCATGGTGTCCATATTCATTTCCATGATGAGTTACCGATGTCAGCGATGCAAGCTGGCGCAGATATGGCTGCAACAAGTGTGCATAAACTAGGTGGCTCTTTAACACAAAGTTCCATTTTAAATGTAAGAGAGGGCCTTGTAAATGTAAAGCATGTCCAATCCATCATTAGCATGCTTACTACAACATCGACTTCTTATATTTTATTAGCTTCCCTTGATGTTGCAAGAAAACGACTGGCAACAGAAGGAAAAGAGTTAATAACAAAAACAATAAAGCTAGCTGAGCGTGTTCGTAATGCTGTAAATCATATTGAACATCTTTATTGTCCTGGAAAAGAAATGTTAGGTACCGACGCAACATTTCGTTACGATCCAACGAAGCTTATCATATCTGTAAAAGACTTAGGAATTACAGGCCATGAAGCCGAGTTATGGTTAAGAAAACACTATAATATTGAAGTCGAGCTTTCAGACCTATATAACATTCTATGCCTGATTACACTAGGAGACACGGAAGACGAGACAAATGTACTCATTGCAGCTCTACAAGAACTAGCCACAACATTTAAACATCGTGCAGATAAAGGCGTTCAAGTACAAGTAGAAATCCCAGAAATTCCTGTACTAGCCCTTTCTCCACGAGATGCTTTTTATTCAGAAACAGAAGTTATTCCGTTTGAAGATGCTGCTGGCCGCATTATAGCTGATTTTGTAATGGTTTATCCACCAGGGATTCCAATCTTTACTCCAGGAGAAATTATTACACAAGAAAACTTAGATTATATCCAGAAAAATTTAGAAGCTGGATTACCTGTTCAAGGTCCAGAAGATATGACACTCCAAACATTGCGTGTCATTAAGGAATTTAAGCCTATCAGTTAGTTGATAGGCTTTTTTTTCACCATTTCCTCTTTCATTCATACGCTATTACAGAATGTAACGTATAGGTGGGATACCATTATGATTGTGATTGGTCGTTCTATTGTACATCCTTATATCATGAATGAAAATGAATCATTTGCTAACGAAAAACAACAAATGTTATCTATCATGACTGGAAATCAAGAAGTATACTCCTTTCGGACAGTCGCTGAACTCAACTTTGATTTAAATATAAGGATGCATATTATTACCTCTGCATTGGAACTTTTTCAAAGTGGATTTCAGTTCCGTACATTCGTGACATCTTTTTGTAATGAAGAATATTGGCAACGAACAGCGCTAGGAGGATTTCGATTGCGTCCCGGTGTATCATCTTCTATTGCCATACGAGATATTTTTAAAAATGGGAAAATGTACGGAACTGAATGTGCAACAGCAATGATTATTATATTTTATAAAGCATTGTTAGAGCTATATGATGAAGAAATATTCAACCATTTATTTGCAAACCTTCTATTATATACATGGGATTATGATCGTGATTTAAAATTAATGACAAAGACAGGTGGAGATATTGTACCAGGTGATTTAGTCTACTTTAAAAATCCTCAAGTGAATCCTGCTTCTATCGAATGGCAAGGAGAAAATGCAATTTATTTAGGTAACTCTTTTTATTACGGTCATGGAGTTGGTGTAAAAACAAAAGAACAAATCATTTATCTGTTAAATGATAGAAGAATCCCCTCTGCTTTTATTTCAGCCTATTTAACCGATTTTATTACGCGTATAGATAGTCGCATCATGAGTCAATATGCTTCTCATCCCCCGCCACAAACCTCACTAGGATTTATCCCGATTAGAGACGATGCAATTGTAGCAACTATCGGACACACAACTACCATCTATTAAAAAAGCGTCTGCATACGCAGACGCTTTTTTCTACTATTAAGCTTTTACATGTTGCTTATGGTCACATTTACAATGAGATCCACATTTGCCGTAAAGTACTGTCGTTTTTTCATCCTCAAAATGCGCGATTGTTTCTTCACAAACTTGGCATACGATTGTTCCCATCTTCTTTTCCCCCTAAGTTTCTTTCATACTGTTATATTGAATTCTTTACACGTTCTATATATTATTGGGCTTTTGCATGTTCCTTGTGATTGCATTCGCAATGAGACCCACATTTCCCATAAAGTACTGTTGTTTTTTCCTCTTCAAAGTATGCGATTGTACTTTCACAAATTTGACATACAATTGTTCCCATTTTTCTTTCCCCCTAAGTTAATGGTCCTAAAAACTTTTCTAGCTGCCAAATTTATATACTACTGGGCCTTTGTATGTTCCTTGTGACCACATCCGCAAGATCCACATTTGCCGTAAAGTATTGTTACCTTTTCATCTTCGAAGTGTGCGATTGTATTTTCACAATCTTGACATACGATTGTTCCCATTTTTCTTTTCCCCCTAAGTTTGTAATCCCAAAAACTTTTTTGTAACCGCTTAACTTTCTGACTTCATTTTAATATGTTATACTTTTTAAGTCAATAGGTTTTTAGTATAACACATTAAAAATTTTTATTTCATATTAGTATGAAACAATCATACAAAAAACAGCCATATTTCATACGACTGTTTCTGTTTTTCATTCTTCATACTCAGCATGTACAGAGGAAGTTTGTGGAACAAGAAATTTAAAAAATTGTGCTAAATCATTCGCTTCTACTTCTGATGCCAATTTAAATATTTCTTGTAAATGTTGGGTATTTTCTACATCATCTGGTCCAAGAAGTGTTGCTCGCCCCGTCTGCATACAAACGACAAGTGGTTTTCCAAAAAACATATTTGTATAAATAACTCCAAAATCATAGCGATTTTCATGCGTCATAAATCCTAAAAAGCGTATATGGACATTCTCATGTTCATCATACAATTTCTCGAACATCTTACTGCTCCTTTCTAAAGACCATTTCCTTCCCGTATATATTACACGAAAAAAAGCAATAACCTTTTAATTGTCAAAAAATTTACAATAATGTTACAATGAAATTGTAAATGACGTTAGGAGGAGATTTTTTATGCAGCATGCCTTTATAAAACTTGTATCTAAATCTAAAACACAGTCTGTCTCATTAGACGACATAAAAGAACTTTTTCAATATTATAAAACAATCACTTCACAAACTGGCAGGCAAATTCATTACGCATATGCAAACTTTGCCTTCCCTTATGAAATAGTGGATACTTCAAATTCGACGCTAGAACTAAAATCGAATCATGAGAGATATAACTGTATTTATGTAGGAGTTGACTCGGAAAATGACCAAACCTTTATTCAAATTTCTTTGCCTTCTACAGCAACATTTGGGGACAAAGGAAAAGCAAATGAATTTTGTCGTTTTTTAGCAAAAAAATTAGAGGGTGAACTACAACTATTTAATGGAAGAACCATGTATTTTTATAAACGATAAGATTTAAAAGAGGTACGATATGATTAAAAACAAGATGCTATTTATACAAGTGAGAATAAATGCTTGTTTTCTTATAGGAAGCATAACATACGCAATTACATATGCAAGATAGAGAAACACAAAGAAGAGCATTATTTTATAATGAACCTTATCACCACTTGATAAGGATAACACAATAGAAAAACCACTCCATAAAAGAAAATGATAAAATATAACATGTATGAATTTCACGGAACCGTCTCCTTTGACATGCTCTATTTTATTATAATATATGGGATTGAAAGCAAATCAATTCCATAATAGGAACAAGTTTATTTTCTTAAAACCACAATCCTTTATAGGGTGAACTGCTTTCGTTTCACATCTACAAGTTTGTCTCCATACAACAACTCCAATAAAGTGTAATTTTAATCAGTGGGGTGTTCTTCATCCCCCTACTGATTATGAGCCCTCACCAATCGAGCTGCTACTACCCTAAAATAGCGAAATAAAAAAAACCTTCAAAGTAAGAAAAAACGTCTCTTACAGAATAAGAGACGTTTTTTCTTACTTACTATATTATTTTACAATGTGAATTGGCATTCCAAGAGCAACTTCTGCTGCTTCCATTGTAATTTCACCTAATGTTGGGTGAGCATGGATTGTTTGTGCAATATCTTCTGCTGTCATACCAGCTTCGATAGCTAGTCCTAGCTCAGAGATAATATCAGAAGCACCTGCACCTGCAACTTGCGCACCTACAAGAAGACCATCTTCTTTACGTGTTACAAGTTGTAAGAAACCGTCTGTGCTGTTTAATGATAATGCACGACCGTTTGCAGCGAATGGGAATTTAGATACAGCTACGCTCATTCCAGCTTCTTCTGCTTGTTTCTTTGTATAACCAACAGATGCTAATTCTGGATCAGTGAAGCATACTGCTGGAATTCCAATGTAATCGATTGCTGCTGCATGGCCACTAATAGCTTCAGCTGCTACTTTACCTTCGTAAGAAGCTTTGTGCGCTAATGGTGGTCCAGGAACGATATCACCGATTGCATAGATGTTTGATACATTTGTACGACATTGCTCATCGATTTCGATTAGACCGCGATCAGTCATTTTAATTCCAACTTGCTCAAGACCGATTTCTTGCGTATTTGGACGACGACCTACAGTTACTAATACGTAATCTGCTTCTACAGTTTGTACTTCGCCTTTTACTTCGAAGCTAACTTTTACGCCGTTTTCAGTTTCTTCAACGCCTTTAGCCATAGCTTTCGTATGGATTGTAACGTTTCCTTTTTTCTGAAGAGCGCGTTTCACAACTGAGCTCATTGCTTTTTCGAAACCAGCTAAGATTTCGTCACCAGCTTCTACTACAGTAACTTCTGTACCGAAGTTAGCATAAGCAGTACCTAATTCCATACCGATGTAACCGCCGCCGATTACAACAAGTTTTTTAGGAATTTCAGGTAAGCTTAAAGCACCTGTAGAGTTGATAACACGTTTAGAGTATTTGAATCCTGGAATTTCAATTGGTGTAGAACCAGTTGCAAGGATTGCATTTTTGAATGTATAAGTTTGTGCTGCATCTTCAGTCATTACACGTAATGTATTCGCATCTACGAAGTAAGCTTCACCGCGAATGATTTCAACTTTGTTTCCTTTAAGAAGGCCTTCTACACCGCCAGTTAATTTCTTAACTACGCCATTTTTCCATTCTTGAACTTTTGTGAAATCCACTTTTACGTTTTCAGCGATAATACCCATGTCATCAGAATGTTTTGCATGCTCAAAACGATGACCTGCATTAATTAACGCTTTAGAAGGAATACATCCAACGTTTAAGCATACACCACCAAGGTTAGCTTTTTCAATAACTGCTACCTTTTGACCTAATTGTGCTGCACGAATTGCTGCAACATATCCACCAGGACCTGCACCAACAACGACTGTATCTAATTCAATTGGGAAATCTCCTACTACCATTGTTATTACGCCTCCATTACTAATAATTGTGGGTCGTTTAATAGACGTTTAATTTGGTTTAATGCTTTTTGAGCAGTTGCACCGTCAATTAAACGATGGTCAAAGCTTAGAGATAATGCTAATACTGGAGCTGCAACGATCTCACCATTTTTTACAACTGGTTTTTCAGCGATGCGACCAATACCAAGGATTGCTACTTCTGGGTGATTGATAACTGGAGTGAACCATTGTCCACCTGCAGAACCAATGTTTGTGATTGTGCAAGAAGCACCTTTCATTTCAGCAGGAGCTAAGCGACCTTCGCGTGCTTTTGTAGCAAGCTCATTAATCTCATTAGAGATTGCAAAGATAGACTTGCGATCAGCATCTTTAACAACTGGTACTAAAAGACCTTTATCAGTATCAGCTGCGATACCAATATTGAAGTAATGTTTATGAACAATTTCTTGAGTTGCATCATCTAAAGAAGTGTTCAACATTGGGAATTCACGTAATGCAGATGTTAAAGCTTTTACAACATATGGAAGGTAAGTTAATTTAATACCTTTGTCAGCTGCAACAGCTTTGAATTTCTTACGATGAGCAACAAGCTCTGTTACATCTACTTCGTCCATTAATGTTACGTGAGGAGCTGTATGTTTAGAGTTAACCATTGCTTTAGCAATCGCTTTACGGATACCGCTCATTTTCTCCCGAGTTTCTGGGTATTCACCAGCTGGGATTGGTTGTGCTTTTGGTGCCTCTTCTTGAGCCACTGGAGTAGCTGCTGCTGCTGGAGCTTCAGTAGTCGCTGCTTGTCCACCATTTACAAATGCATCGATGTCAGCTTTTACAATGCGACCGTTTTTACCAGATCCAGCTACTTTATGGATGTCTACACCTTTTTCACGAGCATATTTACGAACAGATGGCATAGCGATTACGCGTTCATTTGTTGTTTCTGGCGCTGGAGTAGCTGCTGCTGGAGCTTCTTCTTTTGCTTCCTCAGCTTTTGGAGCATCGTCATGCTCGTCACCTTTAAATTTAAGGTTTTCGTAACCAGGAGCGTCAAATCTAACAAGAACATCTCCTACTACTGCAACTGTTCCTTCTTCTACAAGTACTTCAAGTACTTTACCTTTTACAGGAGAAGGAATTTCTACTACTGCTTTATCATTTTGTACTTCAAGAAGTACATCGTCTTCGTTTACTTCATCGCCTGGTTTAATAAACCATTTTACGATTTCACCTTCGTGGATACCTTCACCGATATCTGGTAGTTTAAATTCAAATGCCACGGAATTCATCCCCCTGATTCATTTCATTATTATGGAATATGTACAAAAGAAATCAGCATGTGCTGACTTCTTTTGCACATGAATAACTAAAATTAGAAGTTCATTACTTTTTTAACAGCTTCAACAATATCTTTATGGTTTGGTAACCATACGCTCTCAGCTTGAGAGAATGGGAATACTGTATCAGCAGCTGCAACACGTAGAACTGGAGCTTCTAAGCTTAAGATTGCGCGGTCATTAATTTCCGCTACCACGTTTGCTGCAATACCAGCTTGTTTTTGAGCTTCTTGAACAACGATTGCACGGCCTGTTTTCTCAACAGATGCAATGATTGTTTCGATGTCTAATGGTTGAACTGTACGTAAGTCAACAACCTCTAAAGAGATACCTTCTTTTTCAAGCTCTTCAGCAGCTTTTAATGCAGCATGTACCATAGCACCGTACGCAAAAACAGATACATCTTTACCTTCGCGTTTTACCTCAGCTTTGCCTAATTCAATTGTGTATTCGCCTTCTGGTACTTCTTGGCGGAATGAACGATATAATTTCATATGCTCTAGGTAAATAACTGGATCGTTGTCACGAATCGCAGAAATTAAAAGACCTTTTGCATCGTATGGAGTAGATGGGATAACAACTTTTAGACCTGGTTGTTGTGCCACTAAACCTTCTAAGCTATCAGCGTGTAATTCTGGAGTATGAACGCCACCACCGAATGGAGAACGAACTGTGATTGGAGCAGTCCAACGACCACCAGAACGATAACGCATACGAGCCATTTGACCAGCAATTGAATCCATTACTTCGTAAACGAAACCGAAGAATTGAATTTCTGGAACTGGACGGAAGCCTTGAAGTGCTAAACCGATTGAAAGTCCACCAATACCAGATTCTGCAAGTGGAGTATCCATTACACGGTCTTCGCCAAATTCAGCTTGCAAACCTTCAGTAGCACGGAATACACCGCCGTTTACACCAACGTCTTCACCAAAAACAAGTACGTTAGGATCATTTTTCATTTCAACGCGTAAAGCATCAGTGATTGCTTGAATCATTGTCATTTGAGCCATGGCTTACTTCGACTCCTTTTCTTTGTAAATTTCATATTGTTCAGCTAAGTTGTAAGGCATTTCTTCGTACATGATTTCCATTAAATCAGTTACTTTTTGTTTTGGAGCTTGGTCAGCCTTAGCAATAGCTTGTTTGATATCTTCTTTTGCTTCTTCGATTACTTTTTCTTCTTCTTCTTGAGACCATAGGCCTTTATTTTCTAAGAATGCACGGAAGCGTACGATTGGGTCTTTTTGTTCCCATTCATTTTCGATATCTTTTGTACGGTAACGAGTTGGGTCATCACCAGCCATTGTATGTGGACCATAACGGAATGTTAAAGTCTCGATTAAAGTAGGACCTTCACCATTTACTGCGCGCTCACGAGCAAAAGCAGTTGCTGTATATACAGCTAATGGGTCCATACCGTCTACTTGAATTCCATAAATACCTGCTGCTACTGCTTTTTGAGCTACAGTTTTTGCTGCAGATTGTTTTTCTACTGGAGTAGAGATTGCATAACGGTTGTTTTGAACAACAAAGATTGCTGGAGCTTTGAACGCACCTGCAAAGTTCATACCTTCATAGAAGTCACCTTGAGATGCACCGCCGTCACCAGTGTAAGTAATTGCAACAGATTTTTTACCACGTAATTTCATACCTAACGCAACACCAGCAGTTTGGATAATTTGCGCACCGATAATAATTTGTGGAGGAAGTGCATTTACGTTCTCTGGCATTTGGTTACCCATGAAATGTCCACGAGAGAATAAGAATGCTTGGTATAATGGTAGACCGTGCCATACTAATTGTGGAACGTCACGATATCCTGGTAAAATAAAGTCGTCTGCTTCAAGCGCAAAATGACTTGCTAATTGAGAAGCTTCTTGTCCAGCTGTTGGTGCATAGAAACCTAAACGTCCTTGACGGTTTAAAGAAATAGAACGTTGATCTAGTACGCGAGTATACACCATACGGCGCATTAATTCTTTTAATTGATCATCAGTTAAATTAGGCATTGCTGCTTCATTCACAACTTCGCCTTTTTCATTTAAAATTTGTAATGTTTCAAATTGAGCTGCGATAGCTTTCATTTGCTCATCAACATTAAATAGGGTCTTTTTTGTTTTAGTACCCATTCCGTTCACCTCTTCCTCTCTTGAACCATATTCTGAAACGCTTTCACTAGCATACATCTAGAAAGAAAACGCAATCATGTAAACCGATAGGAATCCTTATCGGCTGAGAATAAATTTGTGTACCTAACAATCTGTACTAATGTTTTTTTAGAAACATATTAATACAATCTTGATCACGTTTTTTAGTTTACAACTATTCTAATCACGATGTCAATTACTTTAATTACGATTTTTTTATGAACAACATTGAAGGTTTCGCCATCCATACATGTTTTTATTTTCACATCTGTATTAGTAAGCATATACCTACTGTTATATTATTCCCTGTTTCACTTGTTCTTGACCCTAGAATAATATGTAAACGATTTAATTCTCTTTAGTTTTTCTCTCTTTACAACAAAAATATGCAACACTTCTTCCTTTTCTAGGTAAATGCCCATACATTTCCCTCTACTCTTCCATACATTATAAGTAACCGCAATATTAGCGGAAAATGATAAAGGAGGTCATATATATGTACGGATACACATATTGTTATCCAACTTGCTCATACCCTTCTTACGGCTACGGCGGTTCTTGCGGCGGATCTGGACGCGGTTTTGCTTTAATCGTTGTATTGTTTATCCTTTTAATTATCGTTGGTGCTGCTTGTATTCGTTAATGTAAGACACAACAACTATGAAAAAGAGGTGCCCCAAAAGTCAGTGAAACCTGATTTTTTTGGGGTCTTTTTTCCTTCAAGGAATTGAAAATTTGAACAAGACACTCTTTTCGCAATGTACTACATATGCTTTGCCATGACTTTTTTTATTTCCTTTGGTAGACTTAAGGAGAAAGGAGAGATTACATATGCTTACAATGAACGATGTAATTCGTGAAGGAAATCCGATTCTCAGAGCAGTAGCAGAAGAAGTACAGCTACCAGCTAGCGAAGAAGATACACAAACACTAAAAGAAATGATTGAATTTGTCATAAACAGTCAAAATCCGGAAATGGTTGAAAAATATAATTTGCGCCCAGGGATTGGATTAGCGGCTCCACAAATTGGTATTTCGAAAAGAATGATTGCGATTCATGTTACAGATGCACATGAAACATTATATAGCTATGCATTGTTCAATCCAAAAATTATTAGTCATTCCGTTGAACGTACATACTTACCAGCTGGCGAAGGATGTTTATCTGTCGATCGTGAAGTACCTGGATACGTTCCTCGCTATGCAAGAATTACAGTGAAAGCAACAACTGTTGATGGAGAAGAAGTAAAATTACGGTTAAAAGGCTTACCAGCGATTGTCTTTCAACATGAAATCGATCATTTAAATGGCGTCATGTTTTATGACCATATTAATCAAGATAATCCTTTTGCTGCTCCTGAAAACGCAAAACCTCTTGAACGCTAAAAAGCAGAAGCCACGCTTCTGCTTTTTTATTCTTATCTGATTTTTCTTTATGAAATGGTTTTCATCTCTATCTTAAATTAATCCAGCCCACTGTAGCCCGTGATGAATCCCGTCTTCACTCACATCTTTTGTTACATAATTTGCAAGTTTCTTCAGCTCTTCATGACCATTTCCCATTACAATTCCTGTTCCAACTGCTTCAATCATTTCTAAATCATTCAGTCCATCCCCAAAAGCATACACTTGTTCTTTCTGAAATCCTAATTTTTCAATAAACTTTTCGATTCCTTTCGCTTTTGAACCTCCATTTGGAAGAATATCCATTGAATATGCGTGCCAACGAATAAAATGAAAATCTGGATAATCATGAATAAACTTTTCTTCTTCACCTGTTTGACAGAAAACAAGCGTTTGATAAATATCACGGTTTTCATAAAAATTAGGCTCATATACCGGGTGTTCAAAATGCAAACTCCCCAAACCTTCTTTTACATAATCATGATATTCTACCGTTACTTTCATATCTTGTTCATCTAAATAAACAAGTGGATACCCTTCTTGCTTTGCAAATGTTGTAAATTTACGAAGTGCTTCTGGACGTAGTGGATTTTTAAAGATGACCTCATCCTCAAATACAACATATTGACCATTAAAACTAACATAATTATGAATATTGAGCTCATGACGGATATCTTCGAACATAAATGGAGCACGTCCCGTTGCAATTGCCACATGGACTCCCTTTTCTTGTAAAGTACGCACCGCTTCTCTTGTAGATTGCGGAATTTTTTTATCATGATCTAACAATGTTCCATCAATATCAAAAAAGACAATTTTATCATTCATTTATCAAAACCCTTTCCACTTCTTATATACTTCTAACTTTACTATTACTTTTCAAATACCAAAAAAAAGTATAACATATTAACCATACTTAAAGTAAGTATTCGCTTTCTAACCTTATCCATATCATACACATATATTAACGAGAACGAGTACCAAGGTTTTTCTAAATGAATTTTCTTTTCTCATCTTTCTCATACTATACACATAACGAGTAAAATGACTGTCAATTATGACGTGCTATTCATACCAGCACTTAAACGATAAACGATGAATAAGATAATGCAAGAAAACCCGATGAATATACGTGTATGTTTTACAATAAGGAAAGGAAGGAGCGGCTATGCTAAAAAAATTGAAGAAAAAGCTAAAACGCTATTTGAATGATTTAGTACGAAAAAAAACAATGGCTTAAATCGTGCCCATTTCGGGCTTTTTCTTCATTCCCATTCGAAAAAACATGAAAAACATGACTGTTTGCTTTATAATAGGTAACAGATAATGCAAAACATAGACAAGGAGAGGTTTTTCCAATGATTTTTAAAGTATTTTATCAAGAAAAAATGACTGAGGTTCCAGTACGTGAAAATACAAAAGTTCTATATTTAGAGGCTGACTCTGAAAGAGACGTTCGTGCAAAATTAAAAAAGTTCGCATATAACATTGAGTTTGTTCAGTCAGTGACTGGCGCTCATCTTGAATACGAAAAGCAAAATGCTGATTTAAAGCTAACGGAGATCGTATAATTTATGAAATTCCTAAAAAACGATCAGGTTGCCGTATTCGCTCTTGGTGGACTGGGCGAAATCGGCAAAAATACATATGCTGTTCAATTTCAAGATGAAATTATTATAATTGATGCTGGAATTAAATTTCCAGAAGACGAACTTCTCGGGATCGACTATGTGATCCCTGATTACACTTATTTTGTACGAAACGAAGATAAAATTAAAGGCGTCTTCATCACACATGGTCACGAAGATCATATCGGTGGAATCCCTTACTTATTACGCCAAGTAAATGTTCCGATTTACGGGGGAAAATTAGCGATTGCCCTAATTAAAAATAAATTAGAAGAGCACGGTTTACTTCGTAAAGCCAAACTTTACGAAATTCAGGAAGATGATGTAATTAAATTTAAAAAAACATCAGTTTCCTTCTTCCGTACGACACATAGCATTCCAGACTCATTTGGCGTTGTTGTGAAAACACCACAAGGGCAAATTGTTCATACGGGAGACTTTAAATTTGATTTCACACCAGTTGGTGAGCCAGCAAATTTAACAAAAATGGCTGAAATCGGTAAAGACGGTGTACTTTGCCTATTATCCGATAGCACAAATAGTGAAGTTCCTAACTTTACAATGTCTGAACGTCGTGTTGGTGATAGCATTCAAGATATTTTCCGCAAAGTAGAAGGTCGTATTATTTTTGCTACTTTCGCATCTAATATCCACCGTTTACAACAAGTTGTCGAAGCTGCTGTTGAAAACAATCGCAAGGTAGCTGTATTTGGTCGAAGTATGGAAGCTGCCATTCAAATCGGACAAGACCTTGGTTATATTCGTTGTCCAAAAGATACATTCGTTGATGCAGCTCAAATTAATAAACTGCCTGCTAACAAAATTGTTATTTTATGCACAGGTAGTCAAGGTGAACCAATGGCGGCACTTTCTCGCATTGCCAATGGTACACATCGTCAAATTCAAATTATCCCTGGAGATACGGTTGTATTTTCTTCTTCCCCTATTCCAGGAAATACAGTTAGTGTAAGCCGCACAATCAACATGTTATACCGTGCTGGTGCCGAGGTTATCCATGGTAAGCTTACAAATATTCATACGAGCGGTCACGGCGGACAAGAAGAACAAAAACTTATGTTACGCCTCATTAAACCGAAATATTTCATGCCTATTCACGGCGAATATCGTATGCAACGCATGCATATGAGCTTAGCAAATGATTGTGGTATTCCTGAAGAAAATTGTTTTATCATGGACAATGGTGATGTACTCGCTCTGCGCTCAGATGAAGCAAATATTGCTGGGAAAATCCCTTCAGGGTCTGTTTATATTGATGGAAATGGAATCGGCGACATCGGAAATATCGTATTACGTGACCGTCGTATTCTTTCAGAAGAAGGACTTGTAATCGTCGTTGTAAGCATCGATATGAAAGAATTTAAAATTGCCGCAGGACCTGATATCATCTCTCGCGGATTCGTTTATATGCGTGAAAGCAGCGATTTAATTAATGACGCACAAACATTAATTACAACACATCTAGACAAGGTGATGGAACGAAAGACAACACAATGGTCTGAAATTAAAAATGAAATTACAGATACATTAGCTCCATTCCTATACGAAAAGACGAAACGTCGTCCAATGATTTTACCAATCATTATGGAAATATAAAAAAACATGCTCCAAAAGAAATAGTCTTATTTTAATGGAACATATTATAAAAGTGAAAAGACCAATTTGTATAACGAATTGGTCTTTCTTCATTCATGTTAAAATGATAACAATCCAACGAAACATTAGCTACAAAAAAAGGAGCCCATCACCTATATATAGTAGGTGATGGGCTCCTTTTTATTATGAAGTGGATTTTTTCCGTGACCTCATCTACAAGCCAAGCCTTTTTTCTTACGATTCTTTCATCGTAAGAAATGCTTAAAACGATCCACTTCGTCATCATGACCAATCACAATTAAAATATCCCCAGACTGGATATTTTCAGTAGCTCGCGGCGAGACAATCACTTCTTTACCTCGTTTTATCGCTACGATATTCAAGCCAAATTTCGCACGAATATCCAGTTCGATTAACGAATGACCATCGATTTTTTTATTAGCTATAATCTCTACAATACTATGTTCATCTGAAAGCTCTAAATAATCTAATACGTTGCTAGAAGCAATATTATTTGCAATACGTTTTCCCATATCACGCTCAGGATGAACAATATGATCTGCCCCTATTTTACTTAATACTTTTTCATGATAATCATTCTGAGCTTTTACAGTAATATTTTTCACACCTAATTCTTTTAAAATAAGTGTTGTTAAAATACTAGCATTTAAATTATCTCCAATTGCTACAACAACGTGATCAAAGTTGCGGATACCAAGACTTTTTAAGACCATTTCATCTGTGGAATCTGCAATTACAGCATGAGATGCAATATTTGCAAATTCATTAATTTTATCTTCATCTAAGTCAATTGCCATTACTTCCATACCTAATTGTGCTAATTCACGGCAAATGCTGCCTCCAAAACGTCCAAGTCCAATGACAGCAAACTCTTTCTCTTTTTCACTCACATGAATTCCTCCAATAACATCAAATCCAACTTCATTTTATTGTAGCATACTTTATTTTCACTAGCGAACCTTGCCTACTACTACTGTTTTTGTATGTAAAAATATTGTTGTACATACAATGAAATACTGCAGACTAGCATTCCAAATACAAAAATATTTCCAAACGAACTAAACGTTTGAAAAACGAATACTAATGTTTCTTGACCAAAAAATGCAAACAACAGTTGCGCAAAAGCAAATAAAAGTGCCCACATATAGTGATGTTGATGAAATAAATAATGCGTCGCTCCTAAAAAAGCACAAAAGGAAATGATAAATATCCACCATGTTCCAAAAAATAGTTGCCATCCTCCAAAATGATGGCCGTTCATAATTACTGCGATAACCACTATTACAAACATTGTTGGCACACTCCAAAATAGTGCTCTCCCCCTAAAAAAGCGAACACCATTTTTATCCCCTTTTTCATTTGCACAGTACGTCAAAAACGCAGTACTTATATATAAAACAGAAAGAATTGTTAAAACAATAATTAACCAAAAATGAAGCTGGTAATATTCATGTTCTATATTTGTAACGATAGCAGCAAGCATACATGGAATGAACATCCCTGTCCACCCTTCAATTTTCTGTTCATTCCAAAACACAGCATTCCCAATTCGAACACCTAACAGCATAAAAATAATAATACCGATTCCAAATAAAGTTGCCTTATTTCCGACAAAACTTGTTGAAAATGCAACTAATCCAATAAATAAAAAAAGAACAAAGCCATTCATAATTTCTAGTACAGGGGATAAGTATTTCTTCACCCACTGGTATGTTTCTTTATATTCATCTTTATTAGCTAAGCGATATGCGTAAAAGCTGATACCGAAATATATCGCAGCAATAATAACGTATGTATACAGAAAGAAACATAATATTGCACTACTGATTTGCACCTGACTCCCCACCTTTTTCAATGTATCACATTGATTTTACACACGTTTTATATAAAAAGTAAACTAAAACATATCGCTTCTTTGCTAACTTATATGCCGAATTTACTCCCATTACACCCATTCTAATTTTTCGTAGAACATATTTTAAAACTCCTTTATCTCCCCACCGAGGATTGCTCTCCAAAATCGTGTCGTAAAAAAAGAACAGGTCTACTCCCTGTTCCCTTTCCATTTTACATATTGATTTAAAAATTCAATTGCTCGATCAATTGCCGCTTCATTTGGCTTTAGTTTCGCATGATGCAAACCATATTCAGAATCGACACCAAGCCAAAACATAAATCCTGGAATATCGCGAAGCATGTATCCGAAATCTTCTCCCGTCATAGCCTCCGTGCAAGTAACCACATTCATATTCGTATCTTTTGAAGCGAACTCCATAAATTCTTTTGTTAATGCTTCATGATTATATACTTGATGATACATTGCACCATAATCAATAACCGCCTCACATTGGAATGCAGCCTCAATCCCAGCAACAATCGCTTCAATTCTATCTTTCACTCGCTTCATTGATTCAACAGATAATGTTCGAATTGTCCCCTCTAAACGAGACTTTTCTGCAATTATATTTTGAACGGTTCCACCTGTAATTTTACCAATTGTAATCACTGCACTATCCAATGGATTCACATTACGACTAATGACAGATTGAAGCTGGGTAACAAGATGACTAGCCGCAACAATCATATCATTCGCCATATGTGGGTATGCCGCATGTCCACCTTTTCCCTTTAAATCAATATACAATTCTGATGTATTTGCAAAGAGTAACCCTTCTTTTGTAGCAATCGTTCCGACTGGATATTCTGGTGCAATATGAAGCCCAAGAATCATATTTGGTTTCCATTCTTTTAATTCTTCGCTTTCTAGCATAGGAAGTGCCCCGCCAGGCCCTTCTTCAGCGGGCTGGAATAGAAAAACAAGGTCATCATCTATTCTGTCATTTACAGTAGCTGTAAGCAACCCTAAGCCAATTGTAGTATGAAAATCATGACCGCACGCATGCATCATTCCTTCATGAGTCGAAGCGAATTCATATCCTGTTTCCTCTACAATTGGCAAACCATCTATATCCGCACGATAACCAATTGTTTTTAATGGGTTCTTTCCCTTAACTTTAACGATAACCCCTGTTTTCCATGTCTTTACTTCAATGTGTTCATTAGGAAGTGTCTCAATATAATTTAAAATATATTGCTGTGTTTTCCACTCCTGAAATCCTAATTCAGGAATTTGATGTAAATCCCTACGAATTTGTGCAAATTTACTGATTGTCATATCTACACCGCCATTTATAAAAAGCGTAAGGGCTTCTTCATTCCCTTACGCTTTTTGCTTTTTTATTTTTCTGGGTTTAATTGACGAAGCTCTTGCTTAATTTCTGTTTTAGATTTTGTTTTCTCATCAATTTTTTTAATGACACGTGCTGGTGTCCCTGCAACTACTGTGTATGGAGGTACATCTTCTGTTACAATCGCACCCGCTGCAACAACCGCACCTTTTCCTACTGTCACACCTTCTAAAACAACTACATTTGCACCAATTACAACATCGTCTTCAATGATAACTGGTTTAGCAGAAGGTGGCTCAATAACACCTGCAAGAACTGCACCTGCACCTACGTGACAGTTTTTACCTACTGTTGCACGTCCGCCTAATACAGCGTTCATATCAATCATAGAACCTTCACCGATTACGGCACCGATGTTAATTGTTGCATTCATCATAATAACAGCATTATCACCAATTTCGACATGATCACGAATAATCGCACCTGGCTCAATACGTGCTTTAATACCTTTTAAATCAAGCATTGGAATTGCAGAATTACGACGGTCATTTTCCACAACATAATCTGCAATGTGTTTTTTATTTTCTTCAAGAACCGCCTTAATTTCAGACCATTCTCCAAATAACACACCCGCTTTTTTGTTCACAAATGCTTGTACGGTTTCAGGGAATGTTACCTCTTTTAAATCCCCTTTTATGTATACCTTCACAGGAGTTTTCTTTTCACTTTTTTGAATAAATGAAATAATTTCATTTGCATCCATCATTTTCATGCTTGTTGCCTCCTAAATCCATTTATATTGTTACTCTATCAAACGAAAGAGCTAGTAGCAAGATAATAATCTTATTTTTCCTTTTGAATTTCTTCTATAATTTCTAAAAATGCTTGCACTTGCTTTAATTGTCTAGCAGAATCACTTGTTAATAGCCAAGTTTCTCTTGTTAATTGTACAGGTGTTTTATATGTATTTGTCTTTACTTCTTTTAACACTGTAGAAGGCAACAAAGCATAGCCAATACCATTTAAAACAAGTTGCTTACACGTTTCAATCTGATCTACAACGATTGTACGTTTAGGAGGATTAGAAAATAGCCCGTACCACCAATTTTGAATTTGCCCATAGTATGTTGAATCACTTTTAAATTGTATAAAAGGTCTATTTGTATCCTTCAACATAGAAATATCTTTTATTTCTGTATCAACTAAGTATAATTCATCCTCAAATAATTGTTGTTTATGCCCTTTATATTCTTGCGTCCCTCTTAAAATAGCAACATGGACGTCTCCTTCATAAAAATGCTTTTGCACTTCGCTACTCCAACCTGTAAAAAGCGAGATCTTCACAAAAGGATATTTTTGTACAAATTTTTTCAAAACAGGAGGTAACCAATATTGTCCAATGACAGAAGCAACAGCAATTTTCAAAGTTCCATATGTCTCAGTGTGGTAGATTGCTAACTCACTCTTAATTGCTTCTTCTCTTTCTAACATCTCCTTCGCATAACTAGCTACCTTTTCCCCTTCTGGTGTAATTGTCAATCCCTTTTGCGAGCGAATAAAAAATTTCATTCCCCATTGTTTCTCCATAGATTGTAATCGTTGACTTAGTGCAGGCTGCGAAACAAATAAACGCTCCGCCGCTCTTCTCATATTGGATTCTTGTGCTAAGACAACCATCATTTGAAAATCATCGATTTGCAACTTTCTCCCTCTTTCCTTGTCCTACATATAAAACAAACATTAAGTCAATGGAGAATATCCAAGCTGACCTTTCTAACATAAAATCCCTATCGTATTGTCATTACATGACGAAACACCCATCTACCCTCAATATATGCATTATGTTTATTAACATGCACAGTCTAACTTACATTTTTCATGGTGAAATAAGTGTAAAGTTTGCTTACCTTTTCATCTTTATTTCTTTTTAAATATAATAGATGCACGATAAAAAAGCGACTTCTTTTTTGTCTACGAAGTCGCTTGCCCTTCACTACCGATTATACTGCCTTACTTTTTTATTTAACAGCTTTAAAATAGCTCGTCGCGTTAAAATGCCTTCAAAGTACTCCTCATCATTCACAACACAAATAAAAGGATGATCAATCGTCATTCCTAATGCTTTCGTAAATGAATCATCTAACTTAAGGAACGGAATATCTTTTTTCATTACTTCTTCCACTTTCATATTCTCAAGTTTCTCAAATTCAATGCGCTCTAATCCTAAAATTCCATCTAAAATCATGGCAGTACTAATGAGCCCATGCAATTTATACATCGGATCTAACACAGGAATTGCAGAATATCCGGACTTCACTAAAACAAGTAACGCATGCTCTAAACTGTTACCAATTTGAACGTGTGCAACCTTTTCTGATGAAATCATTAAATCCTTTACAAGAACTTGTTGAAACTCATCTTTCGGAATACTAATCATTTTACATCCCCCATTTTTATCCCTTTTTCCTGTTCATAACAATTTCCCGTACAGCCTGAAAAACCTTCTGCTTTCTTTTTTATCCTGCTATTTTAGGGCAGTAAGACTCCCACCTCAAGATTCAGAGAGAAGCAGAGAAATTAGGTGGGAGATTAACTGCCCGTAACAGCCCGTTTGGTGAGGGTTCATCATGAGTAGGGGATGAAGAAAATCCCCCGCGCATTCAAGTTTCACTTTATTTCCCACTGCTATTCATATATTATGACAGCGTTTTCACATCGTTATGTTGTCCGTAACGAATTCCTATAAAATATAATATACACACATCATTTTATCATAGAACTCAAAAAAAAAACTACCTTTCTGGTAGTCCTTAATAACCTTCATTTTTTAATCTATAAAATAATCTCGCGATTCTTTTATATTGGGAAATATTTGTTTTCTTAAGGCCGCTTTCAATATCTGTCAGCTCAACAGCTAAAATTTCACTTGCATAATTTTGTTGAAATAAAACTTCTAACAATAACTCTTTTTCTTCATTTGTTAATCCAAATTCTTTCTGCATGTACTCCTCTCCTTACAATCATTTCCTTTTGTTTATTATATAAAATATTTATTTAATTTAATAGACAAAAAATTCATTTTTATTTTGTATATCGATTTGCATAACTAAAGGCTGCATAAGAATCTGGTTTGATTTTAGCGGTCAATCCCATCTCTCTTATTTTTCTTGTCATATCAGAAATAAATTCTTTCGTTAACCCATCATTTCCTATATCCAAGTGAATTTCCATTACAAAACCAGCACCTTCATGAGCATAAGGATGCAATAAATCCCAGATCTTCTGCATCCGTTCTGCTGTAAATAAACATGCAATCTCTTGACTTAGTTGTGTTTCTAAATATATTTTTTCGCGTAATGTTGGTAATTTTTGATGTATAGCTTTATAGTGCAAGCATCCCCATGCTCCTTTACCAACACGATGAATATGTACTGCTGTAACAAAACGAGTTTCCTTTTGATGTGCTTGCGAATCAGTTCCAATTGATAACCGGTATAAATTCCTTGGATCTCTTTTCATAAAATGACAAATATGAGTAAACACTGTTTCAAAATCCATGTATCTTTCGGATATATTATAAAATTTATGCTCCCCGCCCATATAGTCACGTCCTCCCAATTAGACAGACTTTTTTTGTCATTTCATTATATGGGACAAAAGTAAAAAATATAACACTTCTATCCTTTACTCGTCTCAATATTTCTCATGATATACTGACACGAGGGACATGTGTAAATAACATTTTGATTCGACTGAGCTGTTAATACATCCTTTATTTCAAATATACTATGACATTTAGGACAAATAACCCTCGGCATCCCTTCCACCTTCACCACTCCTTAAAAAATTTTATTATCAGTGTAGGAAGAAAAAATTTTTATTATACATACTTTTACAATTTCGAATGAAAGTGCTCATATGCGATTCTTAACATACAAAAAAGGTACCGCCCCTTGGCGATACCTTTTTTATATGTATCAAGAAATGATATCGTAAATCTCAATCGCAACCATATCAATGTTATCAAATTGATATACTTGTGGTTTTTCACCTTGTTGATACACTTCTAACTCATACATTTCACTTTTATCAAAAAATTTCACGCTACATTTACGTTCACCGTTCACTTCGAAATAGCGTTGTGCTACTTCACCGCTTTCAGCTTGTTCTTGTAGACTAACAAGTCGAGTTAAAATTCCTTGGAGTAGAGACATGAAATCTCTCCTTTCTCTAATCTTCCTATCAATTATGTTTTACAGCTATACTCATTCTATCCGTCATAACAGAAAAAATGTCCCACACTCTAGGATAAAGGGTATTAGCAAGAAACTCAACTAAAATTTGTCGAAATAAGAGGTAAAAAGCAGAAAGAATATCTTTTGTCTTCTTTGTTGCGGTTTTTTTAGCTGGAGAATATAATAAAAAACAGAAAATAGGAGGAGAATCATTATGAAAAAAGTCGAGGTCTATACTCAACCTGATTGCCCGCCATGTGCAATTGTAAAAGAATTTTTAAAATATAATAACGTAGCATATGAAGAATTTAACGTAAAAAAAGATGCAGCTGCTCGTGATCGTTTGTTATATGATTACGATTCCTATTCAACACCTACTGTTGTTGTTGATGGAGAAGTAGTCGCTGGCTTTCAAATTGAGAAATTACAACAGTTATTAAACATAGAACAGGAATAGGCAAAATGCACTATTCCTGTTCTTTTAATTCTTGTGATTTTGTTATTTCTGTCAAAAGCTCCTGACTTTCATGGTAGCCGGCTAACTTCCATCTTCCGTCATCCTTTTGTAACGTAACAATTTGATACTGTTTATTTTTTCCGCGTTCATATACATATAAAAGACGATACTCTTCATTATAAGCTAGTTTCGTTTGAGAAGAAAAACTAAAAGGGGCTTCTTTTGTAGGAAGTAAATATTCACCACTTTGTTTGTCATGATTACTATTTTCATCCGTAAACACTTGTAAGAAGTTATTTGTAAAATATGGTGACAGTACCTCATACATTTTTTCCATTGATAACTGTTTTCCACGAATCGAAAATTGCGCTTCATATCCTTTTTGAATTGTTGTAAATATTTCTTTTTGATTTACTTTCATTTCTTCTTTCCCAAGAACCGTTGTAACACTATACCCCACTAGAAAGGCAACACACAAAAATAGAACAAACCATATTCCATATTTCCTCATTTTTTCACCTTCCTTTACAAGAGCTTGTCTTTGTAGTATTCATTGTAACAATGATTATGCAAAGAAAGTGATGGTTTCGTTCGTAAAATCTTTACAATGATAGACAGCATTTTCACCACCATTTTCACTATTACCAATTTATGATAAAAACAAACAAAAAAATGCACGAATTGCTTCGTGCATTAAAATAAAACATCTTCTTCATATAAAAATTCATACGATAAATCAATAAATAAGAAATGTTCGTCGTCAATCGGAAAAGAAAATGTTCGCACCATTTCCCCTGTTTCAATATCTGCGTATAAATCCGAAAGTCTCGCTTTGTTCTCAAATCGCATTTTCATTATATTTTCTAAAAAGTATGGGCGCCAACTCCAATTTTTCATATAATATTCAGGCATAACAATCCATTCCCCATCTTTTTTCATAACGTTTCCTGATTGCTGAAAACCATCTTCATTGCAGATAAAGACACGGAAGCTACAATACGATACATGTTGACTAAAATGTAATAGCCACTCATTCACATTTTCATTCTTTTTTTGCTTTAATAAAATATTCCCAACTTGCTCACGCAATGTTTCGGTGAGCTGATAAATCTTTTGTAATTTCTTCTTTTCATGTTGAATAAATTGATGGCACTCATTACCAAGACGTTCTTTCAAAATATTTGCTTCAATAAAATCTGGCAAGCACTCTTTCAAATAATCCCCTTGATAATACCTTCCTCCGTTTTTCCATGCATATTGCAGTTGGTAAAACGCATCAATTTCTTCATATAATAAAGTTGCACCAATTCTTCTTGCAAGTAGGGATAGAGAATACAAAATATCTTGGTATGATTGTAAAAGGGCTGTTTGCCTTAAATTTGTTAAATCTACTTTCAAAATATCAGGTGCTAACACACTAATTCGTTCCAAATTACTCATACCTGTTCCTACTTTATTGATTGCAATTCGAATGCCATATGTACGATAATACATTAACAAATGATTAAATTGTTCAATGTCTTCCTTACACTCATGCTCCGTTATTTCTAAAACAATATTGCTTACGTTTAATCCTTTTTTTTCATACATCAATAAAAGCTGTAGTAAACTTTCTTCTTCATCATTCATTAGCACATTAACATTTCGGTGTATAAACAATAAAAAAGATTGATTTGTTTTTAAATATTGATTTAAAGCTTTTTCCACAATGTTATTATCCACTTCAAGCTGAAACTCACTTGGAACAGAATCATCATGAAAGAAAGAAGACAGGCTTTGTATCCCTTCTTCTGTTTGGATACGTCCCACTACTTCATATCCAACTACTGTATGTTCATCAGCGCTAAAAATAGCTTGATAATAAGGAAGGACTTTATCCAAATTACTCATTACATCTAATGCGTCTATCAAACTGCTTCCCTCCCTTTACTTTTCAAAAAATTATAACACGGTATGTATAGAAAAATAATAAAAAATCCCTTCAGTTTTCCTGAAGGGATTAGAGGGGTAAAATGCTAAGGGGAATTAGCAATTCTACTATGAAGAAAAAAGAGGTCTTAAATATACCTCATATATACTCTTCTGTAAATACCTTTTTCTAACGTGTCACAAATTCGTCACATTTTACGATACATAGATCATGATTCCGATCTATGTCCCCATCCCTTTAAAACGGATACTGATGTAAATGTTGTCCACCATCCATTGTCATGCATGTTCCATTTATGTACGCTGCCTCATCAGAACATAAATAAAACGCTAAGCTTGCGATTTCTTCTGGTGTTCCTAATCTTCCTAGTGGAACACTCTGCACGGTACGTTTTGCCATTTCTTCTGAAATCCATAATTTATCTGCACCACCTGTTCTTTCAATCGGACCAGGGGCAATCGCATTAACGCGAATACCATATTTACGCCCCCATTCTACAGCTAACGTTTTTGTCATTGCTAGCACTCCAGCTTTCGCTGCTGCGGAATGAATTACACCAGGGCCAGCATCCCATGCATATGTAGCTACCATGTTAATGATATTTCCTTTTATCCCTTTTTCAATCCAATACTTTCCTACCGCTTGACTACAATAAAACGTTCCATTCAATACAATATTAATTACAGCATTCCATCCATTAATAGATAACTCTTCTGCCGGACAAATAAAATTACCTGCCGCATTATTAATCAAAACATCAATACGTCCAAATTCCTTATCAATAGATTCAATCATACGCTGAATATCCTCCGTATTTCGAACATCCATTTGTACTGTTAAAACCTGTCCGTCAAATTGTTCAATGTCTTTTTTTGTTTCTTCCAGCTTTTCTTTCGTACGCCCTGTAATAACAACTCTTGTTCCTTCCTTCGCAAATCTAGTTGCCATCCCTTTCCCCATTCCACTTGAACCGCCTGTTATCACGACTACTTTACGTTCCAATCCTATCCCCTCCTTCAAAAATGAATACACATTCATTTTACCATTTTATCGGATAGAATTCTTTATATTTTTAAATTTTTCTGATATCTTTATGTACAAGAACTTACTAGAAAGGAGAAAGGTAACCCATTATGAATCGTATTCATATTCCTTATTTCAAAACATGAAACCTATCCATGATTCTATGAAACAAATGACAAGAAGAAATTTTATGAAAACAGGAATACGCACTTGCCTTTATACTTGTATTACAGCTGGTATCGGCTATTACTATGCAAAATATATAGAACCTAATTTCCTATCTTTTACACACCATACACTTCAATCCCCCCTTATCCCTAAAAGCTTTCATGGTATGAAAATTATACAATTTAGCGACGTACATTTAGGTTATTATTTCTCTCTTCAGCGTTTATCAACCATTGTTTCTAAAATAAATGATGCTACACCCGATATCGTCCTGTTTACTGGTGATCTAATCGATAATTATCAAACATATGGCGAAACTCCTTTCGTCTCTGCTATTTTACGTAATATTAGAGCGCCGTTTGGAAAATTTGCAATCTATGGAAATCATGATCACGGCGGTTATGGAACGGAATACTATCAGCAAATTATGAGTGAATCCGGCTTTGAACTGCTTCAAAACAAAGAAAAGAGAATTCGATTATTCGATGGTACCGAAATCTCTATTGTTGGAATTGATGACATACTCCTTGGAAAACCAAAAATTGAAGAAACTTTACAACATATTAAACACAATATCTATACAATTGTTCTTGTTCATGAACCTGATATAGCATCAAAGGTCGCCAAATTCCCAGTAAATGTCCAACTTTCTGGACATAGTCATGGCGGGCAAGTTCAATTGCCGTTTCTAGGGGCCGTTATTACTTCAACGCTTGCTAAACAATATATTGAAGGGTTTTACCATATCAATGACTTAGTTCTCTATGTGAACCGTGGTCTTGGCAGGACTAGAATTCCCTTTCGATTTATGGCTCGTCCTGAAATCACCCTTTTCACATTACAGCATACGGAAAAGTAACACCCTTACGCCTATTTTCATATATCCTTTCTTGTACTCGCTCATCCACGTTTTTCCCCCATATGATAACAATGAGTCCAGTAAAGGAGGTTGTTACATGTATTCCTACTATCAGCCCATCCCAGTTCGTTCAGCACCTGTTGGTCCAGCAGGCGACTCACGCTTTCTACCGTTTTTTGGTGTTCCGTTTTTAGCTGGAATTGCTGGCGGATTACTTGGCGGGGCATTGGCCTTTGGTCCTCGACCATTCTATCCACCTTATCCACCAGCACCATATCCTTGTTACGGAGCTTCTTGCCAACCGTACTTTTATTAATAGTCATTTCCCATCCATTTCTAAACATAACTGTATTTATGAATGGATTATGCAAGTTTAACAAACTATTTTCTCCATCCTCATTTTTCACTAACAATATTGGAAAGAGAAAGCAAAAGAGGGTATCCTAAAAGTTACGGGATACCCTCTTTTCAGTACTATATATGTGCAACGACGAACTTATATATGGTATGTCATTTGATGGAAATCCCTTTTTGGCTCTCTCTCCTCATTTCATTCTGCATCCATCTCTTGATAAGCTAGCTTAAACAATTTCACTTGACTATCAATTTTTTCAACTTCGTTATTTATTACGTAATAATATTCACCATCTTTATTTTGTTCCCGAGTTTTCACATTATCGGCTAAAATAAGCTGCAAAATTGCTTTTATTCTAGCTTTCATTTCAAACTCTAGTATCGGAAAAGATATTTCGATTCTTTTTTCCATATTCCGTGTCATCCAGTCCGCTGAAGATAAGTAAACTTTTTCATGACCATTATGATGGAAATAATAAATGCGACTATGCTCCAAGTAACGTCCAACAACACTAATTACCCGAATATTTTCACTTACTCCTTGAATGCCTGGGCGCAAACAGCATATTCCTCTCACAATGAGTTCGATCTTAACCCCGGCTTGCGATGCTTCGTATAACTTTTTAATTAGCGGTTTATCTGTTAAAGAATTCATCTTTGCAATAATACGTCCATTCCCATATTGTTTATGGTAACGAATTTCTTCATCTATCAGATTCATAAATTGTTTACGAATATCAAAAGGTGCTACTGAAATCTGATGAAAATGTGGTTTTGTTGTATAACCGCTTAAATAGTTAAAGAAATTTGTTGCATCTACTCCAAACTCTTTTCTAGATGTAATATAGCCAAAATCCGTATATAATTTCGCAGTAGCATCATTATAATTCCCGGTCCCTAAATGCACAAATCTTTCAATTTTTCCGTTTTTTCTTCGGACAACAAGGGTAATTTTACTATGCGTCTTCAAGTGACTCACACCATAAATAACATGACATCCCTCTTGCTCAAGTTCCTTTGCCCAATGCACATTATTTTCTTCATCAAATCGAGCTTTCAATTCAACTAATACAGTTACTTGTTTCCCTTTTTCTGCCGCTGTCTTCAATGCTTGAATAATGGGAGAATCTCCGCTTACACGATACAGTGTTTGTTTTATCGCTAATACATTCGGATCATCTGCTGCATCACGTATAAACTCAACAACAGGTTGAAACGATTCAAACGGATGATGCAATAAAATATCATGCTCCTCCACTTTTTCAAATACATTTTCTTCATCATCTAAATCTCGTGGCGGTTGCGGAATCAGCGCTGGATATACAAGGTGTTCATGTAAAGGTGCTAATTCTTTATAAAGAGAAAATAAACATGTTAAATCCAGTGGGCCATCTATCATGTACACATCTTCATCTTTTACCTCTAATACTTCATACAAAAGAGTTAACACTCTTTCATCAACATGCTCTTCTCCAACTTCTAAGCGAACAGCCGCGCCCCATTTCCGTTTTTTCAGCTCTTTCTCAATTACTTTTAATAAGTCTCGTGCGCCTTCTTCATGTATTGTTAAATCCGCATTTCGTGTAATGCGAAAGCGTGTAACAGATGATACTTTATATCCTGTAAATAATTTATGAGTAAAGCTACTAATAACATCCTCTAATAAAATAAATTTCTGCTTCTGGCCTTCACTTGGTAAAAAAATAAAACGTTCCAGCAATGATGGCACTTGTACAATGCCAAGTTTCGTCCGATTTTCCTCTTCGACTTGCTTTTCATCATAAAGAATAGTAGCTAAGTTTAAGCTTTTATTTAAAAGCATCGGAAACGGACGGTATGCATCAATCGCTACAGGTGTTAGAACAGGAAAAATTTGTTCGTCAAAATATTCTTCAATAAATGCACGTTGTTCCTTTGTTAAATCTTGAAATCCTAAAGGTTCAATTCCCTCTTCTTTAAGTGCAGGTAATATGACATTTTTAAATGTATCATACTGAACTTCCATTAATTCATGAGCCTTCATTGCAATCTTGTTAAGCTGTTGCTTTGGCGTTAATCCCGCTTTATTTTCCGGTTGATTAAATCCAGCCTTTACTTGATCTTTTAATCCAGCTACACGCACCATGAAAAATTCATCTAAATTTGAACTGAAAATACTAATAAACTTCAATCTTTCTAAAAGCGGATTCCCCACATCTTTTGCCTCTTCTAATACGCGCTCATTAAAAGCTAACCAGCTTAACTCTCTATTATTGTAATAAGCAGTATCGTTTAAATTTAATCTATTCCCCTTCAATAATTCCATTCTATTCACACTTCCCCTTGAAACTTTCTCAATATAATTTAAGTACATTTATTGTATCAAATTCCAATTTATTTAAGTGTAAAATTTTTGTAAAGATATCCGTACTTCTTAACATTCTTTTGTAAATACCAACTGAATGTTCATCTTTAATATCTTTTCTAACTGTTTTTTTTGTTTCTCTGCTTCCACTATTTCTGCTAAAACGGCTTGCTTACAAAAGACTTGAAATACAAGTGCATCTTTATTTCGTTCTATGTGTATGTTTTCGATAAGCTGTCGCTGCCTCACATTTAAAGCAGCCGAAAATTGCAATACCGCTCCTAAAAAGCGCATTTTTTTCTGCTCATTTTTGTCAAACCAATCTTCAAATGGCGCTAAATGCTGCTTAAATAACACCTTTGACTTATATGAAGCAATAAGTGCCAATCTAACTCGCTCTTTATGTATCATACCGTCAATTGTTTTATTCGCTAATAAATAAAATGTATGTAAACGGCTTGCTTCTTCATCGATATATTTCCCGATATTAAATACTTTAGCCGCTTGATAAAATGCTTTCCAGTCTTGTTCTGATAAAGAAATAAGTCCAGCTTTCTCAAGCTGTTTACAAATAACCGCTCCATGTTTAATAAGCTGAATAACAAAATCCATATTTATTTCATATTCATGTGACAATAAATATAAGCTTTCTTCTATCACATTTGGATAATAGGAAATTCCAAATCCCCTTGTTAATTCTTCATAAAATACACCTTCCCGCAAACCTTTCCTACTTAATACAAATGCTGGCGCCTCAATCATATTTGTGAGAATATGAAAGACTTCAACCGCTGGAATGATTGTATCTGCTCTATCTTTTGCTAATCCATCTAACTTTTGTAAATCAGCAAAAGAAAGCTTCATCAACTCTTCTTGTACATCCTTTATATCTTTTTCTTTCATCTTGTACAGATGTAGGCCTGCTAAAGGATAGGAAATTAAATTTTGATGAATTTTGACCAAATTTCTAGCACTACCACCAATCGCAATAAGCGGTAGTTTTTTTCCTCTTAACCACGGCAACGTTTGAAATTGATCATATAGATAGTTTCTCAATTTCTTCAATTCTTCTGTAGTTGGTATCTCATGCTGAATAAATTGTTGTTTCAAAGAAAGAGCTCCAAATGAAAAACTATAATATTCTACAATTTCTCTATCTTTAAAATATGTAACTTCTGTACTTCCTCCGCCGATATCAACAGTAATCCCTTCACAAAATGAAGTGGAATTCATGACTGCCAAATACCCATAACGTGCTTCTTCATATTCAGACAAAATCCGAAGCGTAAAGTCTGTTTCTCTTGCAACAAGCCTTTTTATTTCCTCCTGATTTTTAGCTTGACGAATAGTCGCTGTAGCAACACAAAGTACATTTTGTAAATGATAGAACCTTGTACTTTCTTGAAATTGGCGCAATGTTTGAAGCAATATTTTTGTGCCTTCTTCTATCAATAGACCGCCTCGCAAATAATTTCTTAGACGAGCGACAACTTTTATATTTTCAATCTCCTTATAAAAGCCACCATTTTGTCTTTCATAAATTACCAGCCTCATCGTATTCGAACCGATATCGATAATGGCATATTGCTGTTTCAATATATCTTTCATTTTTTTCACTCTTTCATAATCAAATTTCTAAAACCCCTTCCTATCACTATTATACAAAATAGTTGTTTTTTGGAACAAGATTGCTTTAATATTAAACATATACACAATCATTTTTTGTATATAATAATGACTTATTCTATTTATGCTATAATAGTGAAAAACTAGAAAGGAGATCCACACAATGAAACACTCCCAACCTCAATCTCATTCACAAAAACAATATTCTGTTAATCAATTAGCTCAATCTATTTTTGTTGTAAATCGTCATGCAAAGGCAGCTACAAACCCTAAATATTTATATTGGTTAAAAAAAGTTGCTTTAGAGCGCCTAATCGCTGAAAAAAAGGCGATTAAAGAAGGTCTACATTTTTCTAGAAACCCACGCTTCAGTCAACAACAGTCTGATGTCTTGATCCGTCTAGGTGATTATTTTTTCCACATTCCTCCCACAAAAGATGATTTTCGTACTCTCCCACATCTTGGTGCTCTTGAATCTTCCTATCGTAATCCCAAAACTACCCTTTCTTTAACAGCAGCAAAGAAGACCCTTCAAAATTTCATCGGTCCTGAAGCCTTAAAACAAGAAAAAAAATTAAGCGAAGCGATTCCGTGGTATCGACGTACGTATACAAAAAAATAAGGATTGGCCATATGGCCAATCCTTATTTTTCTTCTTTAATTTTAATTTTTGCTTCTTTATAGAAAACGACTTTTTCTTTATTATATGATTTCGTATATTCATTAAACTTATCTTTTTCAGTATCGATATCTTTATAAGATTGATTTACTGCTTTCACTTTATCACTAATCGCTTTTAATTTTACATTTTTATCTTGTAACATTGTATATAATTCTTTTTCTGCTTTTAATGATTTCGTGTAGCTATCATACATCTTTTTAAATGATTCATGTCGTTTTTCATATGTACGATTCACTTGATCCGCTTTTTCTTTTAACTTACTATCCTCAATTTTTTTTACATATTTATCAACTGACTTCATCTCTTCTTGCGCTTTCTTTAATGCTTCTTTTTCTTTATTAATGATTTTTCCACGCTCTGCTGTATTTTTAATAGCTTGGTTAAGCTTTTCTTTCACAGCTTGATTATTGTCCTTTCCTTCCTGCACAATTTGTGTGTATAATGCTTGTCCTTCTTTTTCCATAGCTTCTAATTTTTTTGCGTCTTCAAACATCGTTTTTTCTTGCTTTGCAGCATTTTCAAATGCCACATATAGTTCTTCCTCTGGTTTTGGGCCAAAACACCCTGCTAATAAAGTCATAGATAATGCCGTTACGATTGCTATTTTATTATACTTCAACGTATTTTCCTCCTACTTAAATGCGATCATCATGCCAAAAATTTAATGGGAAATGAGCTGATTCCTCATATACTTCAAACTCATATCCTTTTTTACGAAGATCATTAATAATTGTTTGTAAAGCTTGTACAGTTTGTTTCTTCTCGTGCATTAAAATAACTTCTCGGTCTTGTTTAGCCCCTGAAATTACATTTTGCACTACACCATTTGGATTTCCTGGTAATTTCCAATCTAAAGAATCAATCGTCCAATCCCATTCTTTCATACCTGCGGCTACCATTTGATCACGTAACCCTTGATTTAATCCTGGCATACTACCATATGGACACCGAACAAGTTTTGGATGAATCCCTGTAATATCTTTCACCATATTTTGTGCTTGTTTCATCTCTTCTACAAATTGCCCTTGTTTATAAAGTTTCGCATAATTATGTGTCATGCTATGAACACCAGGATAATGTCCTTCCTTTACTAAACGTTTCACACTCTCACTATGGGATGCAATATTACTACCAATCATGAAAAAGGTCCCTTTTATTTCATTATCCTTTAAAATATCTAAAATTTCTTTTTGAAATTCACTCGGTCCATCATCAAATGTTAAATAAGCGACTTTACGTACTTGTCCATTAAATTTCACCGGTGCTTGCTTAGCTAATTCAACTTTAGACTGTTCACTAGCCATTTGAATGATGTTCACTTGATTTGCTACAGCCTTCGCAGGCGATGTAAAGGAGCGAAACAAGAAAAACCCTGCTGCGATAGCACTGATTGCGAGAGCAATTATTACCAGCCGCCTGACGAAAGGCGATCGCTGGCTCTGACTCCTTACGTCTATCATTGTACCATTTCCTTTCTCTCTTTCTACCAATCTACTTGTTCATTTTACACATTGTAAAGGCTGACTTGCAACAACTTACAATTTTTCTTTTCCTTCCCTTAAAAGGAAAAGTGTAGAGTCCTTCCCTCTCTACACTTTCAATTAAAAAAACAATGTGCAAAATAGCTTGACACATCCATCACAATTATATGCTGATTACATGTATTTTTAAAGACTTTTGTTACAAAAGACCATTTCTTTGTAACAAAAGAGATAAAATTGTTACGAAATACTTTTTACTATTTATGATGTTTTAGATCCCTATTTTTATATAGATTCGTTTTCGCCTTATTTAATAATTCTTCTATTGTTCTTCCTTCTATCGGATAACTAGCAGCTCCAAATAAAAATGTAATATTCACCATATCATTTTCTAGTTCTTTCGTTATATTATTTAAAAATCGATTGATTATACTAGAATTTTCATATCCATTATCAACCGCTATAATTACATATTGATTTTCTTCCCAACGTGCCACAACATCACTTTTCCGAACCGTATTTACAAGTATATTTTCTACTTTTTTTACTAACTGATTTATTTTTTTCTCTTGCAAATTGCTTATTAATTCACTCCATTCATAAATGGAAATCATGTATACAGTAACTTTGTGGGTATTCCTTTCTGACAAGGCAGCCATTTTCCAAAAAAAATCTATCATAAATTCATTACTTTTTATTCCTAACCGGTCATGGCTTTCTCCCTGCTTTTTATCATAACGATGCCCAAAATAATAACTGAATATCATTTGTATAATATAAATAATAAGGACGGTCCAAAAAGAACGAGCATCCATTTTGGCAATTACATCCTGCAAAGCAATCCACTCTGTAACTGCAACTGTATTTCCTAATAATAACCCACTAATTTTCCCTTTATGCTTCATGTATAACCTCCTTTACTCATACTATATGTTTTTATAATAATAATGTTTTTTTGCCTCAAAAAAATGTACGAATTTCGCACCCTTTCTTTTTATAAGCTTGTATTCGTTTTTTATTCTATTTCATATATATAGTATATAAGCTTGATAACAAGGAGGAATATCATGTCCAAAAAAGAAAACGTATCAGACATTATACGCTTTGTTGCAGGATTTCTTTTATCTTTAAAACTACTATTTGAATCATTTGGATTAACCTTTATTACACATGATCAAATTGATGCTATTATAAATGTCGCGTCATTCTTATTCATTCTATATTTCGGATACAAAAACAACTATGTAGGTAAAAAAGGAATAGAGCAAAAAGAATTACTAAAAAAACACAATCTTCACTAAAAAAGGAACCAATGAAATGGTTCCTTTTATCGTTTTATTATACGCGCTTCTTTCGTTTGCAAAGGTCCGTAAGTTATTCCTGCGGACTGAAATGTATATGTAGCGCTTAATGACATCGTATCAAGGATATTAGGCCTTGCTATTTTGAGCTGACAAACTAACCGAGCTTTTTCGTTAGGAAGCAATTTTTCAATTCGCCATCTAACAAGTTGAAATAAAAATTCTCCTGTCCCTTTATTCATCTCTAATGTATTAGGTACATACAAAAAATGATCCCGAATCATGTGACTTACAATTATACGAGAAATCTCCTTCTCTCCCTTATTTTCGATTTCAAGCTGCATATAGAGAATACCATCTATATCGTAAACAATTTGATATGAAAAATTCTCTTCTTCCATGCTACGAATTTGTAAAGTTGCTGTTACATTTGGAACAGCTGTACTCTCCTTTTCTCCTTTTCCTCCTCCTTCTATCCATAAAATAGGTTGCAGGGGCATAAGAAACATTTCTTGATTTGAAATACACTTCCATGCTCTCATAACTCATTTCACCTCATTCTAGATCTATCAACTGTACATCTTTACTGCGCACGTCCCAGCCTGCTTACGTATTCTTTTTCAACTTCTTATCACTCCATCCGCTCAATACATAAGCTCTTACCATTTTTCTCTCTTCTCTATTCTTATTCAACAATGAAAAGAAAAACCATTTTAAATAATAGAAAAGCATATGATTTCCTATTCCTTATAGCTCCAAGTTTCAAGTTCTTATTTATAGGCGTGAAGATTTTGACATAAGAAAACAGTTTGCCTTTTAGTCAAATTTGACCATAATATGTTTTATGCTTTTTGTGAAATTCTCATAGTACAAGTCAAACTGTATATAACAATATTCTTTATGAATTGTACTTCGATTTCTTAAACAAAATATCTTTGAGAAATATTTGCATTTTATTAATGAGTAAAGAGCGACTTTTCACAGGCGAAAAGAAGAAACATAAACAAGTAAGTTAAGATAAAGTGAAACTTTAATCAGTGGGGGTTTTCTTCATCCCCCACTGATTATGAGCCCTCACCAATCGGGCTGTTACGGGCAGTTGATCTCCCACCTATCTTCCTTGCTTCTCTCTGCATCTTGAGGTGGGAGTCTTACTGCCTTAAAATATCGGGACAAAAATGATCCAGCATACAATTCACACTACCTAATATATTTTTCCGGATCATAAGAAACAAAAAATTAGAATTTTGTTATTTTAAAACAGTAGACAAAATTCTAAAAATTATGTTAGAATTTGTTTCAATATCATATTCGCTTGTTAAATTCCTTTCAATGAGGAAAATAGGTACACAAATGAAACGATTTGTATTTAAAAGGGAAGGTGAAAGAAATTGTATAAGGCATAAGCCAGGAGACCTGCCTATTTTAACAACACTGATAGACTCACGGATGATGATTAGGTGTTATAAACAATAAACTAAGGTTATTTTATATCCTTTTATGCTTATTGTTACGTGTATTTCCAAGTAAACCGAAATGCTTACTTATAATTGAGGAGGAAATTTAAATGGCACTTCACACAAGTAATTTAGGTTATCCACGAATTGGATTACAGCGAGAGTGGAAAAAAACATTGGAAGCCTTCTGGGCACAAAAAATTGACGAACAACAATTTGTAACAACAATGAAAGAAATCCATCTTCAACATTTAAAGGTTCAAAAAGAAAAAGGAATCGATTTCATTCCAATTGGTGATTTTACATATTATGATCACGTGCTAGACACTGCTTATATGTTTGGTTTTATTCCATCACGTTTTTCAAACTTCTCCTCTTACCTTGATATATATTTTGCAATGGCACGCGGTTCCAAAGATCATGTAGCCTCTGAAATGACAAAATGGTTCAATACAAACTATCATTATATTGTTCCTGAGTATGAAGAAGGACTAAATATTTCTTTGAAAGATAATCGTCCACTCCGCTTATATGAGGAAGCAAAGCGAGAATTAGGAATAGACGGAAAGCCTGTTATATTAGGCCCCTATACATTTTTAAAATTAGCAAAAGGATATACACAAGATCAATTCTCCACCATTTTACACAAACTCGTTGCACCATATGTACAATTATTACATGAGCTTCATGAAGCTGGAGCGCGACTCATCCAAATTGATGAACCTATTTTTGTTTCCTTAACAAAAGAGGAAATGATAGAGGCGAAAAAACTTTATGAAACCATTCAAAAAGAAGTTCCAAGTGCAAACTTAATTTTACAAACATATTTTGATAGTGTTGAAGAAAACTATACAGAACTTATTACATTCCCAGTAGCCGGCATTGGACTGGACTTTGTTCACGGTAAAGAAGGAAATATAAAAGCAATTGTAGAACATGGATTTCCGGCCGAGAAAACATTAGCTATCGGCTGTATAGATGGCCGTAACATCTGGAGAGCCAATCTTGATGAGGTCTTCACTTTATTTGAAGCATTAAAGACACACATTGCGCCGAAAGATTGGATCATTCAGCCTTCGTGTAGTTTATTACATACACCAGTTGATAAGACAGTAGAAACACATTTATCACCGGAACTATTTGATGCACTTGCATTTGCAAACCAAAAATTAGAAGAACTTACTCATATAAAACGTGGCCTTTCTGAAGGTTTGAACAGTATCGAAATAGAAATCACTACTTATCGTAACGCTCATGAAGCAGTCCGTTCTTCTGCTGCAAGAAATCGGAAAGATGTTCAAACGGCGAGAACATCTCTAAAAGAAGAAGACTTCTCTCGTCCTCTTCCATTTGAACAACGTTATGATTTGCAACAAAAAGCTTTACAATTACCGTTACTTCCTACAACGACAATCGGTAGTTTTCCGCAAACTCCTGAAGTTCGTCAAACGCGTAAACAATGGCGAAATGGCGAGATTACAAACGAACAGTATGAACACTTTATTGAAAAAGAAACCGAAAAGTGGATTCGCTACCAAGAGAATATTGGTCTTGATGTACTTGTTCATGGTGAATTCGAAAGAACTGATATGGTGGAATACTTCGGTGAACGGCTTGCTGGATTCTCCTTTACTAAAAACGGTTGGGTGCAATCATACGGTTCGCGCTGTGTGAAACCACCAATCATTTACGGTGATGTTGCATTTATTAACGACATGACAGTGAAAGAAACTGTGTATGCACAAAGTCTTACAAATAAAGTCGTAAAAGGTATGCTAACAGGTCCTGTAACAATTCTAAATTGGTCATTTGTTCGAAATGATATCCCTCGCAAGGAAGTATCTTACCAAATTGCACTAGCGCTTCGTCATGAAGTTGAACGACTTGAATCATCAGGTATTAGAGTCATTCAAGTTGACGAACCAGCTCTTCGCGAAGGTATGCCATTAAAAGAAAAGGACTGGGATTCATATATTGAGTGGGCAGTTCAGTCATTCCGCTTAGCAACAGCTTCTGTGGCAAATGAAACACAAATTCATACACATATGTGCTATAGCAATTTTGAAGATATTGTCGATGCGATTCGCGCGTTAGATGCTGATGTGATTTCAATTGAAACATCAAGAAGTCACGGAGAATTTATCCATACACTCGAACATACGACATATGAAAAAGGAATTGGTCTAGGAGTCTACGATATTCATAGTCCACGTGTACCAAGTAAAGAAGAAATGTATACAATTGTAGAGCAATCTTTAAAAGTTTGTAACCCAAAATACTTTTGGATTAATCCAGACTGCGGGTTAAAAACAAGAAGAACAGAAGAAGTTCTACCTGCTTTAGAACATATGGTTGAAGCTGCAAAAGAAGCTCGTACACTACTGAAAACGAACGCTTAATAAAAATAGGTATCCTACTCGATAGGGATACCTATTTTTTATGTAACTCGCTTTCTTCTCAAATCGTAGTGTCGTAACTATTCTTCTCTTTCAAAATATAACTCATATCGCACTCTATACAGTTCATCATCTGTTGGCTCTTCAAGGGGAATCACTTGCAACACTAACATATAATTTCCTTTTGGAACGTCAATATGCACTGTATTAGAAAGAATACTTTTCACAAACACTCCCTCATCTTTTACAACAAAAGGAACAGATACCTTTCTTACAATCCCTTCTCTCTCTCTATGCTGACCTACATATCCTTCTACTTCACATGTATAATCAGAGATTGCTTCAAAAATAACCGCATCATCCGCTTGCACATATCCTCTCTCAAACGCCTCATCCGTCCACTCTATATCCGGTGGTGGTCCATCGTAATTCATTACAATGAACTGCGCATAAGAAATTGTTAATTCCACAAACAACACTCCTGTCTTCCGTTATTTCACTACAAATTTCACACGTGTACCATCTTGATATTTATCCAACTTATTACCGACCCATGAGCCAGCTCCTCTATTATCAGCAGGACTAATATACTCAATATGGGCCCCCTTGCCTCCTTCTTTACACATTGCCATCGGCCATTCATCACGATCATATCCTTTTTTTGGTGGATATGGAGCTAAAGATTGCTTTCGTCTGTCGCCAGCGCCATTTCTATCAATCGTACAGATTTTAGAATGTCCTTCCTTTATTGCATTTTCTATATGCTTTCCGGTTTCTGGATAACGCTCTTTCGGAAATTCTAGAACTTGATCATATGTACCGTCCTTTTGTTTTACTTGTTCTGTCGGTATAAGTGCTTCATAAACAGCCACTAAAATAGAAAGAACTGCAATGATTAAAATAATAATCCCTTTCAATTGTTTCATACGTATGCCTCCGCTTTTTAAATCCTTTTCTTTGACTAGGCTATTATAACAAACTTTTTATCCATTTGTTTTCAGACATTATTTTCATTCTCTCTCTTATTTGCGTCAAAAAACATTCATTTCCCTTCAAACTTTCGCTAATTATGTAGAATTTTTCTAGACTTACGACATTCTTTTTCAAAGGAAGTCCACATAAAATATGGAATTGATATATACGATACTTTTTGGGGAGGAAATATCATGGAGACAATCTATAAAACGAAAGATGTCACAAATAAAACAGGAATCCCAAAACATATAGTTCGAAAATATAGTCAACTTTTAGAAGAGTATGGTTATAACATTGCAAGAACTGCCGATGCTCGTATATACAAACTAGATGATGTAAAGCTATTAAAATTAATTCATGAACGAGCAGCTACTTTACAAGAAGATATTACAGAAACGATTCCGATTATTTTAAAGGAAAAAGATCATCCGCCCGTGGAAATCAATGTTACAAAAGAGCAGCAAGACATGCAAAAGAAAGATGAAAATCGTAATTTTGAAGAATTCATGTTAAAGCTTGAAATGTTAGCTCAATTGAATGAAGCAATTATTCATCAAAACTCTACGCTCATTACGCAAAACCGTTTGAAAGATGAAAAACTTGATGAATTAATGCAACAAGTATATGTAAAAGAAGGAAAACAAGGAAAAATGCTACAAGAGCTTGTCGATCATGCAGCTCATACCGATGCTTTACAAAAAGAAAAAATGGACTTATTAATGAATCATATGTATAAGCGTGAATCCAAACAAGAAGAAAAAATGAATAAACTGATCCAGCAAATTTATAATAAAGACAATAATCGTGATGCTCAACTGATGCAAGTCATTCGTGAAATTCAAGAAACAAAGCGCATGATTGCCGCATCAAAGGAACAAAGTTTATTTCAATCCTTTAAAAATCTATTTGTTCGTGTAAAACAAGAAAAAAATCCATGAGTGTCACCTTGTCACAATTTACTATCTAATAATCAAGTTTTCATATAAAAAAAGTTACCTTTTACGGTAACTTTTATTCCTTATTTTTAACTGCTGGTAATGTAATAATCGCTTCTGTCCCTTTCCCACTTTCACTATTATATTCCAGCGTACCGTTATGTGCTTGTAAAATACGAAATGTTACCATAAGCCCCAGGCCCGTTCCTTTTTCTTTCAATGAGTAATAAGGCTGTCCAAGTCTCGCTAGTTGCTCTTTCGTCATGCCAATTCCACTATCTTTTACTCGCACAATAATGGTGTCACCTTTCTGAATAGCAGTAACCTTTAAATAGCCTTTGTTTTCTTGAATCGCTTCGATGCCATTCTTTACAACATTCATAATCGCTTGCTTCAATTTCGTCTTATCACCTATCGTATAAAGATTTTCAGAGATTTCAACCTGTAAATACACACCTTGCATTGCTGCAAATGAAGACATTAACGTAGTCATTTCAATTAATTGTGCAGATAAACAAATATGTTCTTTTTGTTCAATTTGTGGCCTGGCTAAATTTAAATAATCAGAAATAATTTGTTCTGCTCGGTCTAATTCAGCTAATACAAGACGCATATACTCTTTATTTTTCACATCTTCTGTACTATCGAGTAATTGAATAAAACCACGCACAACAGTAAGAGGGTTTCTAACTTCGTGTGCGACACTTGCTGCTAGCTCACTAACAATATTTAATTTTTCTGATTTTTGCATTTCTGCACGCAGTAATACATTTTCATTTAAGTACTCTGTTAAATATACTTGAAATACCATTGTCATCACCATAATAAATAAAGCAACGATATACCCGCTATATACATGTGAAGTAGAAGAGGTAAATCCAGTTCCTAATAACACATCAAATATTTCTATTACGAGACAGATTAGCACATATAAAGACGCGACAATAAATGATAAAATAAGCTTTTTATTTCTTGGAAAGACTGTCCACTTTTTTGATAATAATAATGGGATAATGACTAACACAATGACCTCTATGATCCGAAACCAATTGAAACCATGTAAAAACCATTCATATATGAGAAAAATCATAGTTGGAATCAAACCAATCATTCCACCATATAAGAAACTACTCATAATTGGAATCGCATGAAAATTAAAATTACAAATCTCTCCAAAACAAATTGGATATGTCATCGAAAGCACAAGTGTAACACTGGACAAAAATGTAATAAAATAACAATTGGGCTTTGGAAGCATATTTTGATAATGATTAAGACGGATTGCTTCATATAAAAATAGCGGCAAAATAATAATCGCAACTTGGATCATTAAATCACGGATTAGCTCCATAGCCTTTCATCTCCTATATGTATTTTGATTTGATTATATCATTTTAAAGTCTACTTTGTTTCAAAATTTAGATTTTTCCGTTTATATTTGTAAATCATTTGTGAACAAACAATAAGAAATGTTACAACTTTCCGAAATGATTGTAAACCATGTACCAAATTACTATGATGCAGTATACAATGAATACGGATTAAAAATTAAAGCACAACAAGCCAAATATACGGACAACTATAACAACATCAAACATATAATCCATACTATCTATGTTTATAAATAAGTAATCATTATTTTAGTAGGAGGAGATAAATATGGCAGGAACTACCCTTGTTTTAAAAGAGGAGAATCTAGTCGTCCTCGAAAATGTTGAAAAGTCAGTGTATGAAGAGTTACAAAACAAAACTGGAGATGAAAATTGTACTTGCGCTGTAAACGAAACGGTTATACATCTTGGAAAAGTTTCTTCCGTACTTTGGAATGAAGATGAAATAGATTGGGAATACGGGTATTAAAAAGTCGCTGAAAAGCGACTTTTTTTTCGCTGAAAAGCGAAAAAATTAAAAATATGATAAAATAAATATAATTTTTCAAGCCGAAGAAAGGGAGTCAACATGGAACAATTTATTAATCCAAAAGTGAAGGATATTAAAATTTCTGGTATCCGTCAATTCTCTAATATGATTCAAAACTATGACAATATTATCTCTTTAACAATTGGGCAACCTGATTTTCCAACTCCTTCTTTAGTAAAAGAAGCTGCTAAGAGAGCAATCACAGAAAATTATACAAGTTATACACATAATGCTGGTCTACTAGAGTTACGCAAAGTAGCTTGCAATTTTCTAAAGGAAAATTATAACTTACACTATACACCTGAAAACGAAACCATCATTACAATTGGGGCTAGCGAAGCGATTGATATTGCATTCCGTACTATTTTAGAACCTGGAACAGAAGTTATTTTACCCGCGCCTATTTATCCTGGCTATGAACCAATCATTAGACTTTGTGGTGCAACTCCTGTTTTTGTAGATGTTCGTCCAACAGGATTTCGTTTAACAGCAAAAGCGATTCAAAATGCAATGACAGATCGAACAAGATGCATTGTTTTACCTTATCCTTCTAATCCGACTGGTGTTACACTATCAAAAGAAGAACTAACGGATATTGTAAATGTATTAAAAGATAAAAATATTTTCGTTTTATCTGATGAAATTTACAGCGAACTTGTCTATGAAGAAAGTCATCGATCTATCGCTCAGTTTCCAGACATGCGCAATAAAACAATTGTTATTAACGGCTTATCTAAATCACATTCGATGACAGGATGGCGCATTGGTCTTTTATTTGCCCCACAATATTTAGCAGAACATATTTTAAAAGTTCATCAATATAATGTAACTTGCGCAACTTCGATTGCTCAATATGCCGCAATTGAAGCATTAACAGCAGCAAAAGATGCACCGAAAATGATGCGCCATCAATATAAAAAACGTCGTGATTATGTCTACAATCGACTCATACAAATGGGGCTCTCTGTCGAAAAACCAACGGGCGCCTTTTATTTCTTCCCGTATGTTGGTCATCTCACTTCTTCATCATTTGACTTTGCTATTGACCTTGTGAAAAAAGCTGGAGTTGCTGTTGTTCCTGGAACAGCATTTTCAGATTACGGTGAAGGATATATCCGTCTTTCCTACGCGTATAGTATGGAAACATTAAAAGAGGGCTGCGATCGTTTAGAAAATTTCTTAAAACAAACAGCGAAAAGATAATGAAATGCACCTCCAACTGTTAGACGCGGTCTAACAGTTGGGGTGCACTTCATGAACACTCTTAGCTTTTTTCATAATACTCACAAGTCTGACGTTTCAATAATTTATGTGGAATCACAATACATTTTGAACTTGATTCTGAATGCTCCACTTTATCGACTAATGCTTTTGCAGCTTCATAACCTAATTGATAAATGTTGACATCTACTGTTGTCAAAGGTGGACTCGCAATCTCGGATAACAACGCATTGTTAAAGCTCACTAACGAAACATCTTTCGGTACGGAAATCCCTTTTGCTGTAAGGGCACTTAATACACCGAGGCCAATTAGATCGTCTGTAGCCATAATTGCTGTTGGTGGTTCTTCTAATCCCATTAATTCTTCTACAGCTTGCTGACCACTTTCCCTTGAGAAATCTAAATGGAATATATATTCACTCGGTAACTGAATATCCGCTAACTTTAAAGCATCACTCATCCCAGCTAAGCGATCTTTTGTTACGAGTAAATCGGAGCCACCACCAATAAATGCAATTCGTTTATGTCCTAAAGAAATAAAATATTCTGCAACTTCTCTTGCAGCTGTATAGTTATCATTATCAACATATGTAATTTTGTCTTTTTTCTCATACGGTTTTCCGATTAAAACAAACGGGAAATTTTGTTCATTTAAATATTGAATAATCCGGTCATTTTCACGTGAATATAGTAGGATAATGCCTCCTATTTGACGTCCTTGCACCATTTTGATGACTCCATTAAAAATCTCTTCTTCCGTCTCACCTGTTGACATATATAAAGCATACCCTTCAACATGAGCAAACGAACTAATCCCACGAATAACTTCTGGAAAAAACGGGTTTTGAAATGCTTTATTTGCAGAACTTGGCATAACAAGACCGATCGTTTTCGTCGTTTGATTGGCAAGGCTTCTTGCATTTAAATTCGGATGATATCCGAGCTCGCTCATAACTTTACGAACTCGCCGCTTCGTCTTTTCACTTATACTTGGATTATCAGCAATCACACGAGACACCGTTGATGGCGCAACATTCGCTTTTTTCGCTACATCTTTAATCGTAACTGTCATACAATCTCCTCCTCTCTTCTTATTCTTCATCTATTTTGATTTTGCAAATTTGTGGGTTATAGAAAAAAGAAAGTCCCATTTCTTTCGCGTTTTAATAAATTATATCAATGTAAACGAATATCCTCCCACTTCATGTATTGTAAAGGATATAGGTTTATTTTCCTATACTATAATATACTATTTTTCGCTACCATTTCATATAAGCTAATGACGAATAATTGTCACTTATAGCTAACTAAATCATATTTAAAGTTATCTTTGTAAACAATAACTCTGTCATACAATCTATTTTCCAACTGAAATAAAGCTAATATTGATTAGCCACTGTACAAAATAATTCATAAAACATATACAAAAAATAAATACGAATGAAAATATAAATTCTACTCCTATAAACAACGTTATACATAAAAAACAATCGTTTGTAATATATTGCTGTTTTATAAAAAATGAAAGGGGATTTTTCTCTATGTTGCAAGAAGCAATATATCATCGACCGAAAGAACATTATGCATACGCTTACAATAAACGTACACTTCATATTCAGCTCCGCACAAAAAAGGATGATGTAAATGAAGCCCTACTTGTTCATGGCGACCCTTATGAATGGAAAGATAAAAAGTGGATTACAACTCAAACTCCTATGAGAAAGACTGGATCTTGCGCTTTATTTGATTATTGGTTCGTTTCAGTCACACCAAAATTTAAACGTTTGCGATATGGATTCAAACTACACAATAACGATGAAACACTTATTTATACAGAGCGAGGCTTCTTCTCTGAAATTCCAGATCATGACGTTGGGAATTTCTTTTGTTTCCCTTTTATTCATGAAAAGGATGTCTTTACAGCACCATCATGGGTGAAGGATACAGTATGGTATCAAATTTTCCCAGAACGTTTTGCAAACGGAGATATTACACGGAATCCTGAGCATACTCTTCCGTGGGGGAGTACAGATCCAACACCAACAAACTTCTTCGGTGGAGATTTTACTGGCGTCATTGAACATCTTGATTATCTCGTGAAACTCGGTATTTCTGGTATATACTTTACTCCGATCTTTACAGCACATTCCAATCATAAATATGACACAATTGATTATACGGAAATTGATTCGCAATTTGGTACGAAAGAAATTTTTAAAAGGTTAATAAACGAGTGTCATAACCGAGGAATTAAAGTCATGCTTGATGCCGTTTTTAATCATAGCGGATACTTTTTCGATAAATTTCAAGATGTTATAAAGAAGGGCGAGTGTTCTCTATATAAAGACTGGTTTCATATTCATGAATTCCCGATTGTAACCGAGCCACGTCCGAACTATGATACATTCGCATTTACACCGCAAATGCCAAAATTTAATACCGCTCATCCTGAAGTTAAAGAATATTTACTGGAAGTAGGACGCTATTGGGTAAAAGAATGTAACATTGACGGTTGGCGTCTTGATGTAGCAAATGAAATTGACCATGCATTTTGGCGAGAATTTCGTAGCGAAATCAAATCGATTAAACCCGAAGTCTACATTGTAGGTGAAATTTGGCACGATGCACTACCATGGCTGCAGGGCGATCAATTTGATGCCGTCATGAGTTATCCAGTTACAAATGCTCTTCTTTCTTATTTTGCATATGAAACAATAGCACCGAGTACATTTATGGAGCAAATTACAGCTTTTCTTCATTCCTATCCCATGAATGTAAATGAGGTAGCTTTTCACTTATTAGGTAGCCATGATACACCTAGAATTTTAACAATATGTGGCGGTAACAAAGGTAAGGTAAAACTTCTTTACGTATTCCATCTTTCGTTTATCGGCTCACCATGCATTTATTATGGTGATGAAATTGGGCTAGATGGCGGCATGGATCCCGGTTGCCGAAAATGCATGATTTGGGAAGAAGACAAGCAAGATAAAGCCTTATTTGAACATGTACAAACATTAATTTCATTACGAAAACAATATAAAGCATTTGGTGGTCATGGAACCTTTCAATTTATTGAGGCAAATGATAAGCAAGGTTATATCTCTTATACGAAGACATATAGAGAAGAAACGATTTTCTTTGTTTTAAATCCAACAACTCATGAAATTTCGGCTCCTATGCCGTTTCATATTTCTAGTAAAAAAGTCATTAATTTATATACAAATGAAGAATTTGCAGCAGAAACAAATTCATTACAAGTTACACTTCCACCATATGGATTTTCCATTTTAAAATGGTCTACCTAAAAGGCTTTGTGTTTACGTACAAATCGAGGGCGGTTTTCCACTATTATACTAGGGTTTCAGCTGTATGAAATGATTGCTTCTTTGCACTAATAACACCGAAGATAGGCAAATCCGTTAGCATCACTTCTTCTTGCTGTTTCATAAATGATGACGTCAATTGTTTTATTTCGATCGAAACGTCATTCATACAAAGTGCATTGGAATCGTTTCCTTGTTGATCAGAGAAAATAGCGTCAATTTTATATAACACAGCATTATGAAATAACATATCAATGCGATGATAAGCAGCAATGGCAACATCAATAACATGTTGCCATTCCCTCTGTCTGTCCATATTATGAGATACAAATCGTGCTTCTCCACCTAAATTTACAATTTCTTCTGCTGTCGCTTGTCCGCTTTCTCTATCAATATCTGTTACAATCACTTTAGCACCTTTTGCTGCCAATAAAAGAGCTGTACTGCGTCCAATACCAATACCAATCCCACCGCCAGTTACAACGATGACCTTTCCTGCAAGTTTCATCGTCATTACCCCTTCTAAAAGTCCTACCGTCCTTCAGTATACTCCTTTCCTAGATAAATCCGCAAGCAGGAACAGCCATTCCCTCGACAGCAACTTTAATCTAGTTTTCTTTTTCTGACTCATATAAGACACTAACGAAATATGTATAAAGGGAAATGTTAATCAGTGGAGATTTTCTTCATCCTGACGAATGATGAACTCTTACTAATCGGGCGCTCTAAAATAGCGAGATAAATGTAATTTGATTAAAAAATAAGGATGTACGAATGTTAGAAAAACTAACGCTCATACATCCTTCATCTCTATAGAGAGAATCATATAGAAAAGTACTTCCTTATATTCACCCTATACTTGTCTTCCATTCTTTATTCTCTCTTAAACGAGACCCATTACTTTCGTCTTTGTAACTAAATCATGGAATCCACAATTATCTTGACGAAATAGCATCATATATACATTACATATTGCTGGGATTCCAAGAAATACTATGTTCGGTACTAACAATACAAAAAAACGTACCATTAGCATTTGTATCGTTAACGTTTCCTTTGTTAATGATATAAGTTTTATTCTAGTCATTTTTTTCCCAATGGTACAACCATTCCAAATAAAGGGAAGAAAAATAAAATAAATAGCCATTAATAGAAAAACAAGTGTAAGATCATATCGATAATCACCCAAGCTAACATTAAAACGATTAAAAATCGCACTGTAGTTTCCAGTTATGATAGCTACAATCACCCCGTATAAAACAGAGATTAGAAACATATCAATTATGGAAGCACCAATGCGATTCATTACCACCGCTGGGCGATGCATCTTTAACTTCATCTTATGTCGACTCCTTCGTATCCTTCTTTACTCGTTTCATCGTATCATTTCTAAAAAACATTGTAAACTAGCGTTTCTTTCTCATTTCTTGTACAATGTGTTACAACAGCATTGTAAGGAGGTACTCATATTGAGACGATGGATCATTCTATTTGTCACTATATTACTCACAGGTTGTACAGGAAGCGGAAATCATCCAACTTATACTATTAATGAGGAATATGAACTTATTAATACTTCCGGGAATGCATTTGAACTTTTCCCAACACAAGATGCTGTATATGCGACACAATATATCCCCGCAAACATAACAGAAATTGCTTGGGATGATAGATACATTACCGCAAAACAAATTGAGGAAACATCAGATCCACATAATCCTGAGGCAACATTAACGAATAAACAAAACGAGTATTATTGGATTATTGATATCAAACAAAATAAACGATTTGGACCGTATAATGAAAAACAATTTCAAGAACAAAAAGATGCTTTTAAAATTAAAAAACAGTTTCAAAAAGTAGATACGTACGTAAAAGAAATAGAAAAACAATCAGCCGAAACAGAAAGCTGATTGTTTTTTGTATTCATGATATTTCATTTAGATAGCGCAATGTTGAACGTTTTTGGTTCTGAAATTGTTTCATGCGTATCCTTACTTGCGAGAACATCTGTTGTAAATGAAATGTTTGTAACATCTGTTTTTCCATCTTCAAGTATCAGCCCAATCATACCACCCCTCGTTTCACCTGGGTTATACTCCTCTCTTGATACACTTTCTGTGCCAGCGATTGTATTCTCTTCATATAAGAAATTCTGCTTTGTTACATTGAATTGCTGTGTTTCATTAATCATAACATCATTTATAGCGGAAAACTGCATGGCTTTATCTCCACTGTTTTCTACTTTATATGAAATTTCAACATAACGTATCGTGTCCTTAATTTCTTGACCACTTAAAGAAGCATATAATTCAGCATCTTCTTGACTCACTTTATCTCCAAGTCTGCGCTGCACTTCCTCTGGGCTTAAAGCTGTATAAACTTTCAATGTATCCTTTGCCTCTTTACTCATTTGTGATAGCTCAATAACTTTCACATCTTGTACATGAATTTTCACTGGGGCTACTTCGAATGTTTGATTTACGTGTTTCAATTTTTGTAATTTAAATGTTCCCCATCCTTTTTCTTTTACAGCTTGTCCAACTTTTTTCAATTCTTTCCCACCATATTCAGCCGTCACTGGAATTGCTTCTACCTTCGTCTTCTTCGGTTCTTTCTTTTCTTCCTTTTGAAAACAACCACTTAATATCAAGAGACAACTACATAAAATACAAATACTTTTCCATACTTTCATAATTCTATTACTCCTAACACTTTCATTCATTTAACAAAATACTGCTTTCATTTTATATAGAACGGAAATAGTGAAAATCCCGTAAACAACACTTGTAAACCTGGATACTATTATACTCTCTATTTGTAAAATATGAAAACGGAAGTCTACTTTAGCGCCATGCGGCATGAAACAAAATAAGAGAACATCTCCTTTTTTCATAGCTAACGCATGAATTTATATGTATAACACGCACACTTTACCCCGCCATTTCAGGGCAGTAACAGCCCGATTGGCAAGGATTCATAATCAATAAGGGATGAAGCCCTCCCACTGATTAAAGTTTTACTTTATCATAACGACTTCCTTCATTTCTATGCAATACTTATTTTCACATTGGCATATCTACACATTCAATGATAGACTTTTTATCATCAGGAATAAAGAGGAAGGAGGAATATTTTTGTCTATAACACTCGTCTTTTTTCTGATTCTCATACCGCTTTTCATAAGTACATATCTCTGTTTTTTCTTTTGGAAGCATTTAAAAATAATAAAATATATTCCCGCACTAGTTGGTCTTTTTTCTACAGTGTTAATTTTCCTTTTAAAGAGACATACATATGGATGAGAAGGATTAGGATTTGGAGTTTTACAATTTATTCTTTTCCTTGCAAGCTGTCTTACCCTCGTATTCGCTTCTATACTAGAAACAAAATCTTCGATGAATTGAGATTTATATATTGAATAAACATGACCCTTTTCTAAAAAGCATCTCTTTATAAAAAGAGCAAATGCATAATTTCACGGTTTATCCTTATTGCTTACTTGCTATTCAGACATTACCATCGCTCCATTTTCATCTAAATGTAACATTAAGAAGAAACCGGGCACTATCAAATAACAAAACTCTTTTTCGAAAATCGCGAGCGATTATTCCATCATTTATTTCAATCATAAAAAAGAAGCGGTCACTGCCGCTTCTTTTTTATAATGCTTCTATAAATAATGCTACTCCAATACCGCCGCCAACACAAAGGGAAGCAATTCCCTTTTCAAGACCCCGTCTTTTTAATTCATGAATTAAGCTTACCGTAATGCGTGCTCCTGTGCATCCAATTGGATGACCAAGACCCACGCCACTACCATTCACATTTACCTTTTCACGATTTAAACCGAGTTCCTTTTCGACCGCCAAATATTGAGCCGCAAAAGCTTCATTAATTTCCAGTAAGTCGGCATCTTCCAACGACCAATTCACTTTTTCTAATCCTTTACGAATTGCTGGCGCTGGACCAATTCCCATAATTTTAGGATCTACTCCGGCTACTGAATACCCTACAACCTTCGCTAATGGTTGCAAACCTTTTTCCTTCGCTTTCTCTTCACTCATTAGCACTAAAGCAGCGCTACCATCATTAATACCTGATGCATTTCCAGCCGTTACAGAACCGTCTTTACGAAATGCCGGTTTTAAATTGGCCAACTTTTCCGCTGTAATGTCAGCACGCGGATGTTCATCTTGCGAAAACACAACTTCTTTTCTTCGTTCTTTTATTGTGAGCGGCACAATTTGGTTATCAAAATAACCAGATTCAATAGCTTGAAGGGCTAGCTGATGACTACGAAGCGCAATTTCATCTTGTTCTTCTCTTGTAATATTATATTGTTCAACTAAATTTTCTGCCGTTTCACCCATCATCATATGATGAAGAGGATCTTCTAAAACTTCCCACACCGTATCACGAATTTCGCCGTGCTGAAGACGCTGTCCCCAGCGGTGCTGTTTTAACGCATAGGGACTAGAGCTCATCGCCTCTACTCCGCCTGCAGCGACCACATCACTCATACCTAACTGAATTTGCATTGCTGCAGACATAATCGCTTGCATGCCTGAAGAACATTGACGCTGAATCGTATAACCTGTAACTGTTTCTGGAAATCCTGCTGCTAATGCAGCTGTTCGCGCTGTATTTGCCTCATCCGTTCGTTGAATGCAGTGCCCTAAAATGACTTCGTCCACTTCATGAGGCTCTACTCCGCTTCGTTTTACAGCTTCTTGAAGCACAGGAACCGCTAATTCTACTGGTGTTACATTTTTTAGCGCTCCTCCGAAAGTTCCGATTGGTGAACGAACTGCTGCTGTAATCACAACATTCTGCATCTTATACTTACCCCTCTCTTATGTATCCTAATAAATTTTTAGATGGAATAACATAAGATGCCTATCTATATGTATTATACTATAAATATCCCTAAAGAATCAAAATATTTAAAATAAGGTAAATATCAGACTTCTATTCTGTTAGCGTATAGAAAAACTTTTGTAATATTTTTTCCGTTATCTTATTTAAATTGGGCAATTTCTGAATAGAGAAGTATGCAATACTCGATCTTTCTTTATCTAATTCTACTTTTGTACTAACATGATGAGCTTGATACAGATGAATAACATGATAAATCTCATCCCCGCTTGGATAGCGATAATAAAGATCCTTTCCAGACAGAACACCAAGAAATTGTAATATCTTTGCTTCTAATCCAGTCTTTTCAAATAATTCTCGCCGAGCCGTTTCTTCTGTCGTTTCTCCAAGTTCCATTGCGCCCCCTGGCACTCCCCAATCATATGTATCAGAACGATATTGCAGGAATACTTCTTGCTTTTCATTTAAAATAATGACGGCTGATCCGACAAGAATTAACGGCCTCGTACCAACTGATTTCCGTAACTCTTCAATATATCCCATTATAAAAACTCTCCTTTCTTATCATAACAAACCTCGTATTATTTTTTCCTATTTTAAACAAAGAATACTGTAAGTATGACAATTTATCTTCTCAAAAATTGATCCATCAAAAAGGGAAGCATTCGCTTCCCTTTCTTTTCGTTATTTTTGAAAACTTTCATATTTTACTGCTTCAAATGCCTGTTCAATTTCTTCATTTCGGTAATGAACATATGTAAACCGTCCTAATTCTACTAATCTTGCAATTTCTTTCAGTGCCTTTTCATTTTCATATGCTTCTTGAATTGCAATATGTACATAAAATTTCATGAGTGGGTGTTCATATAAAGGCTCCCCTACCTCTACATATACGTTCTCTACCCCTTGAACAACTTTCACATAACTTGCAAACTGATAGACAGCTTCTCGGTCTGAAACAATTTTTAATGTATACATATATTTGCCCCCTTTTTTTTACTATATCAAAAAGAAATGCCACTTACTTCATTTAACTATGAATATTTTCTGAATTCTAATTACACTTATTTATCTGTAAAAAAACAGCTGTTAATAAGCCACTTCACAAAAATCTCTCTATAATAATCATAATTTCTATTGACATAGTGCACCTAGTACACAAAAAAAGCGAGTCTTTGCATGTACCCATTTCATAAATATTTTCCCTAACTCACCTAAAATCTAAATAGATTGAAATTATTTTTTTCAATCGCTGTATAAATGTAAAGAATCTTGCTAACGTCAATAAGGGGATAAAGGGAAGCTTTAATCGCTGGGGGCTTCATCCCTCACTGATTATGAGGCCTCACCAACCAGGCTACTGCAGGATAAAATTACTTCTTATAGTGATTCCATCTATACACATGCTGGCTTTCTGTCATACTGTATAGCACTACTTTGTTTTCTTTTGAGGTGTTTTCCCATGTCCCCGTATATAAACATATGCATCTGCATTACACCAGGATCTAATATTACAAATAATCGTATCGCAAAAGATATAGCCGTTGCCGAATTCATCTGGCATCCTATATCGTTTCGCATTCAAGATGTCCTTACATTAGACGATTCCTTCCGCTTTGATGATTATGAAATTAGCTATATTGCCTCTATTCAAGAACAACCAAAAGTTTCATCCTTTTTTCATACATGCGCTTCACAAATTCCAAATTGTGATATTTATATTTGCTATATTGGAAGCAACTACTTTCAAGAACAATCGGTCATTGCTTGTGCTTATTCTTTAGCAAAGCAAAATCATCTTACCGGTTATATTATTTTGACAAATTCAGCTGCACCTATGCGGAACATTTATACACTCGCTCATGAAATCGGACATATTTTATTTACAAGACGCATTCATGGAAAACTTACCCATGCTGATCCTCATTCTCCCATTGGATCTGAACATCACCCTTCAGCAAGTAACCTTATGCATAAAATTGTTCCGCGACCAGATAAGGTTCCCCTCGATTCTCTCTTAACAAAAGAACAAAAACAGTTAGCTTTACAAAGCGTTTTATTGCATAAAGAAAAACAGTAACTTGAGAACGTTACTATTTAAAATAAACCGTTCCAATCTAAAAACCATATACATGTAGCACAGAAAAGAAATAAACAACTAAAGGAGCATGTAATCAAACGAAATATAATCTTATAATATCGATTCGGGAATATTCGCTTACACATCCAAAGCAGCCCTTTTCCTATTCAGCCAAACAAAAAAAATATCCTGATGTATCTTCAAGCAAATTTCCAAAATACTCTTCATCTATTTTTTTAACAAAAGTAGTATATAGTCCTAAACTAGCTAATAGGAAAAAACAAATAGATATGATACAAACAAGAGCAATTGACAACCTCCTCTCTCCTTCATTTATGCGTTTATTTCTTTTCCTGTCCTTTTTAAATCTATTTTCATTAATACAATTAAACTACCATATAAAAAGATTGGTTCTAAAGCACTCAAATTCGTATCTTTCACCGCTGTACATTGAAATATAAACATAATGGTAAACAACACAACCACTTGAAGCAATCCCATCCAGCTTGCTAAACGCATATTAATAATCGCCAATATGAATAGGAGTAACCCTCCTAATATATAACTTTGCACCGAGGATAAATAAAAAAGCGGTGGCTCATACCATTTGTTAAGTAGCATAATAAAAACAATCAAACCTATCGGTAAAAGTGTGATACCTATAAATAATATCGAAAATTCTTTTAATTTACTTTTAAGAAATGCAGACTTACGAAAGGCAATAATCCCCAAAGGAATACTAATAGCCAATACAATTGGATAACCAATGAAACTAAGAAGTGTTATAGATACTGGCTCGTTCACACTATGAAATAAAAGATCTGGAATCGACCAGTACGCAAATACACCTATTATAAGTGCAATTAATAGCTTCCTATTTTCTTTTGTATCTCGTTCCATTTCTTTCGCCAATTCATCCGCATACTCTTTTGGCGAATCTCCAAATATATCCTTAACTGTCTTCCCTTCCTTTTCTCCCTCTATCAAATGAAGTTCAGCATCTTCTAAAAATGTGTTGATCTCTTCCTCTTTAATTCCTTTTGTCAATAAATATACCTTTGTATCTGTTAAAAACTTTTCTCCTTCTTTGGAAACCTGTATCATCTTCTTCCCTTTCCTTGTAATAAACGCTCCACGCTACTACGCATCGCTTCCCAGCGCTCCATAAAATCATCGAGTGCATCTTCCCCTTTTTCTGTTAATGTATAATATTTTCGCTTTGGACCAGATGGCGATTCTTTCATTGTACTTGTAATGAAACCTTCTTTTTGCATTCGGATTAATAGCGGATAAATACTGCCTTCACTCGCCATGGTGAAACCATACTTCGCTAGCTTTTCACTCATTTCATATCCGTATATCTCTCCCTCAGAAATGATAGCAAGGAGACACCCTTCTAAAATTCCCTTTAGCATTTGACTTGTCGACATCATTCAAATCCTCCTTCTATCTTGTTATACAAGATAGCTAACTGTTTTTCTCCAAATGTTTGCAGGATTTTCATTCTATACTCTCTAAATAATGCAAGTAAGACAAATCTTATCTCATATAAAGGAGTGTATTTCATCATGATTACAAACCAAGTTATTTTTCTAACAGGTGCTGCGAGTGGTATTGGGTATGAAATGGCTGCTGCCTTTGCAAAAGAAAGAGCAAAAGTTGTCGTGAGCGATCGCCTTGAAGAGCGCGCCAAAAGTGCGGCTGAACAGTTACAAAAGATGGGCCATACAGCAATTGGATTAAAATGTGACGTGACATCTGAGCAAGAAATCGAGGAAGCCATTGCTAAAACAGTAGCAGAATTTGGTTCGTTACATGTCCTAATCAATAACGCTGGTATGCAACATGTTTCCCCCATTGATGAATTTCCAACTGATACGTTCGAGCTTCTTATTAAAATTATGCAGATTGCACCGTTTATCGCAATAAAACATGCCTTTCCTATTATGAAAAAACAACAATATGGACGCATTATTAATATTGCCTCGGTTAATGGACTCGTTGGATTCGCTGGAAAAGCTGCTTATAATAGCGCCAAACACGGTGTAATTGGATTAACAAAAGTAGCTGCGTTAGAAGGGGCAACGCATGGAATTACAGCAAATGCTCTTTGTCCAGGATACGTTGATACTCCTCTTGTTCGCAATCAACTCCAAGACTTAGCTCATACGAGAAATGTACCACTTGAACGCGTATTAGAAGATGTTATTTATCCTCTTGTGCCGCAAAAACGATTACTGGAAGTACAAGAGATTGCTAACTATGCCTTATTTTTAGCCAGTGAACAAGCAAAAGGAATAACTGGACAAGCCGTTGTGATTGATGGAGGCTATACAGCCCAATAATTTTTCTGAAAAGAGCCCGCCCTAAAAGTTTTTTAGGACGGGCTCTTTCTTATTTCGGTTCGTAAGGTGCTTCATATCCTTTCATTTGCTGCGGGAGTTTCTCGATTGCGACAATGACACCATCCAACTTATTTTCAATGCGGTGTAGTAAATATAATGTCACAACAATCGGAAACCCTACGTTGCCAATCATCGATATCCATTCTTCCACCTTTTTTCCCCCTTTCTCTTATATACATAAGTATGTACAAGAAATAGGGGCATAGAAATAACAAACTCCCTTGCATAAGGTTACTTTTCAAATAAAGAAGCAATTTCTTTTGTATAATCTCCCTGTAAAATCCCTTTCTCGGTAATGATTCCTGAAATGAATTCATGAGGTGTTATATCAAATGCTGGATTATATATATGAATTCCAGCCGGGGCAATTTGTTGTCCGTTTATCTTTGTTACTTCTGTCTCATCCCGCTCTTCGATTATGATTTCATTCCCTGTTTTCGTTTTCATATCAAATGTAGACAAAGGAGCAGCAACATAAAAAGGAACTTGATAATGTTTTGCTAATATAGCTAAATTTAAAGTTCCTACTTTATTTGCAGTATCTCCATTTACCACAATTCGATCCGCTCCTACAATAATAGCAGAGATGTTCTTTGTTCGAATTGTATGGGCAGCCATATTATCTGTAATAAGCGTTACATCAATACCAGCTTCCTTCAACTCCCATGCGGTCAAGCGTGCCCCTTGTAAAACAGGTCTTGTTTCACAAGCATAAGCATGTAAATGAATTCCTTTTTCTTTTCCGATATAAAATGGTGCTAATGCCGTGCCATAACGAGCAGTCGCAATACTACCTGCATTACAAATTGTTAAAATACGGTCGCCGTCTCGGAAACATGTTAACGCATGTTCTCCAATACTCCGGCACACTTGTTCATCTTCTTGTTGAATTTGCAATGCTTCTTCTTCTAATATTTTTCGTGCTGTCTTTATCGTGGATACCTCTTCAATCGCAGCTCTCATACGGTCGATAGCCCAAAATAAATTAACTGCTGTCGGACGCGAAGTCCCTAAATAATTACAGTCTCGATTAAATTTCGCTTTAAATTCCACTATATTTATAGCTTCATATTTTTGAGCAGCTAAAGCTAATCCAAAAGCGGCCATAATACCAATCGCTGGCGCTCCTCTTACCTCTAGCATAACAATACTTTTCCAAACATCTTCAATACTTGTTAATGTTTTGTATTCCGTAACATGCGGTAACTTCGTTTGATTCAAAATAGCAATAGAATCACCTTTCCAACTTATCGCTCTTGGAACTGCAACGGTTGTATTCACACTCTTATCCCTCCTTCAGAAATAATATGTTGAAATAACGTTTTGAATACTTGAATGTCTGCACCCTTTGGTTGATGTAATAATAGACTTCTACCCAAATATAGAGCTTGTTTTTTTACTTGTATTCTTCTATCCTTGTCAGCAATTCCATCTAAATCTACTACATGTGCCAAGCCTACCGTTCTGCGTATAACTTCACAACCAGCAAATCCAACCGCATCACGAAAAATATGTTGCAGAACAATCGGAAGCCATTGCTTTTCCTTCGTATACGTTTCAACGCCTTCCAATATCCAAAGTTTTGTAAATGTATCTACGAAATAGCCCCATGTTTTTTCAATATGAAAAAATATAATTTCTCGTTTCTCTTCTCTTGATAAGGCATTTAATAATAAATTTGCTATAAACTGTCCTAAATCGAATCCAATCGGGCCGAAAGTTGCAAACTCAGGATCAATGATTTTCGTTTCTTGTGAAGAAGCAAAAATGCTTCCTGTATGTAAATCCCCGTGAATTAAGGCTTCCTTTCTCGTTAAAAATTTATATTTATATTGCGCAACTTGCAGTTTTAAATTTTTATCACACCAAAGCTCTTCTATAACAGACCGAAGTTCTGTCTCATAGTCGTTTGTCTCGTAATTTCCAAACGGATCTGTAAAAACGAGATCTTCTGTAATTTTACAAAGATCAGGGTTTATAAATTTTCCATCTAACACTCTTTTTTCTTCGGCATTCAGTCCAAAATCCGAAGTATAAAATAGCACTTTCCCTAAAAAACGACCTACATGCTCAGACAATAATGGATACTCTTCTCCTTCGATGAACCCTTTACGTGCAATTGTCAAAGATGATAAATCTTCCATCACTATTACAGCCAATTCTTTGTCATGTCCGTATACTTTTGGAACAAATTCTGGCACATACTTAGCAAAAATTTGTAATGCCGAACTTTCAATGGTCGCCCTATTAAGCGAAAGCGGCCAACTTTCACCAACTACTTTTGCATATGGAAGTGCTTGCTTTACAATGATTCCTTGCTCCCCATCATGAAGATGGAATACATAATTTAAGTTCCCATCCCCTATTTCTCGGCAAACGATTGTTGCTTCTTTTTCAAAATATCCCTGCTCTTTGACATATTGTACTGCTGTTTCTTCCGTTAATGCATAATATCCCACTGTCTCATCCTCCTTTTTAATTCAGAGGTTTCCTCAACATAAGAAAAACCTCTTTCCATGAAGAAAGAGGTTTGAAGTGTATCTTCTCCCCTCTTATCTGCCAGAAAATTCATTTTCTGCTGGAATTAGCACCGTGCCTTTTTGGCGCATAAGCGCCCCATTTCACAATGGTATTACGGTCGGTTGCTGGGTTTCATAGGGCCAAATCCCTCCACCTGCTCTTGATAAGAGTTGTACGACTTATTCGAATTTTTAACTTTCTGATGAAGACTATAACAAGAATAAAAATCATTTGTCAATCTTTTTATTTATACAATTCCAAACGGCGATCCATAAAGACGGGAATTCCTTTTCGAACCTCTTCTATCTTTTCTAGCTCTATATGTCCATAAAGAATGATTTCTCCTTCTTGTGCCTCCGCGACAATTTTCCCCCATGGGTCAATAATAAGCGAGTGACCGCCAAACACGTTATTTGAATCTTTTCCTACTCGATTACACGCTACGACATAACATTGATTTTCAATTGCTCTCGCTTGCAGTAATAAACGCCAATGCTCAATGCGAACAAGCGGCCATTCTGCTACTACAAATACGATTTTTGCTCCTTTAGCAGTATGTACGCGTATCCATTCTGGAAAACGAATATCATAGCAAATAACCCCTCCGCACTGAACTTCATCTAAAGTAAATTCTCCTGTTTCATGTCCTGCTATTAAATACTTATGTTCGTTCATTAATTGAAACAAGTGCACTTTGCTATATTCATGTTGTACGTTTCCTTGGCGATTTATAATATACATCGTATTTGTAACACCTTTCTCTGTCTGCTTTGCAACAGAACCGCCGACAATGTTCACGCTAAATTCTTTTGCCCATTTTGAAAGCACTTCTTTTGTTTGTTTTCCGTCCTTATCCGAAATTTCAGGAAGTCGCTTCAAATCATATCCTGTTGTCCAAAGTTCAGGCAATACAATTACATCTGGTTTCTCTTTCATTGCCTCTTCTATTTTTTTCTCTGCGTGCTCTACATTTAAAGTTACATCACCAAAAACAATATCCATTTGAATACATGCGACTTTCATTTTTTCAGCCCCATTCTTTATTTTTCTCTTTACAAAATCTTGGAAAGATTATATCATTTGTCACTAGAATTGTAACAACTTTCAAAAGAGGTGGAAAGTATGAAAGATTTTCAACCTTCCAAGCTTATGACATCACTTCCAACACAATTTTTCGCTTCACTTGTCGCAAAAGTCAATAAAGTAATAGAAGCTGGACATGATGTCATCAACTTAGGGCAAGGGAATCCCGATCAACCAACACCGCCGCATATCGTAAAATCTTTACAACATGCAGCAGAAAAGGGGCTTCATCATAAATATCCACCATTTCGTGGACATAACAGCTTAAAAGAGGCTGTTGCAATATTTTATGAACGTGAATACGGGGTAAACATAAATCCCAAAACAGAAGTTGCGATTTTATTTGGTGGAAAAGCGGGATTAGTAGAATTGCCACTTTGTTTTACAAATCCTGGTGAAACAATTCTTGTTCCTGATCCTGGATATCCTGACTATTTATCTGGTATTGCTTTAGCGAAGGCAAAGCTTGAAACAATGCCACTATTAGCAGAGAATCATTTTTTACCGGATTACATGAAAATAAGCAAAGATACTGCCAAACAGGCAAAATTAATGTTTTTAAATTACCCAAACAATCCAACTGGTGCTATCGCTTCAAAGGAATTCTTTGAAGAAACAGTCCGTTTTGCAGATGAACACAATATTTTAGTTGTTCATGATTTTGCTTATGGCGCTATCGGTTTTGATACAAAAAAACCGATCAGTTTTCTACAGGCTAACGGTGCTAAAAATGTAGGCATTGAAATTTATACATTATCAAAAACATTTAATATGGCTGGTTGGCGTATTGCCTTTGCAGTTGGGAATGAAAGTGTCATCGAAACGATTCATCTACTGCAAGATCATATGTATGTTAGTCTTTTCGGTGCTATCCAGGAAGCTGCTTGCGAAGCGTTATTAAGTTCGCAAACATGTGTAACCGAATTAGTGAACCGCTATGAATCTAGGAGGAATGCCCTTATCTCAGCATGTCATTCCATCGGCTGGAATGTTACGGCCCCAAAGGGATCCTTCTTTGCTTGGTTACCAGTTCCAAATGGTTATCATTCTGAACAATTTGCCGATCTATTATTAAATCAAGCGCACGTTGCAGTCGCTCCGGGCGTTGGGTTTGGAGAACATGGTGAAGGCTATGTGAGAATTGGCCTCTTACATACCGAAGAACGATTGCAAGAAGCCATTCATCGAATTAGTAAATTAAAAATTTTCAAAAAATCATTGACAATTTAAATTATCTCTGTCAAAATTCAGATATCGAAAAAATTAAAATTTTTCCAAATACTTCTTATCAAGAGCAGGTGGAGGGACGAGCCCGACGAAGCCCGGCAACCGATCTACAAATGTAGACACGGTGCTAATTCTCGCAGCGTTGCGCTGACAGATAAGGAGCTGGTTGTAAAAAAACCTCTCCTTAGCTGAGAGGTTTTTTTATTTAACTAGGAGGTTATGAAAATGAGCGGAATAATTGCAACATATTTAATTCATGATGATTCTCACAACTTAACAAAAACAGCAGAGCAAATCGCTCTTGGCTTAACGATTGGTTCATGGACACATTTACCCCACTTATTACAAAAACAATTAAAACAACATAAAGGAAATGTTGTTCATGTAGAAGAACTCCCACAACAAGAAGATGTAAACAACTATCTTGGCAAAAAAGTAACAAAAGGTATAATCAAAATTCATTATCCATCGTTAAATTTCAGTCCCGATTTACCAGCAATTTTAACGACAACGTTTGGAAAATTATCATTAGATGGGGAAATTAAACTTATTGATCTCACGTTCTCAGATGATTTGAAAAGACAGTTCTCTGGGCCAAAATTTGGAATTGAGGGTGTGAGAAAGAGGTTACATGTTCATAATCGTCCACTTTTAATGAGCATTTTTAAAGGAATGATTGGGCGAAATATTGGATATTTGAAGACGCAGCTTCGTGATCAAGCAATTGGCGGCGTGGATATCGTAAAAGATGATGAAATTTTATTCGAAAATGCATTAACACCACTTGAAAAACGAGTTCGTTCTGGAAAAGAAGTATTGCAATCTGTTTATGAAACATATGGTCATAGAACTTTATATGCAGTAAATATAACCGGGCGTACTTATGATGTAAAAGAAAAGGCGAAACGGGCAGTAAATGCTGGTGCTGGTCTTCTGCTGTTTAATGCATTTGCATATGGATTAGATGTACTACAAGCACTAGCGGAAGATCAAGATATCCATGTTCCTATCATGGCTCACCCTGCTGTTAGCGGTGCTTATACATCATCAAAATTATACGGCTTTTCCCATTCCCTATTACTTGGAAAATTGCTTCGTTATGCTGGTGCAGACTTTTCTTTATTCCCATCGCCATATGGAAATGTTGCGTTAGAAAAAGAAGATGCCCTTCAAATTGCAGAAACATTAACAATAGCAGATTCTCATTTAAAAAGAAGTTTCCCTGTTCCATCAGCTGGCATTCACCCTGGATTTGTTCCATTTACCCTTCGTGACTTTGGAAATGATGTTGTCATTAACGCTGGTGGTGGTATCCATGGTCATCCCAATGGCGCCCAAGGCGGAGGAAAAGCATTTCGTGCAGCAATTAATGCAACTTTGCAAGGAACACCATTACATGAAGTAGATGATGCTGATTTACATACCGCACTACAATTATGGGGAAACCCATCGCGTGAGGTGAAAATATGAGCATTCAAATCTTCTGCGACTTTGATGGCACAATTACAAATAACGACAATATCATTTCTATTATGGAACATTTCGCGCCACCAAAGGCTGAGGAAATAAAGAAACAGATATTAGCTCAAGATCTTTCGATTCAAGAAGGTGTGTCGCAACTTTTTCATTTATTACCGACCAATCTCCATGACAATATCATTTCATTTTTAAAAAACAAGGCAAGTATACGTAGTGGTTTTCAGGAATTTGTACAGTTTATAAATAAAAATGATCTTTCTTTCTATGTCATTTCAGGAGGAATGGATTTCTTTGTGCATCCCCTTTTAGATGGGCTTGTTCCAAAAGAAAAGATTTATTGTAATGAAGCTGACTTTTCAAAAGAATACATTGAAATAAAATGGCCATATCCTTGTGATAAACATTGTAACCATCATTGTGGCCTCTGTAAATCCACGCTGATTCGAAAGCTTAGCTCTCAACAAGACTTTCGCATTGTCATTGGTGATTCTATTACAGATTTACAAGCAGCTAAGCAAGCTGATAAAGTATTCGCACGTGATTTTCTCATTACAAAGTGCAAAGAATATCATATTCCTTATACACCATTTCATACATTTTCTGATATTCAAAACGAGTTGCAGCACTTGTTGGAGGTAAAACTATGAAACAACTTTTTCGTAAATGGCATACGTTAAGTGAATTAAAAAAAGAATTAACAAATCGAAATTGGTTCCCAGCAACAAGTGGTAATATCTCTATCAAGGTAAGTCATGAACCGCTTACCTTTCTTATTTCAGCTAGCGGAAAAGATAAAACAAAAACAACGCCAGATGACTTTTTATTAGTGAATCATCAAGGAAATCCCGTATTGGAGACGGAATTACGCCCTTCCGCTGAAACCATTTTACATACACATATTTATAACCATACAAATGCTGGCTGTGTTCTACATGTTCATACAACCGATAATAATGTGATTACAAACCTATACGATAAAGAAGTAATGATTCGAAATCAAGAAATTATAAAAGCGCTTAATATTTGGGAAGAAGGGGCAACCATTCGTATTCCAATTATTGAAAACTATGCACACATTCCGCTTCTAGGCGAAGCATTCAAAAAACACATTCAATCAGATTGCGGTGCTGTCTTAATTCGAAATCATGGCATTACAGTATGGGGAAAAGATAGCTTTGATACAAAGAAAAGGCTAGAAGCATATGAATTTTTATTCCAGTTTCATATAAAATTATTAACCATTCAAGGAGGCGTTTCTAGTGGCGCAAATTCGTATTCATGAAATAAATACTCGCATTGAAAATGAAAAAGAGGTACAGCTGTTTTTACAAAAAGAAGATGTACTATATGAGAAATGGGACATTTCTAAATTACCTACGTATTTACAGAATAACTATGCTTTAACTGATGAAAATAAGGAAGAAATTTTAATTTTATTTTCCAACGAAATAGCAGATGTTTCACAGCGTCGCGGTTATAAAGCTCATGATATCATTTCTCTTTCAAGTGCAACACCTAATCTTGATGAGTTGCTTATTAACTTTAAACAAGAGCACCATCATACTGACGATGAAGTTCGCTTCATTGTCAGCGGCCATGGTATTTTTGCTATTCAAGGCAAAGACGGTCGTTTTTTTGATGTTGAACTTGAGCCAGGCGATCTTATTTCTGTACCTGAAAATGTAAGACATTATTTTACTTTACAGGATGATCGCCAAGTTGTAGCCATTCGTATTTTTGTTACAACTGCAGGCTGGGTTCCTATTTATTAAGGTAGTTAGTTGAATAAAAGATGGGAAGTGAATCCCCTTTTCCCACCTTTTATTCACTCTACATATATACATCCTCCTATGGATCAGGTTTATTACAACTCATGTAATAAACCTGTTTTTTTATTTTATCAAGTATCTTTATCAATATTTTTTGAACATTTTTCGAACTTTTTCTGAAAATTCTGTTTAAATTGTGATATAATACCAATAATAGAACTGGAAAGAAAAATATAGATAGAGGGGGAAAATCATGAACTTAATTATGGCACTTATAATTGGAGTTACATGTGGGGCTATTCCTGCCATTCTCGGAGCTATTATGGAGGAATTAGAAATCGGAATGTTAGGTTTTGTCGCATCTTCTGTAAGCGCTTTATTATTCGGTTTATACGGGGCTATTCCTGTATCTATTCTTTTTGCCTTCTACATTGTACGTCATGCTCGTGTCAAACAATTTGATCCTAATCATGTCGCACAAATTATTCCTTTTCCAATTGAGCGCTCGCGTCGTGCTTCTAATTTATAGTCCATTCCTCATCCCATTACTTACCCTAATTTATCCTTCATATGATAAAATCCCCCACCTACCTCTACACGAGACTCTGGTGGGGGATTTTTTATAGAGATACTTCCTCTCGCTCAACAAAGAAAGGGCACCGATACACATATAATAAAAAAGATAGTAAGGACAGTTACCCCTTACTATCTTTTTTCCTAGCACTTATATCTCTCTAACAATGCGAAGACTTTTATTTATGCTCTTCTAAAAACTGAAACAACTCCTGTAAATGCAGTGCATCTTCTCCATAGCTAACAGACACATAACTTACTCCATCAATTTCAGCACTCATATATAAATCGATTCCGTCACGATCATATTTTAATGCTAAATAGAACTCCATCTCTTCTAACATTTTCTTCGAAGTTCGAATGACATAATGATTATTTTCATCACGACCATATTCAAATTCAGGCTCAAAATCATATTTTTGTTTAAATGCTTCTTTTTGCTTATCATCAATCGGTATGCAAGTCGCTCTCTGCACTGCATCAATCATTCCGTCAAATTTTACTAAATCCATTTATGTTACCCCCTTATATATTTCTTATATAACACCTGTGTTCCACTATTACTTTCTCCAGCCTCAATTAACTGCTCATATAAATCTTTTGCTAAAGATAAACCAGGTACAGGTAATTGTAACTTTTCTGCTTCATCTAATGCAATTTTCATATCTTTCATAAAATGTTTCACATAAAAACCTGGTTCAAAATCTCCTTTTAACATACGAGGAGCCAAATTGCTTAAAGACCAACTTCCAGCCGCTCCAGTTGCAATACTTTGCAATACTTTCTCTGGATCTAAACCGGCTTTTTGTGCATATGCCACCGCTTCACAAACACCTATCATATTCGATGCAATTGCAATTTGATTACACATTTTTGTATGTTGACCACTCCCAGCAGGCCCTTGCAATTGAATATTTTCACCTAGCATGTTAAAAAGCGGAAAACAAACATCATATACTTCTTGGTCTCCACCAATCATAATAGCAAGTTTCCCTTCCTTTGCACCAATATCTCCTCCTGAGACTGGAGCGTCTAAAGCATATATATTTTTTTCTTTCCCAACTTCATATATCTTTTTGGCTAATGTTGGTGTAGAAGTAGTGAAATCAATCGCAATCGTTCCTTCCTTTGCATTTGCTAAAATTCCATCCACTCCAAAATATATTTCTTCTACATCATGTGGATATCCTACCATTGTCATAACAACATCAACATTTTTCACCAAATCTTTTGGCGTACTACACCATTTCGCACCCTCTCTTACTAAAGAAGCTGCTTTTTCTTTCGTACGATTATACACATATACTGTATAACCACCTTGTAATAAATGATATATCATGCTTTTTCCCATTACGCCTGTGCCAATAAAACCAATTGATGTAATGTTACGCTCCATATTCTCATCCCCTTTGTTCTAATAAATCGCTAACCATTTTTCGGAATTCTTTATTAAAATCATCGTCCATACTATTTTTTACATTCGAGAATAAAATAACAAAAATCCCTTTATCTTTATTAAAGTTATTAAATGTATTCCAACCAGCAAGTACGCCATGATTATGAAAATAATCATTATATATATAGAAACTATATGCATACTTGCGCTCAGGTGAAGGAGTGAACATCGCTTGTCTACTTTGCTCTGATAGAAGTTTCCCATTTATAATTGCCTCATCTAGCTTTTTCATATCCCCAACAGTCGTATACATCTCACCACATCCATATAACCAATCCATTCCTAATTTTGGTGCAAGTACAAGTAGATGATCTTGCTTTTTATATCCTTTGGCTAAATGCTGCTCTCCGGGCATCGCATTCCCCATCCCAGATTCATGCATTTCAGCTGGTCCAAATATATTCTCTTTTATGTATTCACCTAAAGGCTTTTTGGATATCGTTTCAACAATATAAGCAAGCACCATATAATTATAATCTGTATATCTCCATCCTGTTCCTGCTGGAAATTCTAGCTGTTGATTTCCAATCCAATTCACTAAATTCAAACGAGATGCAGGATTTACTCGTCCCTTCCCTTTCTCTGGTAAACCGGAAGTATGTGTTAACAAGTGATATATTGTGATATTTTTATCCGCTGGAAATGAAGGAATATATGTATTTACATTATCTTGAATGTTTAATTTTCCTTGCTCTTGAAGCTGTAAAATTGAAGTTGCAACAACAGTTTTTGTGATCGAACCAATGCGGTATTTCGTTTGTGGTGTATTTTCAAGTTTCTTTTGAACATCTGCATACCCATAACCCTTGTTTAATATAACATGTTCCTTATCTGTAACAAGAACAGTTCCATTAAAGGCTCTATCTTTTAAATATTGATCTAATTTTTGTGCGATGCTAGCATAATCAATCGGTGACTCCTTCTCTTCTTCCATATGATCTTGCAATTCAGATTGTACAGAAGGAGTTACCTTTGAAGTTAGTACTTTTTGTTCTTTTGGTTCTCTACAAAAATAGTATACACTCCCGAATACGATAAAGCACAGCGAAAACATTATAACTACCTTTTTTATCATTTCAAAACCTCCACGGTTATTTCATTATAAACGATTCCTCTCCTATCTATTATCAAGCAACAAAAAAAAATCGCAACACTTTGTTGCGAAAAATTTACATTTTTCCTTTTCTATATATACGAACTTGATTTTTTCCATTTTGTTTCGCCTCATATAACGCAATGTCCGCGCGTTGTATGAGTTCTTCTTTCGTTATCCCTTGTTCGTATAATGCAACCCCAAAACTCGCCGTGAGCTTTGAAATACTTGAGAATTGTTTTGTCTCAATAAAAAAACGTAATGATTCAGCAACTTGAAACGCTTCTTTTTCCGTTGTATCTGTTACAAGTATAACAAATTCTTCTCCCCCCCATCGTGCAAACGTATAATTGGAATCAATTTTTATTTTCATCAGCTCGGCTAACTGAATTAAGGCCAAGTCACCAAAATCATGCCCATACGTATCATTTACCTTCTTAAAATCATCTATATCAAAGAAAATAAGTGCCATTTTTTGACGATTACGCTGAGCATTTTTCCATACTTCTTCTAATATTTGTTGAAACTTTAAACGATTATATATTTCTGTCAAAGTATCAATTGTAGCAAGTCGCTCTTGTTCCTGATATAACTCATCTAATTCTGTAATATCCGTACACTTTACAATAAATCTAGATACATCTTCTGGTAAAGCAGCTGCACGTAATAAAAAAACAAACTCCTCTCCCTTATCATTATACATTTTGATTTTTCTAGCTTTTATTAAAGAATCATCGAGCCACGTTATGTCATGGTCTGTAGCATAATAACCATGCTCTTGAATAAAATGTTCTGCAAACACGATATGATTTTCACGATAAGCCATTAAATTTTCATATCCAAAAAAGTGCAAAAAATTCGTATTACAATCAATAATTTCATCATCTTCAACAATAAACAACAAATCATTTTGAAAATCAAATATCATTTGCAGCAGTTCTTGTTGTAAGCCTAGTTGCTGTAGTAAAGATAATTGATAGAGCCCCCTATTCACTTCTTCTAATACAGCTTGAGGCGTTACTGGGGGGAGAACAATATTCCGTATCCCTATTTTCAACATATCTACAAATTTTGATGTCACAGGCTGATCCCAAATTACAATGAAAGCAATCTCCGAATCATATATCCGTTTTATATGTTCTACTTGTATACAATCTGATACATATATAATGACAACTTGTGGATGAACCCTTTCGAATAATCTCTCCCCTTCTGCAAAACTGCTCGCTATAAACATACATTTAGGATGTACCCTTTCTATTGCATGTTGATGCTTACAGCCTTCTTCTATATAAAGTACGTTCAACCGCAGATCTTGCAATACATTTTGAAAAACCGTATTCTCTAATAAAAAATGTAGTATGTTTATCACTGTTCTTCACTCACTTCATATATCTTGTTCTACTGAATTCCTCACGATCCTTTTATCTCGCTATTTTAGGGCAGTAAGACTCCTACCTTAAGATTCAGAGAGAAGCAAGGAAGATAGGCGGGAGCCTTACTGCCCGTAACAACCTGGTTCATGAATTAAGCCACCCATACAACTTCATGAACGAAATTTCTCACTTTATAGGAAACTGTCATCAAAAGAACCCGATTGGTGAGGTGTAATCGTCAGCAGGACGAAGAATTCTCCTACTGATAGGAGCTATATTTTCCCTATTCTCCAATGTGAATTATCTTTTTATTGTATGATTACACAAAGGATATCGTTTGTACGAACGCCCTCTTTCTTACTATTCGAGAAACTTGACAATTAAAATAGAGATATTATATTCTTTACAGTGACAACTTACTAAATATAAGTAATTTATAGACATTATTTCATAAAATTGATATATAATTTGGAGGAAATATAATGACAAAACAAGATTTTTTTAGTGTTTTATACGAGCGTACATCGAATCGTGCATTCAACCCAGAAAAGGAGATTTCCGCTGAAGAACTTCATCAAATTTTAAAAGCAGCTGCACAAGCTCCATCTGCTTGGAACTTACAGCATTGGAAATTCCTTGTTTTTCAAGGAAAGGATGTTCAAAATCGCCTACTTCCAATCGCATACAACCAACAACAAATTATTGATGCCTCTGCTGTAGTAGCTATTTTAGGTGATTTAGAAGCATATAAGAACGTGGAAACGGTCTACGGTCCACTTGTGGAACAAGGATTGATGAAAGTAGAAGCGAAAGAACGATTAGCTCAAAATATTGAATCTGCATACAATCGTGAGCAATATCCACGAGATGCAGCTTTCTCAAATGCATCCTTAGCGGCAATGCAACTTATGCTTGCAGCAAAAGCAACTGGATGGGATACTTGTGCAATTGGTGGTTTTAATTCACAAGCATTAATAGAAGAGTTTCATATTTCTTCTCGTTACGTCCCAATTATGCTTATTACAATTGGTGAATCTACTCTAAAAGGTCATCCTGCACCACGTATGAGTGTGGAAGAAGTAACGGAATGGGCAAAATAAAAAAAACGAAGGTGAATCCCTTCGTTTTTTTTATTTCATCTATTTGTAATATATGTCATTTGAATTCGACATAATGATTAGAAATCATGCGATAAATTTATCTATCCTAGCAAAACATGATGTATTATGTCGAATTTTGTTGTATAGTTGGAATATAAGGGTGCTTTTTTGTTACAATTATGATACAATAGTAACAAATAGATAACAAGAGAGGGATTTTTATTGAATTCATGTGGAAGCTTTATTGCATTTTTAAGCTATGCCGTTACTGTATTACTTCTATACTTTATTGGTGATGCTACAAATATTGCAATATTGCAATTCTCAAAAGAAAAAGCATTCCAACTAGAAGAGGGATTACATACCTCGCGATCGATCGCACCATTACTTTTAGCCCTTCCCGTATATATAATCGTTTTATATAAAAGTAAAAAAGCGTAAAGACTACCTATTTCTTTTATGAAGGTGGTCTTTATTTTATGTAGAAAATAACCTTTTATAATTCTCTTCAACTATCTCTACTTCAAGTGAATGAAAATAAGAAAATATCCTAGTAAAAACTACACGCTTTGTCCAATCATCCCCTATACAAAACACATACATTATAAATATGAAAGGGGTGATGAAGAGTATGTTTGGATCTTTTGGGTGTTGTGACAACTTTAAAGAAAGAGATCGCCATCATCATGAAAAAGAAGATTTTAATGGGCGTTTTAATAGAAAATTTTCGGTATGTAACGTCCTTGAAAATGTTGCAATAGGAACTAACATTTCCCTTCTTACGTTAAAAGACAACGGAACATTCAATAACGTAATATTTCAAGGTTTTTGTAATGGAGTTGCATTATTCTCTGCCGGCGAAAATGGATTTGAAGATGACTTCACAGGACTTTTACGCGTTTGTCTAGATGATATTGTTGCTATCGCTATCTAATAATCTCTTGCCTACTTCATGTACAAAAAAAGCCCTGAGACCGATTTCATTGGCCTCAGGTTTTTTGTACTTAAATACTTTTTACTAATTCAACAACTTCTTCAGCCGTTGACATCATTAATGCTTTTTGTGCTAACTCTTCCATTTCTGCTTTTGACAATTTACTTAATTGTGCTCTTGCAGGAAGAATAGATGTTGCACTCATACTAAATTCATCTAATCCTAAACCTAATAATAACGGGATTGCAAGTGAATCTCCTGCCATCTCACCACACATACCAGCCCATTTTCCTTCTTTATGAGCAGCATCGATCACCATTTTTACAAGACGTAAAATAGCTGGATTATATGGTTGATACAAGTAAGATACCCGTTCATTCATGCGATCCGCAGCCATTGTGTATTGAATTAAATCATTCGTTCCGATTGAGAAGAAATCAACTTCTTTAGCAAATTGATCTGCTAATACTGCTGAAGCTGGTATTTCTACCATCATACCTACTTCAATAGAATCAGAAACTGTTGTACCAGCTTTAACAAGCTTTTCTTTCTCTTCTAATAAGATTGCTTTCGCTTGACGGAACTCAGCAAGAGTTGCAATCATTGGGAACATAATTTTTAAGTTACCGTATACGCTAGCACGAAGTAATGCACGAAGCTGTGTGCGGAACACATCTTGCTCTTCAAGGCATAAACGAATTGCACGGTATCCTAAAAATGGGTTCATTTCTTTTGGTAAATGTAAGTATGGAAGCTCTTTATCTCCACCAATGTCAAGTGTACGAACAACGACTGGTTGACCTTCTTTTACCCCTTCCAGAACTGCTTTATATGCTTCGAACTGTTCTTCCTCTGTCGGAAGGTTGTCACGACCCATATATAAGAATTCTGTGCGGTATAAACCAACGCCTTCTCCACCGTTGTCAATGATACCTTGTACATCATTTGGTGTACCGATATTTGCAACAAGTTCAACATGATGTCCATCGCTTGTTACAGTAGCTTGATCTTTTAATTTCGCCCATTCAGCTTTTTGCTCTTCAAATTTTATTTTCTTTTCTTCAAAAGTACGAAGAGTTTCTTCAGATGGGTTTACAATGACTTCTCCATCTAATCCATCGATGATTACGATATCACCATTTTGAATTTTCTCCATAACTACTTTCGTACCAACAACAGCTGGAATTTCCATAGAACGAGCCATAATTGCAGAGTGAGATGTACGTCCACCGATATCAGTTGTAAAGCCTTTTGCATATGTGCGATTTAATTGTGCTGTATCAGATGGTGTTAAATCTTCAGCAATAATAATCACTTCTTCAGAAATTGTGCTTGGATTTGAGAAGTTAACTCCTAGTAAGTGTGCAAGCACACGTTTCGTTACATCACGAATGTCAGCTGCACGTTCTTTCATATATTCATTATCCATGTTTTCAAACATGGTAATAAACATTGTTGCAACTTCATCCATTGCGAATTCAGCATTTACTTTTTCATTTTTCACTTTATCCTTAACTGGATTTACCAACTCCGGATCATTCAATACTAGTAAATGCGCTTCAAAGATAGCAGCTTTATCTGCGCCTAACTCAGCAAAAGCGTGGTCTTTGATTGCTTCTAATTCAGATTTCGCCTTCTCTAACGCAGCTTCTAAACGTGTAATTTCTGCAGCTTCATCCGTAATCGTTTTCTTTTCAATGTTAAATTCAGGATTCTCAAGTCTGAAAGCCTTCGCAATAGCAATCCCACTTGATGCAGCAATCCCTTGAATATGAAGAGTCATTATTCTCCTAATCCTTCGTTTTTCATTGTTTCTTCGATAGCTGCTAGTGCTTGAGCTGCATCATCACCATTTGCAGTGATTTTAATTTCTGCGCCTTGTTGAATCCCTAAAGACATAACACCCATGATTGATTTTAAGTTAACATTTTTTCCGTTATATTCTAAATTAATGTCAGCACCGAATTTACTTGCTGTGTTTACAAGTAGAGTTGCTGGACGAGCATGAATTCCTGAGTCACTAGTTACTTTAAAAATTTTTTCCATAGTTATTTATCTCCTTTAAAATACATAATTTTTAGTTGTATAGACGTGAGTACTACACTATCTATTTTATATAATAGGTGATATTCGGTCAACCACATCACCTATTATAATTATAAACATTTTGCGTCAATTTCTTACTGAATGTCAATAATAGCGGCTTCGCCTTTCTTGACAGTTCCTTCTTTTTTCAATATCACTTGTTGTCCTTGCTGTAAATTTGTAAAAATAACTGGTGTAATCGTAGACGGTGCATTTTCTTTTACAAATGCTAAATCTACTTTTAATAAAGGTTGTCCTTGCTTCACTTTATCACCTTGTGCAATAAGAGCTTCAAAGCCTTCACCATTTAATTTTACAGTATCAATACCAAAGTGAATTAAAATTTCTTTTCCACCTTCAGATTGAATACCAATTGCATGTTTTGTTGGGAATACATTGACGATTTCACCATCTACTGGGGATACAACTGTTCCTTCTGTTGGTTCAATCGCAAAGCCATCTCCCATCATTTTACCTGAGAACACTTGATCAGGTACTTCTGTAATCGGTAAAATTTCACCTTCAATTGGAGATACAAGCGTTTCATTTGTATCAGACTTTTGTACAACTTCTTCTACCTTTGCAGGCTCCTCTTTCTCTACATGAGGTGTACGGCCTGACATAATATCATGAATTTGTGATTTTAACGTATCAGACTTCGGGCCAAAGATTGCTTGAATATTATTTCCTACTTCAAGTACTCCAGCTGCTCCAAGCTCTTTTAGACGATCTTTATTTACATTTTTTTGCTCGTTAACTTGAACACGTAAACGTGTAATACAAGCATCTAAAGAAGCAATATTTTCCTTACCACCAAGCGCTGTTAATACTTCGCGTGGAAGTTCTCCTGCTTCTGTTTTTCCTGCACCGTTCGTATCTGTTGTTACTTCGCGACCAGGTGTTTTTAAATTCCATTTACGGATTGCAAAACGGAAGCCGAAATAGTAAATTACTGCAAGTACAAGACCGACAATAATTACCCACCACCATGGTGTACGTCCTGGCAGCACACCAAATAATAAGAAGTCAATTAAACCACCAGAGAATGTCATACCAATTTTAACACCTAAAATGTGCATTGTCATGAATGATAGACCTGCAAAAACTGCATGTATTCCAAACAGTACTGGTGCTACGAATAGGAATGAGAATTCAAGCGGTTCTGTAATACCTGTTAAGAATGATGTTAACGCAGCAGAACCTAAAATACCAGCTGCTAATTTTTTATTTTCTGGACGAGCTTCATGATACATTGCTAATGCTGCTGCTGGAAGACCAAACATCATGAATGGATACTTACCAGTTGTAAATGTACCTGCTGTTAATTCTACACCGTCTTTTAACTGTGCCATAAAGATTTTTTGATCACCGCGTACAAGTTCTCCTGCCGCATTTGTGTATTGACCAAATTCAAACCAAAACGGTGAATAGAAAATATGATGTAATCCAAATGGAATTAATGAGCGTTCAATTAATCCGAAAATAAGTGCTGCTAACGTTTTATTCGCATCAATCATTTGATGTGAGAATGTATTTAAACCACTTTGAATATATGGCCATACAAAGCACATTAAAATTCCTAAAATTAATGAAAATGTTGCAGTTGCGATTGGTACGAAACGCTTACCTGCAAAGAAACCTAAGTATGGTGGCAATTCAATATTGAAATATTTATTGTAGCAATAAGCTGCTAATATACCAACGATAATACCGCCAAACACCCCTGTTTGCAGTGTTGGAATCCCTAATACATTTGCATACGCGGGATCTGCGAAACCGATTTTAACTGGATCTGACCCTGTACTAGTTACTTTCACGAACTTGTCTACTTCTAAGAACACACTCATCGTTTTGTTCATAATTAAGTAACCGACGAATGCTGCTAATCCAGCTACCCCGTCTCCACCAGCAAGACCAATTGCTACCCCGACTGCAAATAATAACGCAAGGTTAGCAAATATAATGTCACCAGATTGTTCCATGATTTTTGCAACCATGACAAACCAATCTGCCTTTAAAGCAGGAATTAGATTTGTTAACTGTTCATTTTGAAATGCGTTACCAAATCCAAGTAAAATCCCTGCCGCCGGTAAAATCGCTACTGGAAGCATAAGCGCTTTTCCGACTTTTTGAAGAACACCAAAGATCTTCTTAAACATGGAAAACCTTCCTCTCTTATCTATATTGTACTTTTCGACAAACGCCAAAAAGGCATGAGGAAAAAAGACAGAACGATAACTATACAAAGGGTAGTATGTCCCTTTCTTTAGCTTACATTCCTTACTTTTCTCTACTCATGCCTGATCGAATCAGTAACACGTGTCAAAAATAAGTTTACGTATAATTTCACTATTATTAAAGCAAATATTTTCACTACTCGCTTTAATTTGTTTGTCGAATTTTGTATAACTTTGCAAAACCTATTATACAAAACAATTGTAAGCGATTCAATCATTTTTTTTAACGTTTTCATTTTAGACAAAATTATATACTTGTTAGACGCGTTCTGCCTTTACTAATCGTTGCAAGTGCATCGTCAAATATATACTTTCCGCTTCATATACAGGGAGTTGCAATTCCTTTTGCATGACCTTAACAAGTTTCCATGCTAGGTTATAGTAAACTGGATATTCTGCCTTTAATAAATCAGCAAATCCTTGTGCTTCTTCTACTTTTTCCCCTTTTTTTACCCGTTCAATTGCATATTGTAAATGACGAATTAGACGCAAATAATGAATACTTTCTGGATCTAATGTAAGGTGTAAATTTGTCTCAATTAAAGTTACCAATTGGGCAATAAGACGGGAGTTTTGATTGACAGAAGCTAACTCAGAGTTTGTAAGCGAGCTATAAATATGAAGTGTAATAAATCCTATTTCTCCTTCTGGCAATGTAATTTGCAAACGAGAATTCAGCATTTGCACGACACCCGCGGCAATTTCATATTCTTTTGGATACAGCATTTTCGTTTCTACTAAAAAAGGATTATCAATGGTCAAACCTTGTTTTAGCCTTTTAATCGCAAAAGAGATATGATCTGTTAGAGCAATATGAATATGTTCATTTAATGGCGCTTGTGCTTTTTCTTGGATGTAAAGCATAATATCATTCATTAGTTCAATGAACTGTTCACTGACATGCGGTACTAAAAGTTTATATTGTTCACGATCACGTTCATTTTTTAAAACAAACATTTTTTCAATTTGCTCCTGCTCAAGCACATCTTTTGCTTTTTTTCCAAATCCAATCCCTTTACCAATCACTACTACTTCCTTATGTTCAGAATGATTAGCGATGATAACATTATTATTTAAAACTTTTTTAATCTCTAGACAATTATTCATATAACACCACCCTCGTCCTTAAATAGCCTGCCTTTATGTTACAGAACATTCTTCTTTTTCGTCAATGAAAACATCTACTGTTCGCGAAAAAGTCGTTTTTTAGACATGTTTGCACGAGATGCGTATAATGTTAAGAGCAACCGTACATAGAAAGGAGCACGACTACAATGATTAAAATGTTTGTAAGTGATATTGACGGTACGATGATGCAGCATGGCGGTTTGATTGATAAAGAAGATATTGCGGCACTTCGTAGCCTCGCAGAGCACAATATAATTCTTTGTTTTGCTTCTGGTCGACTGGATAATGAAATTGCTGATTTAATGAAAGAAGTGGGCACTCATTTCCATCGTATCAGTGTAAATGGTGTCTTTGTATATACACACGAAAATAAACAATTATTATCGGCCACATTTGATTCTGAAATTTTACCTGATCTGTTATCTATAACAAATGAAGAACCTTATTTTCGTTATGTAAGTGATGAGCACAATTATTACATCGAAGAAAAAACACCTTTTATCCATGAGCTTGAAAAACAAGTTACAATGACTTCTATCGAAGAACCTAATTTATTAAAAAAAATTGATGACACGATTTTCCCAAATAAAATTTCTGTCGGTGGTAAAAAAGAAGATTTACAAACACTTCAGAAGAAAATTAATGAAACATTTAAAAACAAAGTTAGCACGTTTATCTCTGCTGAGCAATGCTTAGATGTTATGCCTCCAAATATTAGTAAAGGCTCAGCCATTTCTGTTTTATCAAAAGAATTCCAAATAAATCCTGAAGAAATCGCTTGTATTGGTGACTCTTACAATGATATTCCTATGTTTCACCTTACACCTCACAGTTTTGCCATGTCACAAGCTGATGAAGAAGTGAAAAAGCACGCTAAACATGTTGTTCCTTCTGTAAAAGATGCTGTAAAACATGTTTTACACTATAATGCTACACAACATAAAAATACGACTCGTTCCAAGTAAGGACGAGTCGTATTTTTTATATTTCACAAAGTAAAGTTACTTATTTCGTGAAATATTCGTAATAAACTTATAACGATCACCACGATAGATACATTTTACGTACTCTAATGGTAATTCTCCTTCTGCATATGACCATTGTCTCATTACAAGCACAGGTGCTTTTTTAGGTATATGCAGATGTTCAGCTTCATCATCTGTTGCAATTGAAGCTTCAATTGTTTGTGCGGCACGAACAAGTTTAAAACCTAATTTTTTCTCTAAATGTTCGTATAAAGATTGTTGCAAAATTTCTTCGTTAATATCTTTCACAAGAGTTGGTGACAAATATGTTGTCTCGAAAGCAATCGGTTCATCATCAGCTAAGCGAATACGCCTCACTTCATAAATCGACTCTCCCTCTTGTATTCTAAGTCGATCCGCTATTTTAGCAGTAGCAGGAACTAGCTGAAAACTTAGTAATTGACTGCTCGGTTTCATCCCACGTGATAACATATCTTCAGTAAATCCCGTCATCCCTTGCAGTTTTTGTTCCACTTTTGGAAGTTGAACAAACGTGCCAATTCCACGTTTTCGATATAAATACCCTTGTTCCACTAAGTTATTAATTGCCTGTCTAATTGTCATACGACTTACTTCAAACTTATCACAAAGTTCATTTTCAGATGGAATTTTATCTCCCGGCTTCCATTCACCGTCCTCAATTAGCTGTTTCACCCACTCTTGAATCTGATAATAGATCGGAAATGGTGAATACTTGTCGATGTTCATCAGCAATCGCCTCACTGCATAAAGATAGAGCTTCTTGATCAGCGATTACGGTTACATTCGGATGACGCTGCAGAACTGTAGCAGGACACGCTTCGCTATACTCTCCTTGCAATAATTCCTTAACTGCTTCCGCTTTTTTCTGTCCCATAGCAACAAGTAGAATTTGTTTTGCTTTTATGATGCTTCCAATTCCCATCGTAATTGCATGCGTTGGTACATCTTCTTCTTTTTCAAAAAAGCGACGGTTTGCTTGGCGTGTAGACTCTGTTAATTCTACAATATGAGTTTGAGAATGAAATGGCGTTCCTGGCTCATTAAATCCGATATGACCGTTTTCACCGATTCCAAGAATCTGTAAGTCAACTGGGTTAGCTGCTAGAATGCCTTCATAACGCTTGCACTCTTCCTCTAAATCGTTTGCCATCCCGTTTGGTACATAAGTTTCTTTAAATGGAAGATGATCAAACAACTGTTCTTTCATAAAATAATGATAGCTGTTTTTATCTTCATGTGGTAAGTTTACGTACTCATCTAAGTTTACAGTGGTTACATGACTTGTATCAAGTTTATTTTTTCTTATTTCTGCATAAATTCCAAGTGGAGAGCTTCCTGTAGCCATTCCTAAAGTTGGATTTTCCTTTGATTTTACAACATTTTCGATTAATTTATAACCTGCTTCGGCTAATTCTTCTGGGGATTTTACAACAAGAATATTCATCTTATTTCTTCCCTTCTTTCATATGAATTCCTAAACGAACTGTATCATATACATGTAAATTTTCATTCATTACAACGAAGTCTGCATCTTTTCCTACTGCTAATGCACCTTTATTTGTTAATCCAAACTCTTCTGCTTGGTTCACTGATGTCATCAGTACCGCGTCTTCAATTGAACACCCTGTAAATTGAATTACATTGCGGAATGCTTGGTCCATTTTCAAAATACTACCTGCTAACGTGCCATCTTCTAATCGAGCACTTCCGTCTTTTACATGCACTGGTTGCCCACCAAGCTCGTACAATCCATCTTCTAACCCTTTTGCACGCATTGCATCCGTAATCACGCTCATTTTTTTAGGACCTTTTAATTTATATGCTAATTTCACCATATCAGGGTGAATGTGAATACCATCTGTAATAACTTCAACCATTATCTCTGGATTTAATAACACATGACCAACTACTCCTGGCTCACGGTGATGTAAACCACGCATTTGGTTATATAAATGAGTTGCATGTGTAATCTTTCTATTTTTTAATTGCTCATCGATTGCATCAGTATGCCCTATCGTACCAACAACACCCGTTTCAGCTAAATACTGTTCAAATTCAATTGCACCTTCTTCTTCTGGTGCATATGTTACTAATTTAATTAAACCCCCACTTGCCTCTTGCCACTTTTTAAATTGCTCAATATTCGCTGGGACAATATGTTCAAGCGGCTGTGCTCCTGCACGTTTTTTAGAAACGTACGGTCCTTCTAAATGAATATATTCAACATGCGCTCCTTTTTCTTTCGCTTCTTTTGCAGCGCGTAACGCACATTCAATCGCCTCTGGAGCTTGTGTCATTGTTGTTGGGAAGTAAGTTGTAACACCTTCTTTTAACATTTCTTTACCAAGGGTTACTAAACCATCGCTATTTGCATCCATCGCATCAATATCGTATCCACCATGAATATGAACATCAATCATACCTGGAATAATAATCTTTCCTTCTGCATCAAAAACAACTTCATTTTCTTGTGGTACATATTGAGCCATCAAACCAATTTCTGTAATTGTTTTTACATAACGAATAAATCCACTTTCTATTACTTCTTGACCTGTATAAATTTTGGCGTTGATGACAATTTGCGTTTTCATTTCTATCGACCCTTTCCCATAAAATACCTACTTGTTATCTTTACCTATTTGCCTAATCTTATCTTAATATACACACAAGTAGTTGTCTATACATTTAAGTGAAATTTCCTTTTCTATTGCTTAAAAAGGAAATTTCTATTTATTTTCATTATAATATATCTTATTCTTTTTTTCCAAAAAGGACCTTGCTCTTTTTTACTTTAATAATGGGAGTGGAGCATTTGACCACATTTTAATATGCTCCCCATCTGTTTCAATCTCCACCGTTCTTTTATTTGTCCCATACATCATCACACCATGCCGTTTTAACCTTTTGACTACACTTTGATGTGGATGACCATATGGATTCTTACTCCCATAAGAAAGAATAGCAAATTGAGGATTTACCTTTTTTAAAAAAGCTTCACCTGTTGATGTATAAGAACCATGATGTCCTACCTTTAACACATCTGCATGGACATCATATCGCTTTACTATTTTATTTTCCGTCCGTACATCTGCATCCCCCATTAATAAAAAGTCTGCTTTCCCATAACGAACCTTTAATACAATAGAAGATTCATTATTCTCATCTTTTGATTTCCCATTATTCAGCACTTGAATGGACACATGAGGATCTAACGGGAGATATTGCCCTTGTTTGACACGAACAAATGGAATCCCTCTCTTTTTAATATGATTTCTATACGTATGATATGTAAGAGAACTATACGTTTTTCCACTATCTAATACAAGTGCTACAGGCATTTGTTCTATAATTGGAATCAACCCACCTATATGATCCATATCTGGATGCGTTCCTACTACAACATCTAAATGATTAATTCCTTTTTCAATTAACTTTTGAATAATGACTTCTCCTGCTTCATAAGGTCCTCCATCAATTAATACTGTTTGACCATTTGGTAACGTAATCAATGTTGCATCACCTTGCCCTACCTTAAAAAAACTTACTTTCATTTTCCCAAGATGCGGACGTTGCATAGAAAAAAAGGATGCCGCATGAATAGACATCATATATCGTTTCGCCGATGTGCTGTTTAATGAAAAACATAATAAAACAGAAACTAGCAAAAGAATACTCCGTACCCCTTTCATAACTTGCCTCCTTTTTTTCATTTAGTATGACACGCTATGTATTTCATATACAAAAAAGCTTAGCAAAGTGCTAAGCTTTACGAGGATTGGTAAAAGTAACGATTGAGTTTGGGCGGATTGCCATAGCCCACAACTTCCTCAAACAGGCGAAAAAACGCTTGTTTGAGGAAGAACATCAAAAAAATAACAAAACTCAGGGAGAAAATACTTTTCCCCCTGAGTTTTAGTCATTTAAAAAAGCTTTTGGGACAGCTCCTTCATTTTGATAATTCTTGCAACGAACCGAAGAATAAATCAGCTTCATTCATTTGTTCATTTTCTTCCGAAAGAGTAGGTAAGTCATCTAACGTTTGTAATCCAAATGTATCTAAAAACTCTTTCGTTGTCCCATATAAAATCGGGCGTCCTGGTCCTTCCGCGCGCCCAACCTCTTTGATAAGAAGATGTGAAACTAATGTTTGTAATGCTCTCTCTGTTTTCACACCACGAATTTCTTCCATTTCCATTCTCGTAATCGGCTGACGATAAGCAACAATGGCTAGCGTCTCAAGCGCTGCTTGCGATAACGAAGCAGCTGTTGGCGTGTCCATTAACTTTTGATAGTAAGGTGCATGTTCTTTCTTAGTAGCAAGGCGATATGCTTTTGCAAATTGTACAATTTGCAATCCACGCCCTGCACCTCCCCATGTCTCTTGCATTTCTTCAATTATTTTAATGACATCTTCCCCTTCAATCTCAAGTACTTTCGCTATTTGTTCTGGATATATTCCTTCATCACCTGCGACAAAAAGAAGCCCTTCAATAATTGCCATCTGTTCTTTTCTTTCCAACGTACAATCTCCTTTCTCAAATTATTTCATACGAAATTCCCATAAAAAAACCGAATCACAGTTAAGTGCTTCCGGTTTGGTCTTTCTTTTTATTGTTCCACACTTTACTTAACAACGATTTTAATACAGCGAAACTTGAATCAATGTTTGTTCTTTATCCCTATTGATTAAAAGTCTACTCCTACCCAACTTTTTTACTTTCGTTAAATCGTGAGGCAGGCGTTTTCTTTCTCTAAAATAGCGAGATAAAGTGAAACTTGAATCAGTGGGGTTTTGTTTCATCCCCCACCGATTTTGCACCTTCACCAATCGGAATAAAAATCACACTTCTCACTTATCTTCTTCATTTGTTCTCACGCTCAAATTTTATTTTGAATTATGATTTGAACACGTCAAAAAGATTTCATCAAAGTTTTGTTCTTGCTCAATAACAATTTGTTGATTTTTCATAAGCTCTAGTATAGCTAAAAATGTTACAACCATCACTTCACGCTCTTCATCAGCAAATAAATCGTAAAAACTTTGACGACCACCTAACGTTTCTAGCTTTTGTAAAATATCAGTCATACGCTGTTCAATTGGTATTTCTTGACGGGTAATCCGCGTTGTTACAGGACGCTTTGATTTTTTGCGACGCATCATTTTTTGAAACGCGGCTAACATATCATATAGCGTAACATCAAGAGGTAAATTCGCCGCCTCTTCTTGCTGAAACGATGTAAAATCAATCGGTGGACGTGTATATAGCTTTGCTCTTTCTTGCTCTCTTTCTTTTAACTCTGTAGCAACTTGCTTATATTTTTTATATTCAATTAATCGCTCCATCAATTCTTGACGGGGATCATCTATAAAGTCCTCTCCATTATCATGTACATCTTCTTCTTGTTTCGGTAACAACATTTTACTTTTAATTTGTAATAGCGTTGCCGCCATCACTAAATACTCACTCGCTACATCTAATTGTAATTCTTTCATCGTATGGATATAAGATAAATACTGCTCTGTAATTTCTGCCACAGGAATATTATATATATCGATTTCATAACGATGAATTAAATGTAATAATAAATCTAAAGGCCCTTCAAACGCCTCTACTTTAAAATTATATTGCACAAAGCATCCCACCACATTTTTTCTATAACAACATAAGTATAGAGCATACTTATGTTCTATCCAACCTTTTTAAGAAATTTAATGAAAAATAGATATTTGCCCATGCAAAGACGCCCACCCCTTCATATGATAACAATGTAGTTAGAACAATGTAGGAGGTACAAAAACTATGGGCAATGTTGATTGCGGTTTTAACAGTGGGTTCGCTTTACTTGTTGTCTTATTCATTCTGCTGATTATTGTGGGAGCAGCTTGCTTCTGCTAATGTAGAATGCAAGAAACGGCTAGAGAATAATCGCTCTAGCCGTTTCTTATTTATCCTGCTATGAATAAGTCAAATGAAGCTAGGACGATCTGTAACTGTCTAATCCGCGAAAATGGGGATGAAAAATCACTGATGGAAATTTCACCGATATGATAAACTATATTACATAAAACCACGGACAGGAGCGAACGAAATGTATCCGAAAGCATACATACAATTTCTCATTCATTTTCATGGGGACTACGATTATTTCGAATGTCATGAAGTTTTAGAAGAATATTGGAAATTAAAACCACGAGGTAAGCGTGATCATCATTGGGTTGGTCTTATTCAAATTGCAGTTTCTTTATACCATCAACGACGCTTAAATTGGAATGGGGCAGTCAAAATGATGAAAGGTGCTATTTCCATCTTAGAAAAAGAACGTGAACATATACATACCTTAGGACTACATCATCAACAACTTTTAATTTTACTAAAAAAACAATTGCAATCTATCCAGAAAAAAGAAGGTTTTCAACCTTTATTTTTACCTTTTTTAGATACTACACTAGAAAACAGATGCATAGATTTATGCGCTAAAAGCGGGCTTTCTTGGAAAAATACTCATCTAGCACCTAGTGAATATATCATTCATAAACATACATTACGCAATAGAGAACATGTAATTGCAGAGCGACATGAGCAATTACAAAAAAGAAAGCAGAGATGACAAAAATTGTATCTCTGCTTTTATGAATGTATATTCTGCTCTACATTTTTGCATTTCTCACAAAAACTTGCTGTTTGTTCATTCCCACAAATCGTATAATCAGCAAACCGATCTTGTAATTCTTGTACCATTTCTGTTCCAATTCCCATTTGCCGATGAGATGGATTCACACTAAGATGCTGAATTTCTAACAAATGACCTTCCTTTTCTACAACCCCAATAATTCCAACAAAATCCTCATTTTGTTTCCATAAATACAATTGCCAATTGTCCTTTGTTTCATACTCTTTCATTGTCAACTGTAATGTTTTCACATCTTTTTCATTCGGCATAAAAGAAAGAAGTCCCATTGCAATCTTTTCATAACTTTTTTTAAAACGAATTAACATAAACCTTATCCCTTCTTACAAAAGTTATAAACCTTTCGTCCCCTCAATCACTATTTCTACATCACATCTATTCTACAATATTTTGCCTATAGTGAGAAGGGCTATCAGCAGAACTCGATTCCCCTAACAAAAGGAAACTTAAAAACTTTATTTTATACCATCACACCACTGCACATCAATGCCACTGCTATATTCTATGTCCATTTACAAAAGTCGTTCCTTATATGACACTTATACGCTCTACTTATCATGTACTGCGTCGCACTTATCAATTCCTTTTCTTCAAGCAAAAAACTTTCCTTGTGGTTAATTTTCCTTTCCAAGCACCAAAGACTGTATCATTTCATACAGAAATTTTCAATCCCAATAATTAAAGCAAACAGAAAAGGCTGTGTCCAAAAGGTCGTTGTTCACGACCTTTTGGCACAGCCTCTCACTTATTCTTCCCAAACTTTAACTTCTTTCATTACATCGCCTTGACGCATATTGAGTACCGTTTCGATACCGCTTGTTACTTTACCAAATACAGTATGAACGCCATCTAAATGTGGTTGTGGCTCATGAACGATAAAGAACTGACTACCACCTGTATTACGGCCAGCGTGTGCCATAGAAAGTGATCCTACAACATGACGATGAGGATTCCCATCTGTTTCACATGGAATTGTATAACCTGGGCCACCTGCACCTGTTCCTGTTGGATCTCCACCCTGACTCACAAACCCAGGGATAACGCGGTGGAATGTAACCCCATCGTAAAATCCTTGTGTTGCTAGTTTTTTAAAGTTTTCAACTGTTGTTGGTGCTTCTTCTGGAAAAAACTCTAGCTCAATTTTCTCCCCGTTTTCCATTAATATGTATCCTAAAGTTTTCATACGTATATGTCTCCTTTCAAGTATCTCAGCACTATATTACCATATTCACGACCAGAAACAAAAAGAATCCGACAATATAGATACATCTTTCTTCAATTAAAGAAGAAGAAAGATGACAAATCAGAAAAATATACTATAATAACTGTGTTGCCCGTAAATTTCAGAAAGAGAAAGGGAGCGATTGTTCGTGAGAACGAAATTAGTAGCTCTGCTATTAGCTGTTATGGTCTTTATGATTCCAACAGCTTCATTTGCAGATGTGATTGAGGGAGAATCTATCGTTACATTAGGAGAAAATTTATCTGAACAACAAAAACAAGACCTTTTAAAAGAAATGAAAGCACCAAAAGATGCACAAATTATTACTGTATCTAACGCGGAAGAACATAAATTTCTAGAGGGAATTGTTCCAAAAGCCCAAATTGGTACAAGGGCCATTTCCTCTTCTATGATTACGTATACAAAACCAGGATCAGGTATCATTGTACGCGCAACAAACATTAATTGGGTAACAGATGCAATGTATACAAATGCACTGATCACAGCAGGTGTAAAAGATGCTGAAATTCAAATTACTGCACCATTTAAAGTATCAGGAACTGCTGCGTTAACAGGGCTGATGAAAGCTTACGAAACAACTTCAAAAAAAGAAATTCCTGAAGAAGTTAAAAAAGTAGCAAATGAAGAAATGGTACAAACAGCAAAACTTGGTGATAAAATCGGTGATGACAAAGCAGTTCAACTTGTTGCAAAAGTAAAAGAAGAAATTGCAAAAGAACAGCCAAAGACAACAGAAGACTTACGTTCATTGATTAAAAAAATTGCTGATCAACTTGGTATTACACTAACGAATGAACAATTAGATAGTTTAGTTTCATTATTTGATAAAATGAAAAACTTAAATATTGATTGGAATCAAGTTGGTAGCCAATTAAATAAAGCAAAAGATCATGTATCAGCTTTCTTAGGATCTGAAGAAGGACAAAGCTTCCTAGATAAAGTAAAAGACTTTTTCTCTAGTATCATCGATTTTATAAAATCATTATTTAAATAGTAAGAAGCTCGTCAAATGACGAGCTTCTTGTCTTATGCAAGTAATGGTAATTTCATAATGGCTTCTTCCACTGAACGTACAGCATAACTCGCCTTCTCTTTCACATACGGATGTGCATGATGAAGTGTGAATGAATGTGGCGTTACGGCGAACATCGAAATATCATTAAAGGAATCCCCAATACAAGCAACTTCATTCTCTTCAATCCCTAAATGATTGATTAAACGTTTTAAGGCATTCCCTTTACTGACTCCTGTCGGCATAATATCAACATAACCCTTTCCAGAAATTACAACTTCAGCAACCTCATGAAATTTCTCTCGCAGCTCTCGATCTAACCTTTCAATCTTGTTTTCTTCCCCATATATAAATAATTTTGCTGGATAAACTGTTTTACCAAATTCATCCTCAAGCGTCTCAATTTCAGTAATATGGACTCCCATATCCTTCTCAAAATTGTGATGATGTTCATTTTTCTTTTTCGTATATCTGTTCTCTTTTGCACATACAATATCAGCTAGTTGTTTTTCATGAATATATTGATATATTTCCTGGGCAACTTTATTATCAAATTTTGATTCATGGAATATTTGTCCATCTGGTAACAACATGGTAGCGCCATTGAGACCTGTTATATAATATGGAAATTCGAAGCTACCTACTACCTCGTGAATTCGATGTGTAAAACGACCTGAGGCAAAACAAATCTTTGTTCCCTTATCAGCTAACCACTGAATCGCTTTTTTATCCGCTTCGTGCATATGGTTCACGTTATAAACGAGTGTATCATCTAAATCACTTACAAATAATTTAATCATGCCTCTTCCCCTTTCATACACAATATCTACTCTAAGTGTACGAAAAAAATGTTGGTTTTTTGTTAAAAAATAATAAATTTATCATGAAAAATAAGCAGGGAATTCCCTGCTTATTTTTGCCTGCGTATATTTTGTGGTCTTACTATACTTGGACGCACTTTTAAACTTGACATCGTTGGTCGAAGTAAAATTTTGGTTAATGCTCCCCAATCAAATGGTAAAAATGGCCATAAATATGGTGTTTGTAAACTTTTTATAGATGTAAAAAATAAAATTAATATTGTCATTCCAATGACAAACCCCATCTCATGAAATAGGCCCGTTAAAATGATGACAAACAACTTTCCGATTTTATTGCCAAGTCCTAATTCATAGCTCGGTGTCGCATATGATCCAATCATTGAGATTGCTACATATAAAATAACTTCTGGAACAAATAATCCAACATCAATCGCAATTTGTCCAATTAAAATTGCCGAAATTAAGCCGGCAGCAGATGATAACGGTGTCGGAGTATGAATGGCTGCCATTCTTAAAAACTCAAGCCCAACCTCCGCCAATAACACTTGTAATAAAATGGGTAAATGTGTCATTTTATTCGGCCCAATGAACGCAAGTTTCTCTGGTAACAAAGTCGGATCAAATACAAATACGAGCCAAAATGGTAATAAAAATAAGGAAAATAATACACCTAAAAATCGTACCCAACGTAAAAATGTGCCGACTGCTGGATTTTGTCTAAATTCTTCCGCATGTTGTAAATGATGAAAGTATGTTGTAGGTGTAATCATAACACTCGGCGATGTATCCGTAATCACTAATACATGCCCTTCTAATAAATGGTTTGCTGCTACATCTGGTCTTTCTGTATACCGGATGAGCGGAAAGGGATTATAGCTTTGTTTGACTACAAATTCTTCAATGGTTTTGTCTGCCATTGTAATACCATCTACTTCAATATTGCTTAACTCTTGTTTTATAATTTTTACTAAATCTGGATTGGCAACATCTTGCACATATGTAACACAAATATCTGTTTGCGACCTATCCCCTACACGAATAATTTCATTTCTAAGGCGTGGATCACGAATTCTTCTACGAATTAATGCTGTATTCACAACAATATTTTCAACAAATCCATCTCTAGCCCCGCGTACCACCTTTTCCGTATCCGGTTCTGTCGGAGTTCGTCCTGGATAACTGCGAACATCTATGACAAAAGCCTCTGTTTCACCTTCTACAAAAATAACAACAAGACCGGATAATACTTGAACCATTACCTCATCCATCGTCTTTACTTTACTTACTTGTTGATGAATCAGGCGATTTTCTAAAAGTGTAACAGTATTTTCATCTGCGTTTCTTATTTCATTTGTATCTACTGCTTCTTCTAGAATAGGGATAATGTAGTTTGTATCACATAATCCATTTACAAATAATACTCCAATTTCTTTATCGAGAATATGAAATTTACGAATTCCAACATCGAATGTTACGCCTAATCCAGCTGTTTGTTTTAAATAATTTTCATTATCACTTATGAACGAAGAAATTGGGATTTTAATTTCCTTCTCTTTCGTCATAAAAACCACTCCTTTCTAAAATGAATTGAATTGCCTTTTTCGTAATGGGAGCACCTCGCTCCCATTCATCATTTCCACACATTTTTCCAATATCTCCAATTCCAATAATGACCGGAACATTTAATTCATCCAAGCAATAAATTGTATCGCCGCTAATCCTGCCAATCTCCCCATCAGGAAGACCAAATTTATCAACGCCATACTCAGTCAATCTTCCCTCTCGATCTATGCTGACATCTACACGCGCCCATTCCCAATTATGGGTATTGGATGCCACAGCTAAAACTCCAAGAACGTCAATTTGTTTATGAGTAGCTACATATTTTAACGCCTTCTCTCCCGAACCTTCTCCAATAAATCCACTATCATCAAACATGACGAATACAGGGTCATATGGCGTTTGCATAATTAGCTCAACAATTTTCTTTCCCGTCAAGCTCGTTGGATTACTTTGCGATGCCGAAATGCATCTTCCGCCAAATTCCTTCGCTAACATCTCAATTGCTCGCTTTGCATATTCATCTCCATCTGTGACCAAAATCACCCTTCTTCTCATTTGATTTATCCTTTCGGTTTACATATAAGTGCGGTTAAAAAAGAAAACAATATCGCCGCTGAAATTCCTGCAGATGTTAAGCGAAACATCCCTATTCCTATTCCTAGATAGCCATATGTTTCAGCAGCTTCCAGTGCTCCATGTAATAAAGAATGACCAAAACTTGTAATCGGAACGATTGCTCCAGCTCCTGCAAATTTTATCAATTGATCATAGAGACCAAAACTATCTAAAATAGCTCCCGCCACTACAAAAGTTGCCATTACATGTGCAGATGTTAACTTTACAAAATCCAGTAAAAGCTGGCCTACTACACAAATAATCCCGCCAACAAGAAATGCATATATAAAATCCACAATTCACCCCCCTTTTACTCTTTCAAATACTACTCCATGTGCAATCGCTGGAATTGTTTCTTTTTGTTGAATCATCATTGGATTGAGTAAAGCTCCTGTTGCAACAACAAAAATCCGTTGCAAATTTCCTTTTTTCATTTCTTCCAATAAATACCCATATGTCACAACTGCCGAACAAGCACAACCACTCCCACCTGCAAAAACTTCTTCTTGTTTTGCATCATAAATCATTAATCCGCAATCATTATATATATTTCCTAAATCATAACCTTCTTCTAATAACATTTGTTTGGCAATCGGTGCTCCAACACCCGATAAATCACCTGTGACAATTAAATCATAGTCCGCAGCACTTCTTCCTAAATCCTCAAAATGTTGTTGAATAGTATCAACCGCTGCCGGGGCCATAGCGGAACCCATATCAAAAGGATTTTCTATTCCTAAATCTTGCACTCTTCCAATCGTTGCAGCTGTTATTTTAATGTCGCTCTCTTCATTACTAATCATAATGGAGCCAGCACCGGTAACAGTTGAAGTCGCGGTACTCGGCCTTTGTCCACCATACTCTGTCGGATAGCGAAATTGCCTTTCAGCAGTAGCATTATGACTACTAACTGTCGCAAGTACACGCTTTGCAAATCCCCCATCAATAAAAGCTGATCCAATCGCTAACGTTTCCATCGATGTTGCACATGCACTAAACATTCCTAAAAAAGGAATTTCCATATCACGAGCGACATAATTAGCTGTCACCATTTGATTTAATAAATCCCCCGCTAAAAAAAAATCAATTTGAGAATTCATTATATTTCCTTTTTCTATCACTTTCTCAATAGAGTTCTTCATCAATTTTCTTTCGGCAAGTTCCCAATTTTGTTCCCCGCAATGTAAGTCATCATATGAAATATCAAAATATTTTCCAAGAGGACCCTCAGCTTCTTTAGGACCGACAGCTGTACCTGTTGCATTCACAAATATTTGATTTTGGAATACCCATGTTTGTTTCCCTGTCAATCTCATTTCTATCCTCCTTTAAGATATCCAAACTTTAAATGAGTACCGAATAAAGCCAATAATATAAGCTCCTACAACGCCAAAAACAATTACGCTTCCTGCTAATCTAAACATATTGGTCGCAATACCAAGTACAACTCCCTCACTGCGATGTTCCATTGCAGCACTAACCATAGAATTTACAAACCCTGTTACAGGAACTAAAGATCCCGCACCGCTAAATTGCCCTATTTTGTCGTATATTCCAAGCCCAGTTAAAATGGAAGATAATAATACTAATGTTGCAATAGTTATATTCCCAGCATTCTGTTCACTAAAGTGAAAAGAATGTATATACATTTTCATCAAGGCTTCCCCTACTGTACAAATGACTCCGCCTACAAGAAATGCCTTTACGCAATTCATCATATAGTTCGGCTTCGGATGATAATCTTTCACTTTATTTATGTAATCATTTTTCAACTTTTTCACACGCTCTCACCTCCTACTTCACAAAGTAAATCCAATGAAACAATGACCCGACTACTTTTCCGAGTACTAACGCTATGAGTAACAGCACGATTTTTCCATCTATTCTGATTCGCTTAGCCAATATAGGCAAAACATTTAATACTTCTGTTAATGCCGCTGCCAACATCCCGATAAATGTCCCGCAAAATATCCCTAATACAATAAGCCAATACTGAGATGTTTGAAATGTAATATTCCTTAAACTACACCAAGCACCAGCTAACGTTCCGCCGATAACCGCCCATTCAAAAACCTGAATATATTTCCAACTTTTTGTTAATTGCACTAAACGTGGAATTACACCAAGCACTGCTAAAAATGCAACATACCCTCCACCAACTGCAAGCCCACCAGCCAGCCCAATCATAATTGCGAAAGCATATTCAATCATCTGAAATTGCTTTTTTGCTTTCTTGATTTTCATGAACTACAACATATTGGTCGAGAGACTGTTGATATTGGAACATTTCAACTTCTAATGGACTCGGTTCTTCATTAATTCGCTTTTGAAATACATGATTGAAAAATAAAATCATACCTAGTCCAAGTCCTATCGAATATGGAATTTGAAATAAAAGCGGTTGGTTATTTCTCTCTCCCGTAACCATGTAATATAAGCGACTATGCACTTGCTGCATGCTAACATCTTCATGAAAATAAATAATTGCAAGCGCCGCTCCTACAAATAGCAAAATCCAAACAAGGCCGAAAAAAATAGGATTCACCTTCTTTTTTCCATATACAATTTCAACAAGTGTTTGTCCAGGGCCAAGTAAATTAATCTGTACTTGCTCTATTTTTTTCTGGATAATATCGATTACCTTCATCGCATCAATAACAACATGTGTTTTGTCACGAGTTGTTATTTTGTAGACAATCTCATTTCCTATCTTCCCTATAACAGTAGGGTCTCCAACGATTTGAGCAATATCATGTATCTTCAATTCATACGAAGGAGACACTTGCAGGCGATTTCGCATTTTGAGATAAACTGTTTGTTCCAACTCGATTCACCTCTTTACTATCCTCGTAGTTGTAGTATGGTTTCTGAAAAATTTTCTAATACAATTTTTTTCAGAAAAAAACATCTGTACCAAAACGGTACAGATGTTTTTACTTACACTTTCTTTTTCTTAAAAAGGTTTGCGATACTTAATGCTAATCCGCCCCAAATCACTACCATTCCAATCACCATCATCATCATTGCTGATGTACTCATTACGAAACACCCCGATCTTTCCATTCTTTTTCAAGCTTGGCAGAATCTAAATGTATTTGCGCATTCCATTTTTTCATACTAAGCATGAATGCCACAATAATAAATGCCGCCGCCAAAGACCAGCCATATGTCACAACAAACTGCGTTGGATAATCCCCGTAATTCTTTTGAATATTTTGTATCGTGCCATCAATGAGCATGTATCCTAGCATAAGTGGTGTAATAACAAGCAAACTCACCTTCCAAAATGCACCTAACTTAATATCTGATACAAAATTGGCATGATTTTGATACACCGGTAAGCGACGTAAAATCAGTCCCACTGTCGTAACTTCTGCTAAAGCAATTAAAATTAATCCAAAGTTGTTTGCAAAGTAATCTACAAGATCCAAGAACATGAGCCCACCGCGCGTTGCAAATATAAGTGAAACCAATACGAGAAGCGAACCCATAATTCCAATTGTTTTTTGCCGGCTTAAATTAAACTTTTCAGATACAGCTGCAAAACATACTTCCGCTAGTGAAATAAGCGACGTAATACCAGCTACCGTTAAAGAAAGGAAAAATAGCACACCAAAAAATGGTGACATCGGTAATTGATTAATAATTTGCGGAAATACAACAAACGCAAGCCCTACACCAGCACTAGCTACCTTATCAATCGATACCCCCATATTGTTTGCCATAAAACCAAGAGCAGCAAATACACCAATACCTGCTAACAATTCAAACCCTGAATTTGCAAATCCCGCTATAAAAGCATTATTCGTTGTATCAGAATTTTTCGGCAAATAACTAGAGTATGTGATCATAATTCCAAACGCTAACGATAAACTAAAGAAAATTTGTCCATATGCGGCAAGCCATACTTTTCCATCCAAAATTCGGTTCCAATCTGGCTTAAAAAAAGCATCAAGCCCTTGCATGGCCCCTTCCATCGTCACAGCGCGAACGACAATAATTAAAAACATACATACAAGTAAAGGAATGAAAATCCGATTTACAACTTCAATTCCTTTCTTAACTCCTTTAAACGCTACACCGAGTACGATAATCCAAACGATTGCCAACGGAACTAACACTTCGAGAACAAGACCACCAAATTGACCTGGCTTATCAGCAACATGCAAATATTCCTTAAATAAAAAGGCTTCCGTATCCTTTCCCCATGCTCCACTTATAGAGAAGTATGTATAGGAAAGCGACCATGCAATAATAACAGCATAATAGGTTGAAACAATAAAAGTAACTGCCATCTGCCACCAACCGATAAACTCTGCACGCGGATGGATGCGAAAAAACGTAAGTGGTGATGACCCACGATGCCGATGACCAAGAGCAAATTCAAAAGCCAACAATGAAATACCTGTTGTTAATAATGCAAATAAGTACGGTAAAAAAAAGGCTCCCCCTCCATTTTCATACGCTGTATATGGAAAGCGCCATATATTCCCTAATCCAACAGCTGAACCAATTGCTGCAAAAATAAACCCCGCTCTTGAGCCCCATTGTTGCCTTGATTCCATGTTTTCCTTCCCCCTTTATGACAAGTTTATACTAGGATTATATTTTAAATTTACTAAATTATCAATAAATTCTGTAAACTTTTTATAAATATGATTTGGTCAACATATTTAACCACCCTCATCTCCCTCTACATGAGCTTGATGCTGGAGTTTCATCGCCTTAACATAACAGGAAAAAGACCGGATAGATGCCTACTCATCTATCCGGTCTTTCATTTGCTTCAATATTTTCTTTTCCAACCTCGAAACTTGCACTTGTGAAATTCCAATTCTCTCTGCTACTTCCGATTGAGTTTGATCCTTATAATAGCGCAAATATACAATTAAGCGTTCTCGCTCATCTAGTTCTCTTATCGCTTCTTTTAAAGCAATCTTATCAAACCATTTCGTTTCTGTTTGATCCGCAATTTGATCCAAAATCGTAATTGGATCCCCATCATTTTCATATACAGTTTCATGTATAGAAGATGGCGTACGACTTGCCTCTTGCGCCAGAACAACTTCTTCCGGCGTTAGTTCAAGCGCCTCTGCAACTTCATTAATGGTTGGTGCTCTTCCGTATTCTTTCGAAAGCTCATCTTTCATCTTTCGAATCTTATTACCAGTTTCTTTTAACGATCGGCTCACTTTTACTGAACCGTCATCACGTAAAAAACGTTGAATTTCACCAATAATCATTGGAACCGCATAAGTTGAAAACTTTACATCAAAAGATAAATCAAATTTGTCTACTGATTTCAAAAGGCCAATACAGCCAATTTGAAATAAGTCGTCTGGTTCATATCCTCGATTGAGAAAACGTTGTACAACTGACCATACAAGGCGCATATTACTTTGAACAATCGTATCTCTCGCTTGTTGATCTCCATCTTGACTTTTTTGTATTAACGCTTTTAACTCGTAGTCCTTTAACTGAGGCTTCTTCTTTTCACTTCTGACCTCTATGTCCATAGGCAATTCTCCTTAATTGCATAGAGCGTTACTATTTGATAAATATTTTGTCAAATGGATTGTTGTCCCGAAAGATTCGTTTGAAATAATTTCTACTTCATCCATAAAATTTTCCATGATAGTAAATCCCATTCCGGAACGCTCTAATTCAGGTTTAGTTGTAAAAAGGGGCTGCCGCGCTTCATCTAGATTAAAAATACCAACCCCTTCATCTCGAATCGTAAGTTTCACCATTGCTTCTTCCAAAATTACAGAGATGTAAACAATCCCTTCTGGATTCCCTTCATATCCATGGATAATGGCATTTGTGACCGCCTCAGATACGACTGTTTTAATTTCTGTTAATTCTTCCATTGTTGGATCTAGTTGTGCAATAAAAGCAGCCACCGTAACGCGAGCAAACGACTCATTTTGACTTAATGCTGAAAATTGAAGGTTCATTTCATTTCTCATCTACGCCACCCCCAATGTCGCGAGCGCATGCGCTTCACTTTCTTCTAAACGAACGATTTTAAATAAACCTGACATTTCAAATAAACGTTTGACAGGAGGTGAAATTGCACAAACAACCATTTCCCCTCCTAAACTTTTTACATGTTTATATCTCCCTAATATAACGCCCAGTCCAGAACTATCCATAAATGATAATTCTTCCAAGTTCAATACAATATGATGGACGTTATGTGTTTCAATCATATCGGTTACTCTCGCTCGCAACTCTTCAGCAGTATGATGGTCTAACTCACCTGCTAACCTAACACATAAAACGTCACGCTTTACTTCTAAATGCATGGAAAGGCTCACACGATTTCCTCCTTATGCTCAAACTTTACTCATTTACATAAGATTTTCGTGAATAGAAATAAGAATCCTTCCTCATGACAAAAGAAGTACTATTTCGCCATAATGTGTAGATTTTGTGCCATTATTCTACGTATTTCCTCTATTCCTATCGAATCACACAAAATATTGACTATTATTTTGATGTTGAAAATATCCCAAAGCTTCTTTTAAAAAGTTCCCACCAACTTGCTGCGTCGACATCTTCTTTTGCCACAATGGTCTGTTTTAATAAAACTTCTCTATCTTTTGTAATGACAAGCGTACCAAGTGCATCTCCTTTTTTAATCGGCGCTTTCACTTTCTTTTCAGCAATAATTTCTTTCTTTATCTTGTCCATATCTTCGCCCTTTTTCATAAGAAGGGAAACATTATCTGCTGCAACTAAATCCACTTTTTCTTTTTTACCTTTTCCTACTTGTACGGTCTGAATCTTTTCCCCGCGCTTATATAATTTCTTTGTTGTATATTGTCCAAAAGCATAATCAAGAAGCTTTGTCACTTGACTATTTCTCTCTTTCGATGTAGGCGCTCCCATTACAACAGAAATAACACGCATGCCATTTTTTTCTGCCGATGCTGTTAAACAATATTTCGCTTCTGTCGTAAATCCGGTTTTCACTCCATCTACTCCTGGATAAAAACGAACTAATTTATTTGTATTAACAAGCCAAAACTTTTTATCCGTATCTTCACGTAAATAATCCTCATACTTTCCGGTATATTTACGAATAAGCGGATATTTCATTAATTCTTTCGCTATAATTGCCATATCAATTGCTGTAGAATAATGATTCTTTGCAGGAAGGCCTGTTGGATTTTGAAAATGCGTATTTTTTAAGCCTAGTTCCTTCGCTCTTTTATTCATCATGTTGACAAATCCTTCTTCTGACCCAGCAATATGCTCAGCAACTGCAACAGAAGCATCATTTCCTGATGCAATCGCAATACCTTTTAGCATCTCATTTACCGTCATTTCTTCACCAGGTTCAAGAAAAATTTGCGATCCCCCCATCGAAGCGGCATGTTCACTCGTTCTTACTTTATCTTCTAGCTTTAATTTTCCTTTTTCCACTTGTTCCATAATAAGTAACATTGTCATAATCTTTGTCATACTAGCAGGCGGTAATTTTTCATTTGGATTCTTTTCAAATAAAACTTTACCTGTATCTTGCTCAATTACGATCGCTGACGAGGCTTGTTCTGCTAACTTCGGCTTTGTTTCTTCTATTGCTTTCTCCGATTTTGCAAAACTAACCGAAGTATGAGAAAGCAATAACATACAACAAACAAGTATTCCAAAAACTCGCTTCATGACTAACCCTCCATTCTATATCAAACCTATTTTTTCCAGTTTCCATATGTTTCATACCATATTTTTCTATCATTTTCTGTTGACAAATTATTTTATTGTATATATTGTATTAAGTGTACTATACACATTAGTACACTTAATACTCATCAGGAAGGAGACATTGCTCTTGCATATTCAACTTGATCCAAGAAGCAGCACTCCGATATGGGAACAAATTGTTCAAAATATAAAAGAACTTATATTAAAAAACATATTAGCTCCAAACGATAAACTACCTTCTGTACGTGAACTCGCTTCTTTACTTATTGTGAATCCAAATACAGTGAGTAAAGCATACCAAGACTTAGAGCGACAAGGTATTATTGAAACATTACGTGGAAAAGGAACATTTGTCTCCCAATCGATTACACCAACATTAGACGAAAGGAAAATCACTATGGTTGAAAAGCAATTCCAGCAATTATTATTAGAGGCTTCTTACCTTGGGATTACGAAAGAAAAAATTCATGATTGGATTGACGCTTATTATAAGGAGTTAGGAGGAACTGCAAATGTTAACAGTGAAAAATGTGAGAAAAACAATTGATGATCAAGTTATTTTAGAGAATATATCTTTTACTTTATCAAAAGGAAGCATTGTTGGATTACTCGGCAGAAATGGGGCGGGAAAAACAACTTTACTTCGAATGTTAGTTGGAATTTTAACCCCTGACGAAGGAAACGTTACATATGAAGAAGTAGATGTTCATAAACAACCGGAAATCAAACAAAAAGTGGCCTATGTACCTGATTCAACGAATATTTTAAACGGATATACAGTAAAAGAAATTGTGAAGTTTTACAAAGCAGTCTATAAAGCATTTGATGAACAATATTTCTACCAACTATTAGAGCGCTTTCACTTGCCAAACAAACGGATTCGTAGTTACTCAAAGGGAATGAAAGCTTTACTAGCTATCATTTTAGCTTTTGCTTCAAAAGTTGACTATATCATTTTAGATGAACCAACAAATGGACTGGATCCTATTGTAAAAAAACAAATTTTACAATTTCTCGTTGAAGAAGTGGCAGAGAAAGAAATGACGATTTTGATTTCTACTCACCATTTAGATGAAATAGAAAAAATTGCTGATACAATTATCATCTTAAAAAATCATACTATTTCTTCGATTACCGCATTAGATGATGCAAAAGCACGATATGCGAAAATCCAAGTTGCTTATGAGCGGTCCCTTCCTCAAAAACTAGAAAACTTAAGCAATATTAAAATATTAAATCAAACCGGAAAGGTATATACCATTTTAATAGAAGGAAACGTAGCTGCCACTCTTGAGAAATTTTACAAAGAACAGCCACTTCTCATTGAAGAATTGGCCATGTCGCTTGAAGATATATTTGTTACGACATTTGAGGAGGATGTTTATGTTTCATAAAGCTTTATGGATGCGAAATTGGAAGCAAGGGAAATATGTTGTATCGCTATTCTTTTTGAGCACGCTTTATCTTTTATCTTATAGCTACTATGAAGCTGCTCAGCAACAACTTGCCAATTATCATGAATTTCATGCAAAAGGAACATTCTATTATAACTACTCATTTTCTTCAGCAAATAGCTTTTTACTAACGATTCTTATCATTTCTTTAGCTTGCCTTCTATTAGGGTGGGAACGTCATAATCAATCTAATCACATCCTGATAGCAATGCCTTTTAAAAGAAGTGATATATTTTTATGTAAATGGATTTTTGGAACATTCGTTATTTCAGGATCACTTCTTATTAACTGGGTCCTTATGTATGCTATTTATAAAACAAGCATTCATTATAATTATCAATCATTTGGCCCATTTCATCGATATTTTCTTTATGCAATTGTTTCATATGTCGCTGTTTATACAACTGCTTTATGTATCGGAACTTTTACTGGCAGTATTGTTTCACAAGTAACTTTTTGTATTCCTTGGTTACTTATGGGACTTACGTTCATTTCATTAAGTCATTCTTTCGTAATCAATCATCTAAATGCACTAGATTACAAAAATCCCCATTTATATGAACAACTTGATGAAATAAATGCAAAAACAAATATCGTTGTACCCATATACAACTTTTCTATTCACTATGATTACGATCCAAAATCACGACAGGAAGATGATAATTCGACCATTTTGAGAGACCCTGCATCCTATGTATATTATTCAGCAAAATCAATGCTAGTTCCGATTTTCTATACAATTTTCTATTTACTACTTGGCACATTTTTTTACAAACGGTCTCCAAATGAAAATAATCAGAAAATCTTTCTCTTTCAAAAGCACTTACCTATATGGATTGGTGGGACTACACTCTACTTTGCTTTACTAGGTGGTTATAAGCTACACCAGTTTAATTTATTTAGTTACTATATAGGTATCTTTCTAGTTGGAACTATCACCTATTTTATATTATCACGTTTTACAAATTATAAAGTTTTTTAAAGGAGAGATCCTATGTTTCAAAAAGCACTATGGCTACGCACATATCATCAAAGTAAATATATTGTTTGGTTGTTTTGGCTTGTTAGTTTCTATCTCTTATCTTATAAATACTATATGGCATCCGCTCAACAATTATATTTTTTAGAGTTAAGTCGTAACTACTGGAAGGAACCTTTCCATTATTATTATAGTCTTTCACTCATAGACCCTATCATTGCCCAAGGTGCTATACTTATTACTTTAGCTTGTGTATTGATAGGTTGGGGACGCCAAAGTCAGTCAATGGATTTTCTTTGGTCTATGCCATTTAAACCTACACATCTCTTTTTAACGAAATGGCTCTTTGGAGTTTGTAACATTATAGTAGTTGTTATGCTAAACTGGGGACTGTTTGGTATTATAAAAAAAACAACTTTCCATAATAAATATCAAATATTTTCTCCTTTCCATACCTATTATATATATATGCTAATTATACTAATTGCTATTTACACACTAGCAATATGCATTGGAGCAATAGCTGGTAATATCATTTCACAAGGATTTATAACAGCGTCGATATTGATTTTACCTTATATTCTCCCAGCAATTATTGTTGCATTTATAACCATTCATACAAATCCAAATAGTTCTTACGATGTTGAAAAAGAGTATTCATACGGCACAGTGCTAGAAAAAATAAGTATTGTTGGACCCGCTCAGCACTTTCACATTCTGTTTGATTACGATCCACAGCGAGCTTATACTGATCATGATGGCGTGCGACATGATGAACCAAATTTTACTTATATCCCTTCATCCAAAACGCTAATTGGTCCTCTTGTAAATATACTAATTTTATTACCTATAGGAATGTTTTTGTATAATAGATCACCTAATGAACTGAATGGAAAAATTTTCATATATTCAAAAATCAAAAAAATCTTTTTCGTATGCTCCGTCCTCATTGTTGGGCTAATTGGTGGAGCAATCGTACAGAACTATCATTCACTACTTATCTATTACATCGGATTTTTAGGAGCGAGTTCGATTGCCTACTTCCTTTTATCTCGCTTATTAAAATGGAAATTGTCATGGAATGTGAAATAACCTCCTCATCAGAAGGAGGTTATTTCACATTCTCTCTCCGATCTCCATACTCCTTCTCCTCTTTCATCCTAAATCCATCACCATTTCGTATCATTTGTTCTGTCGGTGCGGCTACACTTTCAGCAATTTTCCATTTCCCTTGCTCTTTGATAAAAACTTGTAAGAAATAATTCATACCATTTAATTGATATGGATTTTCTTTTTTCACCTTGTAACGTACGGCGACATAGTACACCGCGATATTTTCTTTTCCAATCTTTGAAACATATTGAGATAATCTTGGGATATATGATGCTGCTTTCTGAAATGATAATTTCTTTACTTTCACTAGACTTGAACTTGTTACATTGTGCAGTGTGTCTTGATGACGAATATTGTCGCTATGATGAAATAATACTGCATTTTGCATAGAACGAACCCATAATTTTGAATATAACACTGGATTATCATCTGCGATGTACTTTGTTCCTTTTTGCATAACTTGGAGAGGAGTATCCGCATATAACAATGGGGGAAAGCAGAAAAAACTTCCGATCACAATGGCAAACGACATCATTTGCTTCATAATTCTTCCTCCGATACTTTTTAATTAAAGTATCGGAATTTCAAAATACTTTTATTCAAAAAAGGATAGGAAAGCTTCAGCTCCCTATCCTCAATTTATTATAATATGCGACCAAATAGTTCTAATACCATCTCTATTTCTTGATCGCTCCAATCTTTAAATTTATCTCTATAGTATTCTTTACGTATCGCTTCCAGTTCTTCTGTTACTTCTCGTCCATGTTCTGTAATCTCTAAATACACAATACGACGATCTGAATTCGAACGTTTTCTCGTTACAAATCCCTTTCGCACAAGACGATCTGTTACCGCTGTAATATGGCTGGATGTTACGTTTACCTCATTCGCAATTTGCGAAGCCATTTGTGGACTCTTCAAAAATAATGCACGTAATACAGAGAATTCATTATATGGCATATGCTCTGAAAAACGTGTATTAATATCGGTTTGTAATAAACGTATCATCTTTCGAAATGATACTGATAAATCTAAAATCAGCGCTTCTCTTTGTTCGTTCACTATCCTCGACCCTTTTTCATCATATTTATACATAATTATAATCTATAAATACCTATGTTGTATACGATTTCTTTCTACCTCACCTTCATTCTGTAACTTTTTACATGCAATTTTTAGGTGACTTCATTCATATACATATAAAAAGGACGGTGAAAAGAAATGCAAAGTGGAATGAACCATTATATACCTAACCTTCGCCATCATAATGATGATAAAACAGCAACGATCACTGTACAAGGTGAAGGGATTGTTAGAGTGAGACCAAATATTGTTACGTTAACAATTGGTGTTCGAACCGATCATAAAAATGTAAAACAGGCACAAGAAGAAAATGCCATACAATCTAGACAGCTACTTGATGCACTTAAAGCACTTGGCATTGCAGATCAAGACATCGAAACAATTTCCTATACCATTACACCTCAATATGAATATGTGAATGATAAAGCTTTGCTACAAGGATACCGTGTAGAACATTTGTATGAAATTACCGTTTTAAATGTGCAAAAAGCTGGGGAAGTATATGATATAGCTGTCACAAACGGAGCAAATGTAGCAAAAGGATTACGTTTTCAACTCTCTCATCCACATCAATATTATCAACAAGCATTGCTGCAAGCTCTGCAACGTGCAGTAGAAAAAGCTCGTGCTATTGCGAGTACATATAACTTAACTATTAATCCCGTCCCACTCTCGCTTACAGAAGAATCAGCACAACTACCGCGTGAAATGGTGTCTCACACTTCTTTACACGCGCAAGCAGCCCCGCCAATTCAAACAGGACAATTAGAAATCATTTCTTCTATTCGTGCTATTTTTACTTATTTATAAATGGATTTCACTTTTAAGTAAACGTTCTCATTTTATTTGTTGTAAAAACATGATGTTTTGATATAATAAAGAATGGTGAGCCCTGAACAAAAGGGATATCACGGGTGGGAGAGGGATATAAAAAAGAAGGTTTAACATGAAAGGAATACTTGAAAGAACATTTAAATTAGACCTACACCACACATCACCAAAACAAGAAATGTTAGCTGGCGTGACATCATTTTTTACAATCGTTTACATTATGATTGTAAATGCATCTATTTTATCAGATGCCGGCATTCCGCTTGAAGCGGGGATTTTGGCAACTGTTTTTAGTTCATTTGTCGGATGTCTTATGATGGCCTTTTGGGCAAACGCACCTGCAATTCTTGTACCAGGTATGGGGGTAAATGCATTCTTTACGTATACTGCTGTTCATACGCTTGGATTAGCTTGGCAAGAAGCGTTGGCAGCCGTTTTCATTGCTGGTATAATTTTTGCCGTAGCTGCATTTACACCAATTGCTCGCGTGCTATCTTTATCAATTCCAAAATCATTAAAAGAATCCATCACTGTTGGGATTGGTTTATTTCTAGCTTTTATTGGATTACAAAAAGGTGGTTTAGTCGTTTCGAATGCGAATACTACTGTTGCATTAGGTAAATTAAGCAGTCCAATTGTTCTTGCTACACTGCTTACCCTCATTGTAGCTCTTGCTCTATTTATTCGAAACGTACGTGGGAATTTTTTATGGACAATTGCAATTGGAACTGGTATTGCATGGCTATTCGGCATTGTTGATACGAGTCAGGTAGGCAATAGCTCATTTTCATTTGCAAATTACAGTAATGTATTTGGAGCTATGTCATTCGGAAAACTTTCTTCCTTACCATTTTGGATTGCAACATTCTCTTTAAGCATGGTGCTCATTTTTGAGAATATGGGACTATTACATGGATTATTAGAAGATGATCGTAAATTCCCGCGTGCTTATCAAGCGAATGCCATTTCCGCAATGACATGTGGTCTATTTGGTACAAGTCCAACCGTTTCAACAGTAGAAGGTGCCACAGGTATTACAGCAGGCGGGAAGACAGGTCTGACGTCTATCGTTACAGGGGTGTTATTCTTCGCATCACTGTTTGCTCTTCCGTTTGTCCAACTCATTCCTGATAGTGCGATTGCACCGATCTTAATTATTATTGGTGGTCTAATGATTACAAGCATTCAAGAAATTCCTCTGAATGATTTTTCAGAAGGATTTCCAGCGTTTCTGATCATTGTTATGATCCCGCTCACATATAGCATCGCCGATGGCATTGCGTTCGGATTTATCGCTTACCCTATCTTAAAAGTTGCTATTGGAAAGCGTAAAGAAGTCGCACCGTCTATGTATATCATTGCATGTTTATTTTTAGCTATGTTCATATTACATGCTATTGGCTAAAAAACACAGCTGGAGTTTCCAGCTGTGTTTTTTATTTAAACCATCCTTTTTTATAAAACCAGGCCATCATTCCGCCGCCTATCAATGCCATAATAGCTAAACAAATAAAATAGCTATACTTCCCCTCTAATTCAGGCATATGTGTAAAGTTCATTCCATATACACCCGCAATAAATGTTAATGGCATAAAGATTGTTGAGAATACTGTTAATGTTTTCATAATGTTATTCATATGATGTGAATTTAATGAAAAATAACTATCCCGAATATCCGCTGTTAATTCACGGCTCGTCTCAATCATTTCCGTAAGTTTAAGTAAATGATCATGTATATCTTTAAAATAAATTTCATGATCGCTTATACCGTAAAAGCGAGTTGAATTTAAAATGCGATACAATAAATCTCGCATTGGGATAATGGTACGTCTTAATTTCGATAAGTCCGCACGAATTTCAAATACTTCTTCTAATACACATCCTGCTGTATCCCCTGTTAAATTATCATCAATTGCATTTAAATGATCTTCAATATAATATACAGGTGGAAAATAATCATCAACGATTTGGTCAATAATTGTATGCGCTACATGGAGGGGACTTTTCTTAATGCGCTTTCTTTCACCAAGTGTTTTCCACACTCTTTCAATTGCGTTATTATGTGAGAAATGAAATGAAACAATATAACGATCTCCAACAAACAAGTCGATTTCATGCGGTTCTAACCCTTCTTCTCCAAATGCATGAAGAACTAAAAAATTATATCCATCATAAAAATCAACTTTTGGCCTCTGTACATATTCGAGGCAATCTTCAATCGCAAGGGGATGGAATTTAAAATAATCTTGTAAAATATATGTATATTCCTCTTTCGTTGGTTTATATAAATCAAGCCAATACCACATAATATCTTCACGAGATGTTTCCTCTAGTGAAACATCATATAAAATCTCTTCTTTTTTCGTTACTGCACAAATTCTAATCATAATTTCACCCATTACTATTATAAACAAAAAGTAATAAAAAAAGCCAAGGAGAACTCTCCTCAGCTTTTCGCTTATTATTTCGTTACAATACCATGTACTAATGTAGGTGCTTTGACATGATTTTTTGTAATTTTTATATTCTCATAAATCTTTGTCTTCACATCTTCTACATGTTCACGGTTCGCATAAATTGTTACAAGCGATTCACCTTGTTTTACGCTATCGCCAACTTTTTTCCGAAGCATAAGGCCGACCGCTAAATCAATTTCAGATTCTTTCGTTGCACGTCCAGCACCTAAAAGCATTGCTGCTGTCCCGATTTCATCTGCCACAATCTCAGATACATATCCGTCTTCTTTTGCTTCAACTTCAATTTTATATTTAGCTTGCGGCAATTTAGAAGGGTCATCAATAACTGAAGCATCTCCGCCTTGCGCTGCTAAAAATAATTTAAATGCGTCTAACGCCTTTCCATTATTCATTACTTCAATAAGTTTGTTACGCGCATCTTCTAAAGAAGATGCTTTACCAGCAAGGTATACCATTTGACTTCCAAGTGTTAAACATAGCTCTTCTAAGTCTTTTGGACCTTTACCTTGCAATGTATCAATTGCTTCTTGTACTTCCAATGCGTTACCGATCGCTTCACCAAGCGGTTGACTCATATCCGAAATAACTGCCATTGTCTTACGGCCTACATTATTTCCAATGCGCACCATTGCTTCTGCAAGACGTTTTGCATCTTCATCCGTTTTCATAAATGCACCCGCACCAGTTTTTACATCTAGAACGATCGCATCTGCACCTGCAGCAATTTTTTTACTCATAATAGAACTTGCGATAAGTGGTATAGAGTTTACCGTCGCTGTTACATCACGAAGTGCGTATAACTTCTTATCAGCAGGTGTTAAGTTTCCGCTTTGTCCAATAACAGCAATTTTATTTTCATTTACAAGGCGAATAAACTCTTCATTTTCAATTTCCACATGGAATCCTGGCACAGCTTCTAATTTATCAATTGTACCGCCAGTATGTCCTAAACCACGTCCAGACATTTTTGCAACTGGTACACCTAAAGCAGCTACTAATGGACCTAGCACAAGTGTCGTTGTATCCCCAACGCCACCTGTAGAATGCTTATCTACCTTTATCCCTTCAATTGCTGAGAGATCAATTGTATCACCGCTATTTACCATTGCCATTGTTAAATCAGCACGCTCTTGTTCATTCATATCTTGAAAGAAAATCGCCATTGCAAAAGAGCTCATTTGATAATCAGGAATATCACCGTTTGTAAATCCTTCAACAATAAAATGAATTTCTTCTGTTGTTAGCGCATGTCCATCACGTTTTTTGGCAATTAGGTCCACCATTCTCATAGTGAGCTCACCCCTTCATTTGTTTTACAATCGCTTTTACCAATGCTAAGAAGTTTACTTTTACACGTTCTGTTGTTTCAATTACTTCATCATGATGAAGTGGCTGATCTAAAATACCAGCTGCCATATTTGAAATACAAGAAATTCCAAGTACTTTCATACCAGCATGACGAGCTACAATAACTTCTGGCACAGTTGACATTCCTACTGCATCTCCACCTAATGTGCGAAGCATACGAATCTCAGCAGGTGTTTCATATACTGGACCTGTCATCGCAACATATACACCTTCTTGTACTTTAATATTTAACTCTTCGGCAACTTGTTTCGCCATTACACGTAGTTCTTTCGTGTAAGATTCAGACATATCTGGGAATCGTACACCCATTTCAGCATCATTTGGTCCAATTAATGGATTATGTCCCATAAAGTTAATATGATCTGAAATTAACATAAGATCGCCAGGTTCAAATGATGTATTTACACCGCCTGCTGCATTTGTTACAACAACTGTTTCTACACCTAGTTCTTTCATTACACGAACTGGGAACGTTACTTTTTGCATGTCATATCCTTCGTAATAATGGAAACGTCCTTGCATTGCAACTACTGCAACACCTTGAAGTGTACCAAATACAAGTTGTCCCGCATGTCCCTCTACCGTTGATACAGGAAATTCAGGAATTTCACTATATGGTACTTTCACTGCATTTTCAATTTCATCTGCTAGTACACCTAGTCCAGACCCAAGAATTAATCCAACCTTTGGTGTTTCTTGAAATTTCTCTTTTAAGTATGTTGCTGATTTTGTAATAAGTTCACGATTCATAAATATATCCTCCTATTTCTTTAATTCCTTTAAGAAACTTGTTCCGTATTCTGGCATGTTCACACCGAAGTTTTCTGCTACAGTTGCACCAATATCAGCAAATGTTTGGCGAAGTGGTAATTCCTGTCCGCCATCCTTCATGCTTGGGCTGTACACTAATAATGGTACATATTCACGCGTATGATCTGTACCGTGGTGAATTGGATCGTTACCATGGTCTGCTGTAATGATTAATAAATCATCTTCTTTTAATTTTTCAAATACTTCTGGAAGGCGTGCATCGTATTCTTGTAATGCTTCTCCATACCCTTGTGGATCACGGCGATGACCAAACATTGCATCAAAATCAACTAAATTTAAGAAGCTAAGACCTGTAAAATCCATATTCAATGTATCTACAAGTTTATCCATTCCGTCCATATTAGATTTTGTACGAAGCGCTTCTGTTACGCCTTCTCCATCGTAAATATCAGAAATCTTTCCAATCGCAATTACATCATAATTATTATCTTGTAATTCATTCATGACTGTACGTCCAAATGGTTTTAACGCATAGTCATGACGATTTGGGGTACGTGTAAAGTTTCCTGGTTCACCAACGAACGGACGTGCAATAACGCGACCTACCATATACTTTTCACCCAATGTTAATTCACGTGCAATTTTACAAATATTGTACAATTCTTCAAGCGGTACTACTTCTTCATGAGCCGCAATTTGTAATACGCTGTCCGCAGAAGTATATACAATTAAAGAGCCTGTTTCCATTTGTTCTTTACCAAGTTCATCAAGAATGGCAGTTCCAGAAGCAGGCTTATTGCCAATAATTTTGCGTCCTGTTCTCGCCTCTAATTCATCAATTAATTCTTTTGGGAATCCTTCAGGGAACACTTGAAATGGTTTATCAATGTAAAGACCCATAATTTCCCAATGTCCTGTCATTGTATCTTTCCCTGTAGATTTTTCTTGCATTTTTGTATAGTAACCAAGCGGATTTTCTACTTTGGAAATTCCTTTCATTTCACGAATATTTCCAAGTCCTAACTTCACCATATTTGGCATATTCAATCCATTCATATGTTCCGCAATATGCCCTAATGTATCAGCTCCTAAATCACCAAACTTTTCAGCATCTGGTGCTTCTCCGATTCCTACTGAATCCATTACGACTAGGAAAATACGTTTATATTTATGCATCATGACAACCTCCTATATGTTCAGTTCTACTTCTTGTAGTATGTTCAAAACGCTGTAAAGTGAAACTGTTATGAATGAGAATTCTCTCATTTGCTCAAGAATATAGCTTACATTTTTCAGTTATTCTCTAACTCTTCTCATCTGATATAAAATGAAACAGAAACTTTCCTGTTTTTTCTAAGTCAGATGTCAGACTTCTTATGCTTACATCATAACATGTTTGCGCTTTCTTTTTAATACATTTTCGTAGAAATTCTTATTTTCCTCACATTTCTATTGTAATCTATTCTGGTGCAAATCGCTAATAAAATTATGACTTATTTCGTACTATAATAATAAAAAACAGCCCTAATGAGCTGTTTTTTTATTTTACTTCTATTGCTTCTTCTTTATGTTCGTGAAGATCACCTTTTCTTACATGAACTTTCACTTTATATTTACCGGATTCTTTAAATGTATATTTGCTTACATATTCACCTTTGTTATCTTCTTTTGCTGTGATGAATGCATGTTTCTCTACACCATCTTTCCAAATTTCAAATTGCACTTCTGCTTCAGTTAGTGCTTCTTCTTTTTGTTTCACATGAGCTTTCATTGTAGATTCAGCATTTGCTTTCACATCACCAGCCATAAGATGAATCATTGTATCACTTTTATGGTCACCATGTCCTGCTTCATGACCATCATGTCCTTTTTTTGCATCTTCAACTTTCGCATTTCCTACAGCCACTTTTACTTCTGGCATTACATGCATTTCACGAGCGTTTGTATGAGCAATAATATGGTACACACCATCAGAAGGGAATATTTTTTCAACAGCATAAACCCCTTTTCCTTTATGCTTCCCATTTAACATTTCATGCTTTTCATCGCCATCTTTCCAAATTTCAAACTTCACATCGTCAGCATCTGTTACTTTCTCTTTTCCTTGTGTGACAAGTGCTTGTACTTCTGTTTTCTCATTTGGTTTCATTTCTTTTGGATTTGTTTGAACCGCTACCTTCACTTCTTCAAGCTTCTCTTTTTTTGGAGATTCTTCCTTATTTGTATTGCAACCAGCCAATGCTAGCATTGCGATAAATAAAGTAGTTATAAATTTTTTCATTGTATTTTCCTCCTTCGTACTTTATTTAGTATAGAGGAAATCACTAGTTATATTCTAGCCTTCTGCTGAAAACAATGTACGAAATGTTTGTGAAGTTTTTGTGAAATACTCTTTTTTATTCGAAATGGCACGAAAAAGAGCATAAGTCATCTTATGCTCTTGGGTGAAACTGTTTATATACGTCTTTTAATCTAGTTTTTGAAACATGTGTATAAATTTGTGTTGTAGAAATATCTGCATGCCCTAACATTTCCTGTACAGCACGTAAGTCTGCTCCATTTTCTAACAGGTGCGTAGCAAAAGAATGACGCAATGTATGCGGTGTAAGCTCTTTCTCAATATTTGCTTCTTTTGCTAAACGCTTTAAAATCTTCCAAAAACCTTGACGAGATAATCGATTACCGTGGTGATTTAAAAATAATGCATCCACTGCCTTTTTTCCCATCAATTCTTTTCTTCCTTTTTCAATATAGCGCTGAATTGCTTCTGTAGCTAAACTTCCAAGTGGAATAATTCTTTCCTTATTTCCCTTTCCGACGCAGCGAACAAATCCCATTGTTAAATGAACATCCTCTAAATTGAGTGCAATTAATTCTGAAACACGCAGTCCTGTGGCATACAATAACTCCAACATTGCTTTATCTCGAATACCGTAAGCACTCGTCGTCTTTGGTGTTTGTAACAATGCTTCAACCTCACTTACCGATAAAACTTTCGGCAGTTTTCGCTCCCCTTGTGGTGTTTCAATATGTACTGACGGATCATGTTCTACCGCTCGTTCACGAAGTAAAAATTGATGAAACGAGCGAATCGATGCAATATGGCGCGCTAATGTTTTTGAAGATTTTCCATTCTCTCTTAAATGCTGCAAAAAGTTAACGATTTGCATACGAGTCACTTCATGAAAAGTTTTCATTTGTTCCACCTTTTGCAAATACTTTACATAACTTTTTAAATCTCTTTCATAAGATACAACCGTATTTTTGGCCAATCCTTTTTCCACAACCATATAATGTATAAAATCTTTTAATTGATCTTCCAATCTACACTACTCCCCATTTTCATAGAAAAAAATCATTCTATTTACGAAAGCATCTTTTGCTGGTTCCTCATTCCCTGATACTTTTTCTACTGTCTCTTCTTTTGGCTTTTCATAACGATGATAACTTTCATATTCTTCATTTATCCATAGTATAGCGAAATAAAACAAAATCGTACAACTTGTAAACAATAAAAATACTTTCATTCCATCATAAGTTAATTTCAAAGCTCGGCGCATAATAAACTCCTCCAAATGATATGTTATTACAACATATGCCAAGCTTTCTATCATTTATACCTCACTCAAATAAAAAACCTCTTCCTAGCTAGATAGGAAAAGGCTATTTTTCATTCGTTTCATTTTCTTGACAGTTTTCACAAATCCCATGGAAAGTTAAACGATGATCTTTCACCTTAAAGTTCCAATCTCGCTCTACTTTTTTCTCCACTTCTCCAAGCAAATCTTCTTGGATTTCTTGGACAGCACCACATTTTGTGCAAATTAAATGATGATGGAAACGCTGTGCACCTTCTTGGCGTAAGTCATAGCGTGAAACACCGTCTCCAAAGTTGATTTTATCGACAACCTTCAACTCAGATAATAACTCTAAAGTTCGATAGACGGTTGCTAATCCGATCTCTGGCGACTTTTCTTTTACAAGGAGGTAAACATCTTCTGCACTTAAATGATCTTCTTCATTTTCCAGCAGCACACGAACCGTTGCTTCACGTTGTGGTGTTAATTTGTAGCTCGCTGCATGTAATTGTTTCTTAATTCGTTCAATTCTCTCTTCCATTCGGTACTACTCCCTCCTCGCCACTCTTACACCATTATATCAGAAGAAGGGCTTCTGTCAAAAGAAAAAAACAATCAAAATAAGTTGATAATTATTCTCATGTAATATTTATTTTTTATTAATAACTTCAACGACTTCTTTCATAAGTACTGGTGACGCATAAGCTTCAATACTTGAAGCGATTGCTAGTACAGCCCCAATAATAAGAAAAAAACAAGTATAACGAATTAATAACGGTAGTAGTGGCTCGTTGATCTTTCGAATAAATTGATGCTTGATCATGCGCAATGAAAAACTAGCAGCAATCGTTGTCATGATAAGAAATGCTGGAATAATAATTAAATTTTGCGGCAAAACGGAGACAAAGGCTAATAGTAGTCCGTTCCAACCATGTTGGCTCACTAAAAAACCAACTGTAAATCCAACAACGACTCCTTTTAAAAATAATAAAATAAAAATAAGTGGTAATCCAATAATAGAAATCCCTAGTATCCAAATAAATCCAATATATTTCAATTGTGAAACGTAACTTTCACGAAACATTTCACTCGCAAGTGCAAATTCCCCTTTTGAGACTTGTCCAAAAAAACGACTTAAATAAAATGATAAATCTTGCTTTTGATTCACCTGTAAGCTATTTACAAGTATTGCTCCAAACACCACGCCCATCAGTAGTAAAACTGAAACAAATATATAAAGCGAGGAGTTTTCTTGTATATGAGCTATTACACGATCTTGCCAAGTTTTTCGCAACATTTTTCTTCCCTCCGTTCATACTCTTACTAAAAATGTATGAACAAGAGAAAAAAAGTATGATTAATTAAGATTGAAATTCCGCCCTACTTTGCTAAACTTAAAAGTAGAGAATAGGAGGGATTTCCTTTGAAACCATTATTATTAGATTTTCCAACATTATTTCAGACGGAGCGTTTACAAGTGCGCAAGCCATTTCCAGGCGACGGGTCCGAGGTCTATGAAGCAATTCAAGCTTCTTTGGAAGATTTACAACCGTGGATGCCCGTTACAATCGACACCGAAGAAAAGGCTGAAGAAATCGTCCGAGAAGCTCACGGACAATTTCTACTTCGTGAAACATTAGCCTTTCACTTATATGATAAAGTCTCTAGTACTTTTATCGGAGCTCTTACTCTTCAGCCAGAAAACTGGGATATTCCAAAGTTTTCGCTTCATTTCTGGTTACATAGCGCTTATACAAAACAAGGATATATGACAGAAGCTGTGAAAGGCGCTGTTCAATTTGCTTTTGATAAACTCGGTGCTAGAAGACTTGAAATTCGCTGCGATGCAACAAATACAAATGCATGCGCTGTAGCAGAGCGACTTGAGTTTATTTTAGAAGGTACGCATGAAAATGATTTTCTCGCTCCAGACGGTACATTACGTGATACACGCGTCTATGCGAAAATCAACTAAAACACTCGCCTAAGGCGAGTGTTTATTTTTGTAATTGTAAATATTGCACAGCAAACATTGTCTTTGCATCATGAATACGTTGACTTTTCACAAATGAAATCGCTTCTTCTAATGATACTTCCATAAGCTCTACAAATTCATCTTCATCTAAAGCCGCTTTATTTTCTTTTCTTTTTAACCCTGTTGCTTTATATACATACAGAATTTCATCGGCAAAACCTGGCGATGTGTAAAAGGATGTAATAAATTCCATTTCGTCACATACATATCCTGTTTCTTCTTCCAATTCACGAACAGCCGTTACTTCAGGCTTCTCTCCTGGCTCTAATTTGCCAGCAGGAATCTCCACGATATCTTTCTCGAGCGCTTTACGATATTGCTCAACAAGAACGATTTTCCCTTCGTCCGTTATCGCAATAATCGCAACCGCGCCAGGATGATTGACAATCTCACGTTTACTCATTTCTCCATTTGGCAATACTACTTCATCAACGCGAACTTTAATGACTTTCCCATCAAAAACGGGTTCAGTTGCAACTGTTCTTTCTGCAAGATTACTCACACTTATCCATCTCCCTATTCTATTTCCTATTTGTTCTTCATATATTTTACCACAATGAAAGGAGCGTGATAAAAATGAAAATATATATTTTACCAAATCAAGTTACATTAGTCGGTAAAGCTTGGCAAATTCGCAATAAATTAAAGCAATACGGAAAAGAATACGAAACGGTACAAGATTGGATTACGAAAACGAAAAGGTAAACATTTGTCAACCTTCTTTCGCTTTCGTACAATACAGGTAAGGAGGTTGACAAATGAAAAAACGCCAATTAGGACATTCAGATTTATATGTGACTGAGATGGGACTTGGCTGCATGTCTCTTGGTACAGAAGAAAAGCAAGCCATTTCTATTATTCATGAAGCCATCGATTTAGGAATAAACTTTTTTGATACAGCAGACTTATATCATTACGGATTAAATGAAGAGTTTGTCGGAAAAGCTTTGAAAGGAAAACGCGATCAAGTTATTTTAACAACAAAAGTCGGAAATCGCTGGACATCAGAAAAAAACGGATGGTCTTGGGATCCTTCTAAAACTTATATAAAAACAGAAGTAAAAGAAAGCTTAAGACGCCTTCAAACTGATTATATTGATTTATATCAACTACATGGAGGAACGATAGAAGATCCGATTGAAGAAATAATTGAAGCGTTTGAAGAGTTAAAACAAGAAGGAATCATCCGCCATTACGGTATCTCTTCGATTCGTCCAAATGTGATTCGCGAATATGCAAAACGCTCTAATATCGTGAGTGTACTGATGGAATATAGTTTATTAAACCGCCGACCTGAAGAATGGTTTCCGCTGCTTCAAGAACATCAAATTAGCGTTATCGCAAGAGGTTCACTTGCAAAAGGATTATTGACAGATGACAATGAGAGAAAAGTAGAAAAAGTGAAAGAAAAAGAGTATTTGTCTTATTCTTATCCTGAATTAACTCGCACTTTAACTGCGATAAAAGAAGTTACGAAAGAACGTTCATTAACTGAAACTGCGCTTCAATATTGTTTACACAATCCGATTGTAGCAGCTGCCATCCCTGGTGCAAGCTCTATTCAACAATTGCGAGAAAATATACGAGCTTATTCGAAATGTGCATTAACGAATGAAGAATATAAACAAATCCAAGCTGCCGTAAAATGTGATACATATGCACTACATCGATAAAAAAGCTACCAAATGGTAGCTTTTTTACATCGTATCGTACTTATCAGGATTTGTCCCAATACGTACATTACAATCTAATGTATCAATTTGTTTCATTTCCTCTTCTGTTAATGAAAAATCAAAGATTGTAAAATTCTCTTTAATGCGAGATGGTGTAACGGACTTTGGAATGGTTACAATGCCACTTTGAATATCCCAGCGTAAAATAATTTGGGCAGGTGTTTTGTTATACTTACTAGCAATCTCTTGAATAATCGGATGCTCAAATACTTCTCTCCCCCTCATTAACGGGCTCCACGCTTCCATTTGAATTTGTTCATTTTGACAAAAGTCACGCAACTCAAACTGCGCAAGCATTGGATGCAGCTCCACTTGGTTTACCATCGGCTTCACATGACAGTTGGCTAAAAGATGTTCTAAATGATGTTGATGGAAATTAGAAACTCCAATCGCTCGCACTTTTCCTTCTTCATATAATTTCTCTAAAGCTCGGTATGTATCGATATACTTTCCTCTAACTGGCCAGTGAATTAAATATAAATCTACATAATCCATTTGTAACTTTTTCAAACTTTTTTCAAACGCTTGAAGTGTCTCTTCATATCCTTGATTATCATTCCATACTTTTGTTGTAATAAATAACTCTTCACGCGGAATTCCCGAGTTACGAACTGCTTCACCGACACCGCTTTCGTTTTCATATACTGCCGCTGTATCAATAGAACGATACCCAATTTCTAAAGCCGTTTTTACTGCTCGGTTTACTTCCTCTCCCTCTTTGGCTTTATATACCCCTAAACCAAGCATTGGCATTTTTACACCATTATGAAGTGTCGTTGTTGGAATATACATGATTGCTCCTCCTTCTTTATCCCTGCAATATAAAACTTAATCGACCAGTTCTATCATTTTTTTATAACCTTCACTTCATTTGAACAAGATTTACGAAAAAAGTCAAAACATACACACGGTTTACATAATTTTTTATTTTTCTCTTACCTACAAAAATAACGCAAGCTTATTCACTTGCGTTATTTCCTAACCACTCTTTTGCTTTTTTATCAATATTCCGTATAAATTCCGTTTTTCCTTCTGTATACTTTCCACCATCATATGTATACTTTTCAGCTAATTCGTTTTTTAAAGTTGCATAAGCTTCCGCTTCTTCGCAGTGTGCCATCATATAATCACGAAACGCTAGATGCCTTACAATTTCTGGATTCCCTCTTTCGAAGACGTGTAAATGATAGGAACGTTTTTCTTCTGTGCCATGAATGAAGTAACGGCGACCGATCATACCATTTTCCCCCTTTACAATATAACCAAGCTTTTCAAACAGCTTATTCCACTCGTCCACTCTTTCAATATTTTCCACTTCCATAATCATATCTACAATTGGCTTAGCAGCGAGTCCCGGTACAGATGTACTGCCAATATGATGTATTTTCACACGTTCTGGCATCACTTCTTTTAATCTTTTTGCCTCCGCTTGAAACTTCTCAATCCAATGATTTTCATACGGAACGACTACAATTTTTCTCATCCCAATTCCCCTTTTTCCTCTAGATTGTAAAAAATCATCAGCGTAAATCTACTGATGATTTCTTCCTACTATTTAAAGTCTTTCCAACTTAGGTTACTTTCACTTAACAGTTCTTCAAACGACTTATTTTTTTCACGTTCTTTTTGTTCTCGGCGTTTTCTTTCTTGCTCTTTCAACTCTTTTTCTTCTACTCTTGCTTGTAGTTCTTTCTTTTTATTTTTCAACTGATCCATTAATGATGCATTCAGCTGATCTCCAATTGTAATAGAATCTTTTTCTTTTTGATTCATTTGACTTTGTCTTTGTTTCTTTTTCTTCATGTCTTGCTCACCTTTTACTTTTTTCTTCATTATAGGGTAAATGCGGTACTCTAAACAATAAAAAAGCTATATCTATTCATTTTCTCATTCTAAACCGCTTGGACTAAAAAGAGGCCGAATCGTTTCTACGTATGAGCAGATCATCTCTTTCATACATCATATAAAATTTGTAAAAATGTAAATCTACTAATAATTTTCTGTCAATTATTGAAAAATTCGCTATTTTTTGTAGAAATAACTCTCTTAATCTATTAAAATTATGCCGTATGATGTCAAATGATAAAAAGGAGTAATCGATGATGTGGAAAAAAATAATTCCTGCACTTGCTATTTTTAGTATGGTCACATGCTCAACTGCCTTTGCTGCACCTCTCTCTCAAACACCTTCAGAACAAAATCGCTACATAGATGTGCAACTGCTTGGCATCAATGATTTTCATGGTCAATTAGATACGGTAAAGAAAATAAATAACAAGGAAGCAGGTGGCGCTGAATACTTAGCTACCTATTTACGTGACCGTGAAAAACAAAACCCAAATACATTAATGGTACATGCTGGTGATATTGTTGGAGCAAGTCCTCCTCTTTCAGCTTTATTACAGGATGAGCCAACGATTGAATTTTTAAATGATTTAGGTTTTGATGTTGGAACAGTTGGGAACCATGAATTTGATGAAGGAATCAACGAGATGCATCGCCTTCTTTATGGCGGTTATCATGAGAAGACTGGAAACTTTAAAGGGGCGAAATTTCCATATATCGCCGCCAACTTCTACAACAAATCTACCGGTCGTTTATTTCTACCACCATTTACTGTCAAAATGGTACAAGGAGTACCCGTTGGCTTCATAGGTGTGGTTACAACAGATACTCCTAACATTGTCATGCCTACCATGCTCAAAAATGTTCAAATTACAGATGAAGTTGAAGCGGTTAATAAAGCTACAAAACAACTAAAAAGACTAGGAGTCAAATCCATCGTTGTTCTCGCTCATGTTGGAGGTACAACGAATCATGATGGTGTAACAAACGGAGATCTCGTTCGCTTAGCCACAGAAACTGATCCAGAAGTCGATGTTATTTTCGGTGGGCATAGTCACACTTATGTAAATGGAACAGTTCACAATAAACTGCTTGTACAAGCTCATTCATACGGCACGGCTTTTGCTGATGTAGATATACAAATTGATCGAAAAACAAAAGACATCGTTTCCAAAAAAGCAGAGATTGTGACAACCTATCATGAAGGGATAGAACCTGATAAACAAGTAAAACAAAAGCTTGATCAATATAAAGAAAAGATTGCACCTCTTGTCAATGAAGTTGTCGGAAAAACGAACGCTCCATTAAATCGGAAACAAAATGCTGCTGGAGAATCTACTCTCGGAAATTTCATTGCTGACGCTCAGCGTGCCACTATGCAAGCTGATATTGCCCTAATGAATCCAGGTGGCATTCGTAACGACTTAGACGCAGGCGATATTACATGGGGAGAATTATACGGAGTTCAACCGTTCGGTAACCAATTAATCAAAGTACATTTAACAGGGCAAGATATCCGTGACCTGTTAAATCAACAATGGCAAAAAGGAATAACAAGGATGCTACAAATTTCCGGTATTCAATATAGTTGGGATGCCAATAAGCCAGATGGTGAAAAAGTAACAACGATTCGTCTAGCCAATGGAGAAGAACTCACTCCTTCCAAAACATACAGTGTTGTTGCCAACGCTTTTCTAGCTTCAGGTGGAGATGGATTCATTAGCTTTAAAAATGGGCAAAATGCTGAAACAGGTCCAACTGATTTTGAAGCGTTAGTTGATTACGTCAAACAAATGAAAGAACCGATCCAACCAATGATTGACGGAAGGATACAAAGGGTGAACTAACTCTCAAAACCCTCTATTCTATTAAAAATAGGGGGTTTTTTATTGAGTGTGTATTCTTTTGTTGAAGATGGAAGTTTCACTATGCACAAATGTTTTCAATTTCGCCGCATCGTAATATTGTTAACAAGAAAGCGCCTCTTTTAAGGAGAGAACGAAATCGGTGTCACTCAAAAAGTAGGTAGCTATCTCATATTGTTCATTGTTCAATCATCATATACCTCATATTTTTTTAGAAATTCTTGTAACGCCTCTTCTACTGCTTGAGATTTATGCATTCCTTTCGTGCTACATAGATCATCTAATTGCTCTAACACTTCCGTACATATAGAAAACGTACGTTTCTTTTTTTTCTTGCAATCTTTTTTCTTTAGAAAAAAGCGTTCCTCTCTTCTTTGTAATAATTCATATATGCTCTGCAATTGTTCATAAATTAATACTTGATAATCCGTCTTTACGTACTGCAATGCTATGGCCTCCTGGAGGTATAAATGACGAGGTTCTTCTCCCTCTCCAGTAAATATTCGTTTCTTCTGCTCACTGTCATATTCATATCCAAGCATTCTTAATTTTTTTGACAATGTATAGGGGCTCATTTCGAGACGTTTTGCAAGAATTGCAATCGGTTCCCGTTTATTTAAGCGATCTATAATTTCTCCAATTGTCACTTTTTTCTCCCCCCTCCAGAGCTCACATACTTGAAATACAGATAGTAAGTTATGATACAATGATTTTCTAACAGTATATGCAAATTCCCCAGCTTGTGCGATACATATACGATTGAAGAAAGAGAGGTTTTTCACATGCTTTTTCGTAGCCACACTCCATCGTTTTACACTGAAAATAAACAGCCCATCCCTGGTAGTATCGCTACGATTGAAAGCGTAATGATTAACAACCGAAAACAATCTTTACTTATACGCGGGCGAGCCGTAACAAACCCTATCTTGTTATGTTGCCACGGTGGGCCTGGTATGGCGCAAATCGGATTTATTCGCCATTTTCAAACAGAGTTAGAAAAGCATTTTATCGTTGTCAATTGGGATCAGCGCGGGGCGGGAAAGTCTTTTTCATGGCGAGATATTCAAACTCCTTTCACCATTGAACAGTTCGTTTCAGATACAGTGGAAGTCATTCGATATCTTCTATCTCGCTTTAACCGAAAAAACTTATTTTTAGCTGGACATTCATGGGGCAGCATTATTGGATTAAAAGTCGCACATACGTATCCAGAATATATCAAAGCTTATATTGGTATTGGACAAATTGTACAAATGAAGCAAAACGAAGAACTTTTATTTCAACATTTAATTCATTCCGCCAAAAAACATGGACATACACGAGCATTGACCTCTCTTACAAAATTAGGAAACCCACCTTTCTTAGACATGAAACGGCTGATGATTCAAAGAAGGTGGCTTAGCATATTTGGAGGTGCCGTTCAAAACGGTTCTTCATTTTCCTTTATTCGAAAAGGTTTCTTTTCTTCAGAATATACTTTGCTTGATTGGTTGAAATTTCTCGCCGGCAATGTAAAGTCAGGAACATTATGGAAAGAGATGCTAACCGTTGATTTTTTCTCAACTATTTTAGAATTGTCGGTCCCAATTTATTTTTGTTCTGGCCGTTTCGATTATCAAACTCCTTATGCACTTGTACAACAATATTGCGATAGGATTCGAGCGCCAATCAAGAAAATGATTTGGTTTCCAAATTCCGCACATTCCCCGAATTTGGAAGAACCAGAACTATTTGCTCACTCTTTACATTCTATTAAACAAGAATTGTCCTTTTCACATTAATCATTTTTGTACCCTTTTACATTTTTGTGAAAACATTTTATAATGGTATGTCGCAACTTTAAATGCTTCGAACGCATTCTTTACGGTAAAAATGATATAAACAGAATAAAGTTTAGGAGATTATATTGATTATGAATGCTGTACTTATCGCAGTAGCCGTCATGCTATTGCTTAGTTTATTACGTGTCCAAGTCATTGTCGCCATTATTGTTGGTGCTTTAACAGGTGGGCTAATCGGTGGCCTTAGTATTTCAGAAACAATTAACGTATTTACTACTGGCCTTGGAAACAGTGCACCAATCGCTTTAAGCTATGCGATGCTCGGTGGATTTGCTATTTCCCTTTCGAAAACTGGACTACCTGATGCGATGATTCACGCTGCACTAAACATAATTGGAAATGATAAAGACACAAAGAAACAAATGTATTCCAAAATACTCATTTTATTTATTATTCTGGCAATGGCCTGTTTTTCACAAAATGTGATTCCAGTTCATATCGCCTTCATCCCAATTTTAATTCCAGCACTTTTAAAAGTGTTAAATGAATTGAAAATAGATCGCAGATTGGTGACATGTCTCATTACTTTTGGGTTAATTACACCTTATATGTGGATACCAGCTGGATTCGGGAAAATTTATCATGACGTCTTACAAACAAATGCTCAGCAAAGCGGACTTACATTTGATGTATCTCTCATTCCTAAGGCGATGACTATCCCAGCAATTGGTATGATAATCGGATTATGTATAGCTATATTCATTACTTATCACAAACCGCGTACGTATGAAACGAAAACGATTCAAGGCACAGTGAATGAAGATATTCCTTATACAAAAAGAAGCATTATATTTGGATTATTGTCTATTCTGGCAACGTTAACTGTTCAATTAACAACAGAGTCAATGATTTTTGGTGCCTTAGCAGGAATTATCGTATTATCCATTAGTGGAAGTCTGCCTCTTAAAGAGGCAGATGCTATTTTAACAAGTGGCATGCGGATGATGTCCTTCATTGGGTTTGTTATGATTTCTGCTGCTGGTTTCGGCGCTGTCTTAAGAAAGACAGGACATGTTGAATCACTTGTGCAAGCGAGCGCTCATTTAATCGGAAATAGCAAACCGCTTGCAGCGTTTCTTATGCTTATTATTGGATTACTCGTCACAATGGGAATTGGATCCTCCTTTTCTACTATTCCCATTTTAACAACCATTTTCGTTCCTCTTTGTATCCAACTTGGATTTAGCCCAATGGCAACAATTGCCATTATTGGTACAGCGGGGGCATTAGGCGATGCAGGTTCTCCAGCATCCGATAGTACACTCGGACCTACTTCAGGATTAAATGCAGATGGGCAGCACCACCATATATGGGATACATGTGTGCCAACTTTTCTGCACTACAATATTCCATTACTTTTATTCGGATTTATTGCCGCAATTACACTATAAAAAGGTGCGCTGTTCAAGCGCACCTTTTTCACTTCGTTGATTCTCTTTCTATAAATACAAATTCCGTTTTCACAACTTCATGTTTCACTTGTTTCTTCTTTATTTTCCCAACTAATTGTTGCAAAGTATACACTACTCTTTTTTCATAACAGTTTTCTATCGTTGATAATGATGGGTTTATCCATTCTCCTTGCATACTCCCCTTAAATCCAATCACTTGCAATTCATTCGGTATATGAATGCCAAGGGAATTTGCTGCACGAATAATAGAAATAGCAACTTTATCACTTGAAGCTACAATACCGTCTACGTATGGATATTTTCGTAATACTTCTTGATATCGCTTTTCCGTAGCCCCTTCTAAAGTTTCTACCCGATACGGTATTTCCTCTTCCCAAACTGCATCTAAAAAACCAGATATATGCTCCTCCATCTCTTCACTATGACCCTTTTCTCCAATATACGCTAGAAAATGGCATCCTTTTTCCTTAAGCATAGTAACGGCCTTTTTTGCACTTTGATAATATTCGAAAAGCGGTACTTTCGCATCTATTACAGCAAACGGAACTGAAACTTCTCCTACTTCCCGAAAGACTTCCTCCGTCATAAGAATTCCAGCTATATGATTTCTAGATAATATATCTATATAATTCCTTTTATTTTCCACACTACAAACAATGACTTGATACCCCTCTTGATATGCCGATTCTTCTATAAAACGAAGAAAAGTTATGTATGATGGATTTCGTAAATTCGGCACAAGTATAGCAATAATTGTTGAAGATTTTTTAAATAAAGCTTTCGCTACCGCATTGGGCCTATAGTTTAATTCTTCAATTGCTTGTTTCACTTGTTTAACTGTATCTTCATGAACATATCCTTTTTCATTCATGACTCGTGAAACGGTTGCGACTGAAACACCGGCTACTTTTGCAACATCACGTATTGTTGCCACATCGTCACCCCTTGATATGGTAATAGTTTACAATTAAAAATTAAACTAAAAAATGTATATCGTCAAGTTTGTTATTTTATATTTCTGAAAAATGTTACATAAACGACCGTTTACAACCTATATTCGAGTTGAATTTCATGCAATATACGAATATCACCATATCCAAAAAATGGTATTTCTTTTTTCATTTTCCTTGCCTTCTCCACGGCATCAACGTACAAATTTGTCATGATAAAACCACGTTTCTGATAAAATCGAAGTGCGTTCGTATTATCATTTGTCGTAATTAGCCATACTTTGTTACACATATGCTCGCGAGCTAATGTCATCACGCATTCTACAAGTCTCGTGCCAACCCCTTTCCTTTCAACAAAACTATCTAATGACACAATTTCACACATGCTTTCTTTTAATTCAAATGTTATAATTCCCACTATTCTGTCATTTTTAATTGCAACAAATCCTGGTAATTCATCTAATTGATGAGCTCTTTCTTTGGAAACCATCATTGTGCTACCCCAATTTTTACACATAAAATTTCGAATCGTATCTCTCATCTCATCTGTAATTTTTTGTATTTGAATCATTCCCTGTTCCCACCTTTTTAAACTACTATGATACAATATAAGTGTATCATATGTAAAAGTTCTTTGGAGGATGAGGTAAGGTATGAAACGTATTTTTATGACTGTACTAACGATACTAGGTGCGTTAATTGGTATTGGTATTTTTTTTACGAATAAAGTCATGTATTTAAAGAAAAAAACAGACGAAGAAATTTTAGAACGCGAAACAAAAAAACACTTTCACTTAAGTGATTTTCAAGCCTTACCGAAAGAAGAAATTTGGATTCCTTCACAATTTGGATACGACATTCACGGATATTATATTCCTACAGGTCATTCCAATAAATTCATGATTTTTTGTCACGGTGTAACGGTTAATAAAATAAATTCTATCAAATATGCAAATTTATTTTTAAAAAAAGGATATAACGTATTCATTTACGATCACCGTCGACACGGTCAATCCGGTGGCAAGACAACAAGTTATGGGTATTACGAAAAGTATGATTTAAAAGCTGTAGTGGATTGGCTGAAAACTCGATTTGGTACAAATATTCTACTTGGTATTCATGGAGAATCAATGGGAGCTGCTATTCTTCTACAATATGCAGGAATGATTGAAGATGGCGCTGATTTTTATATCGCAGATTGTCCATTTTCTGATTTTTACGAGCAACTTCAGCATCGATTGAAAGTGGAATTCCATTTACCAAAATGGCCGTTGTTACCTTTAGCAAATGCATTTTTAAAAGTTCGTGATGGTTATACAATCGGTGAAATTTCACCAATTGATTGTATAAAAAATATAAATAATCCCGTCCTCTTTATTCATAGTAAAGACGACGACTATATTTTATGTGACATGACAAAAGCGCTATACGATGCAAAGAATGATAATAAACAGCTCTATATTGCAGAGCGTGGTGCACATGCTTGCTCTTATAATGAAAACAAACAAGAATATGAATATGCCGTCGATCAATTTTTAGAAACTTATGTAAAAGAAACAAAAAACAGGCTCGCTTAAGCCTGTTTTTTCTATTACTGTGCTAAAACATCTGTAATTTGTTCCATATTTTCAGAAATCCACTTCATTGCCTCATCAAGTGTTGCAAATTCAGTTGTTTGAAACGTTACCTCATCTTGTAATAACCATACATCTTTCGCCTCTTGCCCCACACCTGCAATTGACCAATGAAGTAAACTATATGGATGATTATCATTTAAAAAAGACGCCCATGTGCGCTCATTTGCAACATTTTGTAGTGTACGTAATTGTTTATTCATACTTAGTCACCTTACTATAATCAGTTATAAACGATATTATAACACTCTCCTCTCTTTCAGACAAAGTAAGTTTTGTATTGTCAAGTTCCCTCTTGCAATTATATGATGAACTTAAGCGTTTGGAAGGAGGGAATTCTGTTGGCAAAAGTACAAATTAAAGTAAATGACAATGGCTCATTTCGCATTACAGGGGATGTGGAATTAGTCGATTCGCAAGGGAATGCTTTCCCAGCGAAACCTGCATTTTCTTTATGTCGCTGTGGTTTATCAAAAAATATGCCTTATTGCGACGCAGCACATAAGGGCAAGTTTGAATCCGTTGTTCGTGCTCCAGAAACAAAATAATTTTGATAAAGCATGCATCAATCGAGGTGCATGCTTTTTCTAACTTCAGCAAAAAATTATTATCTATCCTCTTCCCTTCTCTCCCAACGATTTCCCCCCATTTATTGTCACGCAATTCTCCATATTCGAGTATTTTTTTCTATCCTTTTTTATTTTTTGTGCTATAATGTGAGCAAACAGCATCCTTCGGGGTCGGGTGAAATTCCCAACCGGCGGTGATGAAGTGCACGCTTCTAAGTCCGTGACCCGTTTTCAAAATTGAAAACGGTGGATCTAGTGAAACTCTAGAGCCGACAGTATAGTCTGGATGGGAGAAGGATATGTTTTCTAGTGCTTATATAGCGAATACACTTTTATTTTAGCATGCACACTTTTCATAATCGTATATGCTTTATTTCATATACCTATTTTTTCTATGCTGAAATAAACTATGTAAACTAGCGTGTAAAAAAATATATTTTTGCTAGGCTTCTTTTCTATGCAAAAATATAAAACATAGCTAGGTTTCTTTCTTGTACTTTCGTATTCGTACTATATTTCTAGAAATCACGTCTCCCAAACCCCAAGGATATCATCCTTGGGGTTTTTTGATTTTTTCTTAGGAGAGGTGAAAAAAAATGACGGACCAAGAATATATGAAAATTGCTTTACAGTTGGCGCAAAGTACAGCGGGGCAAACAAGTCCAAATCCAATGGTCGGTGCTGTTGTTGTGAAAAATGGGAAAATCGTCGGAATGGGGGCTCATCTTCGTGCAGGTGAAGAACATGCAGAAGTTCATGCACTGCGCATGGCCGGTGCTCATGCAAAAGATGCAACTGTATATGTCACACTTGAACCATGCAGCCACTTTGGAAAAACCCCACCCTGCTGTGACTTGCTTATTAAAAAGAAAATCAAACGCGTTGTAATCGCTACGCTTGATTCCAATCCTCTTGTTGCTGGCAATGGGAAAAAGAAATTAGAAGAAGCAGGTATTCATGTGACAACTGGTATTTTAGAAGAAGAGGCGCTTTCCTTAAATCGATACTTTTTTCACTATATGAAAACAAAGCGCCCTTTTGTCACATTAAAAACAGCAATGAGCTTAGATGGAAAAATTGCAACTACTACTGGGGAAAGTAAATGGATTACAGAAGACGCAGCCCGCGATGATGTTCATCACTATCGACACACACACGATGCAATTCTCGTCGGAGTAAATACAGTCATCGCTGATAATCCATCGTTAACTACCCGCCTTCCAAATGGAGGTAAAAATCCAATTCGGATTATTTTAGATACACATTTACGAACGCCGCTTCTCTCTCGTGTGGTGACAGACCGAGTAGCTCTAACATGGATTATCGTTGGAAAAAACGTTCAAAAAGATCAAATATTACAATATAAGTCTGAACATGTATCTGTATTACAAATGAATAAAGATTGCATTGAAATTCAAGACCTTCTCACTCTGCTTGGAGAAAAGCAAATTCTCTCACTCTTTGTAGAGGGAGGACAGTCTATACATGCAAGTTTTTTAGAAGCAAATTGTTTCAATGAAATTGTAACCTATATAAGCCCAAAATTAATTGGTGGAAAAGATGCTCCTACTTGGTTTGGGGGCACTGGTTTTATACAGCTACAAGATGCACTTTCCTTGCAATTTCAAGAGATGACACAGATTGGTAATGATATAAAAATCATTGCTAGAAAGCGAAATGAGGTGCCTTCATGTTCACAGGAATCGTAGAAGAATTAGGAACCGTTTCAACTATAAAACAAAGCGGAGAAGCAATGAAACTAACAATTCAAGCACGCTTCATTTTATCAGATGTCAAAATAGGAGATAGCATTGCCGTTAACGGTATTTGCTTAACTGTTACATCATTTACCGAATCTCATTTCACGGTTGATGTGATGCCTGAAACAATGAAATCAACGTCACTTCGCATGCTAAAGCAACATTCTCAAGTGAATTTAGAACGGGCTATGGCAGCTAACGGACGTTTTGGTGGACATTTTGTTACAGGTCATATTGATGGAATTGGCACAATTGTAAGCAAAAAACAACATTATAATGCCATATATTACAAAATCAAAATGCCCAATCATTTACTTCGCTATTGTTTACAAAAAGGTTCCGTTGCAATTGACGGTACGAGTTTAACGATATTTGATGTGGCTGACGATTCCATTACAATTTCGCTCATTCCCCATACAGTAAGCGAATCTATTATTGGTACAAAAGGAGCTGGGGATATCGTCAATATTGAGTGTGACATGATTGGAAAATATATCGAACGGTTTATGTCACAACCAACAAAGCGGAGCAATTCAGTTACAGAAAGTTTTTTACAAGAAAACGGATTTCTATAAGGGGGAAGCACGATGTTTCATCGTATTGAAGAAGCACTAGAAGATTTAAAACAAGGAAAAGTCATTATTGTATGTGATGACGAAAACCGTGAAAACGAAGGTGATTTTATCGCCTTAGCCGAGTATATTACACCGGAAACAATCAATTTTATGATTACACATGGACGCGGTCTTGTATGTGTACCACTTACAGAGCACTATGCGAAACGTCTGCAACTAGAACCTATGGTATCTCAAAATACTGATTCTCATCATACTGCATTTACAGTTAGTATTGATCATATTTCTACAACAACAGGAATTAGTGCCCATGAGCGTGCGACAACTGTGCGCGAATTATTAAATCCATCTTCTAAGGGGAGCGATTTTAATCGTCCTGGGCATATCTTTCCGCTAATTGCAAAAGATGGCGGTGTACTTCGTCGCGCTGGTCATACGGAAGCAGCGGTGGATCTTGCAAAACTATGCGGTACAGAACCAGTAGGAGTTATTTGTGAAATTATAAAAGAAGATGGCACGATGGCTCGCGTCCCTGATTTAATACAAGTTGCTAAACAATTTGATATAAAAATGATTACAATCGAAGATTTAATTGCGTATCGGCGCCATCACGAAACATTTGTGACAAAAGAAGTTGAAATTACACTACCAACTGAATTTGGTACATTTCATGCGATTGGTTACACGAATTCTCTAGATCAAAAAGAACATATCGCACTTATAAAAGGTGATGTTTCAACAGATGAGCCTGTTCTTGTCCGCGTTCATTCCGAATGCTTAACTGGGGACGTTTTCGGCTCTTGTCGCTGTGATTGCGGGCCACAACTCCATGCTGCCCTTACGCAAATTGAGCGTGAAGGTAGAGGTGTGCTTCTTTATATGAGACAAGAAGGACGCGGCATTGGACTTCTCAATAAATTGCGCGCTTATAAATTACAAGAAGAAGGGCTAGATACAGTAGAAGCAAATGAAAAGTTAGGATTTCCAGCAGACCTTCGCGATTATGGTATCGGCGCACAAATATTAAAAGACTTAGGATTACAAAAGCTGCGTTTATTAACAAATAATCCAAGAAAAATTGCTGGCTTACAAGGATACGAACTAGAAGTTGTTGAGCGCGTACCGTTGCAAATGCCAACAAAACAAGAAAATGAAACATATTTACAGACAAAAGTAACAAAATTAGGTCATTTATTAAACTTATAATCTATTTGAAGGAGAGATCATGATGGTATTCGAAGGTCATTTAGTAGGTACAGGATTAAAAATTGGAGTAGTAGTAGGACGTTTTAATGAATTTATTACCAGCAAACTGTTAGGCGGCGCATTAGACGGCTTAAAACGACATGGTGTAGAAGAAAATCATATTGATGTTGCATGGGTTCCAGGTGCATTTGAAATTCCACTCATCGCTAAAAAAATGGCAAATAGCGGGAAGTATGATGCAGTTATTACACTCGGTACTGTCATTCGCGGGGCTACATCGCATTATGACTATGTTTGTAATGAAGTTGCTAAAGGGGTTGCATCTTTATCACTGCAAACAGAAATTCCCGTTATTTTTGGCGTACTAACTACTGAAACAATTGAACAAGCAATTGAGCGCGCAGGGACAAAAGCTGGAAATAAAGGCTATGAATCTGCCGTTTCTGCAATTGAAATGGCTCATTTATCAAAACAATGGGCATAAAAAAGAGGCGTTTGCCTCTTTTTTATGTTTCTCAAAATGAAATCAAATTCCTTATTTTCTTACTTTTTTTCGTACATCTCGAATTAACTCTTCCATTGTTTTTCCCTCTGTCTTAATTCGTAAATTTTGTGCTGTTTTCCAAACATTTTCTCTCTTTTTTTCTTCCTCTACAATATGTAATTCTTTTCTTACCTCTTTTAAATCTTTTCCCTCAGTTTTAATCCCAAAGTGTTCTGCTTTTGTTCGAAAATGTTGCTCAATTCTTTGTTGCATTTCCTTCTGTTCAGGGGTTTGAGCTGCTTTTACAGGATCTGAACTAATCGCTTTTACTAAAATAAGTGTCGTCATAATAGCCAATATATACTTGTGCATGTAAAATCCTCCAACCCAATGTAAATTACACTTTTACTATGTACCATTTTAGGTTGGAAAATTCGGCCAAACTTTTTTTATTTCCAGGAGCAAACCGCTTCCAGACAGCATCCTTTCCACTTTATTACATTTTAATTACAAAAACCAAGCTTTCTTTAAAAGCTTGGTCTTTCCTACTTATAATGCACATTCCTCAATTTCAAACCCTAGGTCCTGAATCATCCCCCAATCTGCTGTTGGCTCTTGACCTACCGTTGTTAAATAATCTCCAACGAAAATCGAATTTGCTGCAAATAATCCTAACGGCTGTACAGATTTTAGATTAAGCTCACGGCCACCTGAAATTCGAATTTCTTTGGAAGGATTTACAAAACGCATCATCGCTAATATTTTTAAACACTCTACTGGCGTTAATTCTTTTCGATCTTCAAGCGGAGTTCCTTTTACAGAAACGAGAAAATTACATGGAATAGAGTCTGCATCTAACCGTTGTAACTCAAAAGCAATTTCTACGCGCTCCTCTTTCGTTTCTCCCATTCCAAAGATTGCACCAGAACAAGGAGAAATGCCCGCTTGCTTCGCTTTTTCTACCGTATCTACTCGGTCATCATACGTATGTGTGGAACAAATATTATCATAATGATTCGCATGTGTATTCAAGTTATGATTATAACGGTGAACCCCGGCCTCAGCTAATCGGTTTGCTTGATCCTCATTTAAAAAGCCTAAGCAACAACATATTTTTAAATCCGTTGTTTCTTTAATTTCTTTCACCGCACCAATGACATGATTTACCTCTTTGTCTGTTGGACGACGACCAGATGCAACAATGCAATATGTTCCAGCTTTGCGGCGGACTGCTTCGTGTGCTCCTTCAACAATTTTTTCTTGTGTCAACCAAGCATATTTATCAATCGGTGCTTCAGAAACGATTGATTGAGAACAATACCCACAATCTTCTGGACATAATCCCGATTTCGTATTAATAATCATATTTAATTTCACTTTTTTACCAAAATAATGATGACGAATCATATACGCAGCATTCATAATATCTAATACTTCTGTATCATCTGCTTCTAAAATCGCTAACGCATCCTCTTTCGTTATCCTTTTCCCTTCTATCACTTCAAACGCAATTTTCTTCCAATCTATTTTTGTTTGTATTTGTTTCATTTCTCCTCTTCCCCTCTTTTTCAATATGCGCAAATAAAGCATGATACGTTGCTATAATCTCCCCTTCTTTCGTAAAGTCTTTCTCATATATGCGAAGCATCGCCCGAAAGATAGAAGGACTTTGACAATACGTTTCTTCATTACTATTTGTTGCACCAACTTTGCGAATCGACTTAAAAAAGTCTCTAATATGAGTAAATTTCTCTATGTAACATGTTTCAGATACATGAACATTCCCATTTTTTATGGAACATATATTTTGCAACTGCGCTTTTGTAAAAAAACGCTGTCCAATTGATACATGATTTTTTATATTTCTTTCTTCTTTCGCTCGTTCAAAAGCACGATGAAGTTCTTGGAACGTTCGATTTCCAAATGTTGAAAATAACAAGATGCCTTCTCCAGCTAAATGCTCATATAACTTTGCAAGGGACACCTGCAAATCATTTAACCATTGAAATGTTGCATTTGAGATGATGACATCATAGACGTCATCTAATATAAGCTTTTCAATATCTTCACATCGAAAGGTAACTTCATCAACATGGCGTCTTTTTTTCGCAACAGCAATCATACTCTCCGCGAAATCAATAGCTGTAATTTGTGCATTCGGAAATAAATGTACAAGCTTCTCCGTAATATATCCCGTTCCGCAGCCAAGTTCTAAAATTCGAATTGCCGCTGCCCTGCTATACCACCTTTCCAACTGCGAAAGTAAATGATGAGCCATTTTCTTTTGTACATTGGCATATTGATCATAGGATACAGCCGCTCTATTAAATCGTTTTTGCAACAATATTTTATTGATCATTTTGTATCCCCTCTATAAATTTGCTAATTTCATTTGCGCAATATTCAAAATTCGTCACACAAATGGCATGCCCTGCTTGATGAATCACTTTAAGCGTTGCATTTGTCTTTTCTTTTATGTAATGCGCAGCAGACAAAGGACAAATTGGATCTTGTTCTCCATGTAAAAGTAACATCGGTACATTTACATCTTTTATGCGTTCCCTCATATCCGCTCTCATTAAATAATCGAGCCCTATTTGTAAAGACTCTATCGAATCACCTTGAAATTCTTTTATCATATTTTCGAATGATTCTTTTACAGCACTCTCCCCTTCAGCAAACATACTTATATAAAAACGGCTCAATGTCTCATTCTTTCGTTTTTTTATATTTCTTTTCATTCTCTCAACAAAAGAAGTCTTCCAGCCATGTTTATACCTTTCATCCACTGTAAACTTTGCTGTACCACTTATTAAAACCATTCCCTTTGTTTTCACATTGTTACATACTTCAAGGGCAACTAACGCTCCAAGCGACCACCCGATTAAAATGACATCGTATCCTTCAGTAGCTTTTTCTACCCGCTTTGCAAATTCATTGATTTCTTTTACATCATGCCACTCAACATGCTCGGCAAAACTTTCCTGCAAAAGTGAAAGGATTGGGCTCCATACTTGTTTTTCCATTCCCCATCCAGGGATAAAGATTAGCTTAAATTGTTTCATTCCACAATCCCCTCTTCTTTTCCAATGTTCACAATTTGCCGAATCGCCCACTCTAAATCAGACTTTGTATGCTCAGATGTCACTGTAAATCGAATGCGCGAGCTATTATGCGGAACAGTTGGTGGCCGAATTGCAATCGCTGCAATTCCTGCTTCCTGCACTTTTCCACTAAAGCGTATCGCCGCTTCATTCGACGTTACAATAACTGGAACAATATGTGTTGAACTATTACCAATGTTACATCCAGCTTCTTTTAACGCATTACGAAAATACGCTCCGTTTTCTAAAAGTCGTTGCCGTCTTTCCTCGTCTTCTTTCACAATGTCAATTGCACATTGTATGGTTGCGAGTACACCTGGTGGCAATGCCGTTGTAAAAATAAAGCTTCTCATCTTGTTTCTCATATAATCAATGCAAACTTCATTTCCTGCTAAATAAGCCCCATAACAACCTAACGCTTTACTAAATGTTCCCATATGAATATCAATTTTTCTAGAAAGCTCCATCTCCACATGTGCAAGTCCAGCACCATGTTTCCCATATATGCCGCTTGCATGTGCTTCATCAATCATAAGAAGCGCTCCATATTTTTCTTTCAATGCAATCAATTCTTTTAAATAAGCAACATCTCCATCCATACTAAACACCGTATCTGTTACAATTAATTTTCTTTTTTCAGAAGGTGTTGTTTGCAGTAGTTGCTCCAAATGATGTAAATCATTATGACGATATCGTTTCTGCTTTGCACCGCTCAGTTTCACTCCGTCAACAATACTAGCATGATTTAATTTATCACTGAAAACGACATCATGGCGTCCCATTAGAGAAGAAATAGCTCCAACATTCGCTGTATATCCACTGTTCACAATCATTGCTTTCTCTGTATGCTTCCAATCACAAATACTCTTTTCTACCTCTTCATAAAGGGAATAGTTCCCTATAACAAACCGTGATGCCGTCGCTCCTACTCCATATTTCCTTATCGCTTCGATAGCCGCTTCTTTTAACCGACTATCCCCCGATAAACCGAGATAATTATTTGATGCCAAATTCAGCATACGCGCTCCGTTCCGAATCAGCCACGGTTCTTCAGCTTGATCCGTTACCACTACTTCACGGTATTGTGACTTTTCTTTTAGACGATTTAAACTAGCGTGAAAGTGTAGCTTCCATGCTTGATCCATTTTTCATATACTCCTCTAAATATGAAATCTGAATACTCTCTTCTGCTGCTTTTATTAGTTCATCGCGCGTATATCCTTCCCGAAGCTTTGGAAGTAAACCGAAAACTGGCACATCACTTAACTCTTCAATCATTTTTTTATTTTCTTGTACACGTTCTTTTTCTTCTTCTTTACACCCCGATAAAATAACACCTGCAACTTGCAAACCTTGTGCTTTCGCATATGAGATTGTTAAAATAGTATGATTGACAGTACCTAATGTTGGACGCGCAACAATAATAAGCGGTAATTTTAATTTCTTAGCAAAGTCAACAACGAGCGCATCTTCTGTATAAGGAACAGCAAGTCCCCCTGCTCCTTCTACTAACAAGCTATCAAACTCTACCATTAGCTCATTATAATGAGCAGTAATATCCGCCAATGTTACCGTTCTTCCTGCACGCTGCATTGCCAATCTTGGAGCAAGCGGTTCTTCAATCGAATACGGACAAATTTTATCCACTGCTGTTTCTACTCCTGATACCATCTTTAATCTAGCTGCATCACCTTCTGGATGAGAAGCGCTATGTCCACTTTGCAATGGTTTATATACTCCTATATGATGTCCAAGCTTTCTAAGTACCCCCGCTATTGCACCTGTAACGACTGTTTTTCCTACTTCGGTATCCGTTGCTGTAATAAAAAAGCCACTCATGATTTCCCCTCCGTAATATCTGCAATTGCTTGACATAAAATGCGTAACATTTCATCTAGTTCATCTATTTTAGATGCTAACGGCGGCATAAATACAATTGTGTTACCAAGAGGACGCAATATCATCCCAAGCTCTCTTGATCGTTTACATACTTCTACTCCTACCCGCTCTGTCCATTCAAACGGCTCTTTTGTTTCCTTATTTTCAACGAGTTCTATCCCAATCATCAAGCCACATTGCCGAATATCACCAACATATTTATACTCATAAAGCGCTGCTAATTTATCCGCTACATAATCCGCCTTTTTTGCAACGTCTTGTACTAAATTTGTTTTTTCATAAAGTTCTAGATTTGCGATCGCTACTGCACAACCTAGTGGATTTCCTGTATAACTATGGCCATGAAAAAATGTTTTCTGTTCTGCGTAGTCACCTAAAAAAGCATTATAAACCTCATCTGTTGTTACGGTAATCGCTACCGGTAAATACCCACCAGTTAATCCTTTTCCAGCTGTTAATATATCCGGTGTCACTCCCTCGTGCTCGCAGGCAAACATTTTTCCTGTACGGCCAAATCCTGTCGCCACTTCATCTGTAATAAATAAAACATGATACTTTGTACATAAATCACGAAGCCCTTTCAAATACCCTTTTGGCATTGTAATCATGCCGCCAGCCCCTTGCATTAAAGGCTCCACAATCAGCGCTGCAATTTCTTCATGTTTCTGTTTCAATAATTCTTCCATTTCTTCCAAATGCTTTTGAACGATCTCCTCCTTGTTATCACCATAAGGAGAACGATACGTATACGGATAAGGCATTTTGATTGCATGAAATAAAAGAGAACGATACACTTGGTGAAACAAGTCAATTGCTCCTACAGAAACAGCGCCAATCGTATCACCATGATATGCTTCTTTTAATGTAATAAACTTTTGTTTTTTAGGTTTCCCTTTATGTTGCCAATATTGAAACGCCATTTTAATTGCAATCTCAACAGCTGTCGAACCCGAATCTGAATAAAATACCTTTTTTAACCCTTTTGGAACAATTTCAATAACCTTTTCTGCAAGTAAAATAGACGGTACATTTGCCAGCCCTAACATAGTAGAATGAGCGATCTTATTTAATTGCTCACGAATTGCTTCATCCAATTCTGGAACGTGATGTCCATGTACATTAAGCCAAATAGAAGAAACTCCATCCCAATAAGCGTTGCCATGCACATCATACAATTTACGCCCCTCACCCCGTTCAATAATAACAGGATCTTCTGCTATATAATCCTTCATTTGTGTAAATGGATGCCATACATATGCTTTATTCTTTTCAGCTAATTCTTCATATGTATACGGTATTTTTTCACTTGTACGACTACTTACTGTCATAATTGCCACCCCTAATGTTAACTTGTTTATAAATAAAGTTAACATTAAAGAGAAATTTCTGTCAATTCCTTTTCAATGATTCATTCTTAAAAAAGAACGACTTATCCTATGATAAGTCGCTTCATCTTCCATGCTGAATCTTACCGATTTCCAGAATAATTTCCTCATCTTTCTTTCCTTCCGTATCAATTCCAAGCTGTCTTGCGTGCTCGATTAATAACTCATGTCTTTTTTCATATCTTGCTTTACTTAACTCTTCTTGAATTTCCTGTTCACTTTTCCCTTCAACTGATACCCCTAATTTTCCAGCAATTTTTTCTCTATTTTCTTTCTGATTTCCTTTCGTTTCTGTGCTCTTTTGTTTTGTTTGATCTGGCGCCGCAGCAAAAGCTGTGTAAACCCCTGCACTTCCAACTAAAATAAATAAGGCTGTAAAAAGAAATAGTTTTTTCTTCATTTCTCTCCTCCTTTCACTGTTCATTATAACGAACAAATTCATCATAATAAAACTTTCTCCTTTATTTTCTATAAAAAATAATTCACATTTTTATTGACATGCAAGATCTATATGTGTTAAAAATTTAACTAACATCATATGAATTCGGCGTTGATAGGATTTAGTAGTATTTCGTTTCCTGATTACAGAGAGCTGGTGGTTGGTGCAAACTAGTACAGAGCGAATTATGAATTACCCCCTGGAGCTTCTTTTACGAAACATTTGGAGTAGTAAAAGACGGTGAATAGACCGTTATTTCTACAGAGTGGTGAAATGAATCATTTCACAATTTAGGGTGGTACCGCGATTTTTTCGTCCCTGCATATTTTGCAGGGGCGTTTTTATTTTTGATGGTGCGCTTTCTCCCTTATTTTGTGTTATCTTTTTTCACAAGCTAGGGTGGTACCGCGATTTTTTCGTCCCTGCATATTTTGCAGGGGCATTTTTTTATGCCAGCAAACAATTATTTTTCATTTGTCAAAAAATTCTAACATTTTAGAAGGAAATATATAATATTGGCGAATTTTAATTAAAAAAGAATGATTTTCATTTATTAGGAGGGGCAAACAATGGTTTCAAAAATTGAATCAGTTCTTTTAACGGTTCTTATCTTTTTTTGTATCGGTTTTAGTGTTATTAAACTAGAGACATCACCACATATTCCTATTTTATTTGGCATTATTGTGTTATTAGCGTTCGGATTTATGAAAAAGGTTTCGTGGTCTACTATGGAAAAAGGTATGATAAGTAGTATTTCAGCGGGTATTCCATCTATTTTTATTTTCTTACTCGTTGGTGTTTTAATTAGCGTTTGGATTGCAGCTGGAACTATTCCAACATTAATGGTATACGGATTTGGACTTGTATCACCTAAAGTCTTCATCCCAACGGTATTTGTCGTTTGTGCAATTGTCGGAACAAGTATTGGTAGTGCTTTTACAACAGCCGCAACAGTCGGACTTGCATTTATGGGAATGGGTACTGCTCTTGGCTACGACGCAGCACTGATCGCAGGAGCAATTATTTCTGGAGCTTTCTTCGGTGATAAAATGTCACCTTTATCAGACACAACAAATTTAGCTCCAGCTGTAACTGGGGTAGACTTATTCGAGCATATTCGCAACATGCTTTGGACGACAATTCCTGCTTTTATCATTGCTTTTATCGCCTTCTTTATTTTAGGAAAAGGCTCGGCAGGGAATGTTGATTTTTCTAACTTTATAAATGTTCTAGAGAAAAATTCAACCATTTCAATTGTGACACTTATTCCTATTTTGTTGCTCTTCATATTTGCTTTTAAAAGGGTTCCGGCCGTTCCAACATTACTTGCTGGTATTGTCGCAGGTATTATCATTCTCTTTCTTTTCAAACCAAGTACCTCACTTGCTGATTTAATGAAAATTATGCAAGAAGGTTATGTTTCTAAGACGGGAATAAAAGACATTGACAGCTTATTATCCCGCGGTGGTTTACAAAGTATGATGATGTCCATTGCCCTTATTTTTCTAGCCCTTTCTATGGGCGGCTTACTACAAGGATTAGGCATTATTACACAATTAATGAACATGATTTCTCATTTCGTCAAAACGAGTACACGTTTAATTATTTCTACTGCTTCAACAGCAATCGGCGTTAACTTCTTACTCGGTGAACAATATTTATCCATCGTTTTAACAGGCCAAGCATTTGCCGATAAATATGATGAAGTAGGCTTAAAGCGTCGCAATTTATCAAGGGTGTTAGAAGATGCTGGTACAGTTATTAATCCGCTTGTACCATGGGGCGTAAGTGGTGTATTCTTGGCAAATGTGCTCAGCGTTCCAACAATAGACTACGTTCCATACTCCATCTTCTGCCTAGCCTGTCCAATTATCACGATTATCGTTGGATTTACAGGATTGGGCCTTTCTTGGAAGAAAGAAAAACCTGTGACAATTTCTTAAGTAAAAAGAGGATTACCACGCCGGTAATCCTCTTTTTACTTATCTATTTGCTTTCTTTCTTCTAAATAACATGAATATACCTACTCCAATAAAAGCAAGTCCTGCCCCAATTGTTGAAAAAACATTTGCTCCCGTTTTTGGAAGATCTCGCTCTATTTTATTTGTTTCTTTATCTTCGCTTACATTTGTAGTTGTTACATCTTCATTTTGATTGATAGCATCTGGTGTTGCCTGATCTCCATCATTTCCTTCATCTGCTACTGGTGGTACCGGCTTCTCTTCATTACTTCCTTCATCTGTTACTGGTGGCACCGGCTTCTCTTCGTCAGTCTTGTTCCTTAAGTCAATTGCATATTTTGCAAATTCATTTTCAGATGGACCAACATAAGAAATGTTTCCATCTTTCGTAATATATTTTTGTGCATTTGGCGAAGAATCAAATGTAATATTTAACTTTTCAGCATGGATTGGTTTAAATGTCCAGTTCTGATCTGCCGCTGGATTAATAACTGGCGTCTCTTGCATATATTTCACAATAATTTGACGCGTTTCATCTTGTGATTGATACACCACTTCCCCTTTATTTACACCAGGGAATGTTTGACTGCTACCACGATAATTATTTGTAGCAACAATAAATTCTTGTTCATCTGTTACCGGTTTTCCGTCATATGTCATATTAATAATGCGATTTGCAGTTTGATGTACTACTTTTCCATCTTTATCGTACTTCGCTGGTTGTGTAACATCAATTTCATATTTCAGGCCATCTAAAATATCAAAATTATATGTAGGATAGCTTACATTAACAAGTGATTGTTCTTCAGATTTAGTTGGGTCAATTTGATTAAACTGCCCTGCCGACATTTCAAGCCATTCTTTTACTTGTGCCCCATTTACTTTCACAGCATATAGCGTATTCGGATACACATATAAATCGGCTACGTTTTTAATAGCTAAAGTACCTGCTGGAATATCTGTATAGTATGTCGCACCATTTCTTCCGCCCGCCTTAAATGGCGCACCTGCCGATAAGATAGGAATACCTTTATACTTACTATATTTTTCATTTTCAGCAAACAACTTTTCTACATACCATTTCTGTGCCTGTGTCACAAGTTGGACCGATGGATCGTCTTGTACAAGTGAAAAATAACTATTAATTGGCGCTGTTGTTTTCCCAACAGGTGTATTAACATATTGAATCGTCGCTTCGTGTTCCTCTTTAATCTCGTCAACTAATCTTTGGTCAGATTGAACTAATGCGTTCCCTTTATTATCTGCAATAGCACGAACTGTTGGAATAGATTTATCCTTTTGAACTTGCCACTTACCATCTACTTTTTTCAGCTGCATATCAATAACGCCTAAGTTGCTACCGAAAACACCTGGCATTACAACAGGTACACCGTTAAATGTATCTGTGACTACTGTATGTGAGTGTCCCATCAACACTGCATCAACACCAGGAACTTCTGTTAAATAAAATGAAGCGTTTTCCATCCCTGTATTGTAACCGCTTTTATCCACACCAGAGTGCGCTAGCGCAACGATAATATCTGCGCCTTCTGCTTTCATTTTCGGAACCATTTTCTTCGCAGTTTGGACGATATCTTTCGCTCTTACTTTTCCTTCTAAATTCGCCTTATCCCAGTTCATAATTTGTGGTGGTACAAATCCCATTACACCAATCTTCACTTTATGCTTTTGACCCGCTTCGTCTTCTACTTCTTTTTCAAAAATATGATATGGTTTAAAGTAATTTTCATCATTTTCTTCATTATTATCATGGTCGTCTTTATAAACATTTGAATTCACAACTGGGAATTCAGTCTTACTAATTGCTTTCTTTAAATAATCTAAACCATAGTTAAACTCATGATTTCCTAAAGAAATGACGTCATACTTCATTAAATTCATTACACGATATAATGGGTGTACATAATTCCCATCCAACCCTTTTTGCGCTACATAGTCCCCAAGCGGTGTCCCTTGTATTGCATCTCCGTCATCAAATAAAACAGAGTTTTTTACTTCTTCACGCGCTTGATTCACAAGCGTTGCCGTTTGAACAAGCCCTACTTTATTATCCGTTTTCGTTTGATAATAATCATAATTCATTAAGTTCACATGAATATCAGATGTTTCTAAAATTCGCAAATGAACTGTGCTCTCCTCCGTCTGTCCTTCCGCATGAGCAATGGTTGGTACTACTTGCGGGGCCATAACACCTAATGCCAGCGTTGCTCCGGCTAACACTTTCTTTGATTTTTTCACAAAAAATCCCCCTTATAAAATTGTCCCAAATACAATAAGCTTGTAATACCTTTCTCTCTTTTTTCTTCTTAACAGAGCGATATGTCGTCACTTATCTGACATTATCATATCGAACATACTTTCATATCGTCAATATTTTTTGACATACTTCTACAAATTTTCTGTAAAGTTATTGTAAACTTTTCATAAAATATAATATATCCTTCCGTTGCTTATACTGTCCAATATGATACAATTACCAATTACAAGGAGGATAAATTTATGAAAAAGCTCATCTTCATTATTGTTTGTCTCCTCCTTCTCATCATTTCTTATTCATACTTTGACAAGAACGACGAGACAATACAAAAAGAAAATAGAGGAAAAATAACAAAAACATCCACCCCTCATTGGATTGATAAACAAACAAATGATTCATTTTATCATCTTGTACTAGGCGACTCGCTCGCCAAAGGATATGGTTCTACTCAAGGAGGATTTGCAGAATTGGCTTCTAAACAAATTGAAGAACAAATCCATAAGCCGATCCGTGTAGAAAATCTTGGTGTAAACGGCCTTACAACAGATCGTCTCATCAAAAAGATGCAGTCAGAAGATGTACAGCAAAAAATGAAAGAGGCACATATTATTACGATCAATATTGGAGGAAATAATTTATTTCGTCTCAAACGCGATGTAGGTGTTATAGATGGTATAAAAATGTTAAACAAAGAAAAAGCACGGTTTGAAGCAGATGTAAAAACGATTGTGAAGACTGTTCGATCTCTTAATCCAAATGCTTTACTCATTCTCTCTGAACTCTATAACCCTTTGCAACTTGACGATTCTATCGCCTCTTATGCAGATATGTTTTTAGATGGTTGGAATGACTCCGTTTACTCCATTTCAAAATCGAATCCACCGTCCATTGTTGTACCGATTCGAAAATTAATATCAAATGATAAAAAAGAATTGCTCTATGATCAAGTACATCCAAATGACAAAGGCTATGAAGTTATCGCCAATACATTTACAAAGCAAGTATTGTCCTATAAATATTAAGGTAGCTCCAAACAATCCTATTTTTATACGATACCTTTTTTGTTACAATAATCATGGAAGGAGGCCTTTATATGGAATCACGCGATTGGGAACGTATTGTTGATCATCTTCTTTCGTTAGTGCCTCTTTTTTATCGCAAATTTATGCTTCCTGGAGAATTTCCTTCTCAAAGGCACATGCCACCATCTCATACACAGGTGTTATTGCTATTACATGAACACGGTACATTAACAGTATCAGAAATTGGAAAGCGTTTAGCGATTTCAAGGCCCAATATGACACCTCTATTAAATAAATTAATTCAAGAAGAATTGATAGAGCGTCATTATAGCGAAAAAGATCGACGGGTCATTTTAATTTCTCTTACATCTGAAGGGAAATTAATAGTAGGTCAATATCAGCAATTTATTTTAGACAAACTAAAAGAAAGTTTTCAAACATTATCTAAAGAAGAGCGCGAACAACTCATTCATTCTCTTCAAACGATTCAAACTTTAATTTTGAAAACAAATGTATAAAGCTGCTTCAGAAAGAAGCAGCTTTATGATTCATAATAGTTACCATAATATACATTTGAATATGGCCAAGTTGTTAAGTACGGCTTTAGTTTCTGAGAAGGCTGTTCATACTGATACGGTAGCTGCCTTATAAAAGCGGGATAATAATATACATATGGATGGATTGGATTCCCATAGTAATCGTACACCTAATCTCCTCCTTTTTTTAAACATATTCACATTGGAAAATGAATGTGACACTCTTTCGAACAAAACGAGCTTACATGTTTTGTCCCTTATTTGCTCGATTATTTCCCCATTAACATACTTTATATTTTTTTAAATGACACAAAAACCCTCCCATGCTAGGAAGGTTCTTTCATGTTCTCGAATATACTTACTAGTAAAGCCTTCTGAGCATGCAAACGATTCTCCGCTTGCGTAAACACAAGCGAGTGCATACCATCGATGATTTCACTCGTCACTTCTTCCTCGCGATGCGCAGGTAAACAATGTAAAAAACGATATGTCTTCTTCGCATATTGGACAAGTTCACGATTGATTTGAAATGGCTGAAATATTACCTTTTTTTCTTGAGCGCCTTCTTGACCCATACTCATCCAAACATCAGTATAAACAAAATCAGCTTCTGTTACTGCTAGCTGTGGGTCATGAAAAAATTCAAGTGTTGCTCCAGTCTCTTCAGCAAGTTCTAATGCTTTTTGTATCATTCTCCCGTTTGGCTCATACCCTCTTGGTGTTGCGACTGCCATATCCATCCCTACTTTTGCACTCGCTACTAATAAAGAATGGCATACGTTATTTCCATCACCTATATATGCTAATTTTATTCCTTTAAATGTATGAACTTCTTCATAAATTGTCATTAAATCCGCCAGTGCTTGACATGGATGGTGGTCATCTGTTAATCCGTTAATAACAGGAATGCTAGCCTCTTTTGCAAGTTCTTCAACATCTGCATGTGAAAAGGTACGAATCATAATTCCATCAATATATCGTGATAAGACTTTTGCCGTATCAGCAATACTTTCCCCTCTTCCAAGTTGCATTTCTTTCCCACTTAAAAACATTCCATGTCCACCGAGTTGTACCATTCCTGCTTCAAAAGAGACACGTGTACGAGTAGACTGTTTATCAAAAATTAATCCTAATATTTTTCCCTTTAAAAAAGGGGCATGTTTATTCTTTTTTAAATATATGGCAAACTCAATTAAAGAAATGATTTCTTCTTGCGTTAATTCTTCTAAAGTTAATACATGTTTCGTTTGTAATTTCGGCACTTGTACAATTGACATCGTATTTCCCCCTTATATAGATGGTAATATTTTTGTACAGATTACTTTTTTGATCATGTATATGGCTTGTTCTAATTCTTCATTTGTAACAATGAGTGGTGGTAATAGCCGTAACACATTGGGTCCAGCTTGCAGCGCAAGGAGTCCTTCTTTTTCTAATTGCTCAATATAAGATGAGACATCCTTTTTACAAGAAACCCCAACCATAAGCCCTCGCCCGCGAATATCACAAATGTCTTCAACGTGTAACAACTCTTGTTTCAATCTTTGCAAGAAATACTCGCCTTTTTCTTTGACCGCTTGTAAAAATGATGGTTGTTTTATAATTTGTAATACTGCTTTGGCAGCAGCCATTGCAATATAATTCCCGCCAAATGTTGAACCATGTGTTCCTGATGTAAAAGCCACCGCTAACTCTTCTCTTCCTATCATGGCTCCAACTGGAATTCCATTTCCTAACGCTTTTGCTACTGTTACAATATCAGGAGATAGACCTGTCTGTTCATAAGCAAACAATGTACCCGTTCTCCCTATTCCCGTCTGCACCTCATCAATAATACAAAGGGCTCCATATTCTTTACATAACTTCTCAATTTCTTGCAAGAAGTCGCAATGAGCTGGTAAAACACCACCTTCTCCTTGAACAATTTCAACCATAATTGCGGCTACATCTTGATTCATCGCTTCTCTAAGAGTAGCTATATCATTGAAAGGAAGATGTAAAAATGATGGAAGAAGTGGTCCAAATCCTCCTTTTACCTTTTCTTGTCCTGTTGCACTCATCGTTCCAAACGTTCGACCATGAAAAGACTGCTGAAACGTTAAAACAAGAGATTTTCCCGTATATTTACGCGCAATTTTCAATGCTGCTTCATTCGCTTCGGCACCGCTATTACAGAAAAATACATATTCTAATTCCTTATCTTCCGTTAACAATCTTGCTACATCTTCTTGAATAGAATGTGAGAAAAGATTCGATATGTGCCACATTTCATATAGTTGTTTCGTTACATTTTCAACAAGATTTGGGTGACAATGTCCTAAGTTGCAGACGGCAATTCCAGACGTAAAATCTAAATATTCTTTTCCGCTTCTATCCATTACTTTCGCACCGGTTCCCTTTACTATTTCAAGTTCACGCCTTACATATGTCGGAAAAATTCGACTTTTCATACCACATTCCCCCCTCTTGTTACTGTTGTTCCAATCCATTCACCGGTTAATCCAATAAAATTTTTTGTGCCATTGACAATGCTTACATTTTGAATCCCCATTCTTAACGCAGTAAGTGCGGCCTGTACTTTCGGAATCATTCCACCTGTAATAATCTCTTTCTCTATCATATTGAGAATTTCTACCTCATCCGTTTTCTCAACTAATTTCCCTTCGTTTAACACTCCATCGACATCTGTTATAAAAATAAGTTCTTTTACTCCAAGTGCCGTTGCAATTCCTGCAGCTGCTGTATCTGCATTTATGTTGTACACTTGCTCCTCCCCTATCCCTATTGGAGCAATAATTGGAATATAATTTAAATTAAGTACTCCTTCTAGCAAGGAACTCTCAACTTTACTCACTTTTCCTACATAACCAATCTCCTCATTAAGCGGCTTCGCCTGAAGTAACTTTCCATCGCAACCTGAAATTCCAATTGCAGGTAAGCCATACTTTTGGAAATTCTGTACTAAATTTTTATTTGTACTACCGCATAAAACCATTTGAACCACTTCCATAACTTCTTGTGAAGTTACTCGTAAACCGTGTTTCTTTTCAATTGGAATTTGAAATATTTTTAATACCTTATCAATATCAGGTCCCCCGCCATGAACAATAACAATGCGATACTTTCTTTTCAATTTCTCTATACAATGAAAGAAGGTGCTATCCAAACGTTCTAACATACTTCCACCGCATTTTATTACAATGCACTCGTTCATCTTTTTTCTCCCCTTATGTACGATAACAAGCATTTATTTTTACGTAATCGTAACTTAAATCACACCCCCATGCAGTCCCTTTCTCTTCTCCTAAGTGCAGATGCACATCAATGACAATTTCATCCTTTTGTAATTGTTGTTTCATTTCTTCTTCTGAAAAGATTTGCGGCTCACTCTCTCGTAGTACAGTGATAGATTGTACTGCAATATCTACAGTAGTAGGTTCGATCTTTATCCCGCATTGACCAATTGCACGAATGATGCGTCCCCAATTTGGATCTTCACCATACATTGCTGTCTTGACAAGACTGGATCCTACAATTTGTTTGGCAATCTGCCTTCCTTCTTCTTCCGTTCGTACCCCGCAAACATTTACTTCTACTAATTTAGTAGCTCCTTCTCCATCTTTGGCAATTTGCTTTGCTAAATCCTCACAAACGTTCTGCAATGCAATGACAAATTTGTTCCACTCTGGATGATTTTTGTGAATCGATGTCGTCTCTACGAATCCACTTGCCATAACAATGACCATGTCATTAGTCGAAGTATCTCCATCAACAGTAATTTGGTTAAAAGTTTGATTTGTTACTTCTGATAACGCTGCTTGTAATGATTCACATTCTATTTTTGCATCTGTTGTTATAAAACTAAGCATGGTCGCCATATTAGGATGTATCATTCCTGATCCTTTTGCAGCTCCTGAAATTGTTACTTTTTTTCCTTCAATCATAAATTGATAACTAGATCGTTTTTCTACAAGATCTGTTGTTAAGATTGCTTCATAAAAAGACTCTGCTATTTCTTTCTCTTTCCTCGGTACAAGTGCTGAAATACCAGTGCGAATGATTTCCATCGGTAAATGCATTCCAATCACTCCCGTTGAAGCTACAGCTACATCACTTTCCTTTATAGAAAATTGTTTTGCTACCAACGCACGCATTTCATAAGTATCTTCTAGCCCTTTCATACCCGTACAAGCGTTTGCATTTCCGCTATTTACAACAATTGCTTGTAATGTTCCATCCACCCCGATGCTTTCTTTCGTCACTTGTACTGGTGCAGCTTGAATCTGATTTGTTGTATAAACAGCAGCGCAAATTGCTGGCACATCACATAGAATGACTCCAAGGTCTTTTTTCTCTTTTTTCAATCCCGCTTTGATTCCAATTGCCGAGAAACCTTGCGGTGAGACGATGGAACCATTTTGAACTTTTATAAGAAAGTCCGTTTGAATCACCTTTCTCCCTCCTTATGGATACATTGGTATATATTGCAATCCCGTTTTCTCATCTAGCCTCGCTACTAAATTTGCATTTTGAACAGCTTGCCCTGCCGCTCCCTTCATCATATTGTCAATAACAGCAACCACTGTAATTCTTTTTGTTCTTTCATCATAAGCAATGCCGATGTCACAATAATTTGATCCTCTTACTTCTTTTATACTTGGAAATTCTCCATGCGAGCGAATTCGGACAAAATAAGAATTTTTATAGACATTTGTATACAAATGATGAAGTTCTTCTATTTGGACATGTTGCCTTACTTTTGCATAAAGGGTAACCATAATCCCTCGTGATACCGGTATTAAATGTGTACTAAATGTAATGGGCTTCGCTTGTTCATTCCAGCCAATTAACATTTGTTCAATTTCTGGAATATGCTGGTGCTCATTCACTTTATAAATATGAAGATTATCATATAGTTCCGGGAAATGAGCTGCATTGGTCGGCGTTTTTCCAGCACCTGATACACCCGATTTGGCATCAATAATTACCGAATCTTCCTCAATGATTTTATTTCGCATAAGCGGTGCTATAGCTAATAAAGTTGCTGTAGCAAAACAACCAGGATTTGCAACTAACTCTGCTTTTTGAATCTCGTCTCTTTTCCACTCACTTAATCCATACACTGCTTTTTGAAGAAACTCCTCACTTGCAGCAGGCTTTTTATACCACATTTCATATATAGAAGGATTGACCATTCGAAAATCACCGGATAAATCGATTACTTTTAAGCCTGCTTTTAATAAAAGAGGGGTTAGCTTGACAGAAACGCCTGCTGGTGTTGCTAAAAAAACAAGATCCGCTTCTTTCTTAATCGATTCCACATCGATTTCTTGCAATGTATACACGAGAAAACGACGTAAATGTGGATATGAACTCGTTATATGCTCTCCTACTTGTGAAAAGGAGTGCATAGATACAATAGAAAAATACGGATGTTGGTGTAATAACCGAATTAACTCAATTCCTCCGTACCCTGTTGCTCCAATAATTGCAACTTTCATATTTTCCTCCTTATATAGATTATTGAAATTAAGTATGATTATAATATTGTATATTTATAGAGTCAATCAAATATTTATTAATTATAAAAAGTTATAAAACCTTAATTTTACTAATAAAATGATATTTTATTTGAATTTTTATACAAAAGCGCCCTATACTAGTATTTTTCATATACTTCAAGTACAATAAAAGCAATATACGAATACATGTGAGTGAGGATAAACATGAATAAAAAATTAATCGAGAAGATGATGATAAAAAGTTTTGGGCAATATCAATGTAGTCCTATTTTAAAAGAAGATGAGGAAATATTAATTCAAAGCATCCAAACGATGATTGGTTCAGATCCTGATGTGGATGTATACGAAGCAGTTGAAGATATTGTTTATGACTATATTACAGGAAAATAAAGTGAAACTTTAATCAGTGGGAGTTTTCTTCATCCCCCACTGATTATGAGCCCTAACCAATCGGGCTGTTACGGGCAGCCCTACTCCCACCTATCTTCCTTGCTTCTCTCTGCATCTTGAGGTGGGAGTCTTACTGCCCTAAAATAGCGGGATAAAAAATAGGAGACTTCATATAGAAATCTCCTATTTTTTACTTAACGATTTACCTGCAATTCTTTCAAATAAACCTGGGGATAACGCAAAAAGCTTTGGACCAATCCCCATCCATTTTGGCAAATTCACTTCTCTCTTTTTCGTATGCATTGCCTTTACAATCTGTCCAGCTACATATGTTGGCTTTAACATGTAACGTCCCATATTTTTTACATATGTACCTGATTGATCAGCAATGTCAAAAAAGTTCGTATCAATTGGTCCTGGGTTAATTGCTGTTACATAAATATTCGTATTGGAAAGTTCCATGCGCAAACTATTTGTAAACCCTAATACAGCATGCTTTGTAGCAGCATAAGCACTGGATTTTGGTGTTGCAATTTTTCCTGCTAATGAAGCAATATTAATAATTTGCCCTTCATTTCGCTCTATCATATGAGGTAAAACCGCCTTAGTACAAGCGACTAATCCGAATACGTTCACTTGAAACATACCTTTCACCTCATGCATAGAAGCATCCTCAAATGTTTTAAAAATACCAAACCCAGCATTGTTCACGAGTATGTCAATCTTTCCAATGTCTTGCAATACTTGTGCAAATACAGTTTCGACCGCGTTCTCATCACTCACATCCAATAGGTAATAGTAACACGGCGTATGATAAGTCGTTTTTATCTTGTTCATTAATTTCTTTAATTTCTCTTCTGTTCGAGCGATCAAAACAGGAATTGCTCCTTGCTCTGCCACCTGCATTGCAATTTGCTCTCCAATCCCGCTGGAAGCACCTGTAATGACGATTACTTGTTCTTGTAAACGTCCTGTCATTGCTGTCACCTACTTTGCATAATAAATCAATTGTGGCAAGGATTCATCAATCATTACTTGTTGATTATATGCTAAAAAGTCTAATTGTCCAACCGTTTCTGAAAGAGTAAGTGGCAATTGCTCTTTATATAAAACAGGAAATAGCTTTACACATATTTCAAAAGCTGTCATCGGTTTTTCTTTTAATAACTCTAATACTTTCAACGCTCGTGTTTCTTGTTTTTGTAATCGACTCTCGATTAGCTCGTTCACATTTACAATATCTTCTCCATGTCCAGATAAGATACGTGAAAGATTCATTTTGCTTAATCTTCTTAACGTTTGATTATATTGTAATAAAGGCCTTGCTCTTTCTGACTCCCCTTCATATGGTGGTTCTAATATTGGATTAGAAGAAATATGACGAATTAAAGCATCTCCACCGATTAATAATCCATCGCGTTCCCTGTATAAAGAAATATGTGTAGAAGCATGCCCAGGTGTTTCAATCACTTGAAATTCAGGCAAAGCGTCAATATAATCGCCTTCTCGTACTGTATGAGTTAACGATCTCTTACAAGAATATTGAAGTGTTTTCTTCGTTAGTAATCCTTCATGATTTAAAAATGCCTCTGGTACACCGAACTGTCGTGCAGCCTCTTTAAAAAATTGTTGATAACGCTTTAAAAATTGAGGATCTTGCGTAATCCAAGGTTCATTCCAAGGATGCCCAACAATATTAGAATGAGCTGAAAAAATGTTTAAAAGTCCACAATGATCAGCATGATGATGTGTAATGACCACTGTTTCAATATCTTCTATTTTATATCCTAGAACACCTAGCTGGTGTTCTAAAGATTTCTTAGCGTTCTCTGTATTTGTTCCCGTATCAATTAATGTTAAAGTCTCCCCCTCAACTAAAAACACATTTACGGTTTCAACTGCAAATGGAACAGGAATCTCCATTCGATGAATCTTTACCATGTTTATGCCCCCCTGTCTCTCCGCTTCAAAATGAATCTCTCTTCAGTTTACAACTTCCACAAAATTTTGTCATTATTTTCAGATAAAAAGAAGGGATTTTCTAGCCTAAAGCGAATCTATGTACATTCATTAAAAATAAAGGGGGCACATCATGTCCATTCAAAATATTTCCTTTTTAGGAGCTGGTTCTATCGCTGAAGCAATTATTTCTGGTCTATTAGATGCAAATATAGTAAGCGCGAAACAAATTACTATCAGTAACCGCTCCAATGAAGCAAGACTACAAGAGTTACATACAAAATATGGTGTACAAGGAACACATGATAAACAAGCATTACTCACAAACGCAAATATTCTCTTTCTCGCAATGAAGCCAAAAGATATAGTAGAAGCGATTGTACCGCTTAAAAAGCATATAACAAATGCGCACCTCGTAATCTCATTACTAGCAGGTGTTTCCACCCATTCGATCGCTAAGCTTCTTCAAAAAAATGTCCCAATAATCCGCGCCATGCCAAATACATCAGCTGCTATTTTAAAATCCGCAACAGCAATCTCTCCATCCATACACGCAACAAAGCAGCACATCGAGATTGCCAAGTCTTTATTCGAAACAATTGGTATTGTTTCAGTAGTGAAAGAAGAAGATATGAATGCTGTTACTGCATTATCTGGTAGTGGTCCTGCGTACATATATTATGTAGTGGAAGCCATGGAAGAAGCTGCGAAGCAAATCGGTTTAGAAGAATCTATAGCAAAATCGCTTATTTTACAAACAATGATTGGAGCTGCTGAGATGCTTAAAAATAATACGAAGCATCCTTCTATTTTGCGAAAAGAAATTACCTCTCCTGGCGGGACAACAGAAGCTGGTATGGAAGTGCTTCAAAGTTTTGATTTTCAGAAAGCTCTTATCTCCTGTATTACAGAAGCCACAAAACGATCACAAGACCTTGGTAAAACACTGGATCAACTAACAAAAAAATAAGAAAAAGCGGAGCTTAAAAAATAAACTTGAGCTCCGCTTTTTCTATCTTATATTATTTCTTTCCAAAAATCTCTTCTTGTAAACGACGTCCTGTCGGTGTTGCTGCAAGTCCACCTTCTGCTGTTTCACGAAGTGCAACTGGCATTGTTTGGCCAATTCTAAACATTGCTTCAATCACTTCGTCACACGGGATCATGCTTGTCACACCAGCCAATGACAAGTCCGCTGCAATCATCGCATTGGAAGCACCTGCTGCATTCCGCTTTACACATGGCACTTCTACTAGTCCGGCAACAGGATCACATACTAATCCCAACATATTTTTCAAGGCGATTGCCATTGCGGTAGCAGCTTGTTCTGGTGTCCCACCTGCCATTTCAACAGCTGCCGCTGCTGCCATACCACTTGCCGATCCAACTTCAGCTTGGCACCCTCCAGCTGCACCTGAAATACATGCATTATTCGCAACAACCATACCAAATGCTCCTGCTGTAAATAAAAATTCAATCATTTCTTCACGTGTTGGTTGCAACTTTTCTTTTAATGCAAAAAGTACACCTGGCACTGTTCCAGCAGAGCCAGCTGTTGGTGTTGCACAAATAATTCCCATCGCCGCATTGACTTCATTTGTTGCAACAGCTTTGCTCACTGCATCTAAAATCGTATGTCCCGATAGACCTTTTCCAGTCTTTATATACTCTTGTACCTTCACAGCATCACCGCCTGTTAAACCAGTTGGTGATTTCACACCGCGAATTCCTCGCTCCACTGCTTGCTCCATTACTACTAAATTCTTTTCCATTCCAGCGATTACTTCTTCACGAGAAATTCTTCTTGTTTCCATTTCACATTGAATCATGATTTCTGCAATTTTTACATTTTGTTCTTTAGCTTGCGCCACTAGTTCCGCTGCATTCCGAAACATGGTGTGTCCCCCCTGCAATTAGTCCATAATCGTTACTTGACAAATATTAGATTGTTCTTTTATCTCTTCAATCACTTCATTTTCCAATAATTCATCTGTTTCAATAACCATAAGCGCTTTTCTTCCTTTTTCCTTACGTGAAACGCTCATTGTACTAATATTAATTTCATGCTTTGCAAGTATAGAAGCTACAGATGCAATGGCTCCAAAACGGTCATTATTCACAATAAGAAGCGCAGGACTCGTTCCTGATAGTTGTAAATCAAACCCATTTAATTCAACAACTTCAATCTTCCCGCCACCAATTGAACAAGCCACCACTTCAATTTCTTCTTCACCTTTGTATAAACGAATTCGAGCGGTATTCGGATGCGGTGCATTCGCTTCTTCTTCAATAAAGTCAATTTCAATTCCGCGCTCCTTTGCAATCTCTAGCGAATTCGGAATTCTTACATCGTCGGTTTCAAAGCCAAGAATTCCTCCAATTAGTGCTACATCTGTTCCGTGACCACGGTATGTCTTAGCAAATGAACCGTATAAAGAAATAATAATTCTTTCTGGTTCTTGTCGAAAAAGCTGACGAGCAACTTGCCCCATTCTTGCTGCGCCTGCTGTATGTGAACTTGATGGCCCAATCATAACTGGACCGATAATATCGAATACTGAGCGATACTTCATCATAATTCCCCCTAAGCATCTATGAAAAATGATTTACTACTATTCTATTAAGCTGCTGCATCTGTTGCTTTCCCAGCCGTACCACGAATTTGTTCCGCTGTACGAATTGGATAATTTTTAAATAAAAGTGAACCAATATAACCTGATACAAGACCAGATACCATAATACATAAGAAACATATTGTTACTTTCATAGGATCATTAAACCCATACATCACCATCAGACCAGCAATTGGTGTTGCCGTTCCTGTAGCGTTGTTTACAAGTTCGAACATTGAAATAATAATCCCCGCTGCTGCACCACCGATAAAGTTCGTTACATACACTGGAATTGGATTTGCGGAAATTAAATCTGCTTGTGTTAACGGTTCAATTGCTACCGCAATTGTCGTACGCTTATCTCCAAACTTCATTCGCTTAAAGAATACGTAGTTCATAAAAGAAGAACTCGTGACCGCAAGTGCCCCTATTGCCATTGGCAATCCTGTTAATCCAAGAAGCGCAGTTAATGCCATTGAACTCAGTGGTGCTGTTGCAACAACTGTAATAATACCACCTAAAATAATTCCCATAATAATTGGATTCGCATTCGTTGACGATGTAATAACCCCGCCAATTTGCTTTAATGTTGCTGTTACAATCGGATCCATTCCTTGTGCAATGAGTCTTGTTAATGGCGCTGCAATAACAATACAGGCAATTAAATCTAATCCTTCTGGCACACGTTTTTCAATTTGTTTTACTAAAAATGATATAAGATAACCAGCGATAAAACCTGGCAACAATCCAAACTTTAACACAGAAGCCCCGACAAGCATAGCATAAACAGGTGATACACCCATCGCTAATGCAACAAGCGTTGCACCCGCAACCCCTCCTAGGTTACCAGATGATTTCCCAACTTCTTTCAAAAAGTCAATTCCTAGTAGATCTCCACCAACGTATAATTGAAATGCTTCAACTAAGAAACTCGCAACAGCGGCGCTTGCTAAAGCTCCCATTGCTTTCATACCATTTGGCGCTTTAAAACTAAAGAGTGAGAAAAGACTTAATACAAATAGTAATAGTACAGTTCCTTTAATAATCTCCATGTTGCCCTCTCCTTTAGTCAATTTCGTTTCGTTACGAAAAATGGCTAAAATGCACGATGTAACTCACGATAAATTGTGATTTGCCCTCATTATAGCTTGTTTTTTTTGAAACGCTTACTTTTGTTGAATTTTTAAATTTCTGAATTGATGCTAATTTCTTTTTATTGTATCAATAATATATCTATTTATTTATATAACAGTTTTTTAAATCGAATCATATGCTGCACTTCTTTACAGAATATCCTAACATTTTACCATCACTGTACCATATAATAAAACTATTTAATGATAACAGCTTTACCAATAAATAGTTTTTAAAAAATTTTTTCAAAATAAAACAATGGCAAACTTTTGTTGCCATTGTTTGGAAAATGTTATCTTTCTACTGGAAATGACTTCAAATCCATCGCTATTTCTGTATGAGCAAATAACGCTTTTGCTTCTCGCAACAATTCCTTATACATATCGCCTTGATAACGTGAACTAATATGTGTCAATATTAAACGCTTCACGTTCGCTTCTCGTGCAATGCGTGCCGCCTGCTCAGTTGTGGAATGAAAATAATCATGAGCCTGGGTTTGATCCGCTGCTGCAAATGTCGCCTCATGTACAAGTACATCAGCATCTTGGGCGAGAATTCTACTCGCATCACAATAACGAGTATCCCCTAAAATAGTAATAATTCTTCCTTTTTGCGGCGGCCCAATAAAGTCCTTCCCATCTAACACTCTTCCATCTTCTAATTCAACGATTTCTCCATCTTTTAAACGTTTAAAAATCGGACCTGGTTTCACGTTAGCTTCTCGTAACTTCTCAACAAGAAGAGCGCCTTGTATATCTTTCTCAACAATTCGGTATCCAAAACATTCAATCCCATGTGACAGTCTCTTTGTTTCAACATAAAATTGTTTGTCTTCAAAGACAACACCCTCTTCAGTAATTTCTATAATTTCAAGCGGGTATTTCACATGTGTTGTACTCACTGATAAAGCAACTTCAATAAACTGTTTAATTCCTTTTGGGCCATATACCGTTAACGGCGTTGTCCCTCCTTGAAAAGAACGACTCCCTAATAAACCTGGTAACCCAAAAATATGATCGCCATGTAAATGCGTAATAAATATTTTTTCAATCCGACGTGGACGTACAGATGTATGTAAAATTTGATGTTGCGTTGCTTCACCACAATCAAATAGCCATGTTCCTCCTCTTTCTTCTAATAACTGTAAAGCGATAGCTGAAACATTTCTTCCTTTTGAAGGAACACCTGCACCAGTTCCTAAAAACACAAATTCCACTTTCTTTCCTCCAGCTCTTTATATAATCTATCTTTCATCTTACGGAATGTTATGTAAAATGGCAAATGTAATCTCCTTAAGCAGCTGTCTAGACAACTATATAAACCGAACAATACATAATATTTTTTTAATATCGTTCGCATTTTATAGTAAAATAATTGTATAAAAAATAAAGGGAGCGTCTTATTATGAAAGAAGTATTTCGTTTACAAACTGATTTTTCGTCTTCATTTGATCGTTGGGTAAGCTCATTTGTTTCTAATTACCGAGCCCAGCTGAAGTGGTCAACTTTAAAGGAATTAATCTATGAGTATACATCATCGCATACGAATCAAACAGTACCGGAATACATCTCTTCCTCTATCACATATTATGCACAACGTATTTCAACAGCAAACAATGCAGAGATTGTTATTGATACAAATCCTACGATCTCATAATCTATAAAGTAAGGAAGCACCCAAATGGGTGCTTCCTTACTCATTTCATATCCCCCATTTCCTATTACATATATTTCTCAGTCAACTCATCAAAAGACACCCTATTCTCTTCTGCCTCATTTATCAACTATTCATATCGTTTTCGATCCACTCTAGAAAAAATATGTCCGTTTCAATATGAATAATAAATCTCCTATTGGTCATTTTAAAAACATACTACCAAGAAGGAGGAAGAGCAATGAAAAAGCTTAAAATATGTTCCATTATTTCACTAGCAACCATTTCGCTCTTTGGCTGTGCCGGAAATCAAAAAGATAACGCCTTAGATAATCGAAATAACGATAACATTCGAAATGTTAGATACGAAGGAAATCAAACAGATCTTCAAAGAGGAAGAAATGTCCCAAATGATATAACAAACAATGACACACGACTGCACATAGCCAATAAAGCAGCAGACCGCATTGTAAAGCTAAAAGAAATAGATACAGCGAATGTAATTGTTACAAATAGAAACGCCTACGTTGCTGTTGTTTTACGAGATAATGTAAAAGGGGAACTCACAAGAGAATTAGAAAAAAGAGTTGCCGACCAAGTAAGAGCAACTGATCCAAATATTCGTTATGTCTTTGTTTCTTCAAACCCTGATTTCGTTGATCGCATGAGAGATTATGCTACAAAAATTGATCAAGGAAAACCAGTAAGAGGATTAATCGAGGAATTTAATGAAACGGTTCGAAGAGTGTTCCCAAACTCTCGCTAAAGGAAAAAGTGTCATGATGCTTATATGTAATCATGGCACTTTTTATAAAAATTTATTTTCTAATCTTTGCTGGAACGATTTCTCTTGTTTGCGTAACAATTGACTCCCTCGTTGTAACAGGGGCGTTCCATATTTACCATTAATTTGCTCAATAACGGCTAATAACGGCTCTTCTTTTGCATCTTGCTCAAATGAGAATAAATCTAATTGCTTTACCGATTCTGTTTTCCATTCTAATTCAGTCGCTGTAACACCAAGTAAACGAATAGGATCACCATTCCAATGTTGTTTCCATAAACGAGAAGCCGCTTGAAATATATCGCGCTCTTCCCAAACTGCATTTTTTAATTGTTTACTTCGCGTGATTGTGTGTCTATCATAATATTTAATTATAATTTGAATATTGTAGCTAACGAGCGTACGTTTTTTCAATCTATTGCTTACAGATTTTGATAATTTCTTCAGCATATCAAGTAATTCTCTCTCTTCATCCATATCCTTTGAAAAAGTCATTGAGTTTCCAACGCTTTTATGTTGCCCCATTTGATTTGGATCAACCTTTCGATCATCGATACCTTTTGCCCGTTTTTGTAAATCAACACCATGCTTTCCAAGCTTCGCACGAATAATATGTTCGTCTCCCTTTGCTAACTGTTCAATCGTATATATATGAATTTCATTTAATTTCTCTGCTGTTTTCTTCCCAATTCCATGCATACTTTCAACGGAACGTGGCCAAAGCATGTACGGAATATCTCGCTTTCGCAGCACTGTAATACCGAGCGGCTTTTGCATATCAGAAGCTGTTTTCGCAAGAAAGAGATTTGGCGCTATCCCGATGCTGCATGGAAGTTGCAATTCTGTTACTAATGCCTGTTGAATCATTTTTGCAATTTCAATTGGCGTACCAAGCGCATAGCAATCTGTAATATCTAAATATCCTTCATCTATCGAGACCGGTTGTATTTTCTCTGTGAAACGAGAGAGAATTTGAAACATTTGAAAAGAAGCTTCTCGATATAATGTAAAATTCGGCTGCTTCACAATTAAATGAGGACATAACTTCTTTGCTTCCCAAAGTTGCATCGTTGTACGTATCCCGTATTCTCTCGCTTCATAGCTGCATGTCACAATAATTCCTTTTCGCTCTTTTTCATTTCCTGCAATTGCTAACGGTTTTCCTTTTAACGATGGATCATGTGCAATTTCAACCGATGCGAAAAAACAATTCATATCAACATGCAGAATGACACGACCATTTTTCGGGTACATTTCTCTCATGTTTTTCACCTCTTAAGGAACATTTGTTCTTGATTTTATTATAGCAAATTCCATGAAAACAGTGGGGCTTTTCAGCTACAAAAACACGTTCTTTCTTATTCATATTTTTGCTATACTTACATTAATAATGGATAAATTTGTAAAAGGAGGCACAATGATGAAAAAACATAGTAAACTCAATTACACATTCCTTGTTATTATATTCATTATTGCTATTAACTATTTGCTACTACCAATTTTCAATTTTCATGCTACCTTCGCACTTCTCCCTCACGTAGTACGTGTCACAACAACTTATATACTCCCCTGGATTTTTTTATATTGGCTCGTTCGCCTTGTAAAAGCAATTGAATCCAAATGAAAAAGAGCGTGTAAACCTTCTATAGGCTACACGCTCTTTCTATTTTCCTTACAATTATTTCGCTACTTCTTCAATAATTGCTACGACTAATTCAGCTGTTTTTGTAAGTTCTTCAACAGGAATTTTTTCGTTTGTTGTATGAATTTCCTCATACCCTACTGCTAAGTTCACTGTTGGGATACCATGTCCAGCAATTACATTTGCATCACTTCCGCCACCACTTTGATGAAGAGATGGTGTGCGGCCAATTTTTTCAGCTGCACGTTTTGCTACTTCTACAACATGATCGCCATCAGCAAATTTAAATCCTGGATACATAACTTTTACTTCAACATCTGCTTGACCGCCCATTTCTTTTGCAGTTGTTTCAAATGCTTCTTTCATTTTTGCAACTTGCGCTTGCATTTTTTCTTCTACTAGAGAACGTGCTTCCGCAAAAATTTGCACATGGTCACAAACGATATTTGTTTGTGTTCCTCCTTCAAACCGACCAATATTTGCAGTTGTTTCAGAATCAATGCGTCCAAGTGGCATTTTGGCAATTGCTTTTGCTGCAATTGTAATAGCAGATACGCCTTTTTCTGGCGCTACACCAGCATGTGCTGTTTTCCCACGAATAATTGCATTTACTTTTGCTTGCGTTGGTGCTGCGACTACAATTTCACCGACTTTTCCATCGCTATCTAACGCATAACCATATTTCGCTGTAATGCGTTCGCGATCTAATGCTTTTGCACCGACAAGACCTGATTCTTCGCCAACTGTAATAATAAATTCAATTTTCCCATGTGGAATATTCTTTTCTTTTAAAACGCGGATTGCTTCAAACATCGCTGCTAATCCCGCTTTATCATCTGATCCTAAAATTGTAGTACCATCAGATACAATATACCCATCTTTAATAGAAGGTTTAATTCCTTTTCCTGGAACTACTGTATCCATATGAGAAGTAAAGTAAATTGTATCTACGTCTTCTTTTGTTGCTGGTAATGTACAAATTAGATTACCTGCACCATGTCCCGTTACATCGATTGTATCGTCTTCAAATACTTCAACACCTAGAGCGGTAAATTTCTCTGTTAACACTTTGCAAATTTCTGCCTCAAATTTCGTTTCAGAATCTACTTGTACTAATTCCATAAATTCATTGACTAAACGTTCTTGATTAATCATAAAAACTGCGCCTCCTGCACTACCATTATGTATGTACACTATTCATTATAACAGAATTTCGCGAAATTTTCGAAATACATGACAAAAAACAGATGGTTCGCACATCTATATAACCATCTGTTTACTTTGACTCATTTAAAAGAACCCATCGCATATGATCCTCCCACACTCCATTGACCATTAACATTTTTCGAGATACACCTTCATATTGAAATCCAAGTTTTGTGACAACTTGAATCGATGCTAAATTTCGAGGCATAATTGGCGCTTCAATTCGATGTAAACGAGCTTCTTGAAAAGCTACCTCAATTGCCTTTCTAAGCGCTTCTGTTGTATATCCTTTATTCAATTCATCCTTATCCAATTTATAGCCAAGAACACATGATTGATAAACACCTCTCACAATTAAATTGAACGAAATACAGCCAATAATATTTGTATCATCCTCTTTTTTAAATATCCATAGTCGGATTATTTTCCCCTCTGCTGCTTCTTTTCTATCTTTCTTAAGTCGTTTTGTTTGATACTCTAATGTAAAAAAATCATCTGGTCTATATTCTTCCCATGCTTTTAAAAAATCACGATTTTTATCGTAATATTGAAGAACTTGCTTTGCATACGACTCGTCAATTTCTCTTAATTGTAAACGCTCTGTTTCATATATTTTCATCATCGTATCTCCATTCTTCAGCTTACAAAACTGTTAAAAGTATTTCCTTACTTTTTTTATATTCTCTATGTATTGCAAATTTTCCTTTTATGTTCCGAGACACTTCCCAAACTTTGTCTTTCCCCTTGTCCCTTCTTTCGTTTCTCGTTACAATAAACTTGTAATGACTGCAAGGAGGCCCATTATGAATAAAAAAGCACAAAAAATTATGGTATATATCATGCTTATTTCCATGCTTGTAACAACATTGCTCGCTGGTGCAAGTATGTTTTGGTAAAAAAGTGTATATTTACCTTTTATATTTTATCCTGCTATTGGTGAGCAGCAAGACTCTCGCTAATTAAAGTTGCACTTTATCTCTATAATAAAAACAAGGCTGTATATTCTCATAGAAAATAACAGCCTTGTTTGATTAAACAAAATGGAGATCTACTTTATTACTAATAAAATCGCTACAATGCTAAACGAAAACATCATCATAAGAGCCATCACAAAACTTGTATACTGCTTTTGCTGAAATGCTCCAACTACAAATGTTAAATTTAACAATGCCATAAATAGAATAGATACAAAAAAAGTGCATATATTAAAAATCGCTAATATAAAGGTAATAATGAATAGAAAACCAATTAAAAATTGCGCGTACGAAATTTTTGAATTCACATACATATAAGCAATTCCTTTCTTACTATCTCTATATATCTTCATTAACGCATGAACATGCACACATATCAATCATACAAGGTACATGTAAAGAACATCTACCTTATATGATTGACTCTCTCTAGCGAATCGCTCCTTTTTCTTTCGCCAGCTGCGAGAAGGATTTCTTCGATTTGACAATCCATACTTTTGTTCCGATTGGAACACGATCAAATAAATATTCCACATCATGTTTCTTCATCCTAATACATCCTTGTGAAATATATTTCCCAATAGAACTCGGTTGATTTGTACCATGAATACCATATTTGCTTCCATCGGTCCCTCTTGCATTAAATCCCATCCACCTCGATCCAAGTGGATTTTTCGGTGATCCTCCTGGAATATTTTTTGCAATATAGTAAGGATTTTTTGCTTTCATCACAATATCAAATGTTCCCTCTGGTGTGAGTTCATTTGTTTTTCCAGTTGCAACAGGAAAAACATTTTGAATTTTCCCATCGTTAATATAAGCAAGTTTATTGTTCTCTTTATTTACAATAATGAAAGGATCTCCAACTCGCGGATTATCACCAAGGGGCCAAATGGGAGAAAGGGAAAAAAGTAATAATAACGAGATAAGAAATGGCATATGCAACTCCTGCCTCCTTATATAAGCTCTTTTATATTATCCTTTCCCTTAAATCGGCTTTTAATGAGTAAATATTGTTCCATTTCATATACGAGTTGAAAAAGTTTTGCACGTATTTCAAATTCCTCACGTGTCTCTGGAAGAGGCATTTCTCGAAACAATTCGCGCATCTCTTGAAGCTGTCTAAGTGAAATTAACCCTGTACTTTCAGGACGAATCGAATTCCCAACATTTTCGATCACTTCTGCAATCATCTCCGCTTGTTCGTAAGACCAAGATAATGAAGCAGCAAGCGGCATAATTCTCTCTAAAATTTCAAATTGCTGAAAGCGCATATCGAAATATCGATAATAATAATCATCTTCTCGCATAAATTGATTTTCTAACTTTTTGAACGATACATCCTTCGCTCGTTTCAAAATTTCCTCTGTTTCAATTAATTCTTTTCCCGACCACGTACTATCTCGCTTGCGTAAGTATGCTGCTATCTCAAATAAAATCGTTTTAAAATTCGATTCTACTTGCTCTTGATATTCCTTTAATTTCTTTTCTGCACTCGGCATATACATATTCACTAATAAAGCGACACTGATTCCAATCGTTAATACGGCAACTTCATTTCCAATCGCTGACCAAGTAATATGTTTTAATGAATAGAGATGCATAACAATAACGGAACTTGTCACAATTCCTTCTTGAATCTTACACATAACCGCTGTTGGAATAAAAGTAAGCAGCAATAAGCTAATAGCAAGTGGTGTATAACCAATTGTCTCAAAAATACAAAATGAAAATGCCATCGATAATACACATGCTAAAAAGCGATGTAACGATACTTGCAGTGATTTTCGCTTTGTATTTTGTACACATAAAATCACTAAAATCCCTGCTGAACTATAAAACTCTAATCCAAAAAGCTGAGCAAGAAAGACAGCGATTCCTGTTCCAACTGCTGTTTTTACTGTACGATATCCGATTTTAAACATATCATTGCTCCTATATGTATAAACGTATTTACGATAAGTATAAAAAAAGGACGACAAACTGTCATCCTTTTCTTTTATTATTCACTTAACTTTGACATATTACAATATTTTTTGTAAAAAAACTTTTGCACGGTCGCTCTTTGGTTCTGTAAAAAATTGCTGCGGAGTTGTATCTTCAACGAGTTTCCCACCATCTAAGAAAAGGACACGATCCGCTACTTCTTTCGCAAACCCCATCTCATGTGTCACAATTGCCATCGTCATCCCTGTGGTCACTAATGATTTCATTACTTCCAATACTTCTTTTACCATCTCAGGATCCAGTGCAGAAGTTGGTTCATCAAATAACATCACTTCCGGTTCCATAGCTAATGCTCTAGCGATGGCCACGCGTTGCTTTTGTCCCCCAGATAGGCGATTTGGATATGCATCCTTCTTATTTAGTAATCCTACTTTCTCCAATAATTCCATTGCTTTTTGTTCCGCAGTTCCTTTAGCGATCCCTTTTACATTTACAGGAGCATATATAATATTTTCTAGCACGGTCATATGTGGGAACAAATGAAAATGTTGAAATACCATTCCGACATTTTCACGTACATTCATAATATTCGTTTTCGGATTTGTTACTTCTTTATCTCCGATCCAAATGCTTCCACTTGTCGGTGTTTCCAATACGTTCATACAACGTAAAAAAGTTGATTTCCCCGATCCAGATGGCCCAACAATTGCAACAACTTCTCCTTTTTCAATTGTTGTCGTAATTCCTTTTAATACTTCATTTTGTCCAAATGATTTATGAAGGTTTTCAATCTTAATCACTTTTCTTCATTCTCCCTTCAATTGCTTTCCCAACTAATGTAAGTACAATAACTAAAATATAATAAACAAGCCCAACAAAAAGTAATGGTTCAAGATACTTAAATGTTTCACCACCCACAATGTAAGCACGACGCATTAAATCTGTTGCGCCAATTACTGTCACTACAGCCGATTCCTTCGTAAGTGTTGCAAATTCATTCACAAGCGCAGGTAATATATTTTTTAATGCTTGTGGTAATATAATATTTCTCATCATTTTCCCATACGGTACACCTAGCGCCATCGCTGCTTCTGTCTGTCCTTTATCAATCGCTTGAATCCCAGCGCGAATGACCTCAGACATATATGCACCTGAATTTAAGCTAAATGCAATGACTGCGGCTAAAAAAGCTGGAATATCATATCCAATCATTTGTGGTACACCAAAATATATAATCATTAATTGTAAAACAAGTGGTGTTCCACGAAATATGGATGTATATATATCCGCTGCAACATTTAAAACTCGAATTCTAGCAATCTTACAAAGCGCTAATAGTGTCCCTAACATAAAACCAATTAAAGCTGAAACAGCTACAATTTTTAATGTAACTTCTAATCCTTTTAATATATATGGTATCGACGGCGTAATTGCCGAAAAATCTAGATTCATGTTTTGTTCATTCCTCTCCCAGAAGATAGAAAGGCAGCTTATTTTTCGCTACCAAACCATTTTTTCACTAATTTATCCATTTCACCATTTTCTTGCATCTTCTGAATCACTTTATTAAACTCTGCTGTTTTATCGCTATTTTTTGGAAGAGCAATCGCTGCCCCTACTTCTTCTGGTGCTTCTTGAATTTGAATCCCTTGTAAACCTTTTACCTTTTCTAAATAATGTTTAGCAATCGTATCTTCTAAAATAGCAGCATCAAAACGTCCTGCTTTAATTTCTTGTACAATTTCTGGTACACGATCGCGTCCTTCCACTTTAAAGTCCACTTGTTTTTTGAACTCATTTGCTTTTTCTTCTTGAATAGAACCAGTTTGTACCCCTACCTTTTTCCCTTTCAAATCTTGTAATGACTTAATATTAGAATCTTTCTTGGAAACAATCATATTTTTCGCAACGAAATAAATATCTGTGAAATCTGCATTTTCTTTACGCTCTGCTGTTGGTGTCATGCCCGCCATAACAAAATCTACTTTTCCTGAACTGAGCGATGCTAACAATCCTCCAAAATCCATATCTTTTACTTTCACTTCATATCCAAGTTCTTTCCCAATATATTTTGCAATATCGACATCAAATCCAATAATCTCATCACTTTTTGATGCTTCCACATATTCATACGGTTTATAATCTGCTGAAGTCCCCATAATAAGCACCTTTTTATTTTTGTCAGCACCTGCTTCTTTTTCCTCTCCTTTACTACACGCACTAAACATACTTAAAATGAAAATGAGTGCAAACGAAATCGATAATACCTTCTTCATATTTCTTCCCCCTAATATTGTATATTTAAAAGTTTATAAGAATTTTTATTCGTTGTTTGTATTGTAACAGTGTTTTTATTTTTATGCAATAATTAAAATAAAAATAAATATAAAAACGTTTAAAATAAGATAAAAAATTATTTTTATGCATAAAAATTGTATAAAAATAATTTTTATCTATTCAATCCTCATGTGCATAATAAAATAACAAAAAGGTCCGTATACGATAATGTATACGGACCTTTTTGTTTTCTTATAGTTCTTCGCAGTTCTCTTCAAAATAGGATTGTAACTTTTCAATGACTTGCATCGGTTCATGCCCCTCGATTTCGTGGCGCTCTACCATTGTTACAATCTTTCCGTCTTTTAATAAGGCAAAAGATGGAGAGGAAGGTGGGTATCCTTCAAAATATTCACGTGCACGTGCTGTTGCTTCTTTATCTTGCCCTGCAAATACTGTTACGAGATGATCTGGACGTTTATCATAATGAACAGAATGTGCGGCAGCAGGGCGAGCAATTCCGCCTGCACAGCCACATACAGAGTTTACCATTACAAGTGTTGTACCTTTTCTTTTCAATGCTTCATCAACTGCTTCTGGCGTTGTTAATTCTGTATATCCAGCGGAGACGATTTCTTCGCGTGCTTGACGAACGACATCATTCATAAAAAAATTAAAGTTAATCAAAATGTTCCCTCCTCTAAGTGTACCTATTTGTATCTTACCAGTAACTATTTCCGAAATACAAGTAAACTTACTTGTTTTGTTGTTAAATCTAAAAAAATCCTAGAGCAAGAGGCTCTAAGATTTTTTCTTAATGACCACGACGCTTTTGCTTTGCCTTTTGTACTTTCATAAGACGTTTTCTTCGCTTTTCTGCTTCGCGTTGTTCCTTTGCGAGCACCTGTTTCTCTTTCTTACGCAATTCATATGACAATTGGATTGCTTCCTGTGCTTTTGTAAGACGAGATACATGAACCTCTTTTGCTGCTTGCCTTATAAGACGCTTTATATTTTTTGGCCTTTGCTTCGTTCTCACTTCAACCCCATAGCGAGCAAAATTTTGAAAATAAGTGAACATCTTTCCATTGACAAATGAGAGAATTTCCTCATCTGATGGCTCTGTTCCGAAAATATAACGCGCTCCATACAATTTTCCTTTTTCGTTTTTCGTAATAATTCCAACAAAGTATTGACCATCGTGATATACTGTCAATTCCATCGACAGCCCCTCCTAAAAAAAAGATTCAGAAATACTGGACATCCCGGAGGGGAAGGTTACTGACATACTCGTATGCGCCCGGACTACCAACCGAACTGTGTTTTTGTATTTCTACAGCTATTATATCGCGTTTTTATTTTCTTTTTCTATTTTTTCATACGTTTCAATTATTTTTTTGTGTGATCCTACCATATAATCAGGAAGTTCTCTTATTGGAAAGAATGCAAGCTGAACAGCCTCTGCTGTGTTCATATTGAAGTTTCCTTCATATTCATCTGTATAATAAGCTGTTGTTACCGATTGAAATTCATCTCCGTTCGCTAGTTTTGTAAAATAGTTAGCTCCAGAAAATACATGAATTAAACGCAAATTCTTAACATGAATCCCTGTCTCTTCATATACTTCGCGGTAAGCTGTTTCTTCTGGTGATTCGCCAAGTTCCATTAGGCCACCAGGCAATCCCCATTTTCCATATGGCTCTGTTCTTTGTTGTAATAAAACTTCTCCCTTTTTATTGATTACAAGTACAACAGCGCCAACTAAAATTAAAGGGCGATGGCCAACTATTTTTCGCAACTCCTCTACATATCCCATCGAAACACCTCCCTTTTGTTATTTCTTTGTCCACACTATTGTATCATATGTAGAAAATGGTAAAGTGCGTGTATCTTTCATCAATTGTTGTTAGCAGAACAGTTCAAATAAAGTCTTGTCTTCCCTATTCAACTAGCACGTATGTTAGAACGTCATAATCATTGAACTGCAGTTCATCATAGCAAATAACACTCATACAAATATAACACCCCAATTGTGCAATTGTTCTTAAAAATCTATATGCTAGAATTGCTCGTTCTACAGAAGATTATCAGCCATGCACGCTTGCTAATTGAGCGGATATATAAAAGAAGTTGATTTGTTCTGAAACAAACCAACTTCTTTCAAAGATGTTACTTCACAGAAAACATATACTTTTTATATGTTTTCCGTACCGATAATATGAGTCCCATCATAATCATATTCGAGAATAAAGAGCTCCCTCCATATGATAAAAATGGAAGTGCGATCCCTTTTACAGGCATTAACCCAACAATCATACCAACATTTTGGAAGATTTGAATCGTTAATATGCCAATTGTTCCAGCACATAATAGTGTACCAAATAGATTATCAGCAGAATAACCAATAATAATTGTTCGATAAAGGAGTAAAAGAAACAAGAATACAACTAGAGCAGCAATGATAAATCCACCTTCTTCAGCAATCGTAGCAAAGATAAAGTCAGTATGTTTCTCCGGAATATAGACATTTCCGCCACCAAATCCTTTTCCTTCCATTCCTCCACTGCCAACAGCTAAAATGGATTGCTGGGTTTGATACCCTTGATCTGTATGTTCAAATGGATCTAACCAACCTAAAATACGTGATTGCTGGTGAGGTTTTAACATCGTCACTAATTTATTAAAGAAAAAATCCGGATATTTTACGTATATAAATATTAATGTAGACAATATCGTCACCGGAATAACTGTACATAATGCAATTAACTTCTTTTGAATCCCTGACATAAACAAAATACACGCGATTGCAGCTGCATATAAGAACACCATACCTGTATCTGGTTGACTATATACAACTACCATAGGAGGAAGTGACACTAGCATAATTTTTCCTACTAATATTAAATCTGTTTGAAATGTCCGGATTACATATTGTGCATTATGTTTCACCGCTAAACTTGCAACGATGAGAAGCAATGAAATTTTGAAAAACTCGGATGGTTGGATTTGTCCGATACCAGGGAAAATAAACCATCTTTTTGCCCCTAACTTTTCAGGTGTAAAGCTCGATGTTGGCAATATCTTCAAAAGTATTAATGACCCAAATCCAACAATATAGAGTGGCCAGGACAATTTTTGCAGTTGATCTAAGTCGACGCTAGCAACAAGGAGTAACAATACAACCCCTATTATGTAGTTTACACCTTGTTTCAAAGCGAAGTTTGAATCCCCATACTGTCCAGTTTGTTGACTGCTATATATAGCTGCTATACTTGTAACACATAGTGCAAACAAAATTAAAATTAACTTTACATCTAAACTTTTTAGAAATTCGGTACTTCTTTTCATGACATCCTCCTGAAACATTGTTACAGCAAAATAAAAAACCAGGAGTCAACATTATGCATATTTTGACGACTGATTACAGATTATCTATGAAACACTTATATAGAATAACTCTCTTTTTCATACAATACAATATATTATACTATAGTTTCATCAGTAAGATTTGGAAAAAAAATGATTCTTTTTTTATTTTATATCTATATACCAGATATCAGCAATGTATTTTCATAAATTCTTCATACATTATGACTCATTGTCAGATATTAAGATAGAAATGAAAGATATAACCTTTTGTATAAATGTAAAAAAGCTCGCATTCCGCGAGCTTTTTATTAATATACAGATGTATGATCCGCTGACGTATTTTCTAAAATCTCTTTCACTCGACCTAAGAACTTGCCACAGATCAAACCGTCAAGTACGCGATGATCAAGCGATAAACATAAATTAACCATATCACGTGCACCAAACATGCCGTTATCCATAATAACCGGACGTTTCACAATTGATTCTACTTGTAAAATAGCAGCTTGTGGATGGTTAATAATACCCATAGATTGAACAGAACCAAATGACCCTGTGTTATTAATTGTAAATGTACCGCCTTGCATCTCATCTGGTTTTAATGATTTGGTACGAACTTTCGTTGCAAGCTCTGTAATTTCACGAGCAATTCCTTTAATTGTTTTTTCGTCTGCATGTTTAATCACTGGAACAAATAGTTCATCTTCTGTTGCAACAGCGATAGAAAGGTTAATATCTTTCTTCTGAACGATTTTATCACCAGCCCACATAGAATTAATTTGTGGATATTCTTTTAACGCTTGTGCAACTGCTTTTACGAAGAATGCAAAAAATGTTAAGTTAAAACCTTCGCGTTTTTTAAATTCATTTTTGATTGAGTTACGATACGATACAAGATTTGTCACATCTACTTCAATCATCATCCAAGCGTGAGGTGCTTCATGTTTACTGCGTAACATATTCGCAGCAATTGCTTTACGCACACCTGTTACTGGAATTTCAATGTCACCAGGTACGGTTGGTACAGATACTGGTTTTGCCTCTGTTTTTTGTACTGCTATTTTCTCTTCTGCTTTTGGTGCTTCTTGAGGAGTAGGTGTTGATACAGCTACTTCCTCTTTTTTCGTACCTGCTTGCGGAATATTTCCTGATTCCACAAGTTTCAAAATATCTTTACGTGTAATGCGTCCATTTGCTCCTGTACCTTCTACTACATTTAAATCAATATTATGTTCACCCGCAAGTTTTAATACCGCTGGAGAATAACGAGGTTTCCCGTCAGTTGGTTGCTTTACTTTTGCTACTTTTTCAGCCGAGGCAACCTCTGCTTTTGGTTCCTCTTTCGTTTTCTCTTCTACAGCTGTTGCTGCTACTTCGTCTGCGCCCTCTACTTGAATGACACAAACAACTTCACCTACAGAAAGTGTGTCTCCTTCTGCTGCAACTAACTCTTTCACAACCCCGGTGAAAGAAGATGGTACTTCTGCATTCACCTTATCTGTCATTACTTCTGCGATTGGATCATATTTATTCACATGATCCCCAACATTTACAAGCCATTTGCTAATTGTACCTTCTGTTACGCTCTCCCCGAGCTGAGGCATTGTAATATTTTCTACAGCCATGTATAGTCCCCCCGATTAAAATTCCGCAAGTTCACGCATTGCTTTTTCAACTTTATCTGGATTTACCATAAAGAATTTTTCCATTGTTGGTGCATATGGCATCGCCGGAACGTCTGGACCTGCAAGACGCGCAATTGGTGCATCTAAATCAAACAGGCAATTTTCAGCGATAATCGCGGATACTTCGCTCATAATACTTCCTTCTTTATTATCTTCCGTTACAAGAAGAACTTTACCTGTTTTTGAAGCAGCTTCAATAATTGCTTCCTTATCTAATGGATATACAGTACGCAAGTCAAGAATATGTGCGGAAATGCCATCTTTTGCTAACTTTTCAGCAGCTTGAAGAGCAAAATGAACACATAATCCATATGTGATAACAGTAATATCATCGCCTTCACGTTTTACATCTGCTTTTCCAATCGGTAATACGTAATCATCTTCTGGTACTTCGCCTTTAATTAAACGATATGCACGTTTATGTTCAAAGAATAATACTGGATCTTCATCACGAATCGCCGCTTTTAATAATCCTTTTGCATCATGTGGTGTAGAAGGAATTACTATTTTTAAACCCGGTTGGTTTGCAAATAATGCTTCTACGGATTGTGAATGATATAAAGCACCGTGAACACCGCCACCAAATGGTGCACGTATCGTTAATGGACAAGTCCAGTCATTATTAGAACGATAGCGAATTTTTGCTGCTTCAGACACAATTTGGTTCACCGCTGGCATAATAAAATCAGCAAATTGCATTTCCGCAATCGGACGCATACCATACATCGCCGCTCCGATTGCTACTCCTGCAATTGCAGATTCTGCAAGCGGTGTATCGAGCGCGCGATCTTCGCCGAATTGATCATACAATCCAGTTGTCGCTTTAAATACGCCACCTTTTTTACCAACGTCTTCTCCTAATACAAATACTTTCTCATCGCGTTCCATTTCTTCACGCATTGCTAATGTAATCGCGTCAATATAAGACATTACAGCCATGAAACGTTCCCCCTATTCTGCGTATACGTGCTTCAATGCATCTTCAGGTGCTGCATACGGAGCATTTTCTGCATATTCTGTTGCTTCATTTACGATATGCATAATTTCATCTAACATTTGTTTTTCAGATTCTTCTGTCAATAAACCTACTTCTTTTAAATAAGCAGCAAATGTAAAGATTGAATCTTTCTTCTTCGCTTCTTCCACTTCTTCTTTATCGCGATATACACGATCGTCATCATCACTGGAATGTGCTGTTAAACGATATGATACAGTCTCAATTAACGTTGGGCCTTCACCGCGTCTTCCGCGTTCTGCTGCCTCTTTTACAGCTTCATATACTGCAAGTGGATCATTTCCGTCTACCGTATATCCTGGCATACCATATCCAATCGCACGATCTGATACATTTTTACATGCTAATTGCTTTTCAAGCGGTACTGAAATTGCATATTTGTTATTTTCACACATAAAGATGACAGGTAGCTTGTGTACACCAGCAAAGTTCGCACCTTCGTGGAAATCACCTTGGTTAGAAGAACCTTCACCAAATGTTACAAACGTTACTAAATCTTTTTTCTCCATTTTTCCCGCTAAAGCAATCCCAACAGCATGTGGTACTTGTGTTGTAACCGGAGACGATCCTGTTACAATACGATTTTTCTTCTGTCCAAAGTGACCAGGCATTTGACGGCCACCTGAGTTTGGATCTTCCGCTTTTGCAAATCCAGATAACATAAGTTCTTTTGCTGTCATACCAAATGTTAATACTACGCCCATATCACGGTAGTAAGGCAATACATAATCCTTTTCTCGATCAAGTGCAAACGCGGATCCTACTTGCGCCGCTTCTTGTCCTTGACAAGAAATTACGAATGGGATTTTACCCGCACGGTTTAATAACCACATGCGTTCATCAATTTTACGTGCAAGTAACATCGTACGGTACATTTCTAATACTTGCTCATCACTTAAGCCAAGCGCTTCATGGCGTTTTTCCTTTACTTCTGCCATTTTTCATAACCTCCTAAATCCACATTTTTATGCGTGTAACGCTTTTCCATCTACAGCTAATGCTGCTTCACCAATCGCTTCTGATAATGATGGATGCGGATGAATTGTATGTGCTACTTCCCAAGGTGTTGCATCTAACACTCTTGCAAGGCCAGCTTCAGAAATCATATCTGTTACATGTGGGCCAATCATATGGACACCAAGAATATCATTTGTTTCTTCATCAACTACAAGTTTCACAAATCCATCTGACTCTCCATATACAAGTGCCTTTCCGATTGCACGGAATGAAAACTTACCTACTTTTAGCTTATAGCCTTTCTCTTTTGCCTCTTGTTCTGTTAAACCAACAGATGCAACCTCTGGATTGCTATAAACACATTTCGATACCATAGAGTAATCAATTGGCATAACATCTTTTCCAGCAATATGCTCTACAGCAACGATTCCTTCATGTGAAGCAACATGTGCAAGTTGTAATCCCCCGATTACATCACCAATCGCGTAAATGTGGGATTCTTTCGTTTGATAAAATTCATTTGTTTGAATGTATCCTTTTTCCACAATAATATCTGTATTTTCCAATCCGATATTTTGTGTATTCGCTTGTCTTCCCACAGATACAAGCATTTTTTCTGCTTGAAATTCTTTCTTTTCACCATTATGTTCTGCTTGAATGGTTACCCCATTATCTTTTACTAATGTTTCTGGTAATACTTTTGCACCAGTCACCACTTTAATTCCTTTTTTCTTTAAAAGACGTTGCATTTCTTTTGACACATCTTGATCCTCAAGTGGAAGAACATGTTTTGCATATTCTAATATAGTGACTTCTACACCAAAATCAGCAAGCATAGATGCCCATTCGATTCCAATTACGCCACCGCCAACAATAATAATAGAATTAGGAAGCGTTTCCATTTTTAGAGCATGATCCGAGGACATAACGTATTCTCCGTCTAATTCTAATCCAGGTAACGAGTTTGGACGGGAACCAGTTGCAACAATTACGTTTTTCGGAATTAACATTTCATTCTCTTCACCATTTGCAAATTCAACTGAAATTGTTCCTGGCATCGGAGAGAAAATCGATGGACCTAGTATACGGCCAATGCCTTCATACACATCAATCTTCCCTTGCTTCATTAAGTGCTGAACACCTTTATGAAGTTGAGCGACAATTTTTTCCTTACGCTCTTGTACTTTCGCAAAATTTAACCCTACATTACTCGTCACAACACCAAACTCTTCTCCCTTTTTAGCGGTTGCATATACTTCCGCACTACGGAGTAAAGCCTTACTTGGAATACACCCTTTATGTAAGCACGTACCACCAAGATTATCTTTTTCAACAAGAGCTGTTTTTAGCCCTAACTGCGATGCACGAATAGCAGCAACATATCCACCTGTTCCGCCGCCAACGATGACTAAATCATATTCTTTTGCCATTATCTCAACCCCTAGCTACCGTTTCTTTTTCTCGTACAACATACTCTTTTGGAGCTTCTTCTTCCCGTAGTACACGAAGGGCTCCTTCCGCTAATGCTTGTAACTCATCTTCTCCAGGATGCACAATGACATCGGCAATCCAGTTCACTCTATCTTTTATTTCATCTATTAGAATTTTGCTATACGCAAGTCCACCAGTTAATACAATTGCATCGATTTTCCCATGAAGAACTGCGCTTGCTCCTCCAATTTCTTTCGCAACTTGATAAGCCATTGCTTTGTAAATAAGAGTTGCTTCAGGATCACCTTTTTCAACCATATTTTCTACTTTAATTGCATCATTTGTACCAATAAGACTTACTAAGCCGCCTTGTCCAACAATCTTTTTCATCATTTCATCGCGGTAATAATTTCCAGAAAAACACATTTCTATCAATTGACCTACAGGCACTGTCCCAGCGCGCTCTGGACTAAATGGTCCTTCTCCATTTAGACCATTATTTACATCAATGACTTTTCCATTTTTATGAGCACCAACTGTAATTCCGCCACCCATATGTGCAATAATTACATTTAAATCTTCATATTTACGCCCAAGTTCTGTTGCAACTTTACGCGCTACCGCTTTTTGATTTAATGCATGAAAAATACTTTTTCGTTCCATACCAGCAATTCCACTAATCCGAGCGATTGGCTCCATTTCATCTACGACAACTGGGTCAACAATGAATGCAGGAATATTTAATCCTGAAGCAATTTCATAGGCTAAAATCCCACCAAGGTTAGAAGCGTGATGGCCGCTATATCCATTTTTTAAATCTTCTAACATCGCTTCGTTCACTGTATATGTACCGCCTTCAATAGGACGAAGCAATCCTCCACGACCGCAAACAGCATTTAATTTCGAAATATTGATGCCATGAGAATGAAGAACTTCTAGAATTGTTTCTTTTCGAAATTCATATTGATCAATAATTCGCTTATATTTTTTAATTTCTTCTGTATCATGGCGAATCGTTTCTTCTAAAACAGGTCTCTCATTATCAAAAACACCTATTTTTGTAGATGTACTACCAGGATTAATAACAAGGATTCGATTTACCGACAATGTTGCTACCCCCACCTATAAATTCAAAAGACAGTGGAAACCTCACGAGAGGTAACCACAGCTTTTGTAGAAGTTGTATATGAAAGATTAGCGACGGCTAATAATATCGTGACCGTTGCGTAAATATGTGCTACGAGTATTTTTTAAGCTTGCAATACGCTCTTCAGCTAGACGATCTGCTGCCACGTAAGTTGGAACAGAATCGCGTTTTGAAATTTCAATCACTTTTTCGATTGTGTCATAAATAGACTCTACACGTTTTAATGCACGTTCTCTATTGTATCCATATAACTCATCAGCTACGTTAATTACGCCGCCTGCATTAATAACATAATCTGGTGCGTATACAATTCCCATTTCATGAATGATATCACCATGACGTTCTTCTTTTAATTGGTTATTTGCAGAACCGGCGATTACTTTTGCTTTAAATTGTGGAATTGTTTCATCATTAACTGTTGCACCTAACGCACATGGTGCATAAATGTCACATTCAACACCATAAATTTCGTTTGGTTCTACTGCTGTTGCTCCAAATTCTTCTACTGCGCGTTGTACTGCTTCTTTATTAATATCTGTAACAATTAATTGTGCTGATTCAGCATGTAAATGTTTGCAAAGATGATACGCCACATTTCCAACACCTTGAACAGCAATCACTTTACCTTCTAAGCTATCTGTGCCAAAAGCTTCTTTCGCAGCTGCCTTCATACCACGGTATACACCGTATGCAGTTACTGGCGATGGATTTCCAGAAGAACCGAATGAAGGTGAAATACCTGTTACAAAATCTGTTTCTTCATGGATAATATCCATATCATCTACTGTTGTACCAACATCTTCTGCTGTAATGTAGCGTCCGTTTAACCCTTGAATGTAACGTCCAAGCGCTCGGAACATCGCTTCGCTTTTATCTTTTCTTGGGTCACCGATAATAACTGTTTTTGCACCACCAAGATTTAAACCAGCTGCTGCATTTTTATATGTCATCCCTTTTGCAAGACGCAGTGCATCTTCAATCGCCGCTTCTTCAGAATCATATGTCCACATTCTTGTTCCACCAAGAGCTGGTCCAAGTGTTGTATCATGAATTGCAATAATTGCTTTTAATCCAGATTCTTTATCTTGACAAAATACTACTTGCTCATAATCATATTTTTCTAAGTATTCGAAGATTTCTAATGCCATTGTCATTTCCCCCTAATTGTTTTACCCTTATTGGTTTATTTAGAAGCAGTGGCAACTGCCAAAGCTAACGAATATACTTTTGTTTCTGCTGAATCAGCACGCGATGTTAATATAATCGGTGCTTTTGCGCCCGCAATCATCGCTCCTACATTTGCCTTTGCAAAATAAACGAGTGATTTATATAGCACATTTCCAGCTTCAATTGTTGGGACGAGTAAAATGTCTGCCTTACCTGCTACATCACTTGCTATACCTTTATGTTCTGCTGCAATTTGAGATATCGCATTATCTAAAGCGAGTGGTCCATCCACAATACAATCTTTAATTTGTCCACGGCGATTCATTTGCGTTAACATCGCTGCATCAATTGTCGCTTGCATTGCTGGATTAATCACTTCCACAGCTGCAATTGGAGCTACTTTCGGCAAATCATTCCCTATTGCCCGGGCAACTTCCACAGTATTTTGTATAATAGCTGCTTTTTGTGTGACATCAGGTGCAATATTCATTGCTGCATCCGTAACAAAAATAAAGCGATCATAATTCGGAACCTCAAAAACTGCAACATGTGAAAGAACGCCGCCTTTTCGAAGCCCCCACTCTTTATTGAGTACTGCTTTCAATATATTTGCTGTAGGAATGTTTCCTTTCATAAGTACATCTGCTTCATCATTTCTTACAGCTTTAACAGAAAGTTCTGCAGCTTCCGCACTAGAAAGTGTTGCAATCACCTCAATGTCTTCAGATGATTGTAAACGATACTCTTGTAGCATACTCATAATTTTTTCTTGATTTCCATATAGACGAAATTGAGCTAACTGTAATTGAGTTGCCTTTGCTACTGCTTCAATTACTTCATGATCTTCCGCTACTGCTACAGCCACTGTTTTCTTTGGCTGCTCTGCTACTCGATCAATTAAGTGTTTTAACTTCATATTTTGTAATCAACCCTTTCCGTCGTCCCTCATCTATGTATAAAGCAAATACCATGCCAACTTTCTAAAGTGGTCTTACCAATAATGAAAACGCATACAAAACACAGTAGAATCAACAACCTAAAAATAACAGAATATTCTGTCCTAATTTGTCGTTTTTTATATACCATGCAATAAATTGCATGGCGCGCAATTTATTGCATGCTATTTTTTGCAGACTCATATTTTTCTAACTTATAATATAAGTTTCGTACTGAAATACCTAAAGCTTTTGCTGTTTTTGTCTTATTGCCATTAAATTTCTCTAAATATTCCCGGATAATATTCCCTTCAAACTCTGTAACTAAATGTTCAAGAGACTTTTCTTCTAATTCTGGTAATAAACGATTCGCCTTTAATTCCACTTGTTCATCTTTATGCAAAGAAGGTAAATGATGTACATCAATATAAGCTTCATTGTAACTCATAAAAATAATCGCTCGTCCCAAAATATTTTCCAGCTCTCGCACATTGCCAGGCCAATCATATGATTGTAAATACTCAATTGCTGCTTTTGTTAGTCCCTCTACATTACGCCCATAATCTTGATTAATCTTTTGAATTAATCTTTCTGCGATAAACGGAATATCCTCTTTCCGTTGACGAAGAGACGGAATTTGAATTGGAATCTTATTTAAACGATAATATAAATCTTCTCGAAACTCTCCTTCTAAAATCGCTTTTTCTAAATTTACATGAGTTGCAGCAATCACTCTTACATTAATTGGAATCGCTTTTGTTCCTCCAACTTTTACAATTTCTTTTTCTTGTAACACTCGAAGTAACTTCGCTTGTGTGCTAGCAGATAATTCCCCAATCTCATCTAAAAATATACTTCCATTGTTCGCTTCTTCAAAGAGTCCTCGTTTCCCGCCCCTTTTTGCACCAGAAAACGCCCCTTCTTCATAGCCAAACAATTCGCTTTCTAACAGATTTTCTGAAATTGCGGCGCAGTTTACACGAACAAATTTATTGTATTTTCGATTACTACTATTATGAATCGCATGCGCAAATAATTCTTTCCCTGTTCCTGATTCTCCTCGAAGCAATACTGTCGCTGGCGTATTTGCCCCAAGTTTCGCTTGCTCGATCGCCGCCATCATTTCATCCGAAACTCCAACAATATCATCAAAAGAATATTTTGCTTCAAGTGTTCGAATAATTTGTCTCGCTCGATGTAAATCATTTGTTAACTTTTGTATTTCTGAGACGTCACGAATTACACCTACACTACCTTTTAATATTCCATCAACAATAACCGGGGCAACATTTACAATTACATCTCGCTTTCTTTGTCCAATTTTCATATGAATGCCCCGCACAGCCCTACGCGTACGAAGTACCTTCATATGCATGCTCTCTCCCTCTACAATGTCAGTCGTTGCCGGTTTTCCAATTATATCTTCTTCTGTCAAACCTGTTAATTTTGTATAGGCAGGATTTATGACAATCCCTCTCCCTTTCTCATCTACAACAGAAATTGCTTCTTCAGATGAATAAATAATTGCTTCTAGTAACGTTTGTATTTCTTTTAAATCCGTAACTTCTTCAGCCAAATTTACAACTTCAGTAATATCTTTAAAAACGGCAAATGCCCCTTGAACTTCTCCGTCCTCTTTCAAAATCGGAATGCGCGTCGTAATGATCTTTTTTCCGTTATCCAATGTAAGTTCCTGATTTACTTCGATTTGTTTTGTCCGTAAAATTCGAAGTAATTTACTTGTCGGAATTACTTCTAAAATATATTTCCCAGTAGCTTCACTTGTTGTATAACCTGTCATTCGCGCTGCACTTTTATTAAATAATTTTATAATCCCTTCTTTATTCACAACGATCATACCATCATGTGTAGAATTTAAAATCAAATCTTTCTGCTGCGTTTGAGCTTTTAATTTTTCAATTAACTCTTCTTTCTCGTGCGCGAGTTTCGTAACGATCTCAGCAATATTTCCCGGTATTAGTAATGTATGTTCATGCTTTTTTTCTAAAAGAACTTTATGTAGATGATCATCCCCCGTCATATCAAAAATGACGTCAACATGTTTTTTTAAAAAAGACTCTATATGATTTCCAGTTGAAATCGATTGCTCTTTTGCAAGTTGCAATCCCTTCGCATTTGGATTTATATCAATAACCCCAATTATTTCAAATATATTTGAACGTTGCAACAAACTTAATATTGTACTTCCACCTTCACCCGCTCCGATAATGAGAACTTTTTGTTTCATACATTACACTTCCTTTCGAAGTACCTCTGCAAGCTTTTTCACACCTTTATCTTACTCGCTCTTCTTTCTCTTGACAAACACCTATTTTATATTTCATCATTTAATATATACAAAATTATCTGAAAAGGAGATTTTTTATGCAACGTTACTTTGCCCTTCTCCTAGCACTTATTCCGATTTCATTAGCCATGTTAGGGATTAAATTAATGAGAGATACTGTATTCGGCATTCTGCTTTCTCCCTTCTCTGTATTATGGCTACAATTTCTAATTGGCGCATGTTGTTTCGCTGTCGGTTTTTATCTTTTTGGCGGCTTCATTTTGCACCGTGATCGAAAACGAAACAAAGTACAGGCCCGCTTCAGAAGATAAAGCAAACCTTTACATGAGTCGAATTTTCACAAAACCTACCGCTAAGATATGAATAGAATAGCAAGATAAAAATTAAGACCCTTCTCACGAAAGGTCTCATTTTTTATCTTGCAACAGCGCTCTAGCCGTTTCCGGATAGTCTGTAATAATCGCGGAAATATTCATATCAAAATATTTACGGATCACTGTCTCATCATTAATTGTATACGGACGAACCTCTACTCCACTCTCCATTGTTAACTCCGCAATTGCATCTTGAAGATAGCGATAATTTGGATGAATTGCAGTTGCTCCCATCTTTTGCGCATATGCCCAAGGACTATGTAATCCTTCTCGATATAAAATCGCTGTTTGAATATCTGGTGCCATCATATGACAATGTTTCATGCTGTAATGATTAAATGATGACAAAATAACCCGTTCCTCAAAACTATACTTTCTCACAAATGTAATGACTTCTTCTTCCAACCCTCTATAGGGAACTTTGTTATTTTTAAGTTCAATATTCAGGAGCAATGAATTGGATTTCAACCAATCCAATACTTCCTCTAATAAAGGGATAGGACAAAAGCCTACTTTTTCATTAAACTTATAACTTGCATCTAGCTTTCTTAAATCTTCATATAAGTAATTTCTCACTGCTCCTTTTCCATTCGTTGTCCGATTAACCGTTTCATCATGAATGACAACAACTTTTCCATCTTTCGTGAGTTGAACATCTAATTCAATCCCATTTGCTCCAAAAGATTCAGCAGCTTCAAATGAAATCATTGTGTTCTCTGGGTACGTACCCGCTGCACCGCGATGCGCAAATATAAGAGTCATCTTTACTCCTCCAATCTATGCTATACTATACGAAAAAGGAGGTACTTCTATGAGACCATTACAAATTTCTCCGGATACTGCAATTCGTCTATCAAAAGCGTTAGGTGTTCCCCTTGAACAACTTATGCATATGCCGCAGCATATTTTAATTCAAAAACTAGTTGAATTAGAAAAACAAAATAACGATGAAAAATAATATAGTCCTGTATTTGCAGGACTTTTTACTATCCTTCTTTCGCTCCCTTTCGAATACCTTTCATAATTATATCACGAGAACTGAGATGGAAATACTTCTATCTATACCATCAAGCTAAACAACAATCATTTGAAAAAGAAGTGTTAAAATAATGAAGAAACTTGGATGAATTGCATTAGGATTAAGTTGTGCCAGAATTTTATCCCGCTATTTTAGGGCAGTAAGACTCCCACCTCAAGATTCAGAGAGAAGCAAGGAAGATAGGTGGGAGTAGGGCTGCCCGTAACAGCCCGATTGGTGAGGGCTCATAATCAGTGGGGGATGAAGAAAACCCCCACTGATTAAAGTTTCACTTTATCATTTAGAGTAAGGAATGATTCTCCGCAATCGTATGCTTACGGAGATTATCCAGCACCACAAAGACCTGATTTAGCGTTAAACATAGGTGATGGTGGCGGTATTGGAATTGATGAAAACTGCAGTGATGCACCTGCACCCGTATACCAAAACCATGGTGAAGCAATGTAATTAACAAGAAAAAACACCGCTCTTTCAATAGTTTGAATAACTACTAAAAGAACAGTGTTCATCACCAAACGACCGAGTTATTGATCGGTCCGAAAAAACATGTGTCACTCAACGTTCTCTAATAATATTATTGTCGTTACTAATAATTTCAGCTCGCCTTATGTTCAAGTCTCAACTTATCCGCAACCATTGCGATAAACTCGGAATTTGTAGGTTTTGCTTTTGACATGGATACGGTATAACCGAATAAAGATGAGATAGAATCAATATTCCCACGGCTCCATGCTACTTCAATCGCATGTCGAATTGCACGTTCCACACGGCTTGCTGTTGTATTATATTTCTTAGCGATATCTGGATATAATACTTTCGTAATAGATCCTAACAACTCAATATCATTGTATACCATAGAAATTGCTTCGCGTAAATACATATATCCTTTAATATGAGCTGGCACACCAATTTCGTGAATAATGCTCGTAATACTCGCATCTAAATTTTTCGGTTTTCCATCTGCTGTTGTTGCCGATCGGAAAGATGGTAGTGGACGTTTTATCGCAGCGTTTGTTTTACCACTTACTTGACGAATATGGCTCGTTAAATTCTCCATATCAAATGGTTTTAATATGAAATAAGAAGCTCCTAGATCAACTGCTTTTTTTGTCACATCTTCTTGCCCAAATGCTGTTAACATAATAACATTCGGTTGTTTTAATCGTTCAATATGTCGCATTTTCTCCAGTACTGCTAGGCCATCTAAATGTGGCATAATAATGTCTAAAACGAGTACATCAGGTTGTTTCTCTTTTAATAAATTTAAACATTCTTGACCATTATAAGCCGTTCCGATTACTTCCATATCATCTTGGGCAGCAACATAACTTTCTAGCATTGATACCAATTCTTTATTATCATCCACAAGACATACTTTGATTTTCTCCACAGCTTTTCCTCCCTTACCGAATCGAATCGAATTTTCCGACATGTGTAAGCTTCTAGGCTACATGAATTGTTCGACAATTGTGTGAAATTTCCCTTTTAAAGTTTCTAAATTCCGATAAAATCACAAAAAAATATGTTTATCGTTCATTTCTTTTTTTTTGCATCACATTCCATCATAGAATTACAACAAAATGTCCACTCTTTTCTTTTATTTTACAACAAAAAACAGCTCTTGCGGAGCTTTTCCAAAATTTCAACGAATTTCTCAATAAAAAAGCAAGCCGATACACATCAGCTTGCTTTTTTCTCTTGTTCATAAATATTTATTCCTGCTTCATGTAACATCCACTCAATATGCACACCATATCCGGAAGTGGGATCATTTACAAATACATGTGTAACTGCACCAATCACTTTTCCATTTTGAACAATTGGGCTTCCGCTCATTCCTTGTACAATACCACCCGTTTTTTCTAATAAACGCTTATCAGTAACCTTTATAACCATTCCTTTTGTAGCTGGAAATTTTTGCGGTACTGCACTTACTATGTTCACATCAAATGATTCTACTTTATCGTTATCAATTACTGTTAATATTTTTGCTGGACCTTCTTTTACTTGATGAGATAATGCGATTGGCATCGCCTTATCCATTATCCCATTTTTCACATTCGTATTTAACTTACCAAAAATCCCAAATGGACTATTTATTGTAATATTCCCAATCACTTCACGATCTGGTGAGAATTTCGCTAACTTTTCTCCGGGATTTCCATGGCTCCCTCTTTCAATCGAAGTGACTGTCGAACGCATAATTTGTCCATCTTCCACTTGAATCGGTTTTTTTGTATCATTGTCAGAAATAACATGACCAAGCGCTCCATATTTCATGGAATTTGGATGGATAAATGTCATCGTGCCAATACCAGCTGCCGAATCGCGAATATATAGACCAATGCGATAAGATGATTCCCCACTATCTTTTTGTGGCGTTAACTTTGTGCGAATATGCTTCCCATCTCTCAATAACACAAGATGGAGCGGTTCACCTGTTTCACCACTACTATGAATAAATGGTGCTACATCGCTCATTCTTTCGATTGTTTTTCCATTAATTGCAGTAATCATATCACCAATTTGTACACCTGCTAGTTCACCTGGTGATACTTTCCCTTTTTCCGTTTGAATTAAATGATGTCCAACAACAAGAACGCCTTTCGTATTCAACTTCACACCGATAGATTGTCCACCTGGAATGACTTTAAAATCTTTTAACACTTTTACGTTTACTTTCTTCACAGGGAGACCAGCCAATTGAAACACCATATCCGCTTCACCATTTCGATGAGAATTCACCATAATCCCCGGTGCTTTTTGTTTGGGACTTACGGTAAACACGTTATGATTGGTAGATGAAGCTTGAAAAACAGGCAGTGATTCTATTTCTGATTGTTCCCCTTCAAAAATAACAAGTTGTTTTGGAAATGAAATAAATGTACGTAATGGTTTAAAACAGACAATAAAAACTAACGAAACAAGGAGACAAATCCCTATTATTTTCCGGAAGTGTTCTAATTTCAATTTATTCACTCTCCTCGCTCCTACCCCACATTCAGCCTCTTCGGCCTCATCTTTTAATCTCTCCTTGCAACGCCCTGTTTATAACCGGAAGAATTAAGAAATCATGATTTGAGCAAAAAAGCTATCCATTATTGGATAGCCTCTGCTGCTTGCTTAAAATGATTTGCTTGTGTAAGTAACTCTTTCGCATGTTCCGTAGTTAAATCCGTAATTTCTACACCAGAAATCATGCGAGCAATTTCTGTTACTTTATCCTCTGGACTTAGTATTGTGACAGATGTAATTGTCCGATCATTCGCTACTTGTTTTCGGATAAATAAATGCGAGTCCGCCATTGAAGCTACTTGAGGTAAATGAGTAATGCAAAGTACTTGTGAATTTACTGATACCCTGTAAATTTTTTCAGCAATCGCTTGTGCAACCCGGCCACTCACACCTGTATCCACTTCATCAAAAATGACAGATGCGACACCATGATGTTTCGAAAAAATACTCTTTAAAGCTAAAATGATACGAGATAGCTCTCCTCCAGAAGCAACTTTTGAAAGCTGTTTCAACGGTTCACCTGGATTTGTGGAAATATAGAACTCGACTTGGTCATATCCATCCACTGTTAATTTGACAGGTATTCCTTCAACGAGTGGATCTTCTACATTTCCTTCTTTTTTTGTTATTCTCACTTCAAATTTTGTTTTTTCCATATATAGTTCTTTCAATTCTTGGTGAATGGCACTTGTTAAGCGCTCTGCAAGCTCATGGCGCATATCACTTAACACTGTCGCTTCTTTTAAGATTACACTTTCCAATTCTTTTAACTCTTTTTTAGCCTTTTCAATATGCACATCTTTATTTTCAATCGTAAATATTTCTTGCTCTATTTTATCTGCATACGCTAAAATCTCTTCTACAGTATTTCCATACTTTCTCTTTAGCATACGAATTTCATTTAAACGATTTTCAATTTCATCTAAACGATTTGGATCATATTCCATCATATCTAATTTTTCTCTTAGCTGATAGGCTACTTCTTCCAGCAAATAATAACTATTTGCTATCGAATCATGGTTTTCTTGATACGATTCATCTAAATGTGCAATACTCTCCATTTGCCCCATTGCATTTCGCACATGATCAAGACCTTGTCCATCTGCACTTAATGAACGATAAGCATCACCTAGCGCTTTATAAATCTTCTCAAAATTAGAGATTTTCAAGCGCTCCTCTGTTAATTCCTCTTCTTCATCTACCTTTAAATCGGCTTTACGAATTTCTTCACATTGAAATTGAATTAAATCCAAGCGGTGAGCCATCTGTTGTTCATTTTCTGTTAAAGCTTTTAACTGTTTCTTCAATTGTTCATATTTTACATATACTTCTTGATATTTTTCTAATTGTTTTACAATTCGATCCCCATCAAAATGATCAAGCATGAAGAGATGCCGTTCTTCATTCATTAAATCTTGTGTCTCATGTTGTCCGTGAATATCAACAAGTGTTTTCCCAATTTCTTTCAATATGCTTAATGTAACAAGCTTACCATTGATGCGACATACACTTTTTCCATTCGCAGCTATGTCACGTTTTAAAATAATCATGCCATCTTCAATTTCAATATCTAGCTCTTCTGCCTTCGCAATGCACGGGTGTTTATCGTCCTCTATATAAAACAATCCTTCAATTTCTGCTTTCTCTGTTCCATATCGAACAAATTCCGCTGAGCCACGACCACCAACAAGTAAGCTAATTGCATCAATAATAATTGATTTTCCCGCTCCTGTTTCACCACTTAATACAGTTAAGCCTTTTTGAAAAGAAATATTTAATGACTCAATAATAGCAAAGTTTCTAATCGATAATTCCGATAACAATGCTTCATTCACCTCGTTATAAACTAATGCCCTATTAAGAGCTTTCATTACATATGATTTAAATCGTTATCCTCTATATATCACATCTATCATGTATTCTCTAACATGCTTCATTGTACCAAACATTTGTTTTATGGGTCAATCCGCCTCTTTATGTATACCATTATAAAAATCCTATTTTTCACAATAAAAAATATCTTGTTTACTTTCTCATTTTAGTAAGAAAGTAAACAAGATTCTTTTTTGTTACAGCATATTTAAGAAACGATCCGATACATTACCAGTATCTTCAGGCGTACGACAAATAATTAAGCAAGTATCATCACCACAAATGGTGCCGATAATCTCGTCCCACTCTAAATGATCAATAAGCGCTCCTAGCGCGTGAGCATTACCAGGTAATGTTTTTAACACAAGCATATGCCCTGCTGTGTCTAATTTCACAAACGAATCAACTAGATTTCGTTTTAATTTTTGTAACGGATTAAAGCGTTGATCTGCTGGTAAGCTATATTTATAGCGGCCATCATGTAATGGCACTTTTACTAAGTGCAGCTCTTTAATATCACGTGATACAGTTGCTTGCGTTACATTAAAGCCTTCGTTACGTAAAATGTCAACTAGTTCATCTTGTGTTTCAATTTCTTTGTTCGCGATAATTTCTCTAATTTTAATATGGCGCTGACCCTTATTCATACATTTGCACCTCACACTATCTCTTACCATAGTTTAAACGTTGATATACTTCACTTATTTATGTTAACGTATAATCGTTTTATTGTACACAATTGTTTTTACAATCATTATACAATTCCAACAAAAAGAGGAACAACATACGTTATTCCCCTTTTCCCTTTTGTTTTAACACTTCATGCGCTTCTGTAACAACTTGCTCGATGGAAATTGGAGAATGGTTTTCGCCAGTCTCGCGCTCACCATACCATTTTAAATGGATTAAAAATTCGATATTTCCATCTCCACCTGTAATCGGTGAGAACGTCAAGCCTTGTACATCGTATCCTTCTTGTAACGCAAAGTCGACAATCATTTCAACAACAGCTTCATGTACTTTTTTGTCACGAACGATACCTTTTTTTCCAACTTGTTCTCGCCCAGCTTCAAATTGCGGTTTAATTAATGCAGCTACATCACCATTTGGCATAAGCATTGTTTTTAAAACCGGCAAAATAAGCTTTAATGATATAAACGAAACGTCGATGCTTGCAAACTGAGGTAATCCACGCGCTAAGTCAGCTGGTGTGACATAACGGAAGTTCGTTCGTTCCATCACAACAACACGTTCATCTTGACGAAGTTTCCACGCCAATTGATTGTATCCTACATCCAAAGCATAAGATAACTTTACTCCATTTTGTAGCGCACAATCTGTAAAACCACCAGTTGATGAACCAATATCAATCATAATTTTATCTTGCAAATCAAGTTGAAATACTTGTAATGCCTTTTCTAATTTATAACCACCGCGGCTTACATAAGGCATAACTTGTCCCTTTATTGTAATGGGTGTGTCCTCAGGAATTTTTTCCCCCGGCTTATCGATCCTCATCTCATTCGCATATACAAGCCCAGCCATAATGGCGCGCTTTGCTTTTTCACGCGTTTCAATCAGCCCGCGTTCTACTACTAATACATCTACTCTTTCTTTTTTTACACTCATTTGTTACGCCCTTTTTTGTTTTGATGGAATCATTGTATGAATGCGATCTACAACCGCATCTGTTGTTAAACCAATTTCTTCTAATAATTTCGTAACGCTACCATGCTCGATAAAATGATCTGGAATTCCCATTCGTTCAATCAATGCACTATGATATCCATGTTCAGCAGCAAACTCCATGACTCCTGATCCAAACCCGCCGATTAAACAAGCTTCTTCAATTGTTAAAATCGGTATATTCTTTCCTAAAAGATCATGCAAATATGCTTCATCCATTGGCTTAATAAAACGAGCATTTACCACCTTTACAGAAACACCAGCTTTTTCAAGACGCTCTGCTGCTTCCATAGCCATTGGAATTGTTGTCCCAAATGTTACAATGGCTGCTTGCGTACCTTCTCTTAATGTTTCCCATGTGCCAATTGGAATCACCTTTAATTCATCATCCATTGGAACACCAAGTCCATTTCCACGTGGATATCGAAGTGCAATCGGTCCATCTTCATATTGCATTGCTGTATATACTAAATGTTGTCCTTCATTCTCATCTTTCGGCATCATAAGGACGATATTTGGTAAGTGGCGTAAAAACGCAATATCAAATACTCCTTGATGCGTTTCTCCATCTGCACCAACTAATCCAGAACGATCAATACCGATGAAAACATTCAAATTTTGACGGCATATATCATGAACAACTTGATCATATGCTCTTTGTAAGAACGTCGAATAGATCGCTAAGAATGGTTTCATTCCTTGTGTTGCCATTCCAGCTGCCATCGTTGTTGCATGTTGCTCGGCAATTCCTACATCAATCATACGATTTGGAAACTCTTGATGAAACTTCTCAAGTTTAGATCCAACAGGCATCGCCGGCGTAATCGCTACGATACGCTCATCCGTTCTTGCCAGTTTGCGAACCGTTTCACTAACAACGTTGCTCCATGCTGGAGCAACTTCCTTCGGTTTCACAAAGTCTCCCGATTCAATCTTATATGGGCCAGTGCCATGCCAAGTACCGATTACATCACTTTCAGCAGGTTTATACCCTTTCCCTTTCTTTGTAATCACATGAACAAGTACTGGGCCTTTTGTTTTCTTCGCATATTGCAGCGTTTCAAATAGTTTTTCATAATCATGTCCATCAACTGGACCTAAATAAGTAAAACCTAATTCCTCAAAAAAGACACCAGATACTAATAAATATTTCAAGCTATCTTTAATTTTTTCCGCCGTCGCTGCAACTTTCCCACCAACTGCTGGAATCTTTTTAAGAATATACTCTAGTTCATCTTTTACCCATTGATATTTGCCAGCTGTACGCAAGCGACCAAGTACATTATGAAGTGCTCCAACATTCGGTGCGATTGACATTTCATTATCGTTAAGTATCACAATCATATCTGTCTTTTCGTGTCCGATATGATTCAGCGCTTCTAGAGCCATTCCTCCAGTTAAAGCACCATCTCCAATAATTGGTATAACATATTCATTTGTTTTCTTTAAATCACGCGCTAAAGCCATTCCCATCGCAGCAGATAATGACGTTGAGCTGTGACCAGTTTCCCACACATCATGTTCACTTTCACAACGTTTTGGAAAACCACACAATCCTTTATACTGCCTTAATGTACGAAACTCTTTTGCACGCCCTGTTAAAATTTTATGAACATAAGATTGATGTCCGACATCCCATAAAAATTTATCTTTCGGACTATCAAATAATGTATGCAGAGCAATTGTGAGTTCTACTACACCTAAGTTAGGAGCAATATGTCCACCTGTTTGAGAGAGCTCTTCAATTAAAAACTTGCGAATATCCTCACTCAATTCCTCTAGTTCACTGATAGACATATCTTTCAAAAAACTAGGGTTTTGAATTTGCGTTAGATCCACATGGATCACTCACTTTCATTTCATAATCTGTCAACATGTCAAATATTATAAAAAAACTTTACATAATACAAGAAGTTCTTATCTTTTCTTACTTGGATACGCCCACTTCTTTGTATGATGAAAAAAAGAGCCGCTCACACAACGTGACAACGGCAATGTAATCTAAGTATATTTTTGCCAATAAAAAGAAAAGAAAAACCTTTTTCTACATTTATACCACAAAATGATGAATGACTCAACAAATGAAAACGCTGTTATACTAGTTGTTACGCTTTGCGATGAGATCACAAACAGAGAGCAAGTATGTATCTTGTAATTGCAGGGACATAATTGCATCTTTTGCTTTGGCAATCGTTTCTTCTAATATGCTTTTTGCTTCGTCTATCGCAAATAATGTCGTATATGTACTCTTTTCATTGGAAGCGTCGCTACCAATTGGCTTTCCAATTTCTTCTTCTGTTCCTTCCACATCTAAAATATCATCTCTAATTTGAAAGGCGAGGCCAACATATTTTGCAAAGACAAGTAGCTTTTCCTCTTCTTCTTTGGTTGCACCGGCAATGATAGCACCAGCAAGTACAGCAAACTCTAATAATCTTCCTGTTTTATGCTTATGGATATACTCTAGTTCATTCAGTGTAAGGTGCTTTCCTTCTGCTTCCATATCCGCTACTTGTCCAGCCACCATTCCTTCTGGCCCCGCGGCTTTAGCAAGCTCAAGTGCTAGCCTTAACTTTATTTCACTAGAAATTCCTTCATGGTTATACGCTGAGACTACTTGAAACGCATAGGTGAGCAAGCCATCGCCTGCTAAAACAGCCATCGCCTCTCCAAATACTTTATGATTGGTTGGCTTCCCGCGTCTTAAGTCATCATCATCCATACATGGTAAATCATCATGAATTAAAGAGTATGTATGAATCATTTCAAGTGCACAAGCTGCGCCTATTCCAAATTCTCGTTCTTTCCCAAACGCATGCAAAGTTGCAAATAAAAGTAACGGGCGGAGACGTTTTCCACCCGCTTCTAATGAATATGCCATCGCATCGCGAAGCACGTTTGGACATTGCAATTCATTCGCATAACGCGCAAGTTCTTTTTCTATAAACATTTTGCTTTCTATTACAAAAGCATCGAAATCTCCATATGCCACTATGCTTCATCTCCTAAAGCTGTAAATGGCTCAAGTTGTCCATCTTCTCCAAGGATTACTGCCATTTGTTCTTGTACATCTTTTAATTTCTCATCACACAACTTAGACAATTCCATACCTTCTTTAAAGTATGAGATTGCTTCTTCTAAAGGAACATCGCCTTGCTCAAGCTTGGAAACGAGATGCTCAAGCTGTGAAATCGCCTCTTCAAAGCTCAACTTATTTTCCATTTGATTCACGCTCCTTTACGCTTGATACATTACAATCTAATATACCATCTTGTAATTGCACGGAAACTACATCTCCAGCACTAACATCTTTTACACTTTTCAATACTTGATTCTTCTCACTATATACAAGTCCATATCCTCTCATCATGACTTTAAGCGGACTTAATGCTTCTAGTTGCTTTGCTATTCTCACAAATGCAAATTCTTTCGTTTGTAATACCGTTTGCATTTCTCGTCGTAATTGCTTTTGCAATGTTTCAATCGCTATCTTTGTTTGTGAAATTCTTTGAGCAGGATGGTGCTTCTCCAAGTAAAATGAGAGCTGCTTTAACTGATTCACTTTTTTCTCCATATAGCGCTCTTTTGCTAAAACAAGTTGCTCAAGAGCTCGATCTAACTGCTCTTCTTTTTGTTCATATATTTGTCTTGGATAACGAAATGCATATGACTTTTGCAGCGCTTGTAATCGCTCTTGCCTTTTATGTAATATTTCTCGCATCGCTCTTTGTAAACGAAGTGTTCTTTGCAATACTTTCTCTTGCATTTCAAGAATATTGGGCACAGCTAATTCAGCAGCTGCTGTCGGCGTCGGTGCACGTAAATCTGCAACAAAATCAGCGATTGTAAAATCCGTTTCATGTCCAACAGCAGAGATAATTGGAATCTTACTTGCAAAAATTGCTCGCGCAACTATTTCCTCATTAAAAGCCCACAGCTCCTCAATAGAACCGCCCCCGCGGCCAACAATTAATACATCTATATCATTCATCTCATTTGCTGTTTGAATAGCTTGTACAACAGAGGGAGCAGCAAACTCCCCTTGTACAAGTACTGGAAAAACAATCACATTCCCAATTGGATAGCGACGTTTAATCGTCGTTATAATATCACGAATAGCCGCCCCCGTTGGTGATGTAATCACACCAATTGTTTTTGCATAGGCAGGAATAGATTGCTTATAAACTCGAGAAAATAACCCTTCTTCCTCTAGTCGAACCTTTAATTGCTCATAAGCTAAGTGAAGATTCCCCACACCATCAGGTTGCATATCATGAACATAAATTTGATAGGAACCACTTGCTTCATAGACAGAGATTTTCCCTTTTACAAGCACCTTCATTCCATCTTCTGGTCTGAATTTTATATTACGATTATGCCCCGCAAACATAACCGCTGCGATCCTTGCATTTTCATCTTTCAATGTAAAATACATATGGCCACGGCTATGATATTTAAAGTTTGAAATTTCTCCTTTTAACCAAACAGACTGCAAATGCGGATCATACTCTATTTTTGTTTTGATATAGCGTGTTAATGCTGTAACGGTTAAATATTGCTTTTCCATTTCTCTCTCCTCATAGCCGCTTCAAATTATTTGCAGATAAAACCTGCACGTTTAGCAGATTCAACTGTATTATGAAGAAGCATCGTAATTGTCATCGGACCAACACCTCTTGGTACCGGTGTAATGTAGCCGGCAATATTTAGTACATTTTCAAAGTCGACATCACCGCATAGTTTCCCTGTCTCTAAGCGATTCACACCAACATCAATGACAACTGCTCCTTCTTTTATATAATCAGCCGTTACCATTTTTGGTCTTCCTACAGCTACAACTAAAATATCAGCTAACTTTGACAATTCTTTTATATTTTTCGTTTTAGAATGACAATACGTAACAGTCGCATTTTCATTTAAAAATAGTTGTCCTACTGGTTTTCCAACGATGTTACTTCTTCCAATTACAACAACGTGTTTTCCAGAAATATCAATATTCGTTTCTTTTACTAATTCTAAAATGCCATGTGGCGTACATGGAAGAAATGTATCTTGTCCTGTCATCATACGCCCAATACTAATGGGATGGAATCCATCTACATCCTTCTTAGGTGAAATTCTTTCAATGATAGCTTTCTCTTCAATATGTTTCGGTAAAGGTAATTGTACTAATATTCCATTGATACGATCATCCTCATTTAAACGATCAATTTCAGCAAGTAAACGCTCTTCCGTAATCGTATCTGGAAATTCGATAAGCTCTGAATAAATCCCCACTTGTTCACAGCCCTTTTCTTTTCCCTTTACATAAGAACGAGAGGCAGGGTCTTCTCCAACTAAAATAACTGCTAATCCTGGTACAATCCCTTGCTCTTTTAACTTCACAACTTCTTCTTTTAATTGTGCTCGTTTTTTCTCCGCAACTTCATTTCCTTTGATAATTACTGCTACCATTTTAAGATTCCCCCTTAAAGAAATTACAGTGTATCTTTTATATTAGATAAAACGCCGTTAATAAAACGACGAGATTCCTCATCCCCAAATGTTTTCGCAATTTCAATTGCTTCATTGATTGTTACATTATGCGGAATTTCTTCCATGTATTTCATTTCATAAACAGCTAAGCGCAAAATACTGCGATCAACAATACTAATGCGTTCTAATTTCCATTTTTTTAAATTTTGACGAATTAACTCATCAATTGATTCTTTATGCTCTACAAAGCCACCAACAAGTGAATCTAAAAATTCATTCGTTTCTTCCCCTTCATCTAGCGTATTCTCTACCGCTACTTTCGGGTCTAATTCTCCAGTAATATCCATTTGATATAATGCTTGCATGGCTCTTTCTCTAGCCGTCCTACGTTTCATTGTAACTCTCCTTTATACTTCAAGTCTTTCTTTATGATTTGTTATATTATTATAATTTATAAGTTCTCAATTTACTTACTTTTGTAGTTTTCATTGATTTTTCAACCTTATAATACAATGATAATAACACAATTTATCGTTTCATACACGGGTTACACAGCTGAAAAATAATAAAAAAAATTAACTTCAAGTTCCACATCTTATCATAATGTACGTTTTTAGGAAAAACATAGCTGTTCTCTTTCAGATTTCATATTTTTAAAAATAATATAATAATTAGAGGAGTTGATTGGTGAAGAAACGAAACGAGAAAAAAGGTGCCTAGTTTATGAGGCACCTTTTCATTCTTACACTGGCTCGATTTCTGTTTGTTGTGTTTCGAATGTTACGCCAACGATGTGAACGTTCACTTCTTTTGGCTCAAGACCAGTCATTGTAAAGAGCGCTTGACGAATGTTGTCTTGAATCTTTTGTGCGACAACCGGAATAGCAACGCCGAAATACATAATGACATAAACATCCACAATGATATCTTCGTTTACTAATTCAACCTTTACACCTTTACCATGATTTTTCTTCCCTAATTTTTCCACAACATCTGTCGCAAAATTCCCGCGCATTGCTGCCACACCATCTACCTCAGCAGCTGCAATACCTGCAATCACTTCAATTACTTCTGGTGCAATCTCTACTTTTCCAAGAGTTGTATCTTGACCCATATCTAACATATGTTCAGCCATGAAAAAAACCTCCTTTAAATATATCCCGCATCAACAGGCAGTGAAATCCTCTTCAACGTTCTTAGAACGAAAGAAGATCAATAGAAGATTCTCTGCCTATAGATGCCCAATTAGTGAAAGCTACATGAGTGGAGAAAAACGTTCCACCAATAAAAGTTTCACTTTATTACTGCGTCACAAGTTCATGTTCTTCCAAAAACTTTGTATTAAATTCACCTTTTACAAAATCCGGATGATCTAGCAATTGTAAATGGAACGGGATTGTTGTATGTACGCCTTCAATGACAAATTCACTAAGCGCTCGCTTCATCTTTGCAATTGCTTCTTCACGAGTTTTTCCGTGAACGATTAGCTTTGCAATCATCGAATCATAGTAAGGTGGAATTGAATAACCTGGATAAACAGCTGAATCGACGCGAATACCAAGCCCACCTGGCGGTAAGTACATTTCAACTTTACCTGGGGATGGCATAAATTTTTTGGCAGGGTTTTCCGCGTTAATCCGACATTCCATTGCCCAGCCATTAAATTGTACTTCTTCTTGCTGTAACGATAGCTTTTCTCCAGAAGCAACACGGATTTGTTCTTTAATTAAATCCATTCCTGTCACCATTTCAGTCACAGGATGTTCAACTTGAATTCGTGTGTTCATTTCCATAAAATAAAAGCTTTTCGTTTTATATTCATAAATAAACTCAACCGTACCAGCACCTGTATACTCAACTGCTACTGCCGCTTTCACTGCAGCTTCACCCATTTTTTGACGAATTTCAGCATCCAAAGCAGGTGAAGGGCTTTCTTCTAACAACTTTTGTAAACGGCGCTGAATTGTACAATCACGTTCTCCTAAATGAATCGCATTGCCATGCGCATCTGCCATTATTTGAATCTCAACATGGCGGAAATCTTCAACGTACTTTTCTAAGTATACACCAGGGTTTCCAAAAGCGGTACTAGCTTCTTGCTGTGTAATTTGAATTCCTTTCACAAGCTCCTCTTCATGGCGAGCAACACGAATTCCTTTTCCTCCACCACCAGCTGTCGCTTTAATAATGACAGGATATCCAATTTCATTTGCAAGTTCGATCGCTTCTTCTATGTTTTTAATAATACCTTGTGAACCCGGTACAATCGGAACCCCTGCTTCTTTCATTGTATCACGAGCAACGTCTTTTGTACCCATCTTTGAAATCGCTTCTGGGCTCGGCCCAATAAAGATTAAATTACACTCACGGCATAGTTCAGCAAAATCAGCATTTTCAGCTAAAAATCCATAACCCGGATGAATTGCATCACATCCCGTTAACTTAGCAACACTAATAATATTTGTCAAATTCAAATAGCTTTCTTTTGACATCGTTGGTCCAACACAATACGCCTCATCAGCTATCTGTACATGAAGTGATTCTTTATCTGCTTCTGAATAAATAGCAACTGTTTCAATATCCATCTCTTTACATGCGCGAATAATGCGCACTGCAATTTCCCCACGATTGGCTATCAATACTTTTTTTATCATCACAAAGACTCCCTTATTACGCTTTTACAAGAAATAGCGGTTGTCCATATTCAACAAGTTGTCCGTTATTAACAAGAATTTCAACAATTTCGCCTTCTACATCTGCCTCAATCTCATTAAATAACTTCATTGCCTCTACAATACATACAACAGAATCTTTTGATACGCGATCTCCAACCGTTACATATGGAGGTGCATCAGGTGAAGAAGAAGCATAGAATGTTCCTACCATCGGAGATGTGATTTTATGTAAATTCTCATCTTTCACAGCTTTCTTCTCTTCCTGCTTCGGAGCTTCCGCCTGCGCTGCTGCCGCTGTTGTTTCCACTTCTACAGTTGGAGCCGCTGCTTGCATAACTGCTGGGGCTTGTCCTACCACTACTTCGTGACCGCGTTTTTTCATTTTAATTGTTGTACCATCTTTTTTGTATTCAAATTCATCAATATTAGAGCTATCAATTAATTTAATTAATTCACGAACTTCCTGAATTTTAAACATATAAAACCCACTCCCATACTCTTGTTTGTCTCGTTTTTACAGTCGCCCTATAAAAAAGAACCGTTTCGCTGTAAAAATACGATGCATTCCACTGGAAACATTCTCTTTCAAAATGTACCAATAGAAAGATTGACTAATTCCATCTTACGATAAATATTTTCAACATTCCAACTTATATTTCTTTACTATAAATCGAAACTCCTGTAAAAATATAATTTCATTACATATTTTATCACCTAGTAATAATACCAAGTTTCACATGAAATTGGCAAGACCACTTCAAAAAAAAGGCTGTTTTCTTTTTCATAAAAGAATGCAATAACATGATGTTTCCTATATGAATCGTATTTCTAAATGTACAAAAATATATTTTACTAAATATTATTTTTTTGTTTACAAACCGTTTATTTTTCCTTCATATAAAAATAGTATGTTCAAAGGGAACGAAAATATCGTGTAGCGAGGTGCCGAAATATGATTTGGCTCATTCTATTTCTACCAGCTGTAACCGTTTGGGTCATTGTTACTTTTGTTCATATAAAATCTGGAGAAAGCAACCATCATTACCACGAACCTTTTATTTTCCACTCTCAACGCATCCCTCCGTTTCGGATTGAAGAAGACCATGCGAATGAAATGGAAAAAAGCTATCGAAAGCGATAGCTTTTTTCCATTTCTCTCTGCCTTACCACCAACCTTTGATTACTTAACAGGATCAAACTTCACACCTACATCCTTCGCTCCAGCTTCGCTTCGTACAAGTTGAATAATTTTATTTGCTTCTTTTTGCGAATGCTTTGCTGCTTTCACTGTTACTTTAATATCAGTTCCATCTGCTCTTACAAGGGCATCTTTATAGCCACCTTGCGATTTAATAACCGTTTCCAGTAAGCTTTCCTTTGTCTCCATTGTAGTAATTGCATCAAAACTATCTTTCGCTTTACTCTTTTCCTCTGCGGAAGATTTCGATGAATTAATTACATTTTGTAATTTTTCTTTCTCAGCACTACGCTGATCCTCCATTTGCATACGAAGAGCTGTAAAATTCTCATCATTCGATTCAACAGTTACATTTCCTTCCTGTTTACTCGTTTCTTTATTACCACTATCTTTTTTCTCTGTTTCTTTACCCGCAGTTTCTTTTTTCTCAGATTCTTGATTTGTCGTTTCTTTCGTTCCTTCTTTTTTAACATTTTGCTTTTCTTGTCCAATTTTTTCACTTGCTGTTGGTGTTACATTATTCATTTTCTCTGGTGTTGTTACATAATAAACAGATAAGACAACAACTAGACTTAACATCGTCAATAACCAAACTGTTTGTTTTTTCAACACTTCACTTCCCCCTTAACCTTTTTTTGGTAACACAGCAACGCGGTGTGCTGGAACATCTAACATGCGCGTTACTGCTTCTTTTACCATTGATTTGATTTGTATATTATCCACTCCCTTTGCCACGACAAGAACACCGCGTACTTTCGGCTTTTCCGTGCGCAAAACAATAGGAGTTTCTTTATCCCCTTCACGGATAATCACTGTTTTCTCGTCCGTTGACTCGTCCTCCACCTCCCTTTTCCCTCCCGTTTTATCTGTTTCTCCCGTTGTTTGAGATCGTTTTACAATATTTTTTTCGAGTATTTTTTGTTCAGAGGAGTCAAGATTCACTTCAATTGATACTTCTTTCACACCTGTAATATCTTCTAACGAAGACTTTAATTCTTGTTCATATGCTTTTTCATATTTTTCTACCATAGACATACTATCGTTATTCTTTTGCCCAAAAGTAGGTATATCTTTTTCCGTCTTTTGACTTGTCTGTTCTTTAAAAACTGGCACCTCTTCTTTCTTCGGTTGAAAGAAATTACTAGAGAACATAAGCAAGATTCCAAGTATAAGTAGGACAAGCAAAAATTTTGGTGTTACCTTTTTTCCCTTCTCCCTATCTTCTTTCTCCTCTCCCTTAAATAAGTTGCGAAAAAATGAGAACTTTGAACCCTTATCGTTATTGTCCATTCCCTCTACCTGTCCCTCCTTCCATTTGAACTTGGATTTGTTTATCCTCTAGCTGCCATTTGCTTGAAAAGAACTCCTTCATTTCTACATTCATTTCTTCCGTTGTTTGCTTCGGTTCTTTCGTATTGATTTCAATTGGTTTTACAGTTTCAATTGCATCATTTTTCTTCGGTTCCCTTTCTTTCAATGTTACAATAACAGACTCAATATCTTTTGCTGCTCTTACTTCTTCCTTTGTTTCTAGCGCAACTACCTCTATATTAGATACTGTCATACCATACTTTTTCTCAAACTCTTTACCGATTTCTTTTTTCATTTTGACAGCCATCTCTTCTAAACTATATGCACGTGTAAGGGCTTGTATTTCTTTTTTCTTTGTATCAATAGAATTTTTTATAGAATGATCTGTTACATATTTTTCTTGATTAAAGTTAGCGATTACCTCATTTACATCTGTTTGTAATAGTTTGAATAACGGAGTCAAAATCAACACGATTAATAGTAGACTTACAACAAATTTTACATATTTCTGTAAATTAGAATTAGGAAGTAACAAATGAAGCATCGTCGCTAAAAGCAAGAATACAATAATGTTTCGAATCCATTCCGTAACAAATTGCATATTCCTCACCTCCTAGCGCATCATGAGGGTAATATTCCCTGCGGCGATCATAATCGTAATGCTAAGGAAGAACATAAAAGATACGATTGCTAGACAAGCAAACACATAAATAATGCTTCGTCCTATAATATCCAAACATTGAATAATCGCTCCCCCGCCAACTGGCTGTAAAACAGCGGCTGCAAATTTATAAATAAAGGCGATACAAAAGATTTGAATAGCTGGAAATGCTACGATTAAACATAAAATAACAAGTCCAATCATCCCTACTGTATTCTTAAGTAGTCCAGACGCACTAATCACAGTATCTGCAGCTTCTGTAAACATTCTGCCTACTACTGGTATAAAGTTTCCTGTGACAAACTTCGCTGTTTTTACAGCGATACCGTCAGCAACTGCTGTTGCTGTTCCTTGTACGGATAACACTCCAAGAAAAACGGTTAAAAATATCCCGATAATCCCAACGCTAACTTTCTGAAAAAGTTTAGAGAGCTTCGTAACTTTATATTGATCACTCATCGTACTTACGATACTTAAAATTGTTGCAAGTAACAAAAGTGGAAGAACGATATAATTCATAAGTAAACCGCTTGTATTCATTAAGAAAACGATAATAGGATGAAAGAATGATACGGATACAACGCCGCCTCCGGTCGCTATTAAAGCCAACAAGATTGGAAGCAATGCCAATATGAAATCTACCATCGTTTGAATCGTTTCTCTTGCATAAGTCATAACTACATAAAAGCTATTTAATGCAAAAATAATGAGCACCATGTATACAACAGCATCTGCAATTTTACTAATGCTACTTTTGGCAAAAGCGGATTGCAAAGATTGTAATAGCGCACTAAAGATTGTGAGCATAATAAGAGTCCCAAGTAACTTCCCATTTGCAACAAGCTCATGGAACAAATACTTGAATAAACCTATCATCCACTCCTTTATTGAAAATTCTTTTTCTCCTTTCACAAATTCCATAAAACTTCCCTTTTGACTTTCTGGTAAGTAACCGTCATATTTAGTAATCAGCCCATCCCAAAACTGCTTCACATCCTCAATTCCAAGTTTGTCCAATTGCTGATCAACGACGTTTTGTTCTATGGGAGAAGCTTGTACGACAATTGGTAAAGAAAAGAAAAGGAAGCAAGCAAACAGCAGCTTAGCTCCAAACTTCCGCAACATCTACTCCCCCTTATCCCGTAGGTAAAAAGCCAAGAATGGTTTCAATTACAACTGTTAAAATCGGAATGGCCATAACAAGTATTAATATTTTCCCAGCTAATTCGATTTTAGAAGCGATTGCTCCTTGCCCTGCATCTTTTGTAATTTGTGCCCCAAATTCAGCAATATAAGCAATGCCAATAATCTTTAATAGTGTTTCGACATAGACATTGCTCACCTTTGCTTCACTGGCAATTCGCTCAATCATTCTTAAGATAGAATGAATTTGATCGATTAATAGAAGAAACATTACACTACCAATAAAGACAATAAATAGTGATGTAATGCTAGATTTATGTTGATTTAATATAGCCGCTAAAAAAGTTGCAACGAGGCCTAATCCGACAATTTGGATAATTTCGATTCGAATCGCCTCCTTTACTGGAAGAGAAAGACACTTTTAATCTTGTCGAACAATGTATTGATTAGGAATGCTACGTGAAATAAAATCACTACAAAACCGACAAGAATGACCCAGTTTGCAATATCTTCCCGCTTTAATTCTTTTAATACCGTATGAATGAAAGCTAATATAATGCCAATTCCGGCGATTTGAAATATTAACCCTACGTCAATGGACATCGCCTTTCTCCCCCCTTTATAGCAGTAAAATCACAATAAGCAGCCCTGCTAATACCCCGAGGCTTTTCATCATTTTTTCATATTGCTGCTGCAATGCTTTCGCTTCTCCTTCCTCTCTTTCTAAATGTGTAATGCATAACCGAATATGTTTTTGTTGCGACTCTCGGTCATGTTGTCCTAACGTTTCACCAAATTGTTGCAAAATCTCATATTCAGCTTGTTTAAGAGATGTGAGTGCCCAATTTTCTTTTAAACTATCAAGCCAGGCCTCTCTAACAGTTTGTTCACCGTTGTCAAGCCGCTTTGAAAAGCTTTGAAATATCCAATTTAATGGTTTCGGCATTTGTTTGACTAAACGCTCTGCCGCTTCTGATAAAGGGGTATGTCCATACATAATTTCGGCCTCTAATGATTGAAGGGCTGCTTTTAAAAGCCGTAATTGGCGCGGGCGTTCACTATATCTCTTCGCATGTGAAAACCCCAAAAAAGTCGTTACTGCTACAATTAACACCGCACCAAATATTTTTATCATACGTTTTGAACCTTCTTTCGCCTTTGAATCGGTTTCCCCTCGCCATCCTTCACTTGCACTACAGTACCAGGCCCTTTTGCTTTTGAGAGTTCAATAAAACGCTCAAACACGCCAAATTCCATTACCGCTTTTAAAGATGGACGCTTTCGTATATCATCGAAAGAAAATCCATGTGCACTTATAAACAGTTGTACCCCTGCATGAACAGCCTCCATAATGGCTTCGCTATCTTCCATGCGCCCGATTTCATCAACAATTAATATATCCGGACTCATAGAACGAATCATCATCATCATTCCTTCTGCTTTCGGACACGCATCAAGCACATCAACACGTGGGCCAAATTCATATTGCGGGATCCCTTTTACACAACCCGCAATTTCTGATCTCTCATCCACAATGCCCACTTTACAAGAAGGGATGTTCGCAGAACGCACTCCTTGACTCATACAGCGTGCTACATCTCTAAGAAGCGTTGTTTTCCCTGTTTGCGGAGGTCCAATTACCATCGTATTTAACCAACGTGATTCGTATAAATAGGATAAGAGAGGTTCAGCTATTCCCATTTTTTGACGAGCAATCCGAATATTAAAAGATGACACATCACGAATCATCTTGACCGCGCTTTTCTCCGTAATCACTTTCCCTGCGAGACCAATTCTATGACCACCACGCAGCGTAACATAGCCACGCTTTAGTTCTTCCTCCATCGTGTAAAGAGAAAATTGACTCAGTTTATTTAAGAGATACATAGCATCTTCCGGCGTAACAATATATTCATGAAAGAATACTTTTCCATATGCAATACATTCAAGCGGCCTTCCAATTCGAACGCGAATTTCTTCTAACGCGTTATATTCCTTACATCCTTCAATTAACTCCCTCATCGTTTTTGGTAAAACCTCTAATATTTCTCTCATCGCCTTCTCCCCACTCTAATTGACTTTCTATTTCAACACTGCGATAAAAATGCAGGCAACCCCAAGAGTCAGAAAAAAAAGCTTCAAAAAAGAGATTTCACTTGCGACACTTGCAATGCCAATTGTCATTGTTAAAATTAATACAGTAGGCCCAACAAATGCCAACATACCATTTATAAATAAGGCTTTTTTCGCATCATTTACATAAAGCATAAGCAAAGCGGCGAATATTTCCACGCTTCCAGAAAACACCCGAAGTAATCCCATAACAAGCACAGAAGTTTCTATTGCCGCTAGCCATTGTTTCATTCTTTCACCTTCTCTCCTCACAACGACTCTCTCGCTTGCTAAAAACACCAATCTTAAAAAGAATATATTTGTACAACCATATGCAGTGGTTGTCTATTTCAGAAGTAAAAACATATTTTTTTGCATAACGTAACATGATTTTCATAATATTCAATCATTTCGTGTTATACTTACTATCAGAAAGGAGGCAGGCAATGAAACACGTAACATTATTACCACTGGATTTACAATATGCAGAAATTATTTTCACATTATCAAGTGATGCACAGGTAAAAAATGCATTAGGAATAAAGGTAGAGAAAATCGAAGACACGAAGGCGTTCCTTCTTTTCGCAATAGAAGAAGAACGCCAAAAGAAATCTTTATCGAGAATGATTGTAAATGAAGAGAATGAAATAATCGGCCTCACCACGCTTAAGCATATTAATTATGAAAAGAAACAATCTCACATTGGTAGTTGGTTTGGCTATCCTTACTGGGGAAAAGGATATAATGAGGCTGCTAAAAAAGAAATCTTTAAAATCGCTTTTTTAGACTTACAACTTACATATGTATTCGCTGGTGCTAAAAAGACGAATACTCGTTCTTTAAAAGCACAAGAGAAATTACCTTACATTTCATTGCATGTGGAAGATAGATTCCCCGATGAGCACTCTGCTTTAGAGAAAGAAGTAAAATCTTCTTGTGTACTGCACGTCGTATCACGTGAGAAATTTCTAAATTGGCTAGACCTACAAAATGAGGAGGAAAAATATGAGAGGATTAAAAATTAGTTTAACCATTGTAGTAGAATTAGTCCTTATTTATCTTTTTTCAAAATGGATCGGTTGGTCATTTATGGATACCTTTTTCCTTGGTACTTTAACAATATTTGCAATTACATGGCTCATTATTATGAGTAACCATAGAAATAACATGACAGATCACGCAATAAATAAAACATTAGCTGGCGTTGAAACCGGTAAAATACGACCATTTCAAATTGTTGTGACCCCGTATATTATAGGCACCCTTTTACTTGTCTTCATAAGTTTTGTTATAACTGCTATTTACTATCTGCCCTATTTCCTATAAAAAAGCACTCGTGATGATCACGAGTACTTTTCTACTATGCACGAGAAACGTATTTGCCTTCACCTGTATTAATAACAAGCATTTCACCTTCATTAATGAAGATTGGTACTTGTACAACAAGACCAGTTTCTAATGTAGCTGGTTTTGTTACGTTAGAAGCTGTATCACCTTTAATACCTGGCTCTGTTTCAACAACTTTTAACTCAACAGTGTTTGGAAGTTCCACACCAAGCACTTCACCTTGATATGTCATAATTGACACTTCCATGTTTTCTTTCAAGAATTTTAGTTCGCGCTCGATTTGAGCTTCACTAAGTTCGATTTGTTCATACGTTCCATTATCCATAAATACGTGAGCCTCACCGCTCGCGTATAAATATTGCATACGACGGTTTTCGATATGTGCTTTCTCTACTTTCTCACCTGCGCGGAATGTTTTCTCTTGAATAGCTCCTGTACGTAAGTTACGTAATTTAGAACGAACAAACGCCGCACCTTTACCTGGTTTTACGTGTTGGAATTCAATAACCTGCCAAAGGTCGTTATCCACCGTAATTGTTAAACCTGTACGAAAATCGTTTACTGAAATCATGCAAAAAATCCTCCTGTATGTTACAAAATAATAAGTTCTTTTGGAGATTTTGTAATTACTTCATTACCTTCACTCGTTACAATGATATCATCTTCAATACGTACACCACCAACACCTGGAATATAAATACCCGGTTCTACTGTCACAACCATCCCTGGCTCAAGTACTGTTTCAGAGCGGTATGCTAATCCTGGTGCTTCATGAACTTCAAGACCAAGGCCATGACCTGTCGAATGGCCAAAATATTCACCGTATCCTTTTTCCGCTATGTAGTCACGTGTTAATGCATCGGCTTCACGACCCGTTAAACCAGCTTTCATGCCATTTACACCACGAAGTTGTGCTTCTAAAACAACATGATAAATTTCTTTTAATTTATCTGACGGTTCACCGACTGCAATCGTACGAGTAATATCAGAGCAATATCCTTTATAATAGGCGCCGAAATCTAACGTTACGAAATCTCCTGTTTCTATCACTTTTTCAGATGCCACACCGTGCGGCAATGCTGAACGTAGTCCCGAAGCAACGATAATATCAAACGAAGAAGATGTTGCTCCTTGTTTTCTCATGAAAAATTCAAGTTCATTTGACACTTCAATTTCAGATACTCCTGGGCGAATGAATGATAGAATATGTTCAAAGGCAGCATCTGCAATCTGTGCAGCTTCCTTTAATATCTTAATCTCTGAATCCGTCTTAATCAAGCGTAACTTTTCTACAAGCCCGGAAGTCGGGATAAATTCTGCTGCAACTGCTTCTTTATGTGCTGTATAAGAACTATATGTGAGAGTATCTTGCTCAAAACCAAGTTTTTGAATTCCTAAGTTGTTCACTTGCTTCGCCACTTCATCAAGAATCGGACCTGTATGCTGTATAATTTCATAGCCAACAGCTTGTTTACTAGCTTGCTCTACATAACGGAAATCTGTAATGAATAGAGCACGCTCTTTCGAAATCAATGCGACACCTGCTGTTCCTGTAAAACCAGTCATATATCTACGGCTATATTCATTCGTTAATAAAATCCCATCAATACCAGCTTCATCAAACGCACTTCTTAATTTCGTGATCTTTTCCATTGATTTATGCCTCCCTCAGTTTCTCCAACAATGCAAATAACGCTAGCTTATAGCCATAAAAACCAAATCCAACAATCTGACCTGCGCAAACTGCTGCTGTCACCGATTCATGACGAAATGATTCACGCTGATGAATGTTAGAAATATGTACTTCAATAACTGGAATTGAAATGCTTGCAATAGCATCTCGAATCGCATAGCTATAATGCGTAAATGCTCCTGGATTTAGAATGATTCCTTCGTATATGCCATCCGCTTCATGAATGATATCAATAAGAGCACCTTCATGATTCGATTGAAAACATTCTAATCCTACTCCCAATTTTTCAGCTTCTTGTTTCATATCTGTTTCAAGTGTCTCTAACGTTCCTTTCCCATACACATTTACCTCTCGAACACCGAGACGATTTAAATTAGGACCGTTTATGAGGAGTACTTTCTTCATCTTTTTAAAACTCCTTAATATAAAGAATATATATTTCATATTCTAACATAGGAGTCACTTGTTTGAATAGTTTGTCTTCTCTGCACCTTCTCCTTGATTTACATTATTCGCCTCAAATGAAACAGAATAGGCGATGAATACACCATACAAAATAAAAATGCAAATTGTAGTTGTAACGGTTTCTTTCGGTAAATGCATTGCATTTTTAATAACTGGTGCAATTGAACCTAGTCCTAAAAATAAAAGACTCCACCAAAACAAACCATACAAGAGACCGGGAAGTACCCCCTCAAACCTTTTAAAAAAAGTCTTATAAAGAAATGCTACTACAATAGAAAAAAGTCCAATACAGATAATGCCTGCTATATTTCCCCAAACACCTTCTTTCCAATCCCCAAGCGCAAATGGCAAAAGTAAATAATTTGTTCCAACCTCTGTAAAAGAGAAAATATGAAGAAAATACCATATACTCCCCCAAAAAACACCACCAAATAAACCAATTTGCACAAAATTGTTTATTCCAGTTTGTTCCTGTTTCACATTAAACACCTCCGCTTACTAGTATGTCCGAAAGTAGTTTGAAGCATGTTTAAATCATGCGAAATTTGTCTATAAAAAGAATAAGAAATGTCTTACCTTCGTAACATTTTTCCTTGTCATCTGCTTGTATTTGTCGATAAAATAAAGGAAACTCGGTAATTGTCAAATATGCCTTGACAGAACCAAGTATGACAATTGCCTCTTTTCTACACAAGAGAGAAACAGATACAGGTTGGTGTTAAACATGTCAGAACAGTCAAAACAAATATATGGCGGGCAAGCGGTCATAGAAGGAGTTATGTTTGGTGGTAGAGAATATACTGTTACAGCGGTTCGTCGTAAAGACAAAACAATCGAATTTTATCGATTGCCACGCGTTCGTAATAAAATATCATCTGCGCTTAAAAAAATCCCATTTTTACGAGGCATTGCCGCTATTATTGATGCAAGTGCTAACGGAGCAAAGCATTTAAACTTTGCCTCAGAGCGATTCGATGTTCATCCAGAGGATGATCAACAACTTGCAAATAAAAAAGAAGAACAATCAAAATTAACGATGATATTAGGAGTAGCAGCTGTCGGAGTGTTATCGTTCATATTTGGAAAAGTGATTTTCACAGCACTTCCTGCACTATTAGCAGAATTAACGCGACCTATTTTCCCGTCTCATACTGGGCAAATTATCATTGAAAGTATGATTAAGCTTGTATTATTGCTAAGCTATATCTACTTTGTTTCCTTAACTCCACTTATTAAGAGAGTATTTCAATATCATGGTGCGGAACATAAAGTGATTCATGCATATGAGAATAACCTTCCGTTAACTGTACAAAATGTTCAAAAGCAAACTCGTCTTCATTATCGATGCGGTAGTAGCTTTATTATCTTTACCGTAATTATCGGAATGTTTGTCTACTTTCTTGTTCCAACAGATCCTCTTTGGGTCCGAGTTGGAAATCGTATTTTATTAATTCCAATCGTTCTTGGAATTTCTTTTGAAGTCTTACAGTTCACCAACCGATTACGTGATATTCCTATTTTACGCGTATTAGGATATCCCGGGTTATGGCTTCAACTTTTAACAACAAAGGAACCTACTGATGATCAAGTTGAAGTTGCAATCGCATCATTTCACGAATTATTACGGTTAGAAAATAAACAACAATCATGATAAAAAAATGATGTTCAACTCCTTTCCTCATCGCTAATATACTAATTTTAATACATGTTTTTAGGAGGTGTTCCTTATGAACGGTCGTACGTTTATGTTCGCTTTTGTTGGCATTATTATTGGATTAGCAATATTCGGTCTTGTTTCCTCAGCAATTACAAATCCAATGGGGATGCTGCAAAACATCGGCCTTATGTTGCTTGTTCTTGGTATCTTTTACTTGCTGTACAAAATGTTCACAAATTCTAGTGGTTCCGCTCATTCGCATAACTCTTACAAGCGTGCTGCGAAACAATCGAACCGCAAATACGGAAAGCAAAATGTAGCACCCCTAAGCAATTCTTTTTTAAAACGAAATAACACAGACGATAAAGGAAAGAAAGGAAATTCTCCCTTATTAAAACGAAAACGAAAGCAATCTCATTTAACAGTCATTGAAGGTAAAAAAAATAAAAAGAAAGACCGTGCTTCCTTCTAGGAAATACGGTTTTCTTTTTGCTTCATTTCTTCTAAACAAAAAAGGAAACGCATTCGTTCCCTTTACTTACTTTGTTCTCCATTTGCTTTTTGAACAGCTCGAAGCGTGTCAACTCGAAGATCATCTTCCTCAAAATATTGTACTAAATCCCCAATGCGGTCAATCGCTTCCCAACTTAAATGATGCTCAATTCCTTCCACATCATTATAAATCTTGCTTTCATCCACACCGATAATACGCATAAATTGCTCCAATAATTCATGGCGATATACAAGACGCTCTCCAATTTTTTTACCTTTTGCTGTTAATACTAGTCCTCTATATTTTTCATAAATTAGGTATTCATCTTTGTCTAATTTTTGTACCATTTTTGTTACAGAAGATGGATGTACACTAAGCGCTTCAGCAATATCAGATACACGGGCATAACCCTTTTCATCAATCAACAAATAAATTTGTTCAATATAATCTTCCATACTAGGAGTAGGCATCGGTTTCCTCCATCCACATTCATTTTGCTTATTCCGTACGAAGCAATCAATAAAATGATACACCAGAAAGAATGCCGTGACAAGAGATGAAACAAGCCAAACTATATAAAAAAGAAAACTTTTAAAACCATCTTATAAGCAGGCTGTTTTTTCTTCTGTCTAATTTTACAAATTAAAAAATTTCATAAAGAAACAAGAAAAATGCAAAATAATTAACGTAAATTGTTGACGTGATGCTTTTATTATCGGTATCATATTTCTTCGTGAGCAATTATTTTTCGTTATATGATTTTTTTATTATTACTTCATTTTTGAGAGGAGAAATTTGATGTCACTTAAGAAGAAAACGCAAGTACGCACCGGCAAAATGGTACGTGAATTAATGTTAGCAGACGAAGATGTAAGTGCTTCGCTAATTATGGTATATAGTGAAAACGGTGTAAATGCAGAAATTAAAATCGAGGGCTTAACGCCAAAATGTAACGAAGAATTATTCTTGAGCGGGAAAGTAGATTGGAACAAAAGTGTAATTTATAAAATTGTTGATTTCTCAGGAAACGCTGAAGTTGGTAAAGTTACACTGACAGCGATGAATAAAAATAATGTTTCCTTGCAAATTGAACGCGTAATGTGGGCGAAGGAGAACAAAGAAGCAACAGCACAGGCAACGGCTGAAGAAACTACGCCTCAAAAAGAGGAAGTAGCGATTCCAATGCCAAAAGCAATTACAGTTACTCCAAAGCCTAGTGCAGGCGTAGAAGCTCCTGTCGAAACAAAAAGACCTACTCCGGTACCAACACCGAAGCCAGTACATGTAGAAACAGTTGCAAAACCAGCTGCTCCAAAGCCGGTAAAAACAGAAGAGCTTACTCCGGTTACAAAACAAGAAACAGTTCCCGTTACACCTACAAAACCGAAACAACCTGTTTTAACTGAAACAAATTCTAAACTACAAGAACATTATGTGAAACTTGTAAAAAAGGCAGTCGAAGTTTGCCAAGATTATGAACTTGGTATTGACATAGATGATTCTGTTGAAAGTTTGAAAGAAGAGCTTACAAATCAAGGTATTAGTGTTACATTTGACAAAGAAATTATGGACGTTGTAAATCGTCTTCGCTCTTTACAAGAAAAAGGAATCAAAGTAGAGAAAGTACTTAATTTATTATAAAAAAATAAGGATATGGCCATAGCCATATCCTTATTTTTTATAATTCCATTCATCACTTTCATACTTTTCTTTCGCTAATGTTTCTACTTCATGGAGCTGTTCTGCTGTTAATGTATATGGTAGCAATTCTATGTTTAAACCTTTTTCAAATCCAGTGTGAAAAGCTTCAATTAATTGTTCAATTGTAAATGTTCGATCTGTCAATTCATTAATTGCAACCGCTTTAGAAGAAAACATACTCTTCATGCGCTCTTTAATGCGCTCGTTTGGAAATAAAAATAGATCGTACAGCTCATCTAAATCAATTTCTAACGGAATCGACCCATGCTGTAAAATCACACCTTTTTGACGTGTTTGAGCACTGCCCGCAATCTTTCTACCTTCCACAACAATCTCATACCAAGATGGCGCATCAAAACAGACTCCTGAGCGTGGATTTTTTAAATTCTCACGATCTGCTTCTGTTTTTGGAACCGCATAGTATGCATCTAATCCAAGTGCTTTAAATCCCTCTAATAGCCCTTGTGAAATAACTCGGTACGCTTCCGTCACTGTTTTTGGCATCTCGGGATGATCTTCAGATACAATGACACTATACGTTAATTCTTTATCATGCAATACACCTCTGCCGCCTGTTTGACGGCGCACAAAGCCGTATTTTTTTTCTTTTACTACATCCATATTAATATCCTTTTCCACACGTTGGAAGTATCCTACCGTTAACGTTGGAATTTCCCACTCATAAAAACGAATCGTCGGCGGCATTTTCTTTTCACTTTGCCAATTTAATAAACATTCATCTAACGCCATATTAAATGCCGGTGAACATTGACCAGAGTTAATATAACACCATTTTTCTTTTCCCATCCTGCACCTCATATAACCAATTATTTTTCACATCTTCTAGTCTACCAAATTCGGCAAAAATTGTGAAAGAATACGAAAATTCTTCTTATAACCAATGTATCTGTTGCATAAATACACATGGACATTATAATATTGAAAGTAGGATAAGAAAAAAGGGAGCGATAGAATCGTGACAACAAACTTAATGATTATATTAGCCATCATTCTAGCATTTGTCGGCTACTCTGTATGGATGTATTTCTATCAAAAAAAATTAATTCAAACACTTTCAGAAGAAGAATTTCGCACTGGATACCGTAAAGCACAGCTTATCGATATTCGTGAAGCGGATGAATATAACGCTGGACATATTTTAGGTGCACGTAACATTCCACTATCACAAATTCGTCTTCGCTACAAAGAACTTCGTAAAGATCAACCGATTTATTTGTATTGCCAAAGTGGATTCCGTACAGGCCGTGCAGCTCAATTCTTGAAAAAGAAAGGCTACAAAGATTTCTACCAATTGCAAGGTGGATTTAAAACATGGACAGGCAAAATTAAAAAGAAATAATATGAAAAAAACTAGCTGAAATGTTCAGCTAGTTTTTTCATATTATTAGCAGCATATAGTAAGTTCCGCTTAATTACTTCACTTTCTTGCTGCACGAATGCATTTCGATATAATAGTTGATATTCAAGCTCTTTTTCTTTCCAAATAAGCGTTGCAAATTCCTCTCCGCTTTCCCCTTCATCTTTATTTTTAAAATAAGCCGTCACTCCATTATTTAATCGTATTTGTTCTTGAAATCGATTTTGTTCTACAATATACGGGAAGCTATAAGAAAAGTTAGCGACTGTTAACTCTATATAGTCCTTTCTTCCCTGCTCTTGTTGCTTATATTTAATCGTTAAGACCGCTTTTTCCTTTCCAATCTTCCTCACTTCTCCTTTAGCATCATCCATTATGTCGTATGGTAAAAAAGTCGGAACTTTAAATGATACTGGAAAATAGTTTGGAATATCCTTTACTAACATGGGACCAAACACTCTGTCTGCCACCCCACCTGTCGTCTCCACAAATTGTTTATCTTCCTTTACCGTTTGCTGAAATGCACATGCACTAACGAATACACTAGAAATCATGAAGCAAACGAGTTCTTTTTTCAACCTGTTTCAGCCCTTTCCTATCGATTTCTTAACGAATACAACGTTCATTATTGTTCATATTCGTCTTTCGTTCTAGGGACCCTTTGAAAACTTTCCTCTTTATTCTCACACATTTTGACATCAAATTTTGAAACAAAAAAAGGCTCCCTGTTATTCTCACGCCCCAAATCAAAAGGTTACGCGAATAACAGAAATCCTTACTTATACCATAATTTGTGAAAAGCTTTTCAGGTCAAGTCTTTTTCACTATTTTTCCATTTTTACCTATTTCCCTTTATAATACAGATAGAGGTGATACTCATGGTAAATATAAAACAAATTGCCCAAACTGCTGGTGTATCTATAACAACAGTTTCTCGTGTATTAAATGACCATCCTTATGTGAGTCAAGAAAAGCGTGAACGTGTATTGCATGCTGTAGAACAATTAAATTATGCAAAGAATATAAACGCCATTCATCTAATAAAAGGAAAAACATTTACAGTTGGTGTCATGCTTCCTTTTATTAACCTCCCCTACTTCAGTACCATTATTGAAGGAATTGGAAATGAAGCTTTATCTGCCGGATATCATATCAATTTATGTCAAACAAATTATGATAGTATCGAAGAAATGCGCGTCCTTGAAATGATGAAAATGAAACAATTTGATGGCATGATTATATGTTCCCGAACAAATTCTTGGGAGCAAATCGAACCTTATTCCAAATTTGCACCTATCGTCTCATGTGAAAAACTAACACATCCTCTTATTTCCTCTGTCTATGTGGATCATTATGAAGGCTTTCGCATCGGTACAAACTATTTACTAAATAAAGGACATACACGGATCGGTGTCTGCCTAGCAAGACGAAAAAGTGTAAGTACCTTACAGCGCGAAAAAGCTTTTGCTGATGTTCTTCAAACTGCTCAAAGAAGAGTGCAACCTGACTGGATGTTTTATCAATGTTACACGATGCAAGATGGTGCGAAAGTCTTACATCGCATTTTAAATATGAAAGAGCGCCCTACCGCTATTTTTGCTGCTAATGATCAAGTCGCTGCCGGTTTAGTAACAGAAGCAAAGAAACAGGGATTGCATATTCCAGAGGACTTAGCTGTTCTTGGCTTCGATAATCATGAAATTTCAAAAGCACTTGAAATCACAACAATTGAGCATCCTGGGCTCACAATGGGTGCCTGTGCTTTTTCTTTATTTCATAAGCAAATACAAGCTGAACAAATTACAGGATACGCGGAAGAACTTCCATTCCATTTAATCGAACGAAAAACGGTATAAAGAGTACTGAAATGAGTACTCTTTTTCTCATTCAGCGCATTGACTTTCAAACGATTCTCTTATACAATCAAACTAACGAACGGTAGGTAGGGGATGAAAAATGACAGCAAACCGTATTAAAGCTGTAGCACTTTCTCATTTCGCACGCTACGGCTATGAAGGAACCTCATTGGCAAATATCGCACAAGAGGTCGGAATTAAAAAACCATCAATTTATGCACATTTTAAAGGGAAGGAAGAACTATATTTCATCTGCTTAGAAGAAGCCTTGCAAAAAGACTTACAATGCTTTACAGATGATATAGAATTACTTTCAGAATCTCCCACTGAAACATTGCTTATAAATCTTCTAAAAGGTTACGCAAAACGTTTCGGTGAAAGTGAAGAATCCATGTTTTGGCTGCGAACTTCTTATTTTCCGCCTGATGCATTTCGCGAACAAATTATCGAAAAAGCAAATGCTCACATTGAAAACATTAGAGAAATTTTATTCCCGCTGTTCAAACGGGCAAATGAACAAGGTGAATTGCATAACATTGAAGTAAAAGACGCTTTAGAAGCTTATTTATGCTTACTGGATGGTCTTATGGTCGAACTATTATATGCTGGTTTCAATCGCTTTGAGACCCGTTTAAAAGCCTCATGGATCGTATTTTGGCGCGGTCTTTCAAAATGACGGATTGCTTTTCGCAATGCGTCATTTTTCGGCCCTTTACCTAACGACTGGTAGGAAGGAGGATTATATGTGGCTTGGATTTATGTCATTTTAGCTGGTATCATTGAAATTTTTTGGGTAATCGGACTAAAACATGCGGAGGCACCACTAGAATGGATTGGTGTTGCTCTTATCATTGTAATGAGTTTTATCCTGTTATTTAAAGCTTATAAAGATTTACCTGTTGGAACCGTCTACGCTGTGTTTACCGGAATTGGCGCTGGCGGTATCGTTCTCACAGAGATTTTCATCTTCGGTGAACCTGTTTCCATTGTAAAAATTTTATTTATCGCTTTAATCTTCGTTGGCGTAATTGGCTTAAAACAAGTAACAGGTGAAGAAAAAAAAGAGAAGGAGGCAGCATAAAATGGCTTGGGTATTTTTAATTCTTGCTGGTATTTGTGAAGTTACTGGTGTATTGTTTATGAAAATAGCTACGAAAAAGAAAGGCTGGATACCAAAACTTATTTTAATCGCCAACTTTGGCGTAAGCTTCTTCTTTTTATCGCTTGCTATGAACGTTTTACCGATGGGAACAGCTTATGCGATTTGGACAGGAATAGGAACAGCGGGAAGCGCACTCTTAGGCATCCTCATTTTCCGAGAATCAGCCGATTGGCGCCGCCTTGCCTTTTTAAGCTGCATTATATGCGGTGCAGTTGGCTTAAAATTATTGGGCTAATGTGAGGTGACAGTTATGTGGAAAGAAAAAGGAAAACAAATTGGAACAATACTCATTCTTAGTATCGCCATTTTACTACAAATTAGCTTTCATATCATTGAATGGTTATTTCATAAAGCGATTGCAATTCTTACATTTTTCCCAGACATGGCCCTTGAAGTGATATCCATCGTGTGGTCGATTGTTGCATCCATCCTTATCATAATCATTTGGAGTATCGCTAAACTTTGGAACACATTATTTAAAAAGGACAGCTCTTCTAAACAGAAGTAACTGTCCTTTTTTATTGTTATGATTCGATTTCCTATCACAATCGAATGCGCTAAAGTAGCGGGATCAAACATACTATTTCAACAATGACACCACTCATATCCATTTCATATCGTCATTTCCTTGTTAGCTTTTGTCGCTCTATTATATCTCCTTTTCTTTTGGACATACTACACAAAAAGGAGCTGATTATATGCAAAATTCCGTACATAAACATATTCTATTTTTATTTTTTCTATTTCTTTTTCTTATTATTTTTTTCAGCTTTCTATTACACACTCCGAATGAAACATCGAATAGCGTTTTTGTTTATAAACTGCTGCTTTCCTATTGTCATTATTGAAAAAAGGTGTCTGCAAGTAAGACACCTTTTTCACTTGAAACAGACTACACTCTACAATTCCCTTTGTTTAAATATAATAATCGAAACAAACATTGAAATGAAATAGCTCATCCATGCCACTATACTTAAAATACTTATGACTAGCATCACATTGGAAGATTGAAAAAACATTAACATAAGCCTTTCCTCAGCAAATACATTGCACATGAATCCTTGTAAACCCAATATAGGAAAAAGGATCATGATCCCCAAAATAGTGACCATTTGTTTATTCCCGCTATATTTCATAGGAAGGATCATAGCAGCATAAAGAATAGAAAAGAAACCCGCTACAAATAATGCATACCACGGAATATTGATATGATCTCTGAATAGTAATACAGGTACTATTAACAAAACAAATGTAATTATGAAAGCGGTCACAATAAAAAATGCTGTCGATATATATTTAGCAATGACAATTTCCTTCCGCGTACAAGGTAAACTTACTAATATTTTTTCTGTACTATTTTTCTCTTCAGTTACTATCGAAAATGAAATCATGAGCAGACAAGTAGCAAAACAAATAGACGCTAACTGATGCGGTTCAATAGACTGCTTTAACATTCCATAAAAAGGAAAAATAAAACAGATTAGAAAAATCGTTCTCTGTAAAAAAATATCCTTCAAAATTAACTGTTGCATACATATTCCTCCCTATATATCACGCGTTTCATACATTCGAATGGTTATAAACATAGATGTGATATATATACTAGCTAATACAATTCCTCCTAGAATAATCATTCCAATATGCGTCGGAGCCGTAATCCAATTACTGAATGATGATACTTGATTCCATCTGTCACTCATAAATATCCCGATGAAAATACCGATCCCGGTTGTTATTCCTGTACAAATTCCACGTACTACTTTTGCCCCAACTCCATAATAGCTAGGAAGTAATGTCACAATAAAAATAACTGAAAATAATAAGCCTCTTACTACTATATACCATGGAATTTCAATATATAAACTAGGATGATATATACCAATATCTCCAATTCCAGCGATACTTCTTACAAAAAAAACAGCTAACATGGTTGCAATCATTCCACCAATAACAAATATTGCACTGGAAATATATCTAGCAATAACAATTTCCTTCCGACTCACTGGTAAACTATTTAACATTACGTCACTTTTATTTCTTTCATCGATTCCTATTAATACCATAGAAGAAGTAACTGTTATAAGTAAACAACTTGCTGGAAACATTTTTTCCCCGTCCGGATTCAAACCAAAAAATATAAATGGCATAATAATATAAACTAGCCAAGCTACTCGAAAAAAGAATAAATCTTTATATATGAGTTGACGCATAAACACCGCTCCCCTTCGCCGTATACACAACAATATCATCTAAAGTTGGCTTTTCGAGTACAACTTCTTGACCAAACCAATCGCTCACTGCTTGTTTATCCTTCGCCAATCCTTCGAAACCAAATTTATTTTTCCGTAACCCGATGAAATATTCTTTTCCTTCTGGATCTAATAGATCATTGCTTCCTTTTACGATGACATAATTTTCTAGTATGTCATCTTTTTCTCCTGTAAAAACAATTTCACCGTCATTGATAAATGTAATGTAATCTGCAATACGCTCTAAATCGGTTGTAATATGTGTCGAGAATAGAACAGATATTTCTTCTTCCATGACAATTTCTTGGAGCATATCAAGTAGTTCACTGCGAACAACTGGATCTAATCCAGATGTCGGCTCATCCATAATGATCAGCTCTGCATGATGAGATATCGCCATTGCAATCGCAAACTTCATTTTCATCCCTTTTGATAACTGCTTAATCTTTTTATTTTTTGGAACTTGTAATCGCTCCATGTAGGATTGATATTTTTCTTCATCCCATTTTTTATATAGTGGTGCGATAATTCGCTTCATTTGTTCACATGTTATATCTTCATAATAATGATTTTCATCATATACAAAACCTATATTTTGCTTAATCTCTTTTTCAGCTTTTTTATTGTCCTTTCCGAAGATTTTTATATCACCACCATCTCTTCTAACTAAATTCATAATCATTTTAATGGTTGTGCTTTTCCCGGCACCATTTGGTCCGATAAACCCCATAATATATCCGCGCGGCAATGTAAAGCTTATATTTTTCACTGCAAAGCCTTGATAATTTTTACATACATTTTTTAACTCTAACATCTTCTTATTCCCCCTTATATAAACAAGCGATCATCTGCTCTAGTTCTTCGAATGAAAGCTGAAGAAGCTTGCTCTCATTTACAACTTCCTCCACTTTACTCTCCAATAAACGCAAACGTTGCTCACGAATCAGCTCACTATTTTTCTCTGATACATAAGTTCCTTTTCCTGCAACTGTTTCGATATACCCTTCTTTTTCAAGTTCTTCATAGGCACGTTTCGTCGTAATCACACTAATTTGCAATTCTTTTGCTAAACTACGAATTGATGGTAATTGTTCTCCTCCCTTTAGTCTCCCATTTAAAATAAGCTGCCGCAATTGCTTACTAATTTGTTCATAAATCGGATCCGGGGAAGAATTTGAAATAATAATATTCATGCTTTCCTCCATTGTGTATATACTGTATATACTTCATATACACAGTATATACACAATGTTATCTTTTAGCAAGAAAAAAAGACCAACAATTTCCTGTTGGTCTTTTGTATATGTATCACTTTTCAAAGCGATCTAACATTTCATCTCTCATCCCAAAACTAACAACCGCAATTCCAACATACATAAAAATTAGAAATGCTGGATGCACCGCATTATACCAGCTACTATCAACAATTAAATAAATTGTTAACGCTACAACAAGCACAAACGCCACAATAAACATATAAAAGTGTCTTGTACTACCCATGATAAACTCCTCTCTTCTCGCTTCACCATTCAACAGTATATTTTAACGAATAATTCAATATGACTCAAGGTTAACTTTACTGTATATAATCCAATTCAATCTTTACAATATCATTACAAGCAATTGAAATGATCGTACCTTGTTGATCGATTGCCGTTACTTCCTTATGATCCATCACACGATGTGCCACACGCTCTAGCATTTTCACATCATCTCGATAACAAAATTCTTTTATATCTTTAATCATCTCTCCATTTTCTAAATAATATACCATTCGATAACACCTATAGCCCATCATTCCACCCACCTTGTTCGTTTTTTCACATATACATAAAAATGAGTTATTTGTACGTTTAAGTTCAATGAATTTCAATAAAATTCTAACAAAAATAAACAATTTTATCAAACTGTCTTTTTCACCAAAAACATGTAAAAAACGCCCTTTTTACTACATCGCGCTACAAAAAAGATACATTTTCAACATTCTTTTTATATAATCCAGATCATTACTCTAAAAAAAGAACTCGCATATAGCGAGTTCTCTTCATATCATCAAACTTGTACAGGAGTTGGTTTTTGATAACGCAATACCGGCTTACGAGCAGCCATCGTTTCGTCCAAACGCGTAATCACTGTTGTATGCGGTGCCTCTTGTACAATCTCTGGATTTTCTTCTGCTTCTTTGGCAATTTGAATCATTTTATCAATGAAACCATCTAACGTTTCTTTTGATTCTGTTTCTGTTGGCTCAATCATAATACACTCTTCCACATTTAACGGGAAGTAAATTGTTGGTGGATGGTAACCAAAATCAAGCAAACGTTTTGCGATATCAAGTGTACGTACACCAAGTTTCTTTTGACGACGTCCTGACAATACAAATTCATGTTTGCAATGTCTGTCAAATGGAAGATCGTAGTATGGCGCTAATCTTCTCATCATATAGTTTGCATTTAATACTGCATTTTCCGTTACTGCACGCAATCCATCTGGCCCCATAGAACGGATATACGTATACGCACGAACGTTAATACCAAAGTTTCCATAGAATGGTTTCACGCGGCCAATTGCTTGCGGACAATCATAATTGAAGTGATATCCATTCTCTGTTTTCTCTAATATTGGTTTTGGTAGAAATGGAATTAAATCTTCTTTTACACCTACTGGACCAGAACCTGGTCCCCCCCCGCCGTGAGGACCTGTAAATGTTTTATGAAGGTTTAAATGCACAACATCAAATCCCATATCTCCCGGACGCGCTTGACTTAATACCGCATTTAAGTTAGCTCCATCATAATACAATTTACCACCTGCATTATGAACAATCTCTGCCATTTCTAAAATGTTTTCTTCAAATAAACCAAGTGTATTTGGATTTGTTAACATAAGTGCCGCTGTTTCTTCATTCACAACGCGTTTTAAATCTTCTAAATCAACAAGGCCATGTTCATTTGATTTTACGGTAATTGTTTCAAAGCCCGCTACTGTCGCAGATGCTGGGTTTGTTCCATGCGCTGAGTCTGGGACAATAACTTTTGTACGATTATGGTCACCATTTGCTTCATGGTATGCGCGAATTAACATTAATCCTGTCCACTCTCCATGTGCACCAGCTGCTGGTTGAAGTGTTACAGCATCCATACCAGTAATTTCAACTAAATGCTCTTGTAAATCGTACATTAATTCCATTGCACCTTGTACGGTCTTTTCATCTTGAAGCGGATGAATATTTGCAAAACCTGGGAAACGTGCCACGTTTTCATTGATTTTTGGATTATATTTCATCGTACAAGATCCAAGCGGATAAAATCCAGAGTCAACGCCGTGGTTACGGTTTGAAAGCGCTGTGTAATGACGCATAATATCCAGTTCAGATACTTCTGGAAGCTCTGCATCTTCTATACGAATATAATCGCTCTCAAACACATCTTCTAATTTTACTTCCTCTACATCCAATTGGGGTAAGCTATATCCTACGCGCCCTTCTTTACTCATTTCAAAAATAAGTGCTTGGTCTTGATTCTTCATTGGATAGCCCCCATTTCGTTTACAAGTGTGTCAATTTCTGCTTTTGTACGAAGCTCTGTTACTGCTACAAGCATATGATTTGCTAATTTTTCATCATCGCGGCCTAAATCATAACCACCAATTATACCTTTTTGCAATAAAGCGTCGTTTACTTCTTTTACCGGGCGTTTGCAATCCACAACAAATTCATTGAAGAACGGCCCAGTAAATACTACTGTGAAACCTTTTTCTTCAAATTGACGTTTAGCATATTGTGCTTTAGAAATGTTTTGACGTGCCATTTCCTTTACCCCTTGTTTTCCAAGTGCAGTCATTGCCACTGATGCAGCTAATGCATTTAACGCTTGGTTAGAGCAAATATTAGATGTCGCTTTATCACGGCGGATATGCTGTTCGCGAGCTTGCAATGTTAATACAAAACCGCGTTTGCCCTCTGTATCTACAGTTTGTCCGACAAGACGGCCTGGAATTTTACGCATAAATGCTTTCGTTGTTGCAAAGTAGCCGCAATGCGGTCCACCGAATTGTGTTGGAATACCAAATGGCTGTGCATCACCAATTACAATATCAGCTCCAAATTTTCCTGGCGGTGTTAATACCCCTAATGATAGTGGGTTTGAAGATACAATAAATAGTGATTTTTGCTCATGGACAATCTTTTCAATATTAGCTAACTTTTCGATTTGTCCGAAGAAGTTTGGATATTGAACGATGACACAAGCCACAGTATCATCCATTTCACTTTGTAATCCTTCTAAATTTGTTACACCATCTTTATGGTCAATTTCAACCACTTCAAGATGTTGCCCTTTTGCATATGTTTCTAGTACGGCTCTTGATTCTGGATGAACTGCTTTAGAAACAAGAATTTTCTTTTTACGAGTATGGCCAGCTGCTAACATAGCAGCTTCTGCTAACGCTGTACCTCCGTCATACATAGAGGAGTTTGCTACATCCATTCCCGTCAATTCACAAATCATTGTTTGGAATTCAAAAATCGCCTGTAATTCCCCTTGTGAAATCTCTGGTTGATATGGTGTATACGCTGTATAAAATTCTGAACGGGAAAGAACATGATCCACAATTACTGGTGCATAATGGTCATATACACCTGCTCCTAGGAAAGAAGCGTATTCTTTTAAGTTAGCATTTTTACAAGCAAGTCCAGATAGCTCTTTTAAAAGCTCTGGCTCTGACTTTGCTTGTTTAATTTTTAAATCCCCTTTAAAACGAACACTTTCTGGAATATCAGAAAATAATTCATCAATTGTTGGAACACCGATTGTTTCTAACATTTCTTTTTTGTCTTCTTCTGTCATTGGAAGATAACGATGCAACATGAAATCTACCCCTCTCCAGGTTACTTTGAACGTTTATAAAATGGTGTTGGAACAACTACTGCTTTCACGCGTTTTTTTCGAATTTCAATTTCTACTTCTGTATCAATTGCTGCATATTTCACATCAATTAATGCCAAACCGATGCTTTTTTTTAACGTTGGAGATTGTGTACCACTTGTTACTTCCCCAATCTTTTCTTCTCCTACATACACAGGGTAATGCGTACGAGGAATACCACGTTCAATTACTTCGATGCCGACTAATTTACGAGGTGCACCGTTTTCTTTATATTCTTTTAATACTTCTTTTCCAAAGAAATCTGCTTCTTTATTCGTTTTGACAGCAAAGCCAATTCCAGCTTCAATCGGTGTAATATCTTTTGATAATTCTTGACCATAAAGCGGAAGCGTTGCTTCAAAGCGAAGCGTATCACGAGCTCCTAAGCCACATGGCTTTAAGCCGTCTTCTTCTCCAACTTCAAGAAGTTTCTCCCAAATTTTTATAACATCTTCACTCTTACAGTAAATTTCAAATCCATCTTCTCCTGTATACCCTGTACGAGATACAAGTGCTGGAGTGCCATCTACAAGAACATCATTTTTAAATTTAAAGAACTTAATTTCTTTCAAATCTTCTGACACAACTTTTTGTAAAATGCCTTCTGCTTTTGGTCCTTGAATTGCAAGTTGTGCAATTTCACTAGAAACATTGACTACTTTCGTATCGCCAATGACATGACTTGCTAACCATTCGTAATCTTTCTCGATATTCGATGCATTGATTACTAATAAGTAGTCTTCTTCACCACGTTTGTAGATTAATAAATCATCTACAGTACCACCATTTTCATAGCACATTGCTGTATATTGCGCGCCTCCTACCTTTAAGGTAGAAACGTCATTTGTAACAACACGTTGTAAAAATGCTAAACTATCTGCACCCGTTACTTCTACTTCCCCCATGTGGGATACATCAAAAAGGCCTGCCGCTGTACGAACAGCTTCATGCTCTTCTTTAATGCTTGAAAATTGAACTGGTAATTCCCAACCACCAAAGTCGATTGTTTTCCCACCATACTTCGCATATACATCAAATAGCGGTGTACGTTGTAATGTAATCATGTTCCTTCCCCCTTATGCTGTCTATGACAAATCAATAAAAGTTGGCTTCCCTTATCTAAACATTTTTTATTTTGAAAAGACGGGATATACGGAATCTCAATATATTTTTTTATGAAAGTGTAAATAAAAAAGTACTTTCTTGGATAAAATACGAAAGATTCCACACATTTCACACCATTATCCTAACATTTTTCGATCTATTTCATCAATATTCTAGCATAAAAAATAATTTAGAATTTTTCATTCACATTATTTATAAGCGCATCTTTACCTCAAAATAATAGAATTTAGTATGTAAAGGTAAAAAGTGCAACAAAAAATGTTTCAGTTTATAGAAGGTGGGAGAGTTTTCATGAATGTCAATATTTTCGTAGATCGAACATGGCAAAATGACTTTTTAAAGAGAATCGATGAAGATGGTCCATGGACGAATTGGAATTTATATGATTTAGCCTATAAAACAGAACAATCGCTACTTGTTCCTACATTTGATGGCTTACAAGCGCCAAAACATTTACCGCATTTCACTCCGCTTCCTCATCAATTAGAAGTCGCGCAAACAGTGATTGAACAAATGAACGGGAAAGCGATACTAGCAGATGAAGTAGGACTCGGAAAAACAATTGAAGCCGGACTTATTTTAAAAGAATACATGGTACGTGGCCTTGTGAAAAAAGTACTTATTCTTGTGCCAGCTTCCCTCGTTTCTCAATGGTCATATGAACTCAATACAAAATTTTTTATCCCTGCAGTCGCGCAAAGAAAAAGTTACTCATGGGAACAAGCAGATGTTATTGTGTCATCCATTGATACAGCGAAGCGCTCTCCGCATCGTGATATTATTTTAAATTTAGAATACGATCTCATCATTATTGATGAAGCACATAAACTCAAAAACAATAAAACAAAAAACTATGAATTTGCACAACGTTTAAAGAAGAAATTTTGTTTATTACTAACCGCGACACCTGTGCAAAATAAGATTGAGGAAATCTTTAATCTCGTTTCCTTATTAAAACCAGGTCATTTAGGGAATCAGTCCAACTTTGAAGAATATTATGCTTCAAAAAACCGCTCGCCTGAGTCAGATAAAGACTTAAAAGCACTCATTAATAAAGTAATGGTAAGAAATCGAAGAAATAGCACGGGAATTGATTGGCCGAAAAGACATGTCCAAACTATTTTTATTAACTTTAATGAGGAAGAGAAAGCTCTATATCACGCGATTGAAAATTGGAAAGGACAAGATGCTTTTTCTTCTGCTTTCTCCTCTTTAACCTTAAAACGAGAAGCATGTAGTAGCCGGGAAGCTGTTTACTATTCATTAAAAAAATATGTAGAAAAAAGAAAAAAAGAGAACGCAAATTACATACCAGATCCATACATTGATGTTCTAATGGAGAAAATTAATCATATTTCATTTAACTCAAAAGCAAATCAAACATTAGAACTCATAAAAAAAATTAATGATAAAGTCGTTATCTTTACAGAATATAGAGCCTCTCAAATGTACTTGCAATGGTTCTTAAAACAACATGGTATTTCTTCTGTCCCATTTCGCGGCGGATTTAAACGCGGCAAAAAAGATTGGATGAAAGAATTATTCCAGCAGCACGCACAAGTGCTTATCGCTACTGAAGCAGGTGGCGAGGGGATCAACTTACAGTTTTGCAATCATATGATTAACTACGACTTACCATGGAATCCAATGCGACTGGAACAGCGCATCGGACGTATTCATCGACTTGGGCAAAAGAATGATGTTCATATTTACAATTTAGCTACGAAACATACAGTTGAAGAACATATTTTGAAGCTATTATATGAAAAAATCAATTTATTTGAGCGTGTCATTGGTGAGCTCGATGAAATTTTAACAAAAATCAATATGAAAAATATCGATGCGCATATTGAAGAAATTTTTGCAGAATCAAAAAGCGAAGGTGAGATTCGGATTAAAATGGAAAATTTAACATCTATCATTGATTTTGCAAAGCGCAATGAAGCTGAGGTGCAAGACTATGCAGCAACATGAAATTCATCATTACTTATGGAACTTTTTCAAAGCAAATGATTGTGAAATTTTGCAGCGTTCCCCACATCGATTGGATGTTCAGTTAACCATTGAAATGGATAAACGCTTGATGAATCGTCCTTTTTATTGGCATTATCTTGAGAAAACAGGGGGCATACCAAATCCGATGCAACTCTCTCTCATTACAGATCCAAATCATGCTGAAGAAGAAGGTGAACTCATTCACTATGGTTCACCTCGTCTACACCAAATTTTTCAAACAACAAAAGAACTTGGATCGTATATTCGCTTATTTGAAGATGCAAAAGGGAGTGGTACAGCACATACTCCCCTCCACCCATGGCTTGGTGTGAACGTAAAAGTCTGTTACCAATGTGATCGAAAAAAAGATATGCTGCACTCCATCGGCATTCACCTTATTTCAGGAGCGATGGTGAAAAATTTTCACGAGACATTAACAAAGATTTCTTTTACACCGAAAATACCAGATTTTTGCTTTACACTTACACCAATTATTAAGCCACAAAGCGGGTTACAACGCATAGAAGATGCATTAACAAATATGATTGAAACCGATGATCATACGTGGGCAAAAGAAGCCCGTATTCGTTGGAATCATGATTTAGAACTTCTGAACCGCTTTTACGAAGAAAGCGAGGAGCTACCCGAAAGCTACGAAATTGAAAAACAAGCATTAAAGGAGCAATACGAACCTCGCATTACAATGCAAATCATTAATGGCGGTCTCTTTTATGTCACAGCGAGCCATTTTCTTTCCTAGAGAAAAGCCCCTTCATGTAAGAAGGAGCTTTTCTTATATTTTCCCATTATATTTCCTACCATCATTATGCTCTTGCTGCTGCTTCTCTATCATACGCTTTTGGTATGCTTGATCTTTTGCATTTACATGGTTTGCATCTGTCGGAAGGTTCTTTTTTGAACGTCCTACTCCATTGCTCATCTCTTTCACCTCTTATATTTTTTATTTCATTTTATTGTCAGCTAGTATCGCTCTCCTTATACAAAAATAAGAGAAGCATTTCGCTTCTCTTATTCTTTCACATATTTCTGAAACATATCATGTAATCCTTGATTGACAAGGTGAGAGATTTGCTCGTCAGATTTGTCTGGATAACGATCACGCAACCTAATAGATGCTTTCACCATTAAATTTTCTAATACCGAACGGCCACCTTCTCCGTAAATAATTTCAGCATATTCTACAAGCCTTCCGTCCTCTAATATTGCTGGATTATGATTAAAGAAAAATTTACTCATTGTCTTCACCCTCCCTATGATAACGTTTACATTTATATGAATTATTTATGTTATTTTTTTCACAATATTGTATGCATGTATAGATGATTAGTTTCATTATAAGATAACATAGCAATAAGAATCACATAGGTTTTCGTCAATTTTGTGAACAAACTTAAAAAAAATGAAAGCGTTTTAATTATTATACAACAAAAAAATTCCCTACGCTAGATGCAATCTTTTCATCAATTCCAAATAAGCCTTCCTATTTCTTTTGTTAATCTTATACAATATTCAAACATTTTATTGTAAAATATAGATACAAATTAAGGAGGACAAAATGAATCAAAATAAAAAAGCTATATACGACATTGTTTTTTATCTCGTCTTTCCTTTTCTTATTTGGAAATTCGCAAAAGCACACATTGATCCCTATTATGCAATGCTAATTTCTTCTGTACCAGGTATTCTGTATACACTGTACGCGTTCAAAAAGGAAAGGCAATTCAATATTACAGGCTTCTTTATTCTCATCACCCTTATCGCGAATACAACTGTAGATTTATTATCCGGTTCCGCTGAGAAAATGCTTTGGAATGACGCCTATTATCATATCGTACTTGGATGCATTGTGATTTGTACAATTTTTATAAAGAAGCCACTTATGTTATATTTTGCAGCTGATATTGCTTCGTTACAAGGACATGATCGTGACAAAAGTCGTGCTCTGTATCGCAATAAGCGCATCTACCCTGCCTTGCAATATTTAACATTATTTTTTGGCCTCCAATTCATTTTGAAAAGCTTTTTAAAAATCTACTTCATTTCTGTTTTCGGCGTAGATGGATATGGTGAAATGAGAGCAATTATGACTGCTGTCGGTTGGGGAATCTCTATCTGTATCGGTATCGGATTTGTATGGGTGAACAATAAAATACACGCAGTCACTGAAGAACAAAATTCCATGTAAAGATATAAAAATCCCCCGGCATGTGTCATGATGGGGGATTTTTATAGGTATAAATCTGTCGAATTAATGACAAGTATACACTCGTCGAAAAAGATTGTACTATATCACTCACCACAATTACTAGCGGTAAATGATTCCAATTGTGATTAACTTAACTTTTTTCTTTTCTTTTTAACATTTTGATAAAACAAAGCTGCACTAAGCGGCATCATACCAAACCATCTGTTTAAAAACGGTGCTTTTTCTGCACGGCGCTGCTTTTTCTTCTGTTTTCGGTCCTCTTTTGGAGCATCCATATAAGATACAAATTGTTGCGTTACAAAACGCACATAATCATTAGTAGACATGTTTTTATCACCTCTACTTGAATAGTGTACCCACTTTTTCTATGAATTAATCCGACGAAGGATTTCTTCCGTAACCTCTTGTACACTTTTATTTGTCGTATCAATCTGTATAGCTGCCTCTTCATAAAAAGCACGACGTCCTTCAAACTTCGCTACAAATGCTTCGACATTCTCCTTTTGAAATAGTGGACGTGTTATATCTTCACGAAGCCGATCTGCAATTACATAAGGATCGCAATATAAATATACAACCGTTCCATTCTCTTTCATCCACTCGCGATTCTCTACTCGTTCCACAATACCACCGCCTGTTGTAATAATTACGTCCTTCGTTGGTAATGAGCAAAGCATCTCACTTTCATATTGCCGAAATGAACGCTCTCCTTCTTTTGCAAAAATATCACGAATCACTCGCCCTTGCTTCTCTTCAATTTTCTGATCTGTATCTATGACGTCAACATTAAGTTCTTTACTTAATGCCTTGCCAATTGTCGTTTTACCTGCTCCCATATAACCCGTTATGTAAATAGCTCTCATATTCATAGCCTCTTTTCTATTCAATCGCTCCTCAAGTTTTATTTGTATTATAACGAAAGATGAGGCTGATGATATAGATTCCGATCTAAAATAACGAAAAATTGTAATTCCATACAAATATGAATTTCTCAATATTAACCCTATCTTCTTCCATTTGAGTCATCAAATTTTACGGTAGATACTCCAAAATGAAAAACGTTTTGTTCTATAATGATGGCAATAGAACAAAACGTAATATAGACATATCGATTTTTCCTGAAAGGTAGGCGCTGACTATGAGCGAAAAAAGTTAGGTCTCATTTTCTTCTGCCACTTCTATACATGGCCAGCCCCTTTCTTTCCTCTAAAAAATCAAAAGTTTCTGCTAAAGTTTGATTTTATTCTCTACAGTCCACTACTTCATCGCTCATCTAACCAATTGATAATCTTTTTCGTAACAGTATCATATTGAAAACTCGCTTTGTATAAGCGACCTGGCTTAACGCTACACTGTAATTCCACAAAAACAACGTCTTTTTCAAAGACATATCGTCCGCTTGCTTCCCCTTTTTCATAAACAAACGAAAAAGTATCATGTACCTCTTTATTCTGTAAGTCTGCCTTCACATCTAAAATAACTTGATCAACCATTTCTTCCAATGCAAAATTTTGCTCTGCTTCTATATAAAAATTTTTATCAGATAAAAGCATATTCGTTTCATAAATAAAAAATGACATAAGTAAGAACAGAAGAATAAGTGTCCCAGGCATAGCAAAACCGGCTTGCTTTCTCATCCCGCTATCTCAATTGTATCATAACGTATTGCCACGCCATGATATACCTTTCCACTTATATCTTGCACCCGTATCAACAACAGATGAGGAGTTAATTCATAAGCAATAGATTCTACCTTTTGTAATATAATTTCTCTTCCTCTCCCGTTTACTTTTCGGACAATGTTATGATCGAGATTCTCGTACGTGATGACGTCTCCATTTCCTAACTGAAACCGCAGAACTCGCGCTGCTTCCTCCAATACTACAACCTTTCCCCGATGCACTTCACGAAATTCCAATTGTACTTGTCCCATAAATACATCCCATTCCCAATCATTTAATTCTTTTGAATATGCTTTTTCAATAAATAGACTATGAAAACGAGGCACTAATAGAAAAAAAAGAGATAGGAAGAATAAACATACAAGCATTTCTAATAACGTAAAGCCCCTTTCTCCCTTTTTTATTTTTGAGCATGACGACATTGCTCCATCCTTCTTTGTTTCACATCCCTCCAGCTCGTACATACTTCTTCTCCTTTCCAATGCACGTTATACCATGTATCGCCTATCTTTTCTTCCTTTGTGCGCATTTCTTGATTTTGATATACATATAATGCCGCTTCCCTCTTTAACAGTAGTTGCGCTTTGTAATGGAGATGTATGTTTTTTCTCTCTTGCATTATAAGTAATGTTTGTGGAAGCAATAACGATACTGCCATCATTAACAAACTTAATGCTACGAGCATTTCGAGCATAATTGATCCTCTTTGGCACTTCACGATACGTAAATCTCCCTCTCCCTAGCTGGAATACAATTTCATAAGTATACTCTCGATAAGAAAGCAAAATTGTACCACCTCGATTAATATTTCCTCTTGCATTATAGGTCATAGGATTTGGAAAAGTATGCAAATTAATTTTTAAGTTTTTATCATACTCACGAGTAAACAGAAATGTATCTTCTCCTGATTTACCAATTGCATATACATGTTTATCCTGAAACCAACGCAATGTATAATGACTGTGATGACCGATCGCTAATTGCTGCATATACAAAATATCTTGTGAAAACTGTTTTAAAAATTGTTCTATCTTTTGTTTTTCATACAGCGGGGCAACATTAAAATATGCGACAACACTTAATATCGAAATCATAAATAAAACGAGAAGCATTTCTAAAAGCGTAAATCCATTTTGCTTCACGACTTACTAACAGTTACCTTTCCATCACTTGAAATACTGATTGCTTCCCCTTTTGGACAAGTAGTTGAAGTAATATACTCTTCTTTCACTAATTCATCTATAGTAGGTATTTTATTATTCTGTAATTGGTATGCTTGTACTTGGGCTTCCACTGATTTCACATAGGCATCGCAACCCTTCCCTTGTACCGCAGAACGTTGCTGAATCACGTTTGGGATAATTAAAAGTAACAATACAGCAATCACAACCATAACTAATAACATTTCTAACAAAGTAAAGCCTTTTTCCTCCTTCATACAAATAACCTCCTAAATAGAGTTCATCATTTGAAACATAGGCATAATCATCGCTAAATACATAAGTACGACAATAGTACCGATACAGACAAATAACAGCGGCTGAATCACAACAAAAATACGATGCATTTTCCCTTCCATTTTTTCAATCATCAATTCACTATAGTCTCCTAATTCTGTTGCTAAATTTCCATTTATTTGTCCATGTGCAATAACATAAGATAGATCTGCTTCATAATATCCGCTCTTCATAATGATAGAATCTAATGGCTCTCCAGCCATTAATCGCTCCCCAATTCGAGCTGCTTCATATTGAAAAAATGGATGATGTCGTTGCTTACTCATGAGCGTTAAAGCTTCAAGTACCGATAATCCCCCTTGCAATAATCCACTCAGTTGAACAGAAAGATAATGAGAATGCGTAGAAATTAAAAATGTTTTACTAAGAGGAATCCGAAGTAAAATATTTACTCTTTGGACAGGAGGAAGTTTTCGAAGATAAAATACATATACACAAAATCCCACTAGTACTGTTAGAAAAAAGCCAGCTATTATATACGGAAGGGTTTGAATAAAGGAGATAATGTAATCTGTAAAAGAAGTTGTAGATGTACGTAAAGAACTGTATAATATTTCAAATTGTGGGAGAAGTATAAAATTAAATACGGCAAGGATTCCAATCAAGAACAAGGATAAAAAAATAGGATAACGAAGTACTTTTATCATCTCCTTTTGATGCTTATTTTTCCTCTGAAGCAGTAAGCTTCCTTGTCGCAACGCAAACGAAATATCACCGTGCTTCTGTGCATAAAATAAATAACTCAATATATCTGGATGGAACATCAATTGATGAAAAGCATCGTGTAAACTCTGCCCATTTTTCAATTCTTCCGTAATATGTTGTAGTTGTAAGCGCTTCTGCGAAGATAGTTGAAATTGTAAAAACTCTAACGCTTGTAAGAGCGAATAGCCTTTTTCCAATAAGTCCCCTAACCTTTTTAAAAGCATAACTTGTTCATCTAATCGCCATTTTTTTCTATCAAACATAAACATCCTCTTCTAAAAACCCTAAAGCATACCCTTTCTTTAGTGAAGATTGTAATGTTTCATAACGATATACTACACGTTCGCCATTCGCTTCGCGAATTGCTTTCTTCAATTCATGACCATATAACAACTCATAAATACTTGCTTGCCGTACTTGGCGCATCGATTTACATAATGGCGAACACTTCCCTTTACAAAATGGACATTTCAACTCTACAAGGCGCTGAGCGGCTACAGCTAATAACGACTGTTCAATTTCCTGTCTAGTAATCCCAAAATCCATCAAGCGTAATACAGCACCTTTCGCATCATTTGTATGCAGCGTTGTCATTACTAAATGACCTGTTAAACTTGCACGTACAGCTACTTTTGCTGTTTCTTCATCACGAATTTCACCCACTAAAATAATATCTGGGTCATGCCGTAAAATTGCCTTTAAACCTGTCTCATACGTAATCCCTGCTTTTTCATTAATTTGAATTTGTAATAAACCATTCTTTCTTTTCTCCACCGGATCTTCCAATGTAACAATCCGGCGTGTTTGACCTTTTTTGGCAACTTCTAATAACGCATACATTGTTGTTGTTTTTCCTGATCCCGTTTTTTTAGTAACATAAATACAACTCCGAATAAAAAGATAATCAAACCACGGATAGCGAGGGATACACAATGAAAACCAAAGAAGAAATGATAAAAGAAATAAAAGAATTTCAAAATGCGAAGGTTGGCTACAACCTTTACGATGATGAAGAGATTGTGGAGTGGTGCGTTAAATTGGTTCATGAAATCTTCATTCAAAAGAAGCATACGTATATACCAGATCTTGATAGATAATGAATAGAGTCTGCTGTATTGGTAGGCTCCTTCTATATATTCACAAATTCTTCTTATAATATATTCGCTTATTTGTTATACTGGATGACGTAATAATATTATGGAGGTATAACAGTATGGAAAAAAAGAAAAAAGCATTTTATAAGAAGTGGTGGTTCTGGGTAATCGTTGTGATTATAATAGCAGCCGCTGCTGGAGGTAGTGGGGACAAAGAAGAATCAAAAGCTACTTCTAACGAATCTAAACAAGAAGTTAAGAAAAATAATAGTAAAAATGACAAACCTAAAGAACTGTCCAAAGAAGGAGAATCTTCTAACGTTAAAATTTCAGTTGGTTCCGTTGAAACACTAGAGTCTGTAGGTAATCAATATGTAAATGAAAAAGCACAAGGTATATTTAAAGTTGTAGAACTATCTATCACTAATAATCAAAAAGATGCTATCACTATCGATGCTAATAGTTTTAAATTAGTAGATGATCAAGATCGTGAGTTCAAATACTCAACTCAAGCTCAAACATCATTTGATGTTGCTAACGGCGGGAAATCTGACTTCTTCTTGAAACAACTTAATCCTGGTTTAACACAAACAGGAAAAATAGTTTTTGATGTACCTAAAGATGCAAAAGGTTTGGTTTTAAAAGCACGTGGTGGAATGACTGGTAAAGAAATCAAATTAAAAGTTGAATAATAAAGATACTTACTATTAACGCTCTCTTCGGAGGGCTTTTTTTATTATTAATTCTTTTGTTTCCCAAAATATCTTTTTAAGTATAGGATATCTCATACCATTATTTAATTTTCGGTTTGAATCAAATTAAATCTGATTATTTTTAATATAAATTAATTACTTTGTGTGCATCTGACAATATTCGACAAAAATCTCCTATTTCTTTTGGTATTATAATATTACAAACTGGAACTACTTTAGAAAAAATACAAAAAGTTACAGGTTTTTTTGTATTTTTAGCAAATATTAATCAAGTACGGGGGCTTTTAAAATTGAATATTGAATTACCATTCCGTTTTACCCGAAACACCATGTATAATTTTTTAGGTCGAGTAATCTCAGATGGACAACCAGTAGAACAAGAAATTACTCTTGATTTTACAAATTTAGATTACATTGAGCCTGTAGCTATAACTATCCTTAGTAACACATTACAATGGCTAGACAAAAATGATATTGTAACTAGATTTAGACTACCGAATCAAAGTCAAATAGGATCCCATAGGAACTGTCCCATTAAATACTTAGATGATTCCATGTTTTTTAAAGAGTATCTTGGTACACCTCTCACTCCCGCAGCGAAAATTCGTCCAACAACAAGACCATTAGAACTAATTAACTATAGTAAAAGTCATTTTTGGATAGAACAAAACAAATCAATTCAACTATTAAACATCGTTTTCAATTCGAAACATCTCAAAAAAAAGAGGTAATAATGGCTTAGGACAATAAAAAGCCATAAAAAAGAAGCCGCCCAACAGGACGGCTCTTATTTTTGTTAATCAAACTATTCTTGTGTATAGACGTAATCAATACCTTTAGCATCTAACCACGCTGTTGCTCGATCTAGTTCATTCCCTTGGCGGTATGCTGTTTCAAATCTAACTAACCCTTGTTTATCTCCATAAGAGATGATACGAGATTCATAACCAAGAGCATCCATCATCCCTAACATTTCCGGCACTAATGCTGTACCAAATTCATACGATACGACTTTATTAAATTTATCCACTTTAATCCCCACTCCTTCTTGTTTTTCAACAGTTTGATTTGTAAACCAAGCCAGCGATTTATTTCCGATTAATTTATTTAAATCGCATTTACCAATACCAGGCACGTGCCCTGTCTCTGTGTACTGCCATATATCGCACTCATACGCAGGTTTGTTTCCGCCATAACGAGGGATCCATACGAAATCTGCTTTTACTCTATCCATGCCGAACGGCTTGTACATATGATGACCGACATACAGACCTATTTTCTTTGCACCTAATCGACGTAATTCATCAATAAAGGATTGTGCGCCTGCTCGCATGTCATTCATTGTTTTCACTTCTACATCAGCCACCCAGACTGTCGCACTTTTGTCACCGCGATTCCAGAAATCACGAGCTTCTATACGCGCATCATTTTCAGAAACAAAACGACAGAATGCATAGTTACCAAAAGGGATACCATGTTGTTTCATTGCTTCTACATATCCTTTGTATAAAGGATCAACATAATTTGAGCCGTCTTGTACACGAGCTATGATAAAATCAATGTGTTGTTTTGCTACAGGCCAATTAATATTACCATTCCATTTTGAAATATCTATAATGTGTCCCATTATTTATCGTCTCCTTTTTGAAAACAAAAAAACAGCCAACGGGAGGCTGTTTTTTATCATTTTTCAATTTGTATTTTCTTCGTCCGAAAGACTAGTCCACTTTTTACCGTTTACAATATTCAATATATTTTGGCGAGAAACACCGTATTTTCTTGCAAGAGCTGTCGCTCCGTATACCCTATCTCGTTTTATAAACACTCTCCTAATATATTTCACATCATCCCATTTTAACTTAGACTGACTGTTCTTTTCCCCACTAATATTTTTTATATTTACCAAACCATTATCAAATGCATGTTGTATATTTTCTGAAACGGTCACCCATTCCAAATTATTTAATGAATTATCAGTTTTGTCACCATTAATATGGTTCACTTGCGGTTTATTCTCTTCATTAGGGATAAAGGCTTCTGCAATTAACCGGTGAACTTCTTTAACTTTCTGTTTTCCATCTTTGTATAAGGTTACGCATTTATATCCTTTCTTACTGTTGACTAATGTTAAAACTCTACCCTTTAATATATAAAAACCTTTGCCATCTTTTCCATTTCTCTTCTTTCTATCCAAACTACGTACATTTCCTAAGTTAGAAATTTGATATAAATCTTCATATCCTAGGATATCTCTCCAAATCTCATCCATTCTCAAACACTCCTTTAACTAATGAAAAAAATGTTGTTATATCCCGATGTTATATATATAAATTATATACTTATATCAATAGTTAGGGAGATTTTATTCTGTGGCATTTATAATTCCTTATCATTCATATCTTCGTGATCAGTCCAAATCCCTAGAGAAATACCAACCGCAAATAGATAGGGCATAAACTCATCAAGAAAGCTTTTTGCTTCCGGAACTCCTGCTTTTACAAATAAAAATCCTATTAAAGATGCAATAGCTATTAACGTCTTCCAGTTGCGGAATCGTTTTTTGATATTTTCTTTTGATTGATTCATAGTTAATTCACCTCCTTTTCCAAATTATTAAGTCTGTGATGTGCTTGTTTGGCGCTTTCCTCAACCCTTGTTACTCGTTCTCCCAAAGCGGCCATTTGCTTCTCGTTTGCTTTTAAATCGATTCGAATATCATCAACTCCTTTCCTGATGTAGCCTAATTCAGCCTTCATTTCCGCGCTTTGCTGCCCATCGGATTTTATAGATTTATTTTTGTTTAATGAGTACGCTAAGTAGCTAATCGCAAGTGATAGTACCGCGACTAATACACCAATTTCAATTGTCATTTTTCGACTCCTTTTCGCAAAATAAAAAAAGCCTGCTCATTGCACGCTAGTAATTAAATCTTCTCTTCCGTTGTCAATTAAATACGTATCGATTCTTTCTTTATACGCCTTCATCTTGGTAACGATAAATGTATACGTAAAAACCTTATCAATCACTCTTTGTGCCATGTACTCAGCCATTATTGAGCACCTCCTTCATTCATTGTTTCTTCAGGAATATTAGTGATAATAAGCTCATCTAATGCTTTTTGCATTAAATCTTGTTTTTCACTTAACTCTTTTATTTTCTCTTCATTAGAACTACTAATAATCAATTCGTCGAGCGCTTGTTGTATGAGTTCTAATTGATTCTTTAAATCTTTAATTCCTGTATCGGAATCACTAGTGGTTTCATTGCCTTCGAGTGTTTCCCACTCATAATAGAAACGATTTTTAAGTTTATCATAATGTACACGGCCAATTTGATTTCCGTTCACTTTATCTTCTGGAATTTCACCGCTATACAGTGTCCATCCTTGCGAAATAGCGTCTGCTGCATCTTTCGCAAATCCAAAATTTTCATCAAACGGCATATTATGTCTACTCGTTACTAACCCGTTATAATCAACAATAAATGCTTTCATATTCTTCACTCTCCTTTTCTACTCCCACAAGAACGGAAACGCTCCATACGGGCTTTGCTCTGTAATGATTGCTGTTACTGAGTTGTTTGCAATAGGATATGACCATAGTATTTTTCCGTCTGGTGATATTTTTTTTATAGAGTCTGTACATGCTGCATATATATTACCGACTTTATCTACAGTAAGATCACTAACTTCTTCAGGAACCCTCCAAATTTCTTTCATGTCTTGTGAAAGTTTAACAACAGCATTCGGACCTGAAGAACCGTTATATTTATAAGCGTATATGTTCTTGTATTGATCAATTGTTGTATGACGCAGCTCAAAAACATCCATAGTAGCAGTTGCGACTTCTTTGCCAGTTGGTGAAATCTTTTTAAATTGAGACTTAGCACTGCTCCCTATATGCATCGCATTCATGAATACATATACATATCCTTCATTATCTACTGCAAAATATGAGTTTGAAAAGACTTCTGAGTGATAATCCCACACTTCTTTTCCGTCTGGTGATATTTTTTTTACGGTCGCATAGAAGTTTACATATATATTTCCTTTTCCATCGCACGCTAAATCAAGAATTTGCGATTGTGAAATACGCCACACTTCTTTTCCGTCTGGTGATATTTTTATAATTCGACCCGTTGAAGATTTCGTATATATATAGCCATCTTTGTCTACTACCACTCTGTATAGCACTGCGTTTTCTTTAAATGTCCACACTTCTTGACCACTTGGAGATATTTTTTTTAATTCTCCAGCATATTTCGCCCCTGAAGCGCTATACACATACCCATCTTTATCTACTGCAATGTCATGGACAGTTCCAATGTGATTGCTCACAGCCCAAATTTCCTTGCTTGTATCAGGAGCAAGTTTTTTTACCACTTTTTCACGGTTTCCAAAGAATAAATTGATTTCCAAGTTGCTGAATGTTTCCCATTTCGTACCATTCCAATATTGACCTACAAGCCATTCCCACTTGCCGCTTCTGTAAATTCTAGATGTACCAAGTAAGGAATATACTTGCATAAATTTATTCTTCAACACGTTTATCTTATTAGCACCCATGCTATTAATAAGATTTTCTCGTGAATACTCTATATTAATCTCTTTTTTATTAGAAAATACTTTTAAAGCACGCTCAAGCATGAATCTAATGTCAATATCGTATAAGCTGATCCATACAGTACCCTCTATTTTGGGAGGCTCCAGTCCATATTCTCTAAAAACAATTTTCTTGGCGGGAACAGATGATTTAATCCATACGGTACCTTTTTCTTTCACTGTCGGCTCTGTAGCTTGTACATATACCTTTACCGCACGTCGTAATCCAAGATACGTTCCACCCATTCCGTGTTCTTCTAAAAAACTCATCTTGGCACCGCCTTTACAAAATCCCCGTCATCATCATATTTAAGATCAAATACTTTTGTTTTGTATGCTATACCATTTTTGTAGTAAGTTACGGTACGAACGAGATAATTTCCATCTGCGTCAGGATTAGAAAGGACTGATTTTTTTCGTAATTTACCGTCCTCCTGCGCTTCCTCATACACGGTGTAAATGCCATTCTCATCTTTACCACTTCTAGAAGGGACTCCATCCTCTGTTCGTTTGTTAATTTCAACTGTTACTTGTTCAGAATTAGGATGTTCTGTCCAACCTAGCCAACTTCCATTATCAAGATAATTTGTAAAAAATTTATTTTGATAATCCTTTGCCATTACAAATCCATATCCAGTAGAGTTTAAAAATGAGATACCTCGCCATGATTTGTTATTAGGAGTTTGCCCTTGTACTCCACCGTTGCAATAGATTGTATTTAAACCCGCACCCTTAGCTAAAATTTCATCAAGAATATTTTGAGAACTATTACTAACAGAAATCGTTTGTGAACCGTTATCATTTGTAATTTTTTTCATCTGAGCAACATCAGTAGTTGCTACAGTTTTTATCCCTGCTTCACCTTGTTTTCTTAGTAATAAATCGCCTGTAGGAGTAATAAGTTGTAAGCCATGATCGTTTGTATCATTAGCATTATAGAAGAGTTTCACTTCACCTTTTCCATTGAGAGTTTTCAAAATTAATGCGGGTAATGATTTTTGAATCACTAAATCATCAGTCATTGTGTCTCCAGATTTATCGACCTTTTTATCGATTTCTTTTATAAGAGAAGTTACAGCATCTTCTAGAGATTTATTAACTGCTTCATCACCTATATCGGCATGTTTTATAGCTGACTCTAAGGTTTCTTTGATATCTTCTAAAGTAGCTACTTTTTTATCAATTTCTTTGAAAATATTATTAGACATTTCTCTTTTTACATATTCATTGCCGAGCGGCAATGGTAACTTTAATCGTTCTGTAAATTCAGGCATATACTCACACCTTTCTATATGTTTCTAATTCATCCCACGTTAGATTCAGTTCATCTAACTGATATTGGATTAGATTGTAACTGTCTAATTCATCCCACGTTAGATAAGTAAAGATATATTTAACATCTAAATGAGCAGGAATAATTTCTCGTAAAGCTAGTTTTATATCGTCAATGTTCGGCGGAATTCCAAACTTGCCTACAAATGTAATGATAATTGTGTAATTAGGAATGTCCTGTTTTACCTCTACTTCGCCATATTGGAACGACTCAGCTACTTTTTTAATCAATCGCAATCGCGTAGCTCCGGTGCTACGCATTTTACTTTTTATGACGCTTCTGCGCTGATCTAAAGGTTTATTACTATCAGATGTAATCCCATACTCCTCTTCCCAATCAAAAATGGACCACGTAGCTGTTTCGATATCAAATTGTGCCCGTACATCCTCAAATTCTATTTCTTCATTGACAACACCGTCTGCACTGATTTGCATAAGATTTCGAAATATCTCAGAGTCACGATATTCTTTCATTGAATCAGCGAGAAACGTTTCTACTAAAACATCACGTTCCTTCATAGAACTTCACATCTCCAAGAACGGCTATTTGTCCAGACTGTAAAATCACGTCTTTTTGTTCATTATTCATCAACAATTTATTGACTCGTATTAACTTCAATACGTCCACTGCAACGGATCCAATTTTTAAATAACTAACTTGATAAGGTTCTTTCAAAATGGATTGTCTACGAGCATTTTCGCGCCAATACAGCCTGTTCATTTCTTTTAAATAGCTATTCACACCTAAGATGAGTTGCTGTTTCAATTGTTCTGCCTCTTTTACAGAAGATACATACACATCGAGATTAATAGTCACAGGTTTAGCTGATTCCACGTAAACAGTCGCTCCAATAGGCGCTTGACCGTCTCCCATCTCATCGATAGGTGCTATATATTCTTTTGTTTTTTGAACAAGTTCTTTAGAAGCAGGTAGAAAGCTTGTATCGCATATTAATAGTTGTACAGTACCTTTACCTTTAGAAACAGGAAAAACAAGCACACCGCCGACATTAGGCACACTTAAAGACCAACGTATATAATCACCTATATTCCCGGAATTCGACGTTTCTCGGCGCCAAGCGAAATAACGAGATCGCAAATCTTCATCAGATTCCTTTTCTTCTCCACCTGCGATTTTTTCTGGATTGGTAACATTGGCCACACCGAAAACTGGTTCAATGAGTTGAATCGTATTTTCTGCAGTATTACCAATTTTTCCGGAAAGAACGGATTCGATCATTACTGTTACATTTCCGCTCGGCCCAATGACCGCTTCTTCTAGCTGTTTGTATTCAACGATTTTATTATCTAAGTCATAACGAATCGAAACGTATACAGATCCTTTAGGAAGCTTCGTGCCCTCATTCCCCCAAACGGTAACCTTTCCTTTTGCTTTTTTAGCAGCATAACGTTGTAACGGTGTATTATTTTCAACAACTTCATCTAAATCTTCATCAGTTGCATATTTAGCAAACCGAGTGTAGTACCATTTTTTAAAGGCTGCACGTTGCTCGGCCCTAGCAATCGCTTGCGGCTTCAACACATCATAGATAAAGCCACCTTGTCGCTTATCCCATTTTTTATCGACTTGATTGAGCATGCTTTGTAAAACATCTTGTTCGGTCTCATTCCACCATGCGGGATACTTCGTTGGTAATGTCATGCTTTCACTTCCCTTCTTACATTGACATTTCCGTAAATGGTATAAACTATATAGGAAGCTATATAAGCGTCTTTTGCGTCTTTTGTGATTTCTATTTCACTGACATCTATAATCCTATCGTCGTAAATAAGAGAATCCCGTATTGCTTCTTTGACTAGCGAAATCCGTCCTGCTTCGTTTATTCCGCTATCTATCAATACGTTACGTACATCAGAACCATATTCATCTGTATAAACGCGGTAGGCACCTCTATGGGCGTGATGGATTTTCTCGATTAGATTAGCCATCCCTTTTTGACCATCATCCACAACAATTGAACCGCTAGCGTCAGTGATAAATTCACCTTTTTTGAAATCAAAAAGAGGTGTCAAGTATCCTTGCACCTCTTCATTTTCAAATGATTGTTCAGTAGGAATTTCCCACTCGATTTTCGGCAACACATTATATCGCATAAGTATTAATCACCACCCACAAAGAGTTCGTTGAAGGGAATCGATTAGGGAGTAACATGACATTCGTTCCTACAGCAATATTCCAGGGACAAAACGTTTGTGAAGCAGGATATCGCACTGTTTTATCTGCAATTGCTACGTATTCAGAACCAGTATAGCGACATAGAGTTACAGATTCGTGTAATGGTTTTACGACAAATTGCCGATCTGTAGGGCCTGCACTAGATATACGTTGTATTAGCACCGTCTCATTTTTTGAAAATTTTACATTAGGCATAATAAAGAACGTGCTAGGTAAAGCCTTTGTGGAACCATGTATTTGTATCGTTACATTCGGTTCACTTGTAATGATTTTTCCAAGAAAAAAGTTCATGTCCTCGCTGTTTCCTGCGCTTTGTATATGATTTAAAATCCGTTCTATCCCTCTCTTTTCCATCTCTTCACCTACCCTTCGTTATTTTCTTGCGGTGGAACATATTCTTTGCTCGGTAAAGCAGCAGTATGAGCCACATCGGCACTGAACACAACATAATTTCGATAAATTTGATACGCTGCCTTCTTTACGTAATATCCACCAAGTATTGTTTTTGTAGGATCTTCTAAATATATATAATCTCCAGACCATATCCGCGGTTCTTCTATACTATGAACATGTTCGATTTGTCGCGATACATCCGGTAAGGTTCTTGTTCCTAATATACTTTCCGCATAACTTATCGCTGCTGCTTCGGTATCACCACTAAATTCTTCAACTGTAGATAGAGGACCGTATTTTTTTATAGAATTACCATCAGATTTAACTGCAATAATATTCTTCTCCCTATTTACAACAGTAATTTTATTCTTTACTTCTTCTACGGAAACAGTCTTTTCGCTATTTGTTAATCCGGATCCTAAAACAGGGATGAACCTTGCTGGCTTCCACTCAAATATGCGTAACCCTTCAGGTTCGAACCGTATCCAATATTTTTTGCCGGTTCTTTTTTTACTTTCGTATAAGATTATGATTAACATTTCGAACACACTCTGAGCATTGTTCTTATCTAAATACATAAGGGGGAATATCGTATTAATTTCTACTAGTTCCTTAATTGGATAGCTATATCTATTCAAAATAGATCGTATCATTTGGCTAGCGGTACGATTTTGAAATAAGAATTCATCATCGGATTTAACTAAATTAAACAGATGGTCATACGCAGTTACATCAACGTTTCGACCTTTCGGATTCTTATACCCTCGTACTACCCCGACAAACCAAACATTGCCATTCACTATAATTTTTAATGGTTTTCCATCAATTTCATCGAATTCTGGTTTATATATAAGCGTCAGTTCTACTTTTACCGGGCCATTTTGATAATCATCATCCAATTTGATAGGAGGAACTACTGCATCAGTTACTACCATATTTCCTATAATGACCTCTAACACAATAATCCCCTCCTATAAAATGAATTGAGCAGCAACATAACCATGTAAACTACCATATTGAATATAAAGCCATCCAGCTTGAGTTCTCGTATTCTTAGAAAATGTCACGACCTGCCCTTGTTTTATCGTTCCAATTACTCGATTATTTGGAGATGGGCCTTCTCTAACAGCGAGCATATGAGTTCCATTTACTCTTCCAGTCTGCAAAGCATACTTATTGAGATTATTAGACGGAGGTCGCCTGATAGTACCGGATTTATCCATGTACCCCAGCTTAATTTCTCTATGTTCTTTAAAAGTTATATTAAATTCGATGTAACCAGGTGAATCTTGCCAGTATTCGAATTTCTTCACTTTCATTTCTCTCTTATAATTCAGATCTGGTAGATTAAGCAGCACTACTTCTTGTGAATCTCTCAGACTAGAAAGAAACGAGACTGCTGAAAAAGGATCATGTCGCGCTTCTTCTCCCGAAACTTTTTTAAAAGAAAAGAAGGAGGTAAATGAAACCTCCTCCAGCTCTTTGCCATCAGAAAAAGGAATAACACCTTGTCCTAATGTGTTCAGTTCTTCTATTTTAGTGTCTCCGCCTTTTGGACCAGTACCTTTCGGAGTGAATGGAAAGGTAAATTTGGCCGTTTTTGTTAAAAGGAAAATCACGATTCCATCACCCCTAAATTAATTTTTGTTTTTCCATTCGCTGCATCATCTAATTTATCAGCCAGATAATTCACAAGCTTATCAGCTAATTCTTTAAATGTATCTTCATTTTCGTGCATTTCTTTAGCCGAACCACCTGAAATATTGATGTTAAATTCGTTCTTAATATGATTTGTTTGTACTGTGCTTCCACCTTTTGAAGAACCAATAGCCGGTTTACTTGGTGAAGCAGGAGCAAACGGAATGCTTACATCTTTTGCTATACTTACAGCTTTATCGCGAGTATAATCTTTACGTGCTTCAATTCCACCTTCTAAACCTTGCATTGTCCATACACCATATTGGTGGAAAAGCTTAGATGGTGAGTTTATGGAAAGTAATTTTCTAACCGGACCAGGAACAACGCTATCTATTAAATTCGAAACTTTATCTCCTAATCCAGTCGCCGCAGACTTTATACCATTCCAAAGACCTTCCATCATATTTTTACCTATTTCTAAAAATTTAGCAGGTAAAGATTTTACAGCATTCAAGATATCGTCCCACGTTTTTTTGAAGAAATCTTTTATATTTCCTAAGATTTCTTGCACCTTAGTTCTCATTCCGCTTACAGCTTCACTTACCCCTGTACGGACATTATTCCATGTAGTGGTCGTGAATTCTTTGACCGTAGTCCAAATATTTTTAACTATATTTCCAGCTGCCTCTAACCCTGTTTGAATTGCAGTTTTGACCGCATTAATTGCAGAAGTTACTACATTTTTAATTCCATTCCAACTCATTTTAAAAATATTTAAAATAAGATTTAACGTGGTCGTAATAATATTACGGATAAATGAAAAACCGAAATTTATTACATTTTGGATTAAATTAATGGATCCTTTTACAATGTTAACAACGCCATTAAAAGCAGCTTTAAAACCAGACGTTAAGGTTTTACCGATTGCACTAGTAGATTTGGTGAATATAGATTTGGCGCCATTCCAGATTGCAGTAAGTCCCGTCATAAATCCAGTTTTAATGGCAGACCATCCACCAGTGAAAATAGCCTTAATAGCAGTAAATCCTGCTTTGAACACACCAAGTAAACGTCCAATGAATAACAATTGCACGCCATTCCAAATCGCCATAAGGGCATTTTTAAATAACGATTTTACCCCTTCCCATAATCCTTTCCAGTTTCCAGTGAACAATGAAGCAAAGATTTTTATAATTGCCAAGATCACCCCGACAATACCCTGTATAAACCCAGCGATATTCTGGAGCGTTCCGATTACAATAACTTTTATCACCATAAAAACTACAGAAAGGACGGGTTGCATCGTTTTAAAAAGCGTTATAACAGATTTTACTATCGTAGAAACAGCCGACATAATACCAGGGCCGCTACCTTTAAAAGCAGATGCTATTTGTTTAGCAACCGATTTAACTATTGATACTAACCCTGAAAAAGCTTGTTTAACAGCTGATACTGTACTTGTAATTTGTCCAACCATATCATCAGACAATCCAGCCATTTTTAAGAATGATGCGCCTTTTTTATCGCCATTCTTGATAATCATGAATAAACCTTTGATTGCGTTTTTCACATTATTAATGACCGCAATTGATTGTCTAATTGTTGATGGATCTAATCCGGCACTACTTAATAGTGATGTTGCTTTCCCTTCATTTCCACTAAATAAAGCAGTAAATCCTTTTGCTGTATTGATAACGGATGAAATCGCACTCTTTACACCAAAGATGACACTAATTGCTCCCTCTGAGAATCCAAGCGTTTTTAAGAACCCGCCTGCTTCTGTGTCATTTCCAGAAACAAGTGCTTTAATACTTGAGATGGCCAGTTTAATATTTGTCGATATACTTGTAATTGTTTTTATAGTATTAGGACTAAACCCTAGACTACTTAGGATTGAGACACCTTTACCATCATCATTGAAGATTGCCTTAATTCCCGACCATGTGGTAACTATAAAATTTTTCACTTGATTCATTTTTGACATTAAAGAATCAAATGCCGATTTCACTCCGTTTATGGCGCTGTTAGCAATATTCCGGAATGTTGTACATTTGTTGTAAAGAACTACTATTGCTACGCCGATTGCAGCTACAACACCAATTACAGCTAATGCTGTTCCGATTATTCCCGCGAATGCACCGGCTGTTAAACCCATAGCCCCAGCCAATAAAGTAAATCCAGATACCATGCTAGGAATAATAGCTAATACAATCCCTAGAATTCCGCCTAAAGCTACAAATGTGCCGATGATTGCAGCGATTACAGCAATTGTTGTTTTTGTTCCGTCACTCAAACTATTAAACCAGCTAACCGCCCCTTGTAGACCAGATACAACCCATTTAATAGCGGGTAGAAGAGCATTACCTAAAGCAATAGCTGCGCCTTCAAGACCGGACTTTAATGCAGTAAGTTGCCCATTTAGGTTCTCTGTCATGGTTTTTGCCATTTTAGAAGCGGCACCATCAGCTTCTTGTAATGCTTTTGTATTTTTCTCTAGTTTTCCACTACCTTCAGATAATAGCGCAGCCCAGTTTTTGTATGCTTCTGCACCAAATAAAGTTGTTAATGTAGCCGACTTTTGCTGTGCAGTCATTTTACCTGTTTTATCTTCTAACTCTTTTACGATAGAAGGTAAAGGCTTGATCTTACCTTGAGCATCGAAGAAAGATAGATTTAATTGATCCATCGTTTTCTTCATTTCTTTTGTAGGTTTCGCCAGACGACCAAGTGAAGTGGCGAATGCTTGACCTGCAACAGAACCTTGTAAACCACTATTACCCATCGCCATGATAGCGGCGGAAGTTTCCTCCATACTAAAACCAACCGTATGAGCTGTACCTGCTGCATATTTCATTGCTTCGCCCATCTGACTAACGTTTGTATTTGCATTTGATGAAGCGTATGCTAACACATCAGCTGTATGTCCAGCTTTATCAGCAGATAGGCCGAAGCCACTCATAATATTTGATGAAATGTCCGCAGCTGAGCCTAAATCTAGTGCACCTGCAGCAGCTAAGTCCAACATACCAGGCATAGCCGACATAATATCTTTGGTTTTAAAACCAGCCATCGCTAAATACTGCATCCCTTCCGCTGCTTCGGAAGCAGAATATTTAGTAGATGCACCTAATTGTTTCGCCTGTTCGGATAGCTGTCCTAATTCTCCTTTAGAAGCGCCGGATACAGCTGCTACTTTAGACATTGCTTCTTCGAAATTAGCAGCAGTTTTGACGCTTGCCCCTAATCCAGCAATGACAGCGCCGCCCGCAGCAGTAGCAGCGGCTCCAGTAGTTAGCAACGATCCTTGCGCTCGTTCCAAACCGTTTAGCATTTGAGCATTCCGCTCACTAACACCACCAAACCGCTGTTGAAGTTGGTTCATTCCGTTGCTAGCAGTATTTGCACTTTGTCCAGTATGCTGCATAGCTTGGCTTGTTTGGTTCAATCGCTGACTTGTTTGTTGCAGAGTGTTATTTAATTGTTGTGAATTCTGTGTTAATTGTGTAGTTCTTTGTGCTGTTTGTTGTAACGCAGCAGAACCTGTATTTCTAAGTCTTAAAGAAGAATCCAATCTTCTTGCAGCTTGTGATGTCCGCTCCATTGTTTGTGTAATCCGCTGTAATGGAGCAGACATCGCATCCATTAAACTGATTTTACCTGTTACTTGTTTACTACTCATATTCCACCGCCTTCGTCATCAATCTTGGGCCTCGGCGGCTGCTTTTTCTTCCGCTTCTTTATCTCGTTCGTCTTGAACCAAACAAGAAGCAATAAAAAAGAGTTTCTTCCTATAAGGCATAAGAAAAAACTCTTCAGGATCTATATGGTGTTGTTGGAACAGCCTATGGGCCCAAGAAGCTAACGGGTCGGTGCAAATTAGTTTTTTACGGCTTCAATATCCTCTTCGAACGAATTATTTCCAAGACCAGATAATTCAATAATGAACTGAGTTGCAGTGACAATACCGCCTAAAGATAGCATTTTAGGAATAATTAACCATGGACTTGGTACCGGCACACCAATTTTTTGTGCTAATTCCGGACTATCCCATTTAATATTTGTACGCGTTTCATCTGTTGCAGTAGCAATCAATAAAGCGTTGTATTTACTTTCATCTTGAACCTCTTGGAATTGATTATTAGGTAATTTAATCCGTTTTGTAGCAGCTTTTCGAATGTTTTGCTCTTCATCTGCTGTAATAGATTTGAACGGAATAGATAACATATGTCCATTAACAGCTTGAATTTGTACTTCTCCACGAACGCGGTCGTCAACATTTACCGCAAATAAATCTTCTAAACTTGCAAATTTTGGTTTGTTGTTTTCTTTTGTTAAATTAGTCATTTTATATAGCCTCCGGGTTTAAATTATAGTTTTAATAGAAAAGAGAGGGGATATCCCTCTCTAGTGATGTTTTTATAGAAATTCAAAACTATCAAACGTAAATGGAAAGTCTCGTTCAATTACATCTTTTGTTTTGAAACCAGCAAGAGTAACTTCGTCGAACGAAACATTTTTGATGGCCACTTTCGAGTTAGCTGCTCCTACGTATTCATCTGGATCATGAATTTCACCAATTAGCGTAAGCAATTTATCAGGGTCATTTAAAATATCCTTCGTTAACTGCCATGTTTCTGCTGTTAAATAAACTTTCATCTTACCTGAACCGCTGGCACCCATAATGCGGTTACCTTCCATGAAGGCATTCGCCCGTTCAATTTTCTTTTTATCAAACTTGATTTTCGCTTCAAATTCTGTTACTTCAAGAATTTGTCTGCCTGTCGGATCAATAACACCGCCGTATTTACCACGTACAGTGCTGCGTGTATTTAATGTAGGTAAACTATTATCAAACGATGACATAAATACCCTCCTTTATTAAGCTACTTTGTTTTTGTTGTATACTTTTTCAATTGCATCGATGACAACATATTCAGTGACGAAATACGCCTCATCTTTATAAACTGTTTTGCCAGTATCTTCTGTATGGCGCGGATCTTCATAGCAGTTATATGTTCCTGTCTCAATAACTTCGGATTCTGCAAGTTTTTCTAGCAACTCATCTTTAATTGCTTGTGCAGAAGCTAAACGACGCGCTTGCGTATTCGCTTTTGACATATACTTAGAAAAGATTTTTTCTTCTGCAACTGTGATGTAATCAATCGCAGCAACCACTTTTACTTTTTGAAGTGTACGAATAGCAGCCTTTTCATCCGCTTCCCTAGAAATCCCTACTGCTTCATCAAGATTTTTCATCGTTGTCATTGTATTAACTGCCGTATTGAAACGTACTGTCTTGCCCTCTTGGAAGAAAAGTAAGTTTCCTTCTGCTAAACGGCGTTTTGTTTCTTCCACACCAAGTTTTTCAACCCATGTGAATGGTGTTTCCTTTTGAGTCATACTCTCATTCAGCGGGCATGAAATTAATGCAGCAGCTGCATATACCGCTACTTCTTCTGCTGAATATTCACGATCATTGTTACCAGCTTTTTGAATATTATTTGTAATCGCATAGTAGTCGATATCCCTCGCATCCTCACCGCCTGTGTATCCAGTGATAAGTTTGCCACTCGCGCGGCTTGTTTGGACGAATTGTGATAGCATTGCCTTTACAGCTTTATCTTTTATACCGTCAAGAACAACTGCATTGAATTCTTCTTCCTTCGCTAATCCGAAGAATTCAACATAATCTTCTACTTTTACAGCTTCACCGCTGGATCCGCCTGTAAGAGGAATGCTATTGATATTTTCGACAGCTTTCTCACCATCCACACCATCAACTTTACTAATCGATACATATAAACTGTCTTTTGACTTAGCAATAAGTTCATCAACTGTCATGAATGTGATACGCTCTAACTCAATGTTATTTTCTGTTAGAATGAAATGCTTCGCAGTATCATCACCCAACTTAGGGCGAATAGTAACTTTAAAATTATTTCCTCTTGCCCCAGTGTGTACAGCTTCAATTTTGATACTTTCCAATGACAACGCCGCTCTCTTTGCTTCATCTGTAGCAAGACGTACCACTTTCAATTGTTTTAAGGGAGCTGCGAACGCTAATTCGAGTAAATCAGCATTTTGTCCAACAAAAGTCGCTTTTGCTTCTTCCTTTGAATTCAATTCAACAACAATATTCTCTGGTCCCCAATCTGCCTTAATCGGCATCATAAGCACACCGCGCGCATTTTTGTTGATTGCACCTTGTACAACCAATTCTGTAAAAGCATAAAAACCAGATTCAATTTCATTTCTTCCTTCTTTAAACGGTTTTGCCAATTTACTTCACCTCTTTTTTTAATAATGCTCGCACTTTCTTTTCAGCTGTTTTTACATCTACTTCATTTAAATCACGTAAAGCAGCAGCTGTGATATAATCAGGAACATGAAATAATTGCTCTGATTGTTCAATAATTTCTGAAACTGGATAAAGTACCGGTTCTGGCACTTTTGCAGTTTCTTTTTTAGGAGAAGTCTCACTTTTAACCATCTCTATCACCTACCTCGCATTAATGCTGTTGTGTATCTTGCGAATCGGTTCAATTACCTCATCCAAACTCACAAATCTTTCACCTTTTACAGTGAATATCCACACATCAATCTCAGCTTGTTGCATTTCAAACTCAATATCTTCCAATCTTCCGGATGTCAAATTATAATCGTCATCTACAAGAGGAATATCGAAACAACAATGAAGCAGCGCTTCTTGTATTTTTGTTTGGAACTTTAAAGCAACAGTTTCCATCTGGCTATCCTTATCAAGAAATAACGTTCCATGTATCAGCGGACGATATTTAAAGAAACCTGCCGAATCCTTATTCGGTTTGCCAACCGGTGTTTTGAGATAGAAAAAAGGAGGGCGCGTTTCCTGCCTCCTTCTTGTTGTATATCCTTTTATACCGGTAGTCGTTTGAATGAAATGCAATACACTTTTAAGATCAGATGAACCCAATTTCATTCATAATCTCTCCTACTCTATCCTCAAGCCATCGTAATGATTCAGGCTCAAATTCATGCCATGAATCTTCAAGCATATGAGCACCTTCAACCCATTTACCTGCCTTTTTAGCGGCTTCGCGACTCATTCCGCTATTCCGTGTTCTATGACCTGCTTCAACGTATTCTGCATACTCTAAATTAGACCCGACGATGATTTCTACACCGTTACCCATTTTTGTTTTCAAGTAAACAGATCCATTTTCATCGATACCCGCTCCAGCACTAAGAAATGAATTACGTAGCGCTTCTGTATCAACAGGAGTTTTTTCAGCAACTCTGGTCATTAGTTCTAACGCTAATGCCTCACACCAGACCTCTAATAGTCTAGGTAATTGTCTGTTAATCACATTTTTCATGTGCAGCATCCACTCGTCGAATCCTTCTAATACAAAGCCACCTTCAAAGCTGCCACTCATATTTTTGTTACATCCTTCAAATCAATTTCGAAATGATGAACACCTTGCCGATCTGGAATAGGTTCCGGTTTAGACGCAATAAATTTGCCTATGTTGTACCCGCTTTTAGGCTCATACACTTCAATTACATCGCCTGCTACAATACCAGGATAAAGGGTGAGCAGAAGGTGCGTCCCCTCCACTTCTACCCTGCCTATTAGCTCGTTAATCTTACTGAGATTCTTCTTTTCTAATGCACAAGGGATATCTGTTCCAATTTCTTTTTCTTCTTGTTTGCTATCAAACTCTTTTTCATCGTCTACAAAACGAAATATTTTCATTCTATGAAACAATAATTCTTCTAGTCTACTCAAAAGAAGAACACCCCCGAATCGCTTTCTTGCGGCATATAATCTTCTAATATTTCCATAGCAAGTTCACGATACGATTTATTCTTATCGGCATATGTTTCTTTATAAGTAGAACGCTCGATACTCTTCAATTGTGGCACATGTTCATCTTTTACAAGGTAGCAGACAGCAAGTTTGATATCATCAGGGACTTGCTCGCTTAATTCCTTTACTTTTGAGCGCACAAAAATAGAAGCTCTTAGTAAAGCAGCTTCCAGATTATCGACTTTATTCAGTTCGCTAAAAAGGGCAACCGCTTCTTCAGCTGTAATAAGAGCTTTCATATTAGTTGCTCCTTATACATCAATTTGCATTACACCGGATGGATATGAAAGCTCAGGGAATGCAGCTTTACCGATTTCTACAAATTCATTTAATGTATTTTCTTCATTCCAAGTACGAGTATAGATACCAGGTTGACCATTTTTCTCTACTGTCGGACCTTGTACAGTAGATCCTAATGTTTGCTTGCCCTCAATCCCAAGGAATACTACACGTCGTTCTGGCAAATACCGTTCTGTTTTACCATCTTCAAACGTAATTTCTAAATCATTCGTTGTGATTGGCGGGATGTTCCAACGTTTTAAATATGTCGCTAACTCATCAGGTGTTACCATGCCGCCAGCTACACCTTTAATGTTAGAAATAGTAGATTTAGATTGTAAGATATCAAGATAAGCAGCATTAGACATATGAATCGCCAATGGACGACGACCGGCATTTGCTTTTTTAAACTTTTCAATCCAGTCTACTAAATCCTTGATTGGATTAGATTTTTCAACATCACTCCACTTAATCGCTGCAGAAAATGCTTTTGGGACATCAAATGCTAAATCTAATGTAAATCCATCTAAGTTGTATTTGATTCGACCCTTGTATAGTACAGAAGTACGGAAATATTCTTCTGTCTCTTCTACACCTAATTTTAAGTTATCGATGTAGTTGAATACACGATCAATAACTTGTTGGCGCTCCTTATCAAACTTTGTATTCATGATAGTGAGTTGGTCTTTTTGATCAAAGCGATAACGGTGAGCTAACTTAGCAACCTCTGCAACTGCTCGTTCTAAACCTTGTTTATCGCGAAGTGGAGCAGGTGCGCCAAATTCTAATAAATTCGCTGCCACGTTGTTATGTTTTTTAAAGATATCATATGCGAATGAAAGGCTATATACATCCTTATCTCGTGGTAAGAATGGTAATGTTTTTGACTCAAATGGTACTGTTAAATTTTCAACATAGCCAATTAAAGTTTCTCTTTTAAATTCCTCTAATTGTAAAATTGTCATTCGGTTTCACTCTCCTTATCGAATATCCAGCATTTTTGCTTTTACTTTAAACTCTGATGTGATTTCAGGGCATTTCGATTCGTTTACATAGCCACCTACAAGTCCAACTGCTTGTACATCATTTGTATCAATACGGATATCACGGAATAACAGCGAAACTTGTTCTGTAGAGTCCACATCCTTCTCTTTATCAAACGGACGTGTTTTTTTCGTTTCGCTATCCATAATTAATGACGTACCAGCAGGAATGATACCGGGTGTAAATGCTGTATGATCCAGTGTTAGAGTAATTGTTTTTAACCCAACAATGTCACGTAGGATTTCTTTTCCTGCAATCACTGTTTCTTTACGTGTATATAGATTCAATTTATTTCACTCCTTATTTTTGATATGACTGACTACGTTTTTTGGCTAACTCTGCGCCTTTATCATAGTCTGTTTGAGAAGCTGGTGGATTTCCGCCCCCTGGAGCAGTACTTCCTGGTCTTTGTGAACCACCTCCTTGACCAGATCCATTTGACTCTTCGTTCACAAATAAAAAAGGTTTTTCTGTTTTCACTTGCTCAATAGCTTCCTTCATGTTCGTAATTTCGCCAGTGTCAGGGTCTTTTTGTAGCAACGGCTCAACCGCAGTAAAAAGAAGGTCCGCATCGTGCGGATTGTGCTTAAATGCAGCTTTTACAAATGCCAGTTGTGTTTTTAAATTGCTGTTTTCAGCCGTAAGTGTTTCGTTATTAGAACGTAATGTTGCATCTGCTTCTTCTTTCGTTTTCGCAGCACTTAATTTATCCTGCAAGTCTTTTAATGACTCAACACCTATTTTTTTATATAAATCCGCTTTCGTTTGCGTTTCTGCCGCTTTTTTAGCATCAGCAAGCTGTGCATCTAATTGTTCTTGCGTATATGTCACCGGCGGATCATTAGGTGGATCGTTTGGCGGCGGGTCTTGTGGTGGATCAGCTGGTGGATTCGGGTCCGAAAAGTATTGTAAGTTTAAACGTAATTTATATAATGATTTCATCACTCTTCACTCTCCTGTTTCTTCTCTTTTCTATACTGCTTACTATAATCAGCAGCAGAACTTACATTTTGCTCTTTCGCATATTCTTCAAATGTCTTTGCATCAGTACGATATGTTTTACCTGTTTCAAGATTTCTAGCTGCACGTTGGCGATTAGAATTGTCGAAACCTCGTATAATTGGTACAAATATTCTACGACAATTAGGATGAGCTACTTCTGCAATATCCTTCGATTCTTCCACCGTGAATTCTTTACCATCGATGGCACGACAAATAGGGCACGTTCGATTATCTAATGTCTCGAGTACCCTTACACCATTGAGCAAGCTCGTATTCAATTCATTACAGCGTTCTTCAAAGTCATACATGTATTCCTTTTTAGCTGCATTACTAGCTGATATAATTTCAGTTCTGACAAGCCTTTCGCTCTTATATGCTTCTTGGCCAATCTTCTTTTGAAGTTTAGCAGCAGTTTTACGAAATCCTTCGCCACGCTGCATAGAATTAATAAGCGTAGTCCTCAAATTGTATTGGAAATCCTTTGTTTTTCCCCATAGATTTTTGGAAAAATGACCATGTCCCCAATCTTTATTCAAGAGCTTTTTAATTGCTCTTTCTGGAATGACAGGTGGTACTACAATGTATCCTTCAATTTGACCTGCTATTATATATGAAGTAAACGCATAATCCACTTTCGCTACAGTTTGAATGGATGTAGAAGTAGTAGCAATTGCTTTTTGGCCAATACGATTAATGCTATCTTCCATTTGCAGTAGAATCGCTTCTAAATCCTTGCCACGTCTTATTTCATCCCAATCCCACGTATCGGCAGGAGAATCAAGACTTGTTTTTGTATATAGATAAGCTAACTCCTTGTGTATATCTTGCAGAAACTCAGCATACACTTCGAGGAGTACACGAATACGCTGATCTTTGAATTTAATAAGTCTCTTCTGCTGAGTTATTGCCATTTCTTGAAGTTTCTTTATTTGTTCTTGATTCATAACTCATCATCCGTCTTTTCACTCTGCTGCATACGCTTATCACGCTTTGCGAGATGTCCATCGATATCATTTAGATCCACTTCTTTTTTCTCTGCTTCCTCTTGTTTTAAACGTTTTTGTTCTTCTTGTATGTTTTCTACAAAAGGATTGTGTTGCAGACGAGTGAATTTAGATAATTCTCCGTCTTGCTTAGTTAAGATTTCAATTAACTCTTTTACGTTTTGAGGTTTGTTACGATGAACTTCCCACCAGATCCAACGATAGCTATATAAATCTTTTGGCCATTCGTTTCCTGGTAGCATCATCTCTTTTAATACTTCTGCTGGATTCTCAACTTTACTCGCGAGTAGTTTTTGTGCATTTAACATCATTGTGATAATCATCAATTTCCTACGAATATAACGAGATAGGTAAATTTCCTTTTCATTTACTTGCAAATCAAGAGGCGCATATAATTGATCTATAGCAACTCCAGATAAATCGCTGATTGCTTTTTCACTATATATTTTTGGTAGCTGAGAAGTTTCGAAAAGCGAATCAATAATCTGCTTTGCTTGCCATTCAACAGGATCATTTGGCATATCAGCAATCAAATACTTAACATCTACTTTATCGCCCGGTTTTCCCTTTATCCCAATACCTCTGCTCTTTCTCATATCTAACATTTTATCTTTATCAGGCATCGCCCCAATAAATGCTAAATACGGGTCGCAAAACACATCAAGTCGGTTTGAATTATCCGATACAAGCCTAGATAACTCTTCTAATTGTGTAATTATATCGTCTGATAGATTACTTGGACCATAATAAATCTTTCCGCCTTTTGGTTGGGCGAATTCTCCGTTTTGAAAGTAAGCTGCAGGTACAATTGGAATATAGTGCGGCTTAGGATTTTCTCTATACCGCCCATCTAGTGCAAATGAATCGTCTTTTCTTACTAAATAAGTAACTTCTGCACTATCATAAATTTCAATGTACTCCACTTTTTCATCATTCACTGTATCTGTATAACGATGAATAGCAGCTAACATGTCTCCTCTATGATTAAAAATAGGAAAACATTCATTTAATGGATAAGATTTATAACGTATTTGTCCCATCTCATCAAAATAAAAAAGGACTGTCGCTCCTCCAGCAATCAATCCACGTTTAGTATTGAGGAAATCTACCGCATGGTCCTCATTATCTTCTGTTACTTGCTCTAATCGTTCTCTAAATTCCTCCAATATCGCCTTACTTACTCCCTTATCTGTTATCGTATCAGGAATATCTATACTTACCGGCTTACCTAACATATAAGAAGATGGCATATTGCAGATTAGTTTAGAATAGTTCACAACAATGCGATGGTTCGGATCATCTTCCCTTTTCGGCTGTCTTGTTTTTATTTCAAATTCACCATCGTATATCTTTTGTTTGTGTTCTACTTGTTTAAGGATTGAATCGTGTTCTTTTAAGATTTCACTTAGCTGTTTCCACTTATCTTTTTTTAATTCAGCAGTGTACTGCTCCGTCACAATCACACCTCCTTTTCTTTTAAAAAGGGTGCGGAACCATTGCTTCAATCGTTCAAACATAACGCACCTCCTAGAATACACGTTCAAATGATTCGATCGCAGTTTCAACATTCGCAAACGCCAGTACTATTGCATCTGCGCGGTCAGGTGATTGTAGTCCGCGTTTCTTCATATCATCTTTCTTTTCAAGGGCAATCTTTCCTTTTGATGTAATACGGTACTTACGAGTTGTTAATTGTGAAACAAGCTTTTCGTCATTTGGAATACTTACTTTAGAAGGCTCCCCCCTCATATAAGCAGAAAAGTTTTCTTCTAATATTTCTCGTACACCCGCCCATAACTCTGTACTCATATTTTCATAACTAATATCTTGAGCAGAAGAACCGTTGTGTATTGGCATTACCTTGATATAATCTAACCCTTCTTCATAAACAACCTCATCTAATCTATCAACTACACCACCACCAACACCATCAGCATCGACTTTTATGTGTACTTCTTTAATAAAAGAATACATCTTCATATAATTCCTTGCAGCTTCTAATACGCGCCCTGCGGTTTGCGTTGTCCCTTGCTTACTATATCGTTTTAATTCAGTGACCACTGTTCCAATACGAACAGCAATAACTGTCTCATCATCACCAAAACGAGCAACGTCCACGCCAAGATGTAAAATGCGTTCTCTTCTGTCTACTGATAACTTTGTAGCAGCTGCTTGCTCTGCGTATTCCAGTGGGATAAACGCATCTGCCTCAGCTTTAGGGAACTCACCTAATACACGTACCCGATATACATCGCTATCTTCGTTATATTTTCGTTTCAGCATTTCGATGTTATCTTTACTTGTACGTGGCGAATCCATACTAGAAACCTTATGCGCTTTATACATATCGCGGTCTTTATTATGAGAATCATAAAAAACCCCACTTGTTCGAGTTGGGTTGCCGCATAAAAGTAATTTATTTTCTTCACCTGATAATGTACCGAGAATAGCTTCCATGATTGGGTCAGCAATACCAGAAGCTTCATCACATACAAATAACATATAGTCTTCGTGAAAACCTTGCATATTCTCCGGCTTAGTAGCTGTTCTAGCAGTAGCGAACCAACGTTCTTCGCTACCAATCATATAAACTCTTGTTTTAGTCCATTTAAGCAGGTTCTTTACCTTGCTTCTTTCTAACCATTTAGCTATCTCAGCCCACAAAACGGTGAATAACTGTTCTTTCGTAGGAGCAGTACAAATAACTTTCGGATTAGGTCTACAACATAGAAACCAAAGCACTACAACAGATTCAAGGCCCGTCTTACCGACACCTTGACCTGAGCGAACTGTAACTTTAGGGTGTTTCGCTAAGTCCATGAGTACGTTCTTTTGCCACTCATCAGGATAAAAACCTAGCATATCCTCTGCGAAAGCCACTGGATCATCCCAATAAACATCGATAATCTCCATAAATTCGCTAAAAGCTGTATTACTCATTTTGTTCAGCTTCCTTTAGCTTGCGTCTGCGCTCAGCTATCTGCATAAGCGATTCTTTCCAATCTTCTGTGTGTTGGCTCGTATCGCTATCAACTTTAATCGAAGCGATTTCTTTCTTAAGTTTCTCAATACGCAATTTTTGTTCTTCTGTATTGGCTAACTTATCATATTTTTCTATAAGGCCAACAAGTGTTGTCATTGCTTTCGATTGAGCATTTAAGAAACTAGCCTGCTTATCCCAAGCAAACTGGATTTCCCACTCTTCTTCAAAACCACTTTCGGTAAGTTTCTTTTTCCGCAGTTCCTTTGTCATATCTTCGTTATCTCTAACAAACATAATACGTTGAGCATGAATGATTTGAGCATGGTGCAGCATTATACTTTCCCATAAGATTGATAATGGATCGTTGCTTACTGCTTCTTCTAATTCTTTTTTTAAATCATATATTTCTTGCGGTAAATATTTTCTGTATAGCCCATGGGTAACAGCATTACCATTACGCAATGGAGCAGCACCTCCGGAATTACCAACGGCATTTTTATTGCCCTTTTTAGCTCCACCACGATTGTTTACAGCATTCTTATTACCTTTTGGGGCTCCTGGTTTCTTTTTGGAGTACTCCGTATTTTTCTTTGGAGTACTCCGTTCGTTTTTATGGAGTACTCCTTTCAATTGTTGCATCCATTTATCTTTCGTTTTCCATCCTCCTACCGTTTTTTCATTAACAGTTCGTTCGGATGTAGATAATAATTCAGCAATTTTACGATTAGTAATCTCACCATTATGTTCTTTAAATATCTGGTACGCTTTATCGCGATTCGGACTGCGTTGTCTTGCCATATTACATAACACCTGCCTCCTTATCCAATTGTTTGCACTTCCTTCTCTAAACACTCAATGCATATATGAGAATTATCCGTATTCGCTTCACGGATATAAATTTTATCAAAATGAGTAATTGTTAATGGCATTTTTAAGGTCCACATGCAAGGTTCATTACAAACAGAGCATGTAGGAACATTTATATTTTCTTCTTCCATTTACACCACCTCACGCTAATCGCTTTATAAAATAAAAAAGCAGCGGATTCGCTACTTTAAATATTTTTATTTACTTTCTGTTTTCTCTTCGAATGAAGATTTTTGTAAATCACGTTTTATCCATAATCCTTTATTGATTAAATCTTTAACTTCTTTCCCTAACAAAAAGTCTACCGTTTGGCTATTTAGCATCTCCCATATACCTATCAATTCTGTATGTTTAGGAGTATTCATAAAATATTCAAACGTTTTTACACCTTCAAAATGTCTATGATACTCTCTATGACATTCTCCGCATAATGGGACTAAATTATCATAGGCGTTTGTCCCGCCCAACTGTAATGCCTTTTTATGATGTAAGTGAACATCTACAGTGGAACAGCATCTTTCACAAATTTTACTTCTACCAGTCTCTTTCCAATAGGCTTGACTTAAATTACGAAACGATTGACACAGTTCTTCATATGTATCCATCATAAATTCTCCTCTTTATATTCTTTAACTTTAACGTAAATTGTAGACCTTGGAACACCAGTCATTTTAGCTATATCATTTACACTTAATCCATTTGTATTTCTATTAAAGTAAAGGTTTAAAGCTTTTTTCACTTGTTTTTCATCTTGCCCTTTACGTCCCATATGTTTCCCCTGCGCTTTAGCTCTTTCTCGGCCTTCAGACGTTCTTTCATTAATTAAGTCTCTTTCAAATTCAGCAATTGCCCCTAACATGGTAAACATCAATTTACCTGCTGGTGTCGAAAAATCAATTTTTTCTTTTATAAATACAACAGAAATATTTCTCTCATCTAACTCACGTACAATTTTATGTAAATCAAATGTAGAACGTGCTAATCGATCTATTTTATAAACAACCAATTTATCACCAGAGCGCAAATATTCTAAAGCGTTATTTAACTCTTCTCGATTCCTTTTTGCTCCACTTTGCTTTTCTGTAAAAATCTTTTCGCATCCATATTCTTTTAACTTATCTATTTGCAATCCTAAATCTTGATCTTTAGTGCTGACTCTTGCATATCCAATCAAAGCCATTATAAAAAAACTCCCTTTCATCTAAAAGTCTTATATCTTTTGTACATTTAATTCTAGACTAACTTCTAGACGAAAACAAGCATTATTTTTCCATCATTATAGATTGCAAATGTCAATGTCTAGAAGTTTCAACTTTTAGACATTTATTACGTTTACAATATTTGGTTTGTGTTGAGTTTGTTTTGTTAAATGCAACACATTTGCCCTTATCTTCCCTTAACAACAAACAAGACGCCACCCAGATTACAGCAGCGCCCACAATAATTGATATTGGTTTAAAAAACAATGATTAACACCTGTTCTGCCATGTTTTCACTATATCTATAATCGTATCCATTAGCAGTCAAAAATGCCTCTACACTTTCTATAACAGAATTCACATCATCTTTTTCAATAACAACTTTCTTTTCTTCGACTAATTTATTTAAGTATCCAGTTAACTTATTTACTGCTTCTTTCATGTAATTATCCTCCTCCTAACCAAATATCCATTTTATTTTAAAGTCACGTAACGATCGACAACAAACAAGACGCCACCCAAATCACGGCAGCGCCTACGATAGTTATTCCTATATGCATGTCACAACCTCATTTTAACTCTATGCTAATCGCCACTATTCCAAGGAATATTTCAAGCGAGTATTCATCTTTACTAATCCCTAACATAAAGGATGTAGGAAATAAGGTATATCCTGTTATACCCTTCATCTTATATTCATCCTCCTAACCAAATGTCCATTTTGTTCTAATATGCGGGTTAGGATTTGCACCTAACATGGTCGGGTCCGCCTTTCTGTAGTAGCCCGATTAGTAAACGTCTACCTTTTCCGTCACCGCATTACGTTTAATGTGTAATTTCTATATCAGCAGCAAGTGATTCTGCATAATACTTATCTTCCTTATACGATTCAATATAGCTTCTTTTCAGAATATCTAAGTAGTTATCTTCCATATATCCACCTTCTTTTTTAGGTGTCTAATTTGTCTAATAATGCTGCGTAACGTTCGGTTACTCAGATTCTTATATTCCATAGGTATATAAGACAACACACAATACTCATACAACGACATTTCTGTTAATGCGACTAAGACTGCGCACGATTGTATAAGGTTTACTTGTGCGTTTAATGTGTAATTTCTATATAACAAAGAAAAACACCCATTATGGATGCTTTAACTTCTGCATATGTTCTTTTACTCGTTCATTACCTTTTTCCCAATACTCTTTATCAAGTTCGAATCCAATGTAATTACGACTAGTGTTAATACATGCTATAGCAGTTGTAAAGCTACCCATACAATTATCTAGTACAATATCTCCTTCTTTTGTGTATGTCTTAATAAGATATTCAAAAAGAGCAACTGGTTTTTGCGTTGGATGAAATGTTTTACTATCCCTCGGAAAATCAATTACTGACTTAGGATAATTCGTATACTTAGTCACATGTACTTTGTTCAACGATTCGTTATTTCTTTTTCCGAAAATCTTTAACTTTCTAGATGTACTTTTACGATAAATCGGTTTTTCTAGTTTTATTAAATCTTGCGGATAATATTTAGGTAACTTTTTATAAAACACTAATACATTTTCATGATTTTTCAAAGGCATTCTGTTGGCGTTTGGAAAACCAGTCGTATGGTTTCCTTTCTTCCAAATCCATTCATATCGAAATAATTCCATATTAGATGCAATTAATTTCGTTGTAAATGGCTGACTTGCTGTTAAAAGAATAGCCCCGTTGTCTTTTATGATGCGTTCATATTGTTCCCACAATGGACCAAACGGAATAATTTCGTCCCATTTACACGCAGTAGTTCCGTAAGGCAAATCGCAAAGGATTAAATCAATGGATTTATCCTCAATCATTTTCATTCCTTCTAAACAATCCATATTAAACACTTGATTCAACATTCTTATAACCGCCCTTTTCTTGCAAAATAAAAGGTACTCATCCCAACTATTAGAATGAGTACCTTTTGTGTAGTTTCTTAGCATTTTTATAAAAAAATACAAAGAAACTGTTCATCTCCTATTTACACGTGTCGTGATACGTGTTATAATATTTATAGAAAAGGAGGTGAACAAATGACAAGTTATAGTTCAAAAGAAATGTTCAAACGCTTAAAAAAAGCTGGATATGAATTACATAGTGTACGTGGCAGTCACCATCATTTCAAACATCCAGTAACAGGGAAGAAGATTCCAGTCCCACATCCCCGTAAAGATTTAGGCGTTGGACTTACACAAGAAATCTTGAAACAAGCAGGGCTGAAATAGCCCTCCTTGTTTCAAATGAACTATAACAAACATTATACACCAAAAAACAAGAAAGGATTCGATATTATGTCAAAGAATGAAAAAGACTATTACGTATATCCTGCTATCTTTAGATTTGATAGCGATAGCGTACTTGTAACTTTCCCTGATTTACCTGGATGTATGACAAGTGGCAAAAATCAAGAAGAAGCCTTAAAAATGGCTAGAGATGTATTAGGTGGTTTTCTAACAATAATGGAAGAAGATAACGACCCTATCCCTTCGCCAACCCATATAACAGATTTAACAGATTTAAACGATAATGAATATGTTTTATTAGTCGATGTCAGAATGCCGCCATATAGAATGACCGATAATGTTAAATTAAAAAAGAAAACACTAACTATCCCAGAATGGCTAGACAAAGAAGCTGTAAATAAAAACATCAACCAATCAAAATTACTCACTGAATCTTTAAAAGAAACATTAGGTTTCAATGATAATACACACACACCCTAAAAGGACGCTTGAAGCGTCCTTTTTTTTAATCAAAAAGAGGTTGAAATTCTGCACCTCTTTGAACCGACACTTTATAGGTAGGCAAGTATCAGCTCAAAGAAGAGCAGAAGCTCTCCCGTTTAGACCATTAAATTAATGAGAATTAAAGAGTGTACACATATACTAGAAAATCAAGAGAACAACGAGATTTGTTATATCTTATTTCCTTCTAGTATTAAAAAAACAACTGTCGATCCACGAAGCAACTGGGTTTACTCCATCAGTAACCAACAAGATAAAGTTTCGGAAGCCTTTCATATATAGTGGGCATTCGTATGACAAAAAATAGCGTTTTTAAGATAAAAAGCCTCAGCCAACCATGCAGAAGAGACTTTCTTTAATTTGTTTCCCTATTTTTTCGTCTGCTCTTCGTAATACCGTTTGAACAGTAGACTTCGATTTATTCATCATTATAGAAATTTCTCCCATCGAAAAACAATATCCTTTAAACATGATATACATTTCCCTCTCTGACTCCGATAATGTAGATAACGCATCATCTAACATGATTCGCTCCCATTCAGAAATTACACTTTCTTTTTCTTCTTTATCCCATTCATATTTTGTCGGTGTACTACGGAAATATCTTTGCATTAATAGCGGGTCACACGCCTTTTCACGCTCATATGCCGCTCTACGTTCAATGCCCCTCTTCGCCCCTGGTTGCTTTGCTGTACGCATCCATTCCAAGGCATATTCTATATCACTAATCATTTCTTTAATTACTTTTACATCTGCTTCCGCAGCAACCTCTTTCGCTTTCTCTAATTGTTTCAATGTTTCTCTGTATTCTTTCATTAATTCTTTCATTTTCATGGTCTATTTCCTCCTTTTAAATAAAAAAGAGGACGCTGAATTATAAATAGGAAAGATTACATTCCTATATACAATCAACGCCCTCTGAATCCGGACTATTAACTTCATTTTTTATGTTTATCCTTATAATATGGTATGTGAAATTTTTTATTTTAAATTTCTTTTCTGTAGTTGCTCAATTACATACCCACCACTGTTAACGCCTATTTTTCTTGCAATTTCTGCATATGTTAATCCTTCTTCTCTCATCGATAAAGCCACTACACATAATTTATCCCAATCTTCTTTTGTTCTTCTCTTTGGAGCATCCGCTGCATATGTACCACCTATATGAGTTCCTAGCTTGTTAATTCGTTTCCCTATCTCACAAACTGTTAAGCAATATTTTGTATTTGCATGCTGTTTACAATTTGCGCAATGCTCGTCCTGTAGGTTTAAAATCTTTATACGGATTTCCTTCTTATCCATTTTCCGATTTCCCCCATTAACCACATATTGGCCATTCTAATTTTTCTACTTGTTGCAGATAATCAACTAGTGCTCGATCTGTTCGTTTCACTACATATGCTCTTTTTTCGAATTCTTCTCGTGGGATAGATTTGCGGCCATTATCATATAGCATAGCTTCATAGTATTCTGCTACCAATTCGATAGGAGTAAAATAAATAACCTGGTCTGTTCTGAATTCTATTAAAAAGAAGCAAATAGCCCCTCTCTCTTGCGTATCCCTTAAAAAATCAATTTGGTGCCTATGAATATTATCTAATGGGAATCTACTTGTTTCCTTAGTAGACTTTGCTTCAAAGTAGATTGCTCTACCTTTGTATACACCGTCATAATCTACTGTAGATTTATCTTGCCAGCAGCTTTTCGTTATTTGTCCTAGCTTATTTGTTTTTAATACTTTTACAGGTGTAGGACGTTTATTAATTATTGCCACCATTGCTGATTTATACATTCGATTTGTAATGTTTAATAGATGCTCAAATGCCATCCCTCTATTTGCATATCCCATGATTTTCCCTCTTTCTATCGTTATTACTATTTTCTTATACAAAAGGATTATTTGGTTAAGTTTTCAAACTTAGCTCTGCCTATTACTTCAACTTTAGTCATACTAGTGATCCATCTATTAATAAAACGCTATCCTCACAATCACAAAATTCCGCGTGTAATTTATTTATTGGAGTGTCTATGGTAGGTCTAGCAAGACTAACCAAATATGTTGATAACGCTTGTTCACGCGTTAACTCTACTGGAACAGCTTCTTCTTTAACTTGTTCCGCACTATCACCAGCGACATTTTCTACATATATTTCAATCGCTTTATCCACATCGCCATTTACCGCAATTAACGCATAATATTCATGCTTATTAAACTCAAAGTATTTCATATCCATTCCTCCTTGAATATAACCAATAACTTGTCATATACTATCTATGCATCTAGGTTTTCATTTTGATCGGAGCAGTTAACTCTTGTTGGCTGCTCTTTTATTGCTTGTTCACTTCCACCCAAACTCCATGTTTCATTTCCCAACCTTGGTTGTACAATTGGAATATTTGTTTTTCTACTTGAGACATTTTCCTTTCTTTTTGCTTTTCAAGATCTTGCAGTTCCTTTTGTAGTGATTTAATCTGATTCTCATACTCTTCAAGTGCTTGCATATCTGTTTTTACATAATGCTTATAAGCTGCAACTCTTTCTTCTGGCCACTTGTCCATATCTATTCCCCTTTTCTCCAAAATGAAATTTTTATTAATCATCTATTAGGACCATTCGAAGTCGTTTCGTGCTATTTCCACAGCGTTTTTCATATATAGGGAAAGTCATATACCTCAAAAAATCTATTGACTTATTAGTTTCCGCATGAATTTCTGCTATTGTCCCTTCTGTAATGAAACGCTCGCCTTTATACAATGCGTAAATTCGTCTGTACCACGGTTTCCCCATATTTATTCTCCTTTCAACTAAAATAGCGTTTTTATTAAGAAATTTTTTCTAATTCATGTTCGGCATACCATGTAGACGGTCGTCCTATGATGTTATACTGAAATCCGAATGCAGGATTATTTAATGCACACCACCAATGATCAACCGTAACTACTTCGCCAGTTTCTTTAATCCGAACCCTTTCACCATCTTCAAATAGATGTGTTCTTTCTTCCATATTGATTTCTCCCTCCAATTAAGGATTTTGTTTAGTATTCTGTTGAAGCTATAATGCATGGGCTTGTAATGTTGTCATTTTTAATTACCCATTCAAATGTCTTGCGGACTACTATCGAATCTCCAAGTGGTCTTCCACATTGGAAATTGTCCTTTTCACTTTCTGGCAACTCATCTATGTCTACATACGTAACTTCTTGCAAACTAACTTCCCCGACGAACCCTTCGTTTATATCTTCATCTTCAAGGCCACATTCTTTCTTGTAATACGCTTTTGCTTGTTCTTCATTTTCAGCGCAAACCCAATCGCAATCATTCATTTTAAAAACTTTCATTGTAATCCCTCCATAGCTAATTTCATTGCTTCATGTAAACTATCCGATGACCAATGTCCCTCGTCTGCTAATGAATCATAAATCTCATTCGTTGTTAGTCCTACCATGAGTTCAACTTGAATTCTTCTAATTAACTTTCCGAAGTTATTTGTATAATTCAATTGATCCACCCTTTTCTCTAAAATAACTATTTTATTAAGAAAACTTATTTGCATTTTTCAATTTAACGTTTTCTAATTCAAGTTCACTTATTCTCCTTTGTAACTTTTTAATTGTGTTTATTGCCATAAAAGCAATGTCTTGAGCTTCTTTTTCGTATTCTTCACGAGTCAACGATCCATCTGTATTACCTCTCAGATGCCACAATTCCGATAACGTTTTATCAACTCTCATTTCTCATTCCCCTTTTCGATTAATCTTTATAAGGTTGCCAATTCATACCGTCCAAATTAATAGTTTCTTTTCCGTAAACTTTGCGCCCACGCCCTTGCTCAACTTTGGTTATTTCGTACCACTTGCCAGTATCATCATCTTTCACAACCCCTTTACTTGGCTTGTAAGAGAATGAAAACACCTTTTCACCATCTACATAAAACGGATACATTGTAACCCTCCTTTCCGACCAAATAACGCTTTGGTTATAAATCAGCTACTTTAAAAATCCTTTTATCACAATCAATACAATACGCAAATTTACTGTCCTTATAATTTAGATAATCATGAAAATCTCCATTCTCACGTTCGCTCCCATCGAAATTGTGTCTCCAAATAGATGAACCAGATATTTGTACTTTCGTATAATACCCTTCATTAGAACCACAATGAGGGCATTCATCTATTGGCGCTTTGACTTCATTCATTTCATCCCCTCATTTCTCTACAAAATTCAAAATGTATTACTTTACAAATCCACTTCGAATACAAATTTCAAAAGATACATAGCGAGCGTGATAAGAGCCCACGCTATCGCTACGACTGCAAAATCCGCTTTCTTCATTCAAACCACCACACTGCAATAGTAATCACCCAAACTAGCGCAATCCACTTCGTATCACTCATTGTCACATCCACCACTTTCTGCTCTCAGTTAAACTTTCTTTGGTTGAGCACCGTGTACTACTGCAGCACGCGGCAAAAAGTTTCTAACAAGATATAATGCTTCATGTTCATCTTTTGCATTGATATCTACATTTAGCTCACCTATCATTGGCGGGATCTCATATGTAACTACAAATAGATACATCTCAATACCCACTCGCTTGACGCACAAAGTTTTCTTTGTTTTTCTCTTTATAAGCACGCACAATATCTTCGTATTTATATCCATATAAGTAGCAAAGACGGAAGAAAATGCCGAACGCTCTGCTCAAACGGGTCATTGCTACATTAAGATTTTTGTAATAACACCAGGATTTTTTAGCAGCCAATGTATCTTGTATGTACCATTCGAACAATAAATTGACATTCGATACATTATTTTTCATAATGTGTTGATAACAAAAGTGCGGCACAATTCTACGTTTCAATGTATACCGGTCTAACTCAATAACAATATTCATAAGGAAGTGAAACCCATCTATCAATTCTTCAAGAAGACCTTGCTTTGGTGTTCCGAATTCTACACTCCACATTTTGAATGCTCTTGTTTCATTCCATGCTTCCCCGATTTCAACTAATAACGCTCGAAATAGCATATCTGCCTTATCGTTCCCCTTATATCCAATGCGCTTGTCTAGTTCCTTCTGCATTTCGAATAGTTCCGTAATATCGAAAGTTTGTTTCTTCTCTACTTCTGTAATTTCGTGTAATTTAATCATCATAGATCCACTCCTAATACAAATTTCAAAAGATACATAGCGAGCGTGATAAGAAACCACGCTATCGCTACGACCGCGAAATCTTCTTTCTTCATTCGAACCACCATGCCGCAATAGTAATCACCCAAACTAGCACAATCCACTTCGTATCGCTCATCCTGCTGCATCCTCCACACAGAAGCGTAACTCTACATCGCTAGCTGGAAAATACTTGACTGGGGCGTCATCATCATTGATTTCCACACAACCGATAACGTGTTCGAACTTATTATCTTCTGTTTGAACAACCACTATATATAAAGCGTCCTCACGTTCAACAATGTCTCCTAACTCGAACTCGTCCATTTCACGACCTTTCTTGTGAAATACCATGAAGCGTTCAAACTCTTCTAATTCTTCATCTGTTGGCTTGCGGAATGTACCATCATGCTTAGTAAAATATCCGTCTCCATCGAACACGAAATTTTTCGCTACTATAACAGCCAAGCTCGGCCAATATTGATTGCCATCTACTTCTTTATGCACTGCATACCATTTCTCATTATCACGCGATTCAAATACGTACATTTCACCCTCTTCCAACTTCAAAGGTTCCGCATAGTCAATAAACTCATTTTTGAAAAAGAAATTAATCGACTCATTAACTACCCCTTCGTTATCGCCTGCTCTCATCCAAATCTCATTCTCTTTAATTTTCCAAGCACAACCCTTTTCTTGAGTTGTAATCCAATGTGTTTTCATCCGTTCAATAGCTTCAAAACCTGTGTATGTTTTCATAGTTTCCTCCTCTAGTAAACGCAAATCTCCAATCGGTGCAAAAGTTAACACATCGTTCCCGTCAAATAAGCACCAACCTTTCCAATCATCTTGATGGTCGAATGTACCAACTCTTTTCTTGCCGTAACTCATAAAATAAACTCTGTCGCCTTTTTGAAATTTACTCATTTTATTCACCCTCCAAAATTTGTTCTATTTTATCCGCGATACCGTCCATAACCTGTTGCTCTACATCTAAGCGTTCGTATTCACACTCATCGCCTTGATCTAATAGCTTTATGGCTGTACCACGTTTCAACATCGCTTCTGTTCGTAGATTACTAACTAATGCTTGTAATTGTTTTTTCATCATGAAGCACTTCCTTTTGTTTATCTATATCGATAATTTGTTGTTCATGTTTCTTTAACTGTTCCTCGATCCATTCCCCTGTCGTTTTAGCGTATTCCTCTCGTGTATGAGCGTTTTGAGAAGGAGACGATACAAATACCATTCCCCAACTACTTACGCTCGTTATATGGACGCCTGGACGCATTACAGTGATAGACATTTTATTCACCTCATGTCGTTCTATAACTTGCACCTTTCACTTGATACAAATAATCCTTACTCATTCCAAACAACCGATCAGCGGCCGCGAATCCGATTTTGTCCTCCAGCGTATCCAAATCCTCATTGCTGGTGTACCAGATTGGTAGATTGTGCAAATATCGTTCATTAATAATCTTGTAGTACATATCTTCTTTAAATTCGCTGTACTTTGATTTCGCAATGTCATCCCAAATGAGAATGTCACATGTGCATAAATCATGAAGTATTTCATTCAAACGCTTTTTATTGTCGTTTAAAAACGCCGCACTTTGGATTTCAGCCATGATATTTACATCTTGGACACATAACACTCGGACTCCACGAGGACGCCCTGTATGCTTGTCTGTGACTTTAAAATGATTCAATGCGTATTTCGCTGCCGCTACCTGTAAATGAGTTTTACCTAAACCGTATGAGTTATTGGCTTGTCTCATTTTGTTACGCTCACCTGGAGGCAAAGCTTTTAATTTCGTTTCACCTACCTCGGCGACAAAGCCAATACTATTTATCTTCGAGTCACGTATCTCATTAAAGATTTTTAAATATTCAATCATCGCATTGTACAAGGTTTGCTGAACTGCTGTTTCCCTTACATAATTATCAAACCGTGCATTTTCGAACTCAGACGGAATCATAGCGTTTTTAAATCTAGCTATAAGGCTCTTTCGTTCTAAGCATTCACATTCAATCGCAACATCCACATATTTTCCATTCAAAAACTCAGACGGTTGCTTTTCGAATATGTAGCCCCTATCACCGCACTTCTTACACTCAACCGATTGTTTTTGCGAATCCTCGGTTATCGGCTGGTTTGATTCCTCTTCCAACTTCTTCTGGTACATGATCTGCGCTCTTTCCATAAGACCCGACATTATATCCCCGAGTTTTTCCATTCTTCCACAACTCCCATTGCTGTAAATAACTTTCAAATTTAGTCCCAAACAACGTTTCTGGTCTCAAATATTTAGCTTGTGGTGTTCCAGTCCATTCAGCATGTTTTACATCGATAACTTTTTTAAAATCATCTACAGTAAACTTTTCACTCAATCTAGCTTTAATAAGAGACTGCGTCTTTTTAGTAGTTGAACGATAAGAAGAAGAGCAAACATCGTTGAGATAGGTTACTATCTCGACTATATATTTATTAACATCAGTATTTAGTTCTTTAGTATTTGGTTCTTTAGTATTTAGTAGCTTGGGATTTTCCACCGGTGGGTTTTCCACTGGTGGCTTTTCCACCAATGGCTTTTCCACCACTGGCTCTTTTTGTGGTATCTCATATATAACAGTTTCCCATTTGATTATTTTGTTTTTATCGTCTCTAACAGGGAACCTATGAAGATATCCATGCTCTTTCAACTCATTCATCCCAGCTCTCAAACTATCTAAACCATCTTTCGCATGTGTAGCTAACTCTTCTCTATAAAACACCCAATCATCAGGAAGAGAGAGGATATAAGCTAGAATGCCTTTTGCCTTCCAAGACAACTGTTCATCTTTTAAACCTGTATTATTAATAGTGGTATAATTTCTATCTTTAACAACCCTGTATATACCCATTCATCTCACCTTCTTCATAACCACTTCATAATAAAAACCACGGTCACGATCTAAGACGAAACATCCTTTGAACAAGTGTGGATTTTCGTCCTTTTCATGTCTCACTGTTTCCAGTACCTTTCGAATAGGAAAGAGGTAATCAAAACCCTCTTTCTCTAAACGACGGCAACGCTTGATTAATTCTGATAACCTTCTATCACGTAAATACCGAGTGCGCGAACTCTTGTTTAATGCTAATGGTATAGAGCCATCACGAATTATCGTTTTCATTCCTCTGACACCTCAGCATATTCAACATCAATGAATCCTGCATCAGCTTCTACACCTGTGTTATTTTCTTTCACTTTCATAATCCCATTGTCTTGATTAGCCGCTTCGATTACTTGTCGCGATTCTTCTCGTTCAATAGATAATGGTGCTGTTTTTAGGAGTTTAATAATGACTGTTTTCTTTGCCATTTCAACAAAGTGATCTTTCCAAGGGCCAAACACCGCGCCATTCTTTTGCGATTTCGTGAATCTATCACGATGGCCTTCTACTTGTTTACGACTCATGACAACGAAGTCATAAGAACCATCCTTCAGCTTATATACTGCGTAAAAATGAGTGATTTTATTTTGGTCTTCTTCGCCACATGGCTTGTGGACGATATTCTTTTCTAATCCATACTCATATTCGAATTCATCACCTTCATAAACTTCATGAGCATAGATTGCTTTGACCTCGCCGCTGCGTCTTACAAGTTCCATGATGCCTTTATAACCTAATTGGAATTGTGCTTCTTTACGTTTTGTTTTGTTGTTATAGAAAGGAACGATGTATGCATGACCTAATAAGTTCGGTTCCAATCCTAATGAACCACAGTTCACAACTGCACCAACGATTGTTTCTGGTGCACATTCTAATAACGCTGGGTTACGTGTAGTTGCATTAAGGCCAACTCGAATTAATCGCTCTGGTGTCATATGTTTCGGTAATACCGATTCGATAGTTTTAAAGCTATCTTTAAACATAAGTTTCAATTGCTTATTAAGATTCGTTTCAGTTGATACTCCTGTTGTTTGTTGTGCTGCCATTTGTTGTTTTAAAGTTTCGTTAGTCGCCATTAGTTTTTACCTCCAAATTGTTTTACTAATACATGTTCAGAAGCGTCATTTAAGTTCCAACCAGCATCAAAATTACCATCTACATGTTTTTGTACAAACCAACATACTTTAGAATGATTATCCAACTCCTCACAAACTCTATCCCAAGCCTACTGTAATGTGATTTCCTGTTTCTTTTGTAAACGTGCTAACTGCTTTTTACGACGTGATTTCATTTCGCTACCTCTTTCATTTTTAATTTGAATGTTCTTGATCCACGAGCGTTTGTTTTGTATGTAACCTCAAAACGTTCATGTACACCTTTTTCACTGCATTTCAAAATATTAATCAGATCGTTTTTAGCTTTATCTTGCCGCTCTTTCCAATATTTAAGTTGTTCACCTGCTGTCTCGAAATCTTCAGCATAAGTAAGAGAATGTGAAGGTAATATAATATGGTCGCCTTCAATAGATTTTTCGTAAATTTCTTTCAAACTATCGGTGGTTGGTTTTAAGCCATCGACTGCTGGGGGGATACGTTTAGCTACAAAGTTATTCCAAAATACATCGCACTTTTTGATAGCCATTTTTATAATGTCTTCATCACGTTCAATTGTTTTGAATTCGAATTTATTACCGCCGATTAATACAGCGATATGCCATCTTTTATATCCTGTAACAGCCATATAATGTTGACATTGTAGGATGTATTGAGTCGGAATATTATCACCTTTCCATTCACCCCGTTTATATTCGCTAGTAGTCTTGCATTCTAGCCCCTCTTTTCGCCCGATTAATTCTCTATCAATATTGGCCATCATAAATGGATACTTTTTGCTACGTAACATTTCGTTTTTGCGTCGCACCTTCAAACCTGTACGTTTCGTAAATTCACGGGCCACAATATCCTCAAGGACATTACCCCAATACGCATACTCTGATTGTGGTTTTTCTTTTAATTCACCGATTTTATCTAAATATAGTGACATCGGCGAATTCCAATCACTGAGATTTAATACCGCTGCTAAATCACTACCACCAATGCCTTGACGACGTATCTCTAACCACTCTTCACGAGTTAAATCAGTTGTTCTTGCAATTACGTCATACGGTTTACTCATGTAGCCAATCCTCCTGTTATGTGATATACTGACTTCGACTTTTTTTATTTTCGTTTGACTCCTGCTGCAACAGGGGTCTTTTTTTCGTTAAGATAGTTATTTAAATCTTCCGTTAATTCTTTCTCTAATTTGAGTACCTCTAACTTCTTACTTAGATATAAATGCTCTTTCGCAAAATATTTAAAACCCTGTCGATCGTTGTTTAGCATCGCTTTCCACTGATTGTTTACAGCTTGATTCATTTTCTCAACGAGCAACATTTCTTCTGTTTTAGCCAACCTTCTCACCCTTTTTGATGATCTTGTCCAAGATATACATTCTTACCTTAATGCGGCATTTATCCTCATTGTTTGCAAAATGAAGCATACGAAGTAATCTAGCATAATCAGCGAATGTTGCATTCTGATAGTTGATATTTAAGTACATCACTTTTCCTCAACCTCCTTTCTTTTCCGTATCTCCTCGCATTTTCTAGCAAAGAACTCTGGACAGTTTCTTTGGAACCAAAGCGACATTTCACGCTTCGTTCTTTCTGGAATTTGCGGTGGTTTGACTACGATCTCCTTCATATTCTTCCTCCTTCAAATCGTTTGTTGCTTATACTTGAAATTCCACATCCACCTTGACTGTAATATCAACTGGTATTTCTTTCGTAACGCGAATAGACGCTGGATGTACCCCTTTTTCGATTAGTTGAGATACGATTTCTTTCACTTCTTCTTGTGTTTCGCATTCGTAAACAGACGTTGCGAATGTAGTTTTATTGATTACTAGATAATTTTGTTCTTGCATGTTGTTGCCTCCCATTTTTCTTCTCCTTCTAAACCATCGGTCTCCAGCCTTCGATAAACTTCATAGCTTCCTCGAAATCTTTCTTTAAAATGTCTCGATAACTATTCACATCGAATGCGTCTTTTAAGTTTTTACCTAGCAAACCAAATAACTTACGTGTAGTGTTATGAACTTCTTTATCAATATGACCGTTGTTCCATAAGAAATAGATACGTCTTCCTTTTGCCTTTTCAAGCACTCGTTGTTGACCGTAATCGATGGTTAATTGTTCCTCGATAACTTGCTCTAAGTTTGTCACGCGTTTATTTAAATTACTTGTTCCTGCTGCAATAAGCTCAATTTGTTTGAACGGGTCAGTAGGGATTTGTTGTTCTCTCATATTGAAATATCCGTCTACAAATTGATCGTATAACTCCCACGCTGTATCATCTTCGAGGATTTTTAATAGTTTTGCGTATCCTCGTTCAGATAAGAGGTATATGTTATTCGATTTAGAAACCATCATTTTGCTTAAAATATTGTGGTCCGTTAAACCGACCTCAAATATCGTTCCCTTTAAATCAACAATATCGATACCATCTTTAAATCGTGAACGGTTTTCGTTAATTCGTAGATTGATATGTTTGACTTCTTTCTCGTGAATTTCAGCAATTTCTTTCACTAACATTGCTTTTTTACCTTCACCAAAACCACCCTCGATTCCAGTGAATTCATATCCTGCGACATGTTGTTTACCTAAAATATGTAGTTCATTCGCTACTGTTAATTGATCTGTCATTGTGCAATTTCCTCACTTTCTAAAATTCGATTAATTTTTTCTTTCACTTTCTTGCCGTCTCGCTTACCTAACAGAATATCTGATAGATACGGACCTGAGATGTTTAGCATTTTGGCTAATTCCGCTTGTTTCATGCCATTTACAAATAGCCACATTTTCACTTTTTTACCGAATGTTTTATCCATGTTGATAACTCCTTCTATTTTTTAGCTAATTTTTTAGCTTTCTATTGACTTTAACTAACTTATTGAATAAAATAAAGGCATAGCTAAATAAACCTACATTAATAGCCTTTTAACGTTGGGGAACGTGGCATATCGGCTTTGATTTGTAGTGTTTCGAAAGCTAAATAACTAGCTTATGTACAAAGTATATTATTCAATACGTTAGTTGTCAACACCTTTTAACTAACTTATTGAATAAATATTTTCGTGCGGGCTTGGAAGGTTGATTTATATGGGAATTACAGAAATTATTAAGCAACTTTGTCAAAACAAAGGTATATCTGTATCTAAATTAGAAGAAGAATTAGGTTTTGGACAAAACACTATCTATCAATGGAAAAAAAGAACTCCTTCTGTTGAACGTGTACAAAAAGTAGCTGACTACTTCGATGTTTCAACTGATTACTTATTAGGAAGAACAAAAAAGAAATACTGGGAACTTACCGAAAAAGATGAAAAGGACATCCAAAAGAAATTAGAAGAATTAATAGAAGATATGAGCAATGCTGATGCTCTTGCGTTCTCTAAAGGATCTGAGCCGATGTCAGAGGAAACAAAACGCCTACTTATCGTATCTTTAGAAAACTCGCTTAGATTAGGAAAAGAAATGGCTAAAAAGAAATTTACACCTAAAAAGTACCGTAACGAAGATTGATTGGAGAGGATCTAATTGGTTTCAAAACATCAAATCGATTCAAAAATAGACGAACTACTTAGACGATACAATACCAGAGATCCGTTCCTCATTGCTGAAGAAAAAGGAATTGTTGTTATCACCGAAGACTTGGGGGATATTTTTGGGTACTATCATAAAGTATCTCGTATCCCTTTTGTACATATTAATGAACGACTTTCTTATCAGAATCAAGTTTTCACTTGTTTTCATGAATTAGGTCACGCTATCTTTCATCCGGATGAAAATACCCCTAAATTATCTTTGATATCTCTTTGCTCTGAAATTCGTATAGAAGCTGAAGCGAATTATTTCGCAACAAAATTTCTTATCGATGGAAGTCATCACGATTACTACATTCAAACAAAGCAAGAATTATTACAGTATTATGGAATCCCTAAACAAATGGAGCGTTTTATTTAAGGAGGAATAAACTATGGCTGTAGGAATTTATATTCGTGTAAGTACACAAGAACAAGCTTCCGAAGGACATTCTATTGAATCACAGAAAAAAAAGCTCGCTTCTTATTGCGAAATACAAGGGTGGGATGACTATCGTTTTTATATAGAAGAAGGTATTTCTGGTAAGAATACCAATCGCCCTAAACTTAAGTTGTTAATGGAACATATCGAAAAAGGCAAAATAAATATATTGTTGGTGTATCGTTTGGATAGATTGACTCGTTCTGTTATCGATCTACATAAATTGCTGAATTTCTTGCAAAAACATGGATGCGCTTTTAAATCAGCGACTGAAACGTACGATACAACAACAGCGAACGGTCGTATGTCGATGGGTATTGTATCTTTATTGGCGCAGTGGGAAACCGAGAATATGTCGGAACGTATCAAACTAAATTTAGAACATAAAGTATTGGTTGAAGGTGAACGTGTTGGTGCTATTCCTTATGGGTTCGATTTGTCAGATGATGAAAAACTCGTTAAAAACGAAAAATCAGCCATTTTATTAGACATGGTTGAAAGAGTAGAAAATGGGTGGTCTGTAAATCGAATTGTTAACTATCTTAATTTAACAAACAATGACAGAAATTGGAGCCCGAATGGTGTGTTGCGATTATTAAGAAATCCGGCGCTATATGGTGCGACAAGATGGAACGATAAAATCGCTGAAAACACACATGAAGGTATCATTAGCAAAGAACGTTTTAATCGATTACAACAGATACTAGCGGATAGGTCTATACACCATCGAAGGGATGTAAAAGGCACTTATATATTTCAAGGTGTATTGCGTTGCCCTGTATGCGATCAAACCTTATCAGTTAATCGATTTATCAAAAAACGAAAAGACGGAACAGAGTATTGTGGGGTTCTGTATAGATGCCAACCTTGTATTAAGCAAAACAAATATAACCTTGCTATTGGTGAAGCTAGATTTCTTAAAGCACTAAATGAATATATGTCAACTGTGGAATTTCAGACTGTAGAAGATGAAGTTATTCCTAAAAAAAGCGAGCGTGAAATGTTGGAAAGTCAACTACAACAAATCGCACGCAAACGAGAAAAGTATCAAAAAGCTTGGGCATCAGATTTAATGAGTGACGATGAATTTGAAAAATTAATGGTTGAAACTCGTGAAACTTATGATGAATGCAAACAAAAATTAGAGAGTTGCGAAGATCCTATAAAAATAGATGAAACATATTTAAAAGAAATTGTGTACATGTTCCATCAAACCTTTAATGATCTAGAATCAGAAAAACAGAAAGAATTCATATCGAAGTTCATACGAACTATTCGCTACACTATCAAAGAACAACAACCGATCAGACCAGACAAAAGCAAGACTGGAAAAGGGAAGCAAAAAGTGATTATTACTGAGGTCGAGTTCTATCAATAACGGTTGTATTTGTAGAACTTGACCAGTTGGCCCTGTAAATACGAGCAATCCATGTGAGTGATGTAGAAAAGAGAGAAGTTTCTTCGCTGAGCTCGGGAATAAAGAGAGGTGTGATAATGGTTGGATAGACGCTTGCAAATGCAAACGAATAACGAGGCTTTCCAAATATACTGTAGGAAGTGTAGATAATCGTAAATGTACTTCTTGACCATCAATTTGTAAATAAAGTGAGCCATTTTGTGGTTTACGCCTTTCTCCAATATCCATAGAAGCTAAAAACTTGAAATGCGAAATGAGTCTCTCTCCAAACTGCTTTTCAATATAATGTTTCGTCATTAAGTCCTGTCCAATGCGCAATTGAATCATTACATTCTCCTGATTGGGTACAATGTGTAAATCAGATGCCTGTACTGCACAAGCTTCTCTCATAATCTTATTGGCAAAGTGTTCAATATCATTCATTAGACTCCCTCCTCACTATGTATATATCACGCATACACCAAAAAGAAAAATAACAAAATTCTTATTTTCTCTATACTAAAAAGCTAAAACACATTTGTGAAATTATGAACAATTTCTGAATTGTTGACTAAATTTACCTATAGGCAATATTATCTGTATTATAATGTTAATATCTTGGATAAAGTTAAAAAGGTGGAGATCCTAATGGAACAAGCTTTAAAAATTACAGGTGTATTATCTGATCCAACTCGTTATTACATTTATAAATATATTTCACAAAAGCATAGTTATGTAACGGTACAAGAAATTGCCGAGGAGTTTAATATTCATCCGAACGTAGCACGTCTGCACTTATCAAAATTAGAAGATGTAAATATGTTGAAATCGGAAACAAAAAAAACAGGAAAAGGCGGAAGACCAAGTCGACTATATATATTATCTGAAGATGTAATTCAACTTCAGTTCCCATTTCGAGACTATCAATTATTAGCAAACATTTCCTTGAATGCTCTCCTTAGCCTTGGTGAACCTGGAAAGAAAGCGCTATACGAAACCGGTAAACAGTTAGGTAAAGAAATTATGGAACAACATCTGCATCGTTTGAATGTTCATGAAGATTCTTTAACATTAGAACATAAAGTACAAATTGCAAAAGAAGCATTATCAACCGCTGGCTTGTCTCCTTCATTTGAATTAAGTACAGATGGTACAAAAGTTTTCTATAATGTGTATAATTGTCCGTTTAAAGAAATTGCGGTTCATCATCCAAATGAAGTTTGTAATATGCATGGAGATATGATGAAAGGGGTTTTTGAAGTTCTATTCCCTCATATGGAGTTGCAGCGCCATGATAATTTACTAGATGGTTGTAAATCTTGTAACTACACAGTGAATCTTTAATATTACGTTAAACAAAATGTGTCAAAAAGAAGTCAATTTTATGTGACTTCTTTTCTTTTTTTCGCAAATATTTACAATAGTAAGAAAAATAAACTATAATAAGAAGGGGATTACTTTTTTTAGAAAAGGAGGGAGATTGCATGGAGCGCATGTTTCGCGTTCTTGGCTTTTGGACTGGAATTTTCTCAGTAATGTTTTACTTAGGGGATATGTACGCTACAGCACTACTATTTTTAGGACAAACAGGATTTTTTGTACTTTTAAGTTATTTAAAATTAACAGAGCGTATGTATATATACGTATTCGGAGCATATTTAACAGTCTTCTTCATCGGATTTACATACTATACAACATTTTTATTTATTCCTGGAACTGGACATTAGAAAGATGGCAACTTGCCATCTTTTTTTATTTTCCACAATCACCTAGTTGACTTATAGGATTTCTTGAAATATATTTATATAACAGATGGAATGAAGGGGGAATCAACTTGAATACACTGCTAATCGGAATTAATATTGCCGTCATGCTCATCTTAGTTAGCGTATTATACTATATGCAACGTAAGCATGTATCTTTTAATAAACGTGTATTTACTGCTTTAGGAGTCGGAATTACATTTGGTCTTATTTTACAATTTATTTACGATCCTACTTCTAAAGTTATCATTGAATCAAACAACTGGTTTAGTTTAATTGGTAGCGGTTATGTGAAACTGCTACAAATGATTGTTATGCCACTTATTTTAGTTTCTATTATTTCAGCATTTACGAAATTAAAGTTAACAAATAATCTTGGTAAAATTAGTGGACTGATTATCGGTATTTTAATCCTTACAACGGGAATTGCAGCCGCTGTCGGTATCGCTGCAAGCGCGGGATTCGACGTACAGGCAACTGGTTTACAACAGGGCGATGCAGAAACTGCTCGTTTAAAAGCGGTAGAAGAGAAATTTACTTCTATCGAAAAAACACCAGTTCCACAAAAATTGTTGGAACTACTACCTACAAATCCGTTTCTTGATTTAACAGGCGCACGTCCAACTTCAACAATTTCTGTTGTCATTTTCGCTGCTTTCATCGGCATTGCTTATCTTGGCGTAAAACGTAAATATCCAGAGCAAGCAGATGTATTCAAAAAAATGCTTGATGCTGTATATGCGATCGTTATGCGCATCGTAACATTAATTTTACGCCTTACACCATACGGCGTGTTAGCTCTTATGACAAAAACAGTAGCAGGTAGCGATGTAAATGCAATTTTAAAACTTGGTAACTTTGTTTTAGCATCTTATGTAGCTCTTATTGTTATGTTTATCATTCATTTATTATTAATTGGACTATCTGGTTTAAATCCAATTCAATATGTAAAAAAGGTATTTCCAGTATTAACGTTCGCATTCACTTCTCGCTCTAGTGCTGGTGCAATGCCATTAAATATTGAAGCACAAAAAGAAAAACTTGGTGTTTCAGAAGGAATTGCAAACTTTGCTGCTTCATTTGGGGTATCAATCGGTCAAAACGGTTGTGCTGGTATTTACCCAGCAATGCTTGCTATGATGGTCGCTCCAACTGTTGGAATCGATCCATTACAGCCACAATTTATTTTAACGTTAATCGCTGTTGTTGCAATTAGCTCATTCGGCGTTGCTGGCGTAGGTGGCGGAGCAACATTTGCAGCATTAATCGTACTGTCTACAATGAACTTACCAATCGGTATTGTCGCTCTTGTTATCTCTGTGGAACCATTAATTGATATGGGCCGTACAGCTCTGAACGTAAGCGGATCTATGGCAGCAGGTCTTATTTCTAGTAAATGGCTTGGTGAGTTAGATCATCATACTTATAACCAAACTGAACAGACAGAAGAAGTTGCTTCATAATAAAAAGACTCTAACATGATAAAACATGTTAGAGTTTTTTTATTCTTTTCTTTGTCTTTCCAACATCATCCATCACTAAAAAAAAGAATCGTCCCTTCCACTATGGCACACTTTTTCATCGCCTATCGTCCGTTCTTTTACAAATAGCCATTTTTCTCGCACCATGCATGAAATTGTCCTACATCTATCCCCACTAAAATAATATCCTTTAACTCTATATCAATAGCATGATTATCAATGACAATCATGAAGGTTTGACCTGACTGTTTTTCCACTTTCTGTACAATTCCCATTTTGTTTCGATACGGTCCATCTTTTATATATGCTTTTTGTCCTACAATATCAAAGTTCAAGACTCTCACCTCTTTTACTGCAAATCTATTAGAAAGTTTCCTTTCATTACGTTATTTCTGTATATATATGATAAAACGAAAAAAAGAGTCCTTCCTTTATTACAATTATTTTTTCTTTATTTCATTTTGGTAAATTATACGTAAAAATATAGATTTCTGCATTTGAAAACGTTTTCTTGTTATGTTTACATGTTATAATAAAAAAAGCAGAACTTCGTAAAGAGGGAGACAAATGGATATAAAAATTATTACAAAAGTAATCGAAGCATTAAAATCTTATGGATTTCAAGATGCAACATACTGCGAAGAAACAAAACAATTTTTATTTCATAATCAAACTGATATTATGAACGGCTATGCAGAAATCACATATAGTAGTCAATTTGAAAAATTTAACGTGCAAATTCACCCGATTGAAACACATCATCAAGCAGAGTTACAAGAAGTTGAAAAACACATTCAATCTTGCATACGTAAAGTAGAATATTTAAACGCTCTTCTTACAGGACAAAAAAAACTAAATGAAAAAGTTATGATGATGTAAAAAAAGAACGTGATAATTATCACGTTCTTTTTTTATCATCATTTATTCCATTTCCATCTTTTCTTTCAATGGCAGACCTGCCACAGACTCTAATACATCCATCGCTTCCCCAATTGTCATATCAAAAATAGCCTTGTCTTCCATGTACGGAAATTCTTTAAATCGCTTTTCCATTCCCTTTACAATATCTGATGTAAATAACGAACTATCAATGCCAAACTCCGTTTCCAGAAGAACAATCCAATCTAAAACATGAAATCCTAATCCGTTTATAAATGTAATCAGTTTCTCTTTAGGCTGTGAAGTTAAAAATACATAACGCTCCATTTCTCCAAATAGCTGTTCACCTAAAACGTCTGCGATTTCCTCATCATGTTCATGATTCACAATTTCATCATACCCATAGTCATCAACAAGCTCTTCTATTTCCTCTCCATCTACACAAAGTAATTGACTACGACTTGCATCCTTTTTAAATGCACTTTTTTGTACAACTTCTAAAAAACTTGTGTTCCATCCCTCTTGTAGTTTCATCTTAATAACTCCTTTATTTTTAAATATATACTTTGCTGAAACTTCTCTTTCGCTCTTTCATTACAAAGTCTCACCTGATCAGATAAAGCAGAAGCATGACATATAGACTGATTCACATACACAGGTGGATCAATGAAACGAGCCTTTCCACCTTTGTAACAAATATCATAGTCTTGTCTATTCTCTTCTAATAATACCCCTGGACGCAATTTATGTAACAAATTTGTTATCTCATCATCTTGACATCGTTTTAATTTTTCAAGTAACTGCTCATCCTCCAATAAGAAATCTTCTATATCAATTCGCTTTCTTTTTAATGCAATCTGTAATGCTTTCGTCAATAGATAGTCACTATACGAACCTAATGGATGTAAAAAGAAATCAATTGTTTCTTTATAATATACTTCTGTAAACCACTCAGCAGCTTCTATAGACCGTAAACAAATTTGTTGTTCTCGAACAATTAACTCCTTTAAAAAAGTAGAAACTTCTTGTTTTGAAATCATTCCATATGTATATAAATCGCGAAGCGTATAATCTATTCGATCTGCACATAAGGCTGGTAATGGCTGTTCTAATAGCTTCCATTGTTCCCAATTTTGAAGTACTTTAGAATCATATCCATACTTTTGTAAAATACGAGGTATATCTGAATTTTCGATAACTGTTTCAAAAATAAGTTCATGATAGTCCTCATCTTTTTTATGTAACACTCGATCAACAACATGTGAAAAGGCTGTATGAGATACATCATGTAACAAAGCTGCAACCTGTTCAGCTTCACTTCCCCCTAACATTTTCACAAGAAGCATAACACCGACAGAATGTTCAAAGCGGGTAACATTCCAATTTGTGTTTACTAAAAAACTAGCCCCAACTTGATGAACTTTTTTTAACCTTTGCATTGCTTTCGTTTCGATAAGTTCTTCTAATATACCGCCTATTTCAAAAGTGCCGTACACCGTATCATGAATTTGCATTATACCTCATCCTTACTTGTAATATAAGAGACAAACGCCTCAATCTCGCCTTGAAAAATATGAATCTCTGGTAAGTGGTAAAAGATCGTTTGAAGAGAATTATGTTTATGATACAGGTAAATTTTTTTTCTCTAAGGCAATCGCCATCCCAAGCTCAATATGACTACCATATCCTCCATCTAACCAAAGTAGAAAAACATCAGCTTCTTGTATCGCTTGTTTTTCTGCTTGACCAATCTTTTGTAATTGTTCTTTCTGTACAGCTCTTTCATTTTGCGTCCAATCATATGTATGTTTCCAATCTATTTCTTTTAACTTACTCGCTACAAACCGAACGAGGTCTTTATTTTGAAAACTGGAAGCGATATAGAAATTCATCTAAATTAACTCTTTATTTACAGAAGATGAAAGGAAACTCTTTTTATCACGAAAGACTTCAATAGATTGAGTCTGGTCAAAAGAAATCCCCATCTTTATAACTTATTTTACGTTTAAGTGATGGGGCGTCTCATGGTCTTCTTTTATTTTCTGTTTTTTATGATTTTCATGCGCTAACATATCTAACTCAGCTGTTATTTCTGATTTCTCTAAATTTCTTTCTTGTGAAAATTTCCTCGAAATATAAACAATAACACTACCAACGTAAAGGACAAAACATATAATAAGAGCAGTATTTTCATAGAGACTCAGCTCCATCATAGTCACTCCTTATCCATTCTTATTTTCACACTTAAAGAACGAGCATTTTCCTATAAATCTCTGTTATTTTAACATAAATATAGTTTTTCTTCGAATCTTTCACGCTATAAAAAAGCATGACTTTTCATCATGCCTTTAAAATAAATTTTATACTCGTTTTGATTCCTTCTTTTCCATTATAGTTTCTTCGTTCTTTTTTATACACCTCATGATTACAATATCATTTATCTACATGTTTTATAAGAGAGTCTGCTGCTAAATCTTCCTCATACCATACCGATGCATATCCTTATCTTTCAAAAGACCCATTCTTTTCACACTATAGTACACTAAAATACCTTGCTTCAGGATGAGAAAATACCATAGCTGTTACAGATGCCTCTGGCTCCATCATAAATCCTTCTGTTAATGAAATACCTATTTCCTCGGGATGAATAAGGCGAAATAACTTTTCCTGGTCAGCAAGTTCAGGACATGCAGGGTAACCAAAGGAAACACGAATTCCTCTATATTTCGTACGGAACCGCTCTTCCATCGTCATCTCAGGAGCGTCTGGAATCCCCCAGCGATCCCGAATTAACATATGTGTTTTTTCAGCGAGCCCTTCGGCTAGTTCTAATACTAACGATTGAATTGCATGACTGCGTAAATAGTCTCCCTTTCTCTTCCATTCCTCCGCAACGTTGCGAACTCCTTCTCCAACTGTAACAGACAAGAAGGCAACATAATCCATCTCCTCACCAACAGGACGTAAATAATCCCCTAACGTACGATACGGCGCTTTCATTTGCCGTGGGAATGAGAAACGCTCTAATACGCGTGTATGATTTTCTGGGTCATAGATGATAATCGTCTGTCCATCACTTTGAGCAGGGAAAAATTGATATATAGCTTTTGGACGTAACCAAGATTGTTCTTCCTGCAATAACTCATCAATTAAATCATTTAACTCATGTGCTCGTTTGTCACCTTCTTTGAGTAGTTTTTTTACATTTCCTCTTAAGCCAAGGTGATGCCCGATTAACATTTGCCTATTTAAAAATGAGGAAAGATGTGAAACAGGAATATCACGAAGAACGATTCGCTTTGTTGAATCTGGTACCATCACTTTCGCTTTTGACAACGGCTCAATCACTGCTGGAATTTCTACTTTCTTCTCCTCTTGTTTCACAGTATGAAGATGACGCTCTTTTTTATTCTGCTTCATTTTCTCTCGTTCTTCTTCTTTTTGTAACCGATTCATAATATCAAGACCTGTCATTGCATCACTTGCATATAATACAAGCCCATCATAAGAAGGAGAAATACGATTATCTGTAAATTTTCTTGTTAATGCCGCACCCCCTACAACAATCGGGATATGAATATTTGCTGCTTTTAAATCTTCTGCAGTTGTAACCATTTGTTGCGCTGACTTGACTAACAAACCAGAAAGCCCAATGATATCGGGTTTCTTTTCCTTTACTTCTTGAATGATACGATCAGAACGAACATTGATTCCTAAATTAATAATTTCATACCCATTATTTGACAAAATAATATCAACAAGGTTTTTCCCAATGTCATGCACGTCCCCTTTTACAGTCGCTAATAACACTTTCCCTTTTTTAGCGCTATCACTAGATTCCATATGTGGTTCTAAATAGGCAACTGCCGCTTTCATACTTTCAGCACTTTGCAATACTTCCGCAACGATTAGCTCATTATTATTAAACAATCGACCTACTTCATCCATACCTGTCATGAGCGGTCCGTTAATAATATCAAGAGGTTTTCTCCCTTCTGCAAGCGCGCGGCTTACATCATCTTGTAATCCTTGCTTCGTCCCTTCTACAATGTAGTTTGCTAGTCGTTCATCCAGCGTTAATGTTTCTTGAACAACCACATCTTTCTTTTTTGCACTTCTATAAAAGTTCGTAAATTCTTCTAATGTTTCTTTCGTTGTTTCAAATAATAGCGCATCCGCGAGCTTTTTCTCTTCCTCTGGAATAGAAGCATAGCGCTCTAATTTTTCTGTATTTACAATCGCATAATCTAATCCAGCTTTTGTCGCATGATATAAAAATACGGAGTTTAATACTTCACGCCCAGCTGGCGGTAATCCAAATGATATATTACTGACTCCTAAAATCGTTAAGCATTCTGGTAATGCTTCCTTAATAAGACGAATTCCTTCAATCGTTGCGGCTGCCGAGCCAATATATTCTTCATCACCAGTTCCAACTGGAAAAACAAGCGCATCGAAAATAATATCGGAAGGACGTATCCCATATTTCTTCGTTAATAATTCATAACTTCTTTTTGCAATTTCTAACTTTCTTTCTGCACGAACTGCCATTCCTTCTTCATCGATCGTTCCGACTACAATGGCGGCACCGTATTTTCGAATAAGCGGTGTAACCTGCTCAAATCGTTCTTCTCCATTTTCTAAGTTAATCGAATTAATAACACCTTTTCCTTGTATATATGTAAGAGCCTTTGCCATAACTTTTTCATCTGTAGAGTCAATCATAATGGGTACTTTTAAGACTTTCGTAACTTCCGCTAAGAAGTTTTCCATATCTTCAACTTCATCACGATCGGGATCTGCCATACAAATATCGATAATATGTGCGTTTTTCTTCACTTGCGCTCGTGCAATTTCTGCTGCCTCTTCAAAATTCCCTTCCGCTACTAATCGTTTAAACTTTCTTGAGCCAATTACATTCGTTCTTTCTCCAACAAATAATGGTCTCATCGAATCATCATATTGCAATGCCTCTAGTCCACTAATTCCATGTCCTACTCGCTCATTGTACTGACGAGGCTTACAAGATAATAACGTCTCCTTTATTGCTCTTATATGTTCTGGTGTTGTGCCACAACAACCTCCAATAATATTAATCCATCCTTCTTCAGCAAAACTTTTCACCTTTTCAGCAAGTGAAGCAGGCGACTCATGATAATGACCATCTTCATCAGGAAGACCTGCATTAGGATAACAAGAAATATAACATTCTGACAACTCAGAAAGAGACCGAATATGTTCGCGCATAAATTCTGGTCCAGTTGCACAATTTAGTCCAACTGATAATGGCTTCATATGTTCCACCGATAAATAAAACGCCTCAATTGTTTGTCCTGCTAAAGTTGTTCCCATCGGCTCAATCGTCCCAGAAATCATAAGAGGCACTGTTTGATGTAACTGTTCAAATGCATTTTGAATTCCTAAATAGGCTGCTTTTACATTGCGCATATCTTGACTTGTCTCAACAAGCAATAGATCGACCCCTCCGCGTAGCAATCCTCTTGCTTGCCTTGTATAAGCTTCCATTAACTCGTCAAAAGTTACACCCCCGGTGACACTAATCGCCTTCGTTGTTGGTCCCATTGCACCAGCTACATATACTTCTTTCTGACTTTCTTTCACAGCTTGCCTTGCTAAAAGTGCCGCTCTTTCGTTTAACTCTTCATCTAAATGAGACAATTTATAATCACTTAACACGATATTCGTCGCACCGAATGTATTGGTCTCAATGATATCCGCACCGGCATCAATATAGGCCTTATGGATATTCAAAATAAGATTTGGTCTTGTCTTTACTAAATATTCATTACATCCTTCGTATTCTTCACCACCGAAATCATCAGCTATTAAATCGGCTTGTTGAATCATCGTTCCCATTGCACCATCTAATATTAAGATTTCTTGCTGCAACCTTTCTTCAATTCGTCTCATTTCTTACTTCCTCTCTCACTTCTTGTTTTTCCTTTACATATTTCACAAGATGTTCTGTAATCTCATATTTTAAAAATGGCGTAATAAGGTAAATGCCATGAAAATATTTCAATGCTTCATCAATTAACTCCTGTGCAATACCGATCCCTTCTTCAATCGCATCCGCTTCTATTTCATGTTCTCCCATTCTTTCTCGCACTTGATCTGGAAGCGTAATCCCCGGTACTTCAAAATGAAGAAAATCTGCATTCCGTTTGCTTACTAGAGGCATAACTCCAATAAAAATAGGTTGTTCTAAATGTTTCGTTTCTTCGTATACTTCATAAATCAACGCCTTATCATAAATGGGCTGCGTTAAGAAATATTCAGCACCCGCTGCAATTTTTCTTTCCATCCGCTTTACTGCAGCTTTTAAATGTCTTACATGTGGATTAAATGCCCCTCCGACAGAAAACCTTGTTGCCGGACCAATCGATTTCCCTAAAATGGATCGACCATCATTCATCTCCTGAATCATCTTAATAAGCTCAATAGACGATACATCATATACAGAAGTAGCCCCTGGAAAATCACCAACCCGAGCTGGATCACCTGTTAAAGCGAGTACTTCTTCCATTCCTAGCGCTGATAATCCAAGTAGATGCGATTGTAATCCAATTACATTGTGATCTCGGCACGTTAAATGAGTAAGTACTGGTATATCGTGCTTCGTTAATAACGCTCCCATCGCCATATTTGAAATGCGCGGTGAAGCTAACGAATTATCAGCCAATGTAATCGCATCAGCACCTGCTCGCTTTAATGCTTTCGCTCCTTCAAAAAAACGCTGTGTATCCAATGTTTTAGGTGGATCTAGTTCAACGACAACTGTCGTTTGTTTTTTCGCTTTCTCGGCAAGAGTACTATGCGATCGGGAGCGCTCCGAATGTACATGAATGGCTTGTGGCCTTGAAACAACCATCTTCTCTATAACAGGTACTTGTTTGGCAATTGCACGTTTCATTCTTTCAATATGTGCCGGTGTTGTACCACAACAACCTCCTAATAAACGAACCCCTTGTTCAATAAACTTTGGTGTCATCGTCTCAAAGTAAGCCGGACTTCCTTCGTATATATAGCGTCCTTCTATATAATTTGGAAGTCCAGCATTTGGATAAGCAGATAAATAACCGTCTTTCGGAATCGAGATCATTTTTAAAGCTTCCGTCATAGGAAGCGGTCCCAATTGACAATTTAGGCCGACCACATTTGCACCATCATGTATGAGTTGTGCTAATATCTCATTCACATCATTTCCATTTTGGGTCGTACCAGCCTCATGAAGTGCTAATTGTGCAACAATCGGAATATCTGTTTGTTTCCTTAGGACTTTGATAGCATGTATGAGCTCAAATTCATCATAAAATGTTTCAAGCAGTAGCCCATCTACCTCTTCTTCTATTAACGCTCCAGCCTGTTCAAGTAGCATAAATTCTCGCTCTATATTCGTTGTCGTAACAGCACCAATATGTTTCATTCCACCAATCGTTCCTAAAATCGCATTTTGCTCCTTAACTGCTGCTTTCGCGAGCTTTACTGCTGCTCTATTAATTTGTACAACTTGATTTTCTAAGCCATATGTACGCAATTTTGCCTCATTTGCACCATATGTATTTGTTTGGATCACATCAGCTCCAGCAACTACGTATTGTTTATGAATCGATACAATTAAATCTGGATCTGATATATTTAACTCTTCAAAACTACTTTGTAGTCCGTGTGAATGCAGTAATGTACCAATTGCTCCATCACCAATTACAATCCCTTTTGATAACAAATCTAGTAATTTCACTTATCTCCCTCTTTTCTATCAATATAAAAAGTCCCCCTCTTCACCTTGAAGAGGGGGACATCATCAATCCACCTCTTATCACGCAAAACGACTTGTTTTGCAGGTATTAGCACCGTTTCAAACGTATTGTTTGAAGGTTGCCGGGTTTCACAGGGCCTTTCCCTCCACCGCTCTTAATAAGAGTTTGTCCTTACTATTTATTTATGTTATTAAAAGGAAATCCGTTCTCCTTTTAATAACATTTGCTGATTTTCTAATAAAATTAGCATGCAAAAAAAGGAAAGTCAATAAAAATTAAAAAATATTCAAAATAAAGTTGCAATTCTTTTACCTTTTGTTGTAAAGTTAAACACATAATAAAATTTCATACAAAGTATTCTTATCTAGAGAGGTAGAGGGACTGGCCCTACGACACCTCAGCAACCATTAACAAATTTGTTAATAAGGTGCTAATTCCAGCAAATTATTGAGTAATTTGAGAGATAAGAAGAAGACTCTATTTGAATGAAAGCCTTCTTCTTTGAAGGCTTTTTTTATTTTCCTATTACCATAGACTTAAGTTTTCATCTCACAAAGGAGGAATGTTGATATGTCAACAATCGAAACAACATTAGCTCAAATTGGAAACCGCAGTGAAGCGGGTACAGGTACGGTAAATCCCCCCGTTTACTTTTCAACAGCCTATCGCCATGAAGGAATCGGAAAATCAACTGGCTTTGATTATTCTCGAACTGGCAACCCTACACGCGGTCTTGTAGAACGCGCAATTGCTGATTTAGAAAAAGGCGATCAAGGCTATGCCTGTAGTTCTGGAATGGCGGCTGTTCTGCTTGTTCTTTCTCTATTTCGCTCCGATGATGAACTTATTGTATCTGAAGACTTATACGGAGGAACGTATCGTTTATTTTCTGAACATGAGAAAAAGTGGAATATTCGATGTAGATACGTAGATACACAATCGATTGAGCAAATTGAACACGCAATTACTTCTAAAACAAAAGCAATTTTCATCGAAACACCTACCAATCCTTTAATGCAAGTAACTGATATTCAAGCTGTTGCAACTGTTGCAAAGCGTCATGATTTACTGCTCATTGTAGACAATACTTTCTATACACCGTATATACAGCAACCTTTAACTGATGGAGCTGATATCGTTCTACATAGCGCAACAAAATATTTAGGCGGACATAACGACGTATTAAGCGGTCTTGTTGTTGCAAAAGGAAATGTACTTTGTGCGGAGCTTGCCCATTACCATAACGCTTCTGGCGCTGTACTTAGCCCTTTTGATTCATGGTTATTAATACGAGGAATGAAAACTTTAGCACTTCGGATGAAGCAACATGAAGAAAATGCAAATAAAATTGTGACCTATTTAAAAGAAGAAGACGGTGTAACAGACGTATTTTATCCAGGTAGAGGGGGCATGATTTCCTTTCGTCTTCGCGATGAGAAATGGATAAATCCCTTCTTACAATCTTTATCTATTATTACATTTGCTGAAAGCTTAGGTGGCGTTGAAAGTTTAATGACATATCCAGCTACACAAACACATGCTGATATTCCAGCAGATATACGAATTGCACGAGGTGTATGCAATCGTCTACTTCGTTTTTCCGTTGGCATTGAACATAGCGACGACTTAATTCAGGACTTACAGCAAGCAATTCAATATGCAAAAGAAGGTGTAAAAATATGAGTTACTCTTTAGACACACTGTTACTGCATAACAAGTATAAACATGACGCACAAACCGGTGCTGTTAACGTTCCGATTTACAATACATCAACTTTTCATCAGTTTGATGTAGATTCCTTTGGAAAATACGACTATAGTCGCTCAGGTAATCCTACACGTGAAGCGCTTGAAGATATAATTGCTCTTCTTGAAGGGGGAACAAAAGGATTTGCTTTTGCATCTGGCATTGCAGCCATTTCTACTGCCTTTCTTCTTCTCTCACAAGGAGACCATGTTCTCATCTCAGAAGATGTATATGGTGGCACTTACCGAATTGTAACAGAAGTTCTATCACGTTATGGGATATCCCATACATTTGTCGATATGACAAATGTAGATGACGTAAAGCGAAATATACAAGCAAATACAAAAGTTTTTTATATTGAAACGCCATCTAATCCGTTATTAAAAGTAACAGATATTCGCGCTGTTTGTAAGTTAGCGAAATCTGTTGGGGCACTTACTTTCATAGATAATACATTTTTAACACCACTATTTCAAAAACCGCTGGATCTTGGAGCTGATGTTGTATTGCATAGTGCAACAAAATTTATCGCAGGGCATAGTGATGTAACAGCTGGATTAGCTGTTGTAAAAGATAATAATCTCGCCCAAAAACTTAGCTTTTTACAAAACGCTTTTGGGGCTATATTAAGTCCTCAAGATTGCTCTCTTGTACTTCGCGGACTGAAAACATTGCATGTACGCCTTGAACATTCAGCAATAAACGCAAGTAAAATCGCCCATTATTTCCAAAATCATAGCAAAATACAACATGTCTATTACCCGGGATTAGAATCTCACTCCGGTTATGAAATACAACGTTCACAAGCAAAATCTGGCGGAGCTGTTTTATCCTTTTCATTACAATCAGAAGACGCATTGCGCCAATTTTTATCTAAAATAAAACTACCTGTATTTGCTGTAAGCTTAGGGGCTGTTGAATCCATCCTATCGTATCCTGCTAAAATGTCCCATGCAGCATTATCGCAAGAAGCTCGCAATGAAAGAGGAATTTCTAATTCTTTACTTCGCTTATCGGTTGGATTAGAAAATGTAGACGATTTAATTACTGATTTTGAAAACGCCCTTTCCTATGTAGAAGAACCTGTAAATATATAAAAGCTGTTTTTATCCTCTTAACAAAAATCCCCACCTCAAACTCATATAGAGATAGGTGGGGTTTTTCAATATAATCCTTAAACTGGAACAAAACCATTCGATTACCACTCTATTCAACTAAAAATTTAAATTTCGTTTTTTGTTTTTTAAGGCATATTTTCTGATTAACATAATAAACATTCTATACAAAAGTATAAAATCCTTTTTTCGTATTATTTTAAAAATTCCGTATATCAATTTGAAAGAACAAAAAATTCATGATAAAATTGTGTTATAAGTATATCTTTTCCAAATTTCAAAGTGAAACTATCTTTTGGCAAAAACACACAAATTTATTTCATTTATTTACATCATAGTCTCTTTTCTTACAATTTCTTTACTTTAAAACATTTTTTCTGCAACAACTGTTTCCTTTGCTTTAGTTTTTTGGTATGAATATTATGATATAACAGCTTACACGGAGGTGGAGAAGAACATGTTAGAAACCTTTCAAAAAGAATTAGAACTTTATGAGAGTAATGCAGAATTATTGAAAGTGCTTGCTCATCCTGTTCGTTTATGTATTGTAAAGGGCTTAATTGAAAGAGGCCCAAGTAATGTTTCTACAATGTACACAGGCTTAAACATGCCACAATCCACAATTTCACAGCATTTAGCAAAGTTAAAAAGTGCTAAAATTGTCTCTAGTGAAAGAAAAGGATTGGAGATTTATTACAAAGTAGAGAATGAAATCATCATTCAACTCGTCCGCGTATTACTAGGTTAGGGACTATTGAGCCATTAAACAGAGAAAAGAATGGCGTATTCTATATTTTTTATCTCATATCTTTAATATAAATATATATCATGAGAGAAAATATATTAGGCTACATATGAAAAGTCGTATTAAAAAACAAGACGCAGAAAGTTTCTGCGTCTTGTTTTTTTCTATACATATAAATAACGATTTACATCCAAAAACGGCAATCCTTTCTTCTGTATTAAAATATCAAAAGCATCACCTATTCCTCCACCTAAAATCATGGAACGAATGGATCGATTTATTTTTTGATTTTCAGAAAAAGGATTTCGATCTTGATGATTCATAAGCTGTTCAAGTATGCCTGCCGCTAATAAAAAAGTACTCTGCTTTGTATGCCATATTGTATCAAGTCCTGCCGTTTTCCCAGCCTTCTTTATTTCATCCCAATGTACATGGGCTGTAATATCCATTTCACCCGGATAAGCGAGCGGGCTTCGAATCAATTGATGACGATAATACCCTCTTAAACTTCCTTCACGATGAGCTGGATGCATCCACTCTTCTTTTGTATAGCCATAATCGACTGTAATTAATAATCCTTCTTCTAGCCATGCGGCAATCTCTTCTATATAGGATTCTGCTACAATCGGAACTTCAAATCGTTGTCCTTCTGAAAGTCTTATATGATGTCTTCTTAAATAGTGAACTGTCTCATTTTCTATCGGTCTGAATACCTCTGTAAGTTTTCCTTCATCTGTATATGAAACTCGCACTTCATATAGCTTTCCCTTGCGCTTCTCAATTACTTCAACAGGGAAAGCATCAAATAATTCGTTTGAAAAAACAATTCCTGTAACAGAGTCACCTAATTCTTTATAAGACTGGTGCTGAGAAAGATTAGAAAATGAGTTCAGTTGCTGTTTTTGTAGCTTTCGATGAAAAGGGCTTAACTCAATAATAGAATAGTGTAAATCAGCGAAAGTTTCAGGAGATAGACGATGCCATTCTTGTAAAACATCATAAGCAAATCTCCCTGTTCCAGCCCCAATTTCACAAAGATTAGGCTCGATTTCTCCCCTTTGAACAAGCCTTATAAAAAATCGAGCAAATGTCTTTGCAACTGCAGAAGAGACATTACTAGTTGTGAAGAAATCACCGTTTCTTCCGATTTTATGACGGCTTTTCATATAATATCCATGTTCTTGATTATATAATGCAACTTCCATATACGTGCGATATGAAATCGAATAATCCCTTTCTTTTTCCATATATCCCCTTAAAATGAACTCTATCCCCATACTGCACCTTATTGTAAAAATGGATTATTTTCTTTTTCAAACCCAATATTCGTTTCTGGACCATGTCCACACAATACAGTCGTATCATCTGATAGCATAAATAATTTCTCTTCAATACTTCCCATTAACTCTGTAAGACTTCCCCCTGGTAAATCTGTCCGGCCGATGCTCATTTGGAATAATACATCTCCGGAAAATACAGCGTTCACTTCTTTACAATAGTAGGAAATACTCCCCGGAGAATGCCCCGGTGTTTCAAACATTTCAAATGTAAATGAACCAATTGTTAATGTTCCTTCTCCATCAATCATATGATCCGCTGGTTTTGCTGTAATACTTCGGTTCATCATAAAAATTTGTGAACCATTAACAGCCGGATCACCAAGCCAATCTGCTTCTTCCTTATGTACATATACGGGAATATGAAAAGCTTCTCTTACCGCATCAACTGCACCGATATGATCAAAATGTGCATGTGTTAATAGAATCGCAAGCGGCTTTAACCCTTCTTGCTGTAAATAAGTTACAAGCTTTTCCCCTTCGCTACCTGGATCAAAAATTACACATTCTTTTTGATCGTTACTTAAAATGTACGCGTTTGTTTGTAAAGGGCCTAACGGCATTTGTATCCATTTCATCTTTTCATCTCCTCCAGTTGTTGGACTTACCTTTTATGATACAACATTTCTTTCTCTGACGAAACGAAGCACTGCTATCTCGACAATCATTTCTAAAACATGTACAATAAAAAAGAATAAATATTCTAAAAACTAAGAATGTGAGAGCAGAGGGGGATTATATATGGGTCTTGTTATCATTTTTGCACTAGTCACTCTGTTAGCTGTATTCGCCACCCTGAGAACATTACGTGAAAAAAACTTACTAGCAGGCGGCTTTTCCATTGCAACCGTACTCGTTTTTGGGTGGTTTACAGTTATGACCGTTCTAAATAATGGGTATCCACCAGCATCATAATTCATTGTTATGTTCTTATTCAACATGATTTTGCATACAAAAAACGAAAGGGGCAGCCCTTTCGTTTTTTTATTCTTCACAAATTATATCATCTTCGCTTCGTATTGGTGCTTTTTTACAAGCCAAGCTCCTCCGATTACACCCGCATCATTACCAAGCGTTGCAATTGCTAGCTTTGTGCTCTTTCTAGCACGTGAGAATGCGTATTGTTCAAAATAACGTTGCGTCGGTTTTAATAACGCATCACCTGCTTTAGAGACGCCACCACCAATTACAATTTTTTCAGGGTTTAACGTACTTGCAAGGTTTGCTACAGCTAATCCTAAATAAGAAGCGATTTTTTCTACTACTTCAGCTGCTAATTCATCACCTTGTCCTAATGCTTCAAATACATCTTTTGATGTAATACGGCCTTCTTCAGCCAACATCGAACGCAGTATACTTTCCTTCTCTGTTTCTTGCATTTTTTTCATTGCAACACGAACAATTCCTGTTGCGGATGCCACTGTCTCTAAGCAACCAGATTTCCCGCAATTACAAGGAAATGCATTTTCTGTAACGACTGTAATATGGCCAATTTCACCAGCTGCACCGCTTGCACCATGAACGATTTCACCATTGGTAATAACACCACCACCAACACCAGTTCCAAGCGTCATACAAACAAGATCTTTCGCACCTTCTCCAGCACCCTTCCACATTTCCCCAAATGCTGCTAAGTTGGCATCGTTATCAATAACAACAGGTAAGCCTGTTTCAACTTCCAATAAATCTTTTAATGGATAGTTTTTCCACCCTAAGTTAACCGCTTCATAAATCATACCTGAAGCTACATGGACAGGACCAGGAGCACCCATACCAATACCAATTAGTTTACTCTTTAATTCACCTAATTCTTCTAATTTTTTATCGATTGCTTTGGCTACATCTAGTGTAATATGTTTTCCTTGTTCACTAGTATTTGTTGGGATTTCCCACTTGTATAAAATTTCACCGTACACATTAATAAATGCTAATTTAATTGTCGTCCCACCAAGGTCAACACCAACTAACCATTTCTCTTCCATTTTTGCTAACCTACCTTTTTCTATTTCTTGCTCATCTCTTTTTGAATTTCTTGCTTTATTAAAAATAAAGCTGTTTGATAATCTTTTCGTTCAATCAGCTGTGATTGATTCAATTCATGTAGCTCTTCCTGCATTAATTGTAAATCAGCCACCCGATCACCTGTATAAATAATCGTTCCAAATTTTTTTAGTAATTGTTGAATATCATAAATGGATATCATTTTATCACCCTCTATGTCTACTTATTATACAAATATAATAAGAAAACGTTCACATATTTCATTATAATCAACGAGAAAAAGCCTCGTCAATTCTTCTTCATCTATATCAGTGTCTTTTACACAATTGTTTCTTTTTCTGTAATAATTTTTTTGACGTTTTGATCAAATGGCTCTATCGGAATATCATCTACAATTTGAAAGTCAAAAGCTAAAGACACTCTTGCCCCCTCATACGTAGCAAGGTAACGATCATAATAGCCACCACCATATCCAATACGTTCTCCTCGTCTCGTATAAGCAATTCCAGGGACAAAGAGAAGATCTATCTCATTCGCCTTTACTTCTTTCGTTACAGTAGGAATAGGCTCTCGTAAATTCATATATACCGTTTCTAATTGATCCCAGTTCATGATTTCACGAAAAGTCATTGTTCTTGTCTTTCGATTACATTTTGGTACTACTACTTTTTTTCCTTCTTGCCATGCTTTTTCTATAATAACATATGTATTCACTTCATGGTCCATAGAAAGAGTAATGCCAATTGTTTCCGCCTCTTTCCACTCTCTTTGTTCATATAAAGAATCTGCAATTTGTTCTGATAAAGCCTTACGCTGCTCTTGTGTCATCGAATACATGTGTTCTAACATTCGTTTACGTAGCTGTATCTTCTCCTCGTTCATGACTATTTCCCCCTTGCAGTAGCATCTAATCTTAAACAATACATTAAGTTTATCATTTTACATACATACTGCACAGCGAAATACTGGCACAAAATAAAAAGAAACAGTAGGAAATATTCCTACTGTTTACTTTGTTTCACGGTGTAACGTAGACTTCTTGTCACGCTTGCAATACTTTTTAAGCTCAAGGCGCTCCGCGTTGTTACGTTTATTTTTCTTTGAGATATAGTTACGATCTCCGCATTCTGTACATGCTAGAGTAATATTCACACGCATTCTTATTTCCCTCCAGTCACTAATAACTTAAATCAGACTATACCATAATACCACTTTTAAAACAAAAATTCTACACCTTTTGATATTGTCTAATTTTTTCTATAAGATTTTTCATATTTTCTCTTGCTACTAGTGGGTTTTTCGCATGTGAATATACAAGAAATTTCGGTTGTTTCACATCAGAAACAATGTACGACCATTCTTTCTCTGCATATTTAAACTGAATTCCTTCTAATATTTCTATTTCCCTGTCTCCCATATCTTGCAGTAACATCCCCATTATTTTTCCTTTTTCATTCCACGAACAAACAACCTCATCACATAACAAATAAAGCGGTGCTGTCTGTTCTACCATAATGGATAATGTACTTCCTTGTTTTGCAATTAACTCAAGTAACTTCCCAATCCGATATAACATATCCCTTTGCCACACTTGTCGTAATTCTTTTTCCATGTGTATATAAAAGAGAAGATAACAATTTCCGAGCTTTAACGATATTGGATACATATCCTCTACTGTTTTCAATAATAAGTCTGACATATCGATTTCGCTAACGTTCTCACTCTGATACACCCTACCATGCCCATCATATAATTCGAATGCATTTCCTTCTTCACAGCATATAAAGGCCATATTAGAATGACTGGACTTCATTAAAGATTTCACATGTTCTTTCCGCTCCTGCGCATACACCCATGTAATGGAACAACCAAGCCTTTGAAAAAAAGAAAGAAGTAACGGTTGTAACAAACGATCCACTTTATTAATAAGAAGGTGGAACTGTTGCGCTTGTATGTTCTCAACATCTATATATTCTAAAACAGCCGTTACATAATCCTCTAAACAAATTTGTATTATTTGATTTTCTCCTATCTCTTTTTCAGATACATAGCGAAAGTTTTCGGCCATATATAAATGTTCTATTTCCTTCTGCTGCTTATAAGGTAACTGCCTTCCTTCTTTCCCATAGAATCGCATCATTATATCTTGATCTTTCGTAAAACAAATGAACGCACCACCTATGCATTCTAATTTCCGAATCGTATATTGAAAAGGGGATTCATTCATTTCTTGACATTCCACCGTATGAATTCCTACGCTATGAAGCGCATGCAGAAATAAATTTTTAAAAACTTGTACTTCTGCATTCTTATCGCTTCCTATTAATATAGTCTCACCCTTTTGAAACAACGAACCGTAAGCCATTGCTATTTTTACAATGATTTGCGGTGTGATTTCAATATTTCCTCTACCTACAATTTGACTTTTTTGCAACCATCTTGATGCATGTTCTTCTTTTGTAACGCCGCCAGATGCAATAATAGAATGATTATCAATTATTTTATGAGGCCATAACTTCCCACCTTGCTTAATTACAGTACTTTTCCCTATCTGACAACAATCCGCTACAACACTTTTCTGATATAGCGTGACATCGTCTTCGAGTCTCGTTTTTTCACCAACTGTCGTCTCTAATAATTCACAATGTTTCCCAATATACGTATTGGCGAAAATAATACTTTTTTGAAGATGTGTGTAGCTTGATACAGTACTATGTTTCCCAATAATAGAATACGGTTCAATGATCGCTCCCGCCCCGATTGTTACCCCGTCACCGATGAAAGATGGGCCGTGAATCTTTGTACCTTTTTCAATCGTTACTCCTTCTCCCATCCAAACCATCGGTAATACTTCTGTATAAGGAATCGTTACATTCACTTTTTTCGTCAATAAATCAAATTGAGCTTGCCGATACTGCTCAAACGTTCCAATATCCATCCAGTACCCTTCTGCTTTGTATCCAAATAACGCATTTGTATTCTCCAGTAACGGAAAGATATGGCGACTAAAATCAGCATATGTTTGAGGAGATATATAAGAAAAAATACTAGGATCCATAATATAAATCCCTGTGTTTACAACGTTTGAAATGACTTCATTCCAACTCGGCTTCTCCATATAACGTATAATTTCTTGTTCTTTATTCATCACAACTAACCCAAAAGATAGTGGATTTTCTACTTCTTTTACAAACATCGTTAACATTCTCTTCTTCTGTTGGTGAAATGCAATTCCTTCTGTTAATGGAAAATCTGTTAATGCATCACCACTAATTACTACAAACGGTTCATCTAAAAATGCTTCAGCCTGTTTCATACTTCCTGCTGTACCAAGGGGGGGAGAATCCTCAAAATAATGTAATTTGACGCCCCATTTACTTCCATCCCCAAAGTACTCTCTAATCGTACTGCTCAAATATTGAACAGTAATTGCGATTTCCCGAATACCATGCTGCCGTAACAATTCAATGTTATATGCTAAAACTGGTTTCTCTAATAATGGTAACATCGGTTTTGGAACATTACATGTTAACGGTCTTAGGCGCCTTCCTTTTCCACCAGCTAAAATAACCCCCTTCATGCACATTCATCCTCCACTTTTGTAATATGAAAACATCTTTATTTACCATATGTATGTAACTTCTATATCAGTTAATCTTTCCAATTTCTAAACCCTGTTTTAGAAAACGCTTACTTTTCGTTGTGCAATCGTTACTTTCTTTATTTTTCCATATTTATTACGATACATCTTATCATCATAATTTAAACGAGGCAACGAGCTTTTTTTGTCATGTTTTGACTAAAAAAGCAGATGACTCTTATCATCTGCCCTCATTGGTTTCTACTCATTTAATAAATGATGTTTACCTTTCACCAAATAGAAAACATTTTCTGCGATATTTGTAATATGATCTGCTATACGCTCAATATATCTAGCGATAAAAGACAATTGTGTAATTTGTGTAATTGCTTCTGGTTGTTCTGGAATCGTAGATATAAATTCTCGAATTGCTTTTCCGTATATTTCATCAACGGAATCATCCATTTCAGCTATTTGTTTCGCACACGTTAAATTTCCCTTTTGGTAAGCCTCCAAAGAAAGACGTAACATCTCATGAGCAATTGAAAACATTTCTTCTATATTATGTAACTGAACAGATACCTCTTTTTCCCCAAGGCGAATCGTTGCTTTCGCAATATTTACCGCATGATCTGCTATACGCTCTAAATCTGTTGCCGCTTTAATTGAAATAAAAATTTTTCGCAAGTCACTTGCTACAGGCTGTTGCTTTGTAATTAACATAAGCGCAAAATCGTTAATTTCCTCTTCTAAATGATCCATTCGGTAATCACCATCAATCACTTCTAGCGCCTTTTCTACGTCTCTCTTTTGAAGACTTTCCATAGAAAGCAAAAGAGCACCTCCTGCTAATTCTCCTAGTTTCATTACTTTTTGCTGCAATGTTTTTAAATCATAATGAAATTGCTCGCGTACCATCATTCTTCCCCCTCTATTTATCCCACTATTTGCAAGTAATAAGACTCTCCCCTCAAAATTTGATGAAAGCAAAAAATTTTGAGGGGAGCTGTCTACGAAAGCTCTCCACTTACTAAAATTTCACTTTACATAAGACAAATCTTTCATCTTACAGATCGACTTGACACAACAAAAGCCCCATTGTAAGAGGGGCTTTTTACTCTTATTATCCAAAGCGTCCTGTAATATAATCTTCTGTTCGCTTATCTGAAGGTGTTGTAAACAATTTATTCGTATCCGTATACTCTACGACTTCACCACTTAAGAAAAATGCCGTTTTATCCGAGATACGTGCTGCTTGTTGCATATTATGTGTCACAATTACAATACTAAAATCTTTCTTTAACTCTTGAATTAACTCTTCTACTTTCAATGTAGAAATTGGATCTAAAGCAGATGTTGGTTCATCCATTAAAATAACATCCGGCTCAATCGCTAAACAGCGAGCAATACATAAACGCTGTTGTTGACCACCAGATAAACCATATGCATTGTCATGTAATCGATCTTTTAATTCATCCCAAATTGCTGCACCACGTAAACTTTTTTCTACAATAGCATCAAGCGTTTTTTTATCGCGAATACCATGAATTTTCGGGCCGTATGCTACATTTTCATAGATGGATTTTGAAAATGGATTTGGTTTTTGGAACACCATTCCAACATGTGTACGTAACTCTTCTACAGGATATGATTTATCAAAAATATTACGCTCTCGATATTCAATCACGCCTGTTGTTCGAACGATTGGGACTAGTTCAACCATACGGTTCAATGTTTTTAAGTATGTGGATTTCCCACAACCACTAGGCCCAATAATTGCAGTTACTTCATTCTCATGAATGCTTAAATTCACATCTTTTAAAGCATGATCCTCTCCATACCATAAATTTAAATTTTTCGTATCGAACACAATTTTTTTTGGGGCTGTTTCCACTTTCTCCTCTTTTTTCACCTGTACATTTACTACTGTTGCTACCATTTTGAATTCCCCTTTCATCCACTTCCTACTTTATTTACGATTTCGCAGCCATAAAACAAACGCATTCATAATCAGCAACAATCCTAGTAAAACGATCATCCCCGCTGCTGCTACATATTGAAACTCTTCTTGTGGCCTACTCATCCAATTAAAAATTTGAATTGGTAAAACTGTAAATCTATCAAATATTCCAAATGGAATATAATTTGCAAAAGCAAGAGCTCCAATTACTAATAACGGCGCTGCTTCTCCAATTGCTCTAGACAAAGCTAAAATACATCCTGTTAAAATTCCTGGGAGAGCAGCTGGTAATACAACTTGATACATTGTTTGCCATTTCGTTGCTCCTACTCCATACGAAGCCTCCAATAAACCATTCGGCACCATACGAATTGCTTCTTGACTAGACACAACAACTGTCGGCAATGAAAGAAGACTCATTGTAAGCGCCGCAGCTACTATGCTTTCTCCTAGCTGAAAAGCATAAACAAAAATTGTTAAACCTAACAATCCAAATACAACGGATGGAACACCCGCTAATGTTTGAATATTTAATGCTATCATTCTTGTAAAAATAGATTGTTTTGCATAATGTTCTAAATATAGCGCTGTACTAACTCCTAAAATAAATGAGACTGGCGCAACAATACTCATAAACAATATCGTTCCTGATAATGCGGCAGCAATTCCCGTTTGATCTGGATGACGCGAAGCGAAATGTATCAAAAAATCGACTGAAAGATAATCGATACCTTTTTCCAAAATTTGATATAGCAATACAATCAAAATCATAACGGAAAACAGCATTGCGATAGAAAAAATCCATTTATATACTCGATCTTTCCAAAAGCGAAGCGACATGTTTTCTTTTATCCGCTTATGATTTAACATCCGCATTTTATATCGCCTCTTTAAATCGACGCATAATTTGCTGTGAAATGATATTCATCATAAATGTAAATAGAAGGAGCGTAGCCCCTACAGCATACATGCTGTAGTAAGTGATTGTCCCATGCGGTGCATCTCCTAGACTCACTTGAACAATATATGCTGTTAACGTTTGAATCGAATGCGTTGGATTCAAAGATAAATTTGGCGTTGAACCACCCGCAATGACAACAATCATTGTTTCACCAATCGCACGAGAGGCCGCCAATAAAATCGCAGCCATAATTCCGCTAAAAGCGGCGGGAAATATGACTTGCTTCACTGTTTCAAATCGGGTTGCGCCAAGCGCCAATGATGCTTCCTTTACTCCCTTTGCTACAGCACCCATTGCATCCTCAGCAAGAGAAGCGATCGTCGGAATCATCATAAAACCAATCACAATCCCTGGACTAATCGCATTGAAAAATTGCAAATTCGGAATCATTTTTTGCAAAAGTGGTGTAACGATCGTTAATGCAAAAAAGCCATACACAATTGTCGGGATACCTGCCAATAGTTCTAACAACGGCTTTAGTAATTTTCTAGCAGCCTTTGGAGCATACTCACTTAAAAAAATGGCACACCCTAACCCAATTGGAATCGCCACAATCATAGCAATGATTGTAACAAGGAACGTTCCACATATAAGCGGAAGTATTCCAAACTTTGGTTCTTCAAAAAAAGGTAACCACTCTTTATTAAGAAAAAAATCATACAATGATACTTTTCGAAAAAACATCATCGTTTCATTTGCAAGCGTCATAACAATTCCTACTGTCGTTATAATAGAGACGCTAGCAATTGCCTTTAGGAATACTGGAACCATTCGATTGATTCGCTGCGTTTTCTTTCTTTTAAGCCTATTTCTTTCAATCAAATGTTGCACAGAAAATGTAATTTGACTTTTGTTATGATGAGCCAAAGATGAAAACCCCTTTCCACCCTGACATTATCTCTCTATTTCTGTTAACATTCGCAGCTGATCATTATATTTTTCTTCTGGTAACTTTACATATCCGACTTCTTCGGCTAACTCGCCTACATGCTTCATCATAAATGCAACATAATCTGCCACACTCTCTTTATGATGGAGAGACGCATGATTTACATATGCAAACAGCGGTCTTGATAACGGCTTATACATTCCAAGTTGAATGGTTTCTTTTGTCGGAAATACACCGTTTACTTTGATGGCTTTTACCTGATCACGATTCGCTATGTAGTAGGCATACCCTACAAACGCAATCGCATTTCTATCATTCCTAACACCTTGCATAATAACTTGATCATCTTCTGACAATGAAACTGTTTTTGCAAGGCGATTCTTTTGTAAGACTACATTTTGAAAATAATCATACGTACCAGAATCCACGCCTGGTGCATAAAATTGAACTTTTTCCTTCGGCCATTCCGGACGGATATGCGACCACCGCTTTATGCTTCCATCTTCACTCCATAATCTTCGTAATTCTTCTATTGTCATATTATCCACCCACTTATTTTGACGATTCACAATCATAGTCAAACCGTCGTAAGCTATTTCAAGTGGTGTAAATTGGATGGAGTTCTCTTTCATCATTTTCTCTTCTACTCGTTTCATGGAACGTGAAGCATTATTCATATCTACTTCTCCTGCTCCAAAACGTTGGAATCCTCCTCCTGTCCCAGAAATACTAATAGAAACTTTCACATGCGGTTCTTTCTTTGTATATTCTTCTGCTACTGCTTCCATAATAGGAAAAACTGTTGAGGATCCATCAACTCTTACTTCCCCTATTTGATTTGCAGCAAATGCAGGAGACATGCACAAAAATATAGAACATATCGATACAATGAAAATCTTACTCAATCTGCGTATCCACTTCACACGTGTTCCTCCTAGAAGTAACCTACATAACAGGATTACAAATATAAGAATAATGCTCAACTATTAATGCGGTTTTAATTGTTTGTAAAAAATTTGTAAAGTTCAACTTTTTAATGATAATCAAATATCCTCTCCTTATTCTCTCTATATTTGATTTCAAATGATCCTATAAAACGGCTTCCTTTTATAGTGGCTTGTCCATCATTACTAAAATATATGCATCACTTACAAAAAAAGCACACTATCTTTTGAGATAGTGTGCCAAACTTATATCATTTTATTCATCATCGTCTTGTTTCTTTGATTTTTTTCCTTTTTCATCTTGCGGCTCTTCACCTGTTAATGCTTGCTTTTTCAAATCAAAGTAAGCATCCATAATTTCACGACCAATGTATCCGTTAATTCCCCTTTTATCACTATATACCCATGGAACAACAACGGAGAATGCAACTTCTGGATTCTCAAGCGGTGCGTATCCTACCAGCGTTAAATTATAAACTTGTACACGCTCACCGTTTGCTTTTTTCCCACTCTCTTTGTCGCCACCATATACCGTTTGAGCAGTTCCTGTTTTTCCGGCAGCTTGATACTTTGCAGTCGCAAAGTATTTTTTCCCAGTACCACCCGCATCATTAAATACTTGTCTAAACCCTTCTTGAATTCGTTTAATCTGACTCTCAGGCATATCGATACGGTTCAATACTTTCGGTTCCATTGATTGAATGACTTTTCCAACTTCATCAGGTTTCGCTGCTGGTTGACGAATTTCTTTTACAATTTGTGGTTGCATACGATAGCCACCATTTGCAATTGTAGATACATATTGTACAAGCTGAAGTGGTGTATAGTTATCATACTGTCCAATCGATAAGTCTAACAAGAAACCAGGTGTATACTGCGAACCTTGAAGTCCAGCTGATTCATTTGGTAAGTCGATACCTGTTTTCACTCCTAGACCAAACTGACTAAAGTAATAACGCATATCATCAAACGCTTGTTTTTTAATATCTAATGTACCACCACGAATGTAAGGTACTTTTGCAATATTCATCGCTGTTTTAAACATATATACGTTAGAAGACATCTTTAAAGCAGTTAAGTCATTAATATAACCCATCGTTTTCCAAGAAGATTTCGTCGGTGTCCCTCTCAATTTGATTGGTTCATCCAATAAAGTTGTTCCAGGTGTAATGGCACCTGTTTGATATCCAGTTAACAAAGTTGCACCTTTGACAGTCGATCCCATTGGGTAAGAACTTGTCATTGTACCTAAAGCAAAGTCCTTCACTTCTGTTTTCCCATCTTCATTGACAAGCTGTTTCCCAGCCATCGATAGAATTTCACCATTTTTTGGATTCATCATGACAACAAATGCACGATCAAGTAGAGGTTCCGAACCTTTAAATTGCATCAAATATTTCCCAATAATTTCTTCGACACGCTTTTGTAATTCCATGTCAATTGTTAAATTTAAATCATTTCCTCGTTGCCCTTTTAAGACATTTACTGTTTCTAAAATATTACCATTTTTATCTGTAATATTTTTCACTTCTGCCTTTGAACCGTGAAGTGCATCTTCATATTGTTGTTCAATATAACTTTTTCCAACTCGATCATTACGGTTATAATCCCGAACAAGGAAATAATCTAAGCGCTCTTTTGGTAACCCTTCATCCGAGCTCGTTACACCACCAAGTACACTGCGGAACATATCATCATACGTATATTTACGATCCCAATCTACATTTGTATCGACACCTGGTAATAACGCTAAACGCTCGCTTACTACAGCATATTCTTTCGGGGTTACTTGCTTTTTAATAATTTGCGGCGTCATTGCATATCCGCCGTCCATCTTACTTTTAATCGCCAGCACTTCTAAATCTTTCTCTGTTAATTGATTTAATTCTTCTTCCGTCACACGATTTCGTTGACGCTCTGCCACTTCTTTATCATCAATTTTTTTTGCTTTTAATTCTTCACGATCTTTTTTTGTAATCTTTGCTTCCGCTTCTTCTTTATGAAGGAACAACCAATAATCTTTTTTATCGCGTTCTGTTAATTTATCCGGTGATACTTCAATTAAATCTGCAAGCTTTTTCGCTGTTTCTAAACGTTCCTCTGAAGTCGATCCTTTCATTCGCGTAAATGTAATGGTTCGAACTGGATCATTATCTACAACGTGACGTCCATATCGGTCAAAGATTTTTCCACGTGGAACCGGATTACTAATTGTTGAGTTTTCTTTTTTCTCAACTTCGTTTTTGTACTCCTCCCCATGAACAATTTGTACATAACCAAGCCTTACAATCACCGCAGAGAACATTAAAAATACACAAAGAAATAACACGTTCAGCCGAAACGGAACGTGGGTCTTTTTCTTTTTCTTCTTACTCATACGAACCCCCTCTACCACCTTTAGCTATATAATATGAAAGGGACACCTGTTACAGGTGCCCTTACAGCTATTCTACATGTCTTTTTATTCTAGCATAAAACAAAGAAGAAGTTAACCTTCTGGTTCTGTACGATTTGGTATCGTTTCTGTAGCTATCATGCTTGTTTTGTTCACGTTTTTCTCACCGTATTTGACATTTCGCACAGCAAAATAAACAAGGAAATGTCCAGCTCCAAGGATGCCTAATAAAACAGGTAAGCTTTTTTCTGGTTGAAAAAACGATACAGCGCATAAAAAACTGATAATAGAGCAAATTCTTCCACCATTTAACCATAATTCTCGCACAACAATATACTCAACTCGCCATTCTTTTGCATTCTTTGCTCTTCCAATTACATCATAAGTCATTGATCCATAAGGAACGAGTAAGATTGGATAAGCAATTGCAATAGAAGCTGCATAGATAAGTAATTTCGCATATGTAACATGAAAAACAACTAAAAATACCACAGCATATAAAATAATCCCACCAAACAAAATGGCTTTTTTTCTCCATTCTTTTTTTAACATACGAGCAACTAAGTAATAAGCGACAAACGAAACGGCCGAATTTACTAAACTATACTTCCCTAACGCAAATTCACTCCCTGCTGCCAAATAGACGTATACAGAAATAACAAAGACAAAGATTCCTTCTCGTAGCCCTTGAAAAAAATGAGCGCGTGTAATTCTTCCCCAGTTTTTATCCATCTTTCGTTCCTGTAAAACTTGTACAACTTCATAGCGACCTTCACACTCTCTTTTCGATAAAAAAAAGCTAATGACAACAGCAATCGCAAACAAAGTTAATGAAAGAAAAAAAATCACTGTATAACCGCTCCACTTTTCCATACGGGAAATGGTATATCCAGCTGTTATTGGCCCAATCATGCCAGCAAACGAAGTTAAAAGACCAAGAAAACCATTGAAAAAGTCACGCGTTTCTGGCTCTGTAATTTCAAACGTTAACAAGTTAAAGGCCAACCAATAAAACCCATACCCAATACCAAGGAGCCCACCTATTAATATAATATATTTGGAGGCATGCGTTCCTGTAAGTAAAACTACAATAAAAAAAGTCGCTAATGTTCCGACTCCGATCCGCAATAAAATGGCTCGATCGATTCTTTTCGCTAATTTTCCTGCGAATAAAAAAGTCAGCGGTTGTAACACAACACTCGCTAAATTATATAGCCCTATGTTTACATAATTTTGCGTTTGCTTCCATAAATAAATGTTAACAAATGTATTGGATAATGAAATAGCAAGTGTGTACAATCCGCCCATACTAAGTAGTAATATTAAATCCCGATTCACCTCAACATCACCAATTACATGTTTCCACTTCATATATAACTCTCCTTTACTTCATGTTCTAGTCTTCCAAAGACTAGGCACAATTATGTAAAAGAAAGCATACAAAAAAGCTAGAGGCATATGCCCCTAGCTCTTTTCATATTCCCTTGTACAAAATGAAACAAACACTATTATTTAGCTTCTTGGTAACGTTTTTCAGCTGCATTCCAGTCTACAACATTCCAGAACGCACCGATGTAATCAGGACGACGGTTTTGGTAATGTAAGTAGTAAGCATGCTCCCAAACATCTAAACCGATAATTGGTGTTTTACCTTCTGTTAAAGGTGAATCTTGGTTTGGAGTGCTTGTTACTTCTAGTTCACCGTTGTTTACTACTAACCAAGCCCAACCAGAACCAAAGCGAGATGCACCAGCTTTTGCAAATTCTGCTTTGAATGCATCAAAGCTACCGAATTTTGCTTCAATTGCAGTAGCAAGTTCACCTACTGGTTGTCCACCACCATTTGGAGATAAGATTGTCCAGAAAAAGCTATGGTTTGCATGTCCACCACCATTATTACGTACTGCAGTACGAATTTCTTCTGGTACTTCGTTTAAGTTTGCAACTAATTCTTCAACACTTTTGTCAGCTAATTCTGCGTGACCTTCTAATGCAGCATTTAAGTTTGTTACATACGTGTTGTGGTGTTTCGTATGATGGATGTTCATTGTTTCTTTGTCAAAATGAGGTTCTAATGCATCATACGCATAAGGTAAATTTGGTAATTCATGTTTTGCCATTATTCTATTCCTCCCATTTTATGTATTGCCAAAACAATTTGGCATACACCTTCATTTTACCCTAATTGCCATAGGGTGAAAGCAAATTAAATCACATTGTCTTGCTATCATTAAAGTAGCAAAATCTCCATTTCTTTTCAAACAAAATGCTCACTTATTTCGTAAAAAAAGCCTCCTTCTACAAGGAAGCTTCTTACCTGCATTTATAAGTATGTAAAATGGGTATGGACCCTGTAGGACTCGAACCTACGACCGGACGGTTATGAGCCGTCTGCTCTAACCAACTGAGCTAAGGGTCCAGAATTATATAGAAAAAACGACTATATCATTCTTTATGCTTCTTCCATGAAACTTCTATAAAAGCGAGCCGTCTACAAAATGGAAGACGCAAGAAACGTAAGATAAATTTACCATATAAAAAAGAAAAGTGTCAATTATATTTTTCCTTTCATGTTTTGTGTTTTCAAAAAGCTTATATAATAAACTCGCTACGCATGACATGAGAACGCGATATTGCTTGTGATTCTCTAGATACGTACGTTACAATGTTTTTATACATATCTCTACTTAATATAAAAAAGGAAGTGAATCTATGTCCATCTTTACACAGATTGGAAAGAGTCTATACTCACCGAAAGACATGGCGCTTTTTCGGTTTCAAAAAATCGGAAAAACGATTCTGTATATCTTATTACTCTGTTTCCTTACAACCATCCCGAGAACTTTATTGTATGGCAGCGTTATTCAAGATAGCGTTGGAATCATAAAGCAAGCGCTTGAACAAGACATTCCAAACTTTAAAATCGAAAATGGGGAACTAAAGGCAGATATTGATAAACCTATTGAAAAAGAAGAGGGAAACTCTATCTTTGTATTCGATCCAAATGCTATTGATACAGGAAAGTATACGAACAAAACAGGGTTGTTTGTTCTAAAAGACAAAGTTATTTCTGCTGCAAATGGAGTAACACAAACATATTCCTACAATGATTTATTAGGTGCTTCTCTTGAGAAAAAAGACTTGCAAGACTTTCTTTCTTTTTTCAATAGTATGTATCCTATTTTAATGCTTGTTATCGGATTCTTTATTTATTTCTTCCAGTTATTTATTACTTTTTTAGGCGTTACACTACTGGCATTTATCGGCTCCGCTATGAGCGGTCAGCGTAAATTATCTTATAAACAAGTTTGGACGTTAACTGCTTATAGTTATACAATCCCGACTGTTTTCTTTATGATTATGGACTTACTAAAGATTACTGTTCCTGGATCATTCCTCCTTTACATTGCAGTTATTTTAATCGTCTTATACTTAACCATAAAAGAAATTCCAACACCAAAAGAAAAATAAATATTACAAAAGAGGCGATCCAAAACGTATACGTTTTGGATCGCTTCTTATTTGATATAAACTTTTGCTCACTTAGACTTAGTTCACGTCAATTGATAAATTGTTATCCGTTTCCTTTACATAAGCGTAATGTTGGTTGAAGTGATACATGATATCCTTTCCATGTAAGATTTCAACTGTATACACCCCATTTGGAACGTCTTTAAAATGAATATCTGCTGTTTCAATGGTTGTCTCTTGAATCACTCTATTTCCTTCTTTTAATTGAACTTTTGCCCCTTTCACACGATTTATATCATTCGTATGTAAATGAATATGTAAGTTTCCTTTTAATTCTAGCGGAGCAATTTCCTTATTCGTGACCATTTCAAAATTAGAATTAATTAAAATTTCAGGATCTACTATCGCCCTTGCTTCAGCTAATCGAGATTCAGGTACAATATGAGCCAATGAACTAACTGCCTCATAGCCTTTCGCTCGATTTCTTTCTGCTTGTGTAGCGTCAAGGTTTAGTCCCCAGCTTTCAAAGACAGGTGTAAAATCAAGTTGACTATTCTCGCTATAATACTGGTTCATTAAATCTGGTAAAGAATGATCAAAATCAAATTGACTAGCTAGCTTTCGATAACCTTGATACATTTTTGTAAAAGCTTCATTTCCAGCTTTTTGCTTCGCCATCGTTAACATGATGAGTTTTTGTCTTAAATCTAAAGCATCATAACTTTTTTTGTTTTTGATTACAGCGTTATATAAATTTTTCTCAACGCTCTCTTTTTTTCCATAATTAAACAACCAACCAATTTGATCTGCTTTCTTACCATATTTACTATATTGATACTGAACACCAAACAAATTATTGGAAACTTCTCCTGTGTACATTCCTTGATTATCAAAGCCAGCTTGATAACCATGTGCAATCTCATGTAGCGTTCCCCAACTTAATTTACCTAGCCACATATCTACACTATCTGTACTATTTGCTGCCCAATAGTGCCCATAGTAGGCACCACCTACACCAGATGCGTCTGCCTTTAAGAAATAACGATTTTGCCCTTTTTTATTTTCGGGTGCCGAGCCATCCAAACCAATCATTGAATCATACATCGTAAAAATTTCTTCATAATAATGGATTAGTTCGTCTAAGGATTGGAAATCTTTCAAATTTCTTAATGATTCTTTATCTTTTTTAGGTACAAATAGTTGAAAACTCGTTCCTTTTACTAATGCATACTCTCCATCAAATTGATCCCATGTCTTAAAGAATGCAGACTCATTGCCTTTTTCCTGATAGATAGGGAGTGGTTTTTGAGGTTGTTCACTTCCTACTTGGTATTCAATCGTAGCGCCATTCTCATCATAAGGTGTATCTACGAACGGAACTACTGGTACATCGGCTTGAACAGTTACCCATTTACTGCCTACTTGAATAGATTTCTCTGTTTTTGAATCATTAGATAACAAACGTAATGTTAATTCATTTTTAAAATTAGGATTCGTTTGTCTTACCTTTAATGTCGTGTTTGCTTGTAGAATAAACCCTAAATCTTGTCGATCATGAAATACCCCTTTCGTTATTCCTGCTTGAAATATCCAAATTGGCGCTTCCAAGCTGAAAATTTCTTTTACATTTGTTCGTTCAGCAGCATGAAGGTGCATACTTCCCATAACAAAAAATAGTAGACAAGTCATGCTCATTACAAAAAATTTTTTCATCTTCATTTCTCCTTTTCGATATTTTCCATACAAAACTTTTCAAATCACACAGTAAAGATCTGTATAAAAAAGACGCAATTACCAAAAAAAGAAAAGACCCCCTCCGGAAGCCTTTTCTTAACTTATGGGTTCACGTTCTTTTTTCATAACATGTTACGTTCTTTCGTCTGCTAAATCAAAAAGTTGAGTCATTCTAGTTGATTATATCATCCTTCTGTATAATTTTTAATAAAAATTTATATATATAAATTCAATACTTTTTTAATCTCCAAGCACCATTCACGTCCTACAAAAATTCAATTCCCATTTTTTTAAATGATTTGAATACCTGCTAAAAATAGCAGAGAAACACATATATGAAATATCCATCTTTTCATATTCTCGCCATCACTCAAGAATCGCAACACACAACTGAAAAAATGAAATATGTTGACATTGCACTTGCGTACATCCAACTATAACACCTTACATGCTATATCACTATTTAGGCATTTTTTTTTAGGACAAGCATATATTCCTAACAAAGGAGTGAGGAATATGAAGAGACTTGGCGTATTTTTATTTGTGCTTGTTCTCGGTTATATATTTTATTACGATATAAAAATTGGCACTTTGCCAATGTTAAGCTCATACAAAAAAACAACTGCTGCTCAAACTGTTAAAAAAGAAGATATAAAGAAAGAGACAAAAAAGAAGACAGATACATCTTATCAAAAAATCGAGGTAAAAACAGGAGATACTGTTCTCTCTATTACAGAAGCTATTAATAAGAAAAAAGTTCCGTCCATCGAAAAAGTAATCAACGATTTTAAACGATTAAATAAAGAGACAACTTCTACAAAAATTCAAATTGGAAAGTCGTATAAATTCCCATTATATCAATGAGCCATTACATTATCCTTGTCAATTCTATAAAGGCGCTGATACAATAGTAAAAGTGAAACCAAGCATAGTGGTTTCGATTTCCTTATACTTCATATACTATGTGTGGTATAAGAGACAAAATAAGAAACTTCTTTTATAAGGAGAGCGATCTATTCGTGAATGAAATAACTCATCGTACAAAAACACGTCCGGTTAAAGTCGGTAATTTAACAATTGGTGGTAATAATGAATTAATTATACAAAGTATGACTACAACAAAAACGCATGACGTGGAAGCAACTGTTGCTGAAATTAAGCGTTTAGAAGAAGCAGGTTGTCAAATTGTCCGCGTAGCTGTTCCAGACGAACGAGCTGCAAATGCTATTGCTGATATTAAAAAGCAAATTAATATTCCACTTGTTGCTGATATTCATTTTGACTATCGCCTTGCTTTAAAAGCAATCGAAGGTGGCATTGATAAAGTACGTATCAACCCGGGTAATATCGGACGCCGCCACAAAGTAGAAGCTGTTGTAAATGCTGCCAAAGAGCGCGGTATTCCAATTCGAATTGGTGTAAATGCCGGTTCATTAGAGCGTCATATTTTAGAAAAGTATGGCTACCCTACTGCTGATGGTATGGTCGAGAGCGCATTGCATCATATTAAAATTTTAGAGGACTTAGACTTTCATGATATTATCGTATCGATGAAAGCTTCCGATGTAAATTTAGCCATTGAAGCTTATGAGAAAGCAGCTCGTGCTTTTGATTATCCATTGCATTTAGGCATTACAGAGTCCGGTACTCTATTTGCCGGAACAGTTAAAAGTGCCGCTGGTCTTGGAGCTATTTTAAGCAAAGGTATCGGAAATACACTTCGTATCTCCCTAAGTGCTGATCCAGTTGAAGAAGTAAAAGTGGCCCGTGAATTGTTAAAATCATTTGGTCTTGCTTCAAATGCCGCAACACTTATTTCTTGTCCAACTTGCGGGCGTATTGAAATTGACCTAATCAGTATTGCAAATGAAGTTGAAGAGTATATCTCTACATTAAAAGTACCGATTAAAGTAGCTGTGCTTGGCTGTGCAGTAAACGGCCCAGGTGAAGCTCGTGAAGCTGATATCGGGATTGCTGGAGCACGTGGTGAAGGCTTATTATTCCGCAAAGGAAAAGTCGTTCGAAAAGTTCCAGAAGAAACAATGGTAGAAGAACTCAAAAAAGAAATTGATGTCATTGCTGCTGAAATGGCTGAAAACCAAGAAAAAGAAAAACAAGAACAATAATGATGAAGGACTGTTTGCACTATGATGTAAACAGTCCTTTCTTTATCATATACTAGAAAAGCCCATCAACTTTTCAGCTGATGAGCTCTTACTTTGCACATTTCGGACAACGTCCATATATTTCAAATTTATGACCTGTGACCTCATATCCTTTAAAATCTTTATTCATAAAATCCATTGGACAAGAAGTAATTTCTTTTGTACCACCACAATCTAAACAAATGAAATGATGATGATGTTCCATAATAGAACATGTAAAACGGAAATGTTTTTCCCCATTTAATTCTGTCTGCTCTAAAATACCGATTTCAGCAAATACCGTTAAATTACGATAAATTGTATCAAAACTCAATCCCGGATAATTATCCTTCATGTGTTCTAACACGTCTTTTGCTGTTAAGTACCGATTATATTTCGCAAATAAACGTAACATTTCCTCTCGTTTTCCAGTGTGTTTATATCCTTTTTCCTTCATTAAGCGTAAAGCTTCTGTTAAATTCATAACTATCCCTACTTTATGCCGTTTTTTTCTTCTTCCATAAGATTGCACCAATTAAAATGAGAACCGCTAACATAACAATTGTACCACCTGGAGCTAAATCGAGTTGATAAGAAACTAGCATTCCACCAATTACAGCAATTTCTCCAAATAAAACGGAGAAGAAAATCGTTTGCTTAAATCCTTTGGCAATCCGAATACTTGCTGCTACCGGTAAAGTCATTAAAGACGATACAAGAAGAACCCCAACAATTCGCATTGATACGGCAATAACAAGAGCAACTAAAATAATAAAAATAAAGTGGAGCCACTTTGCCCGAAGTCCTGTTGATACAGCATATTCTTCATCAAATGATAATAAAAATAGCTCTTTATATAATAAAATAATCGTTGCTACAACCGCGATTGCTACAATGCCAATAACCATTAAATCTGCGCTCGTTACAGCACTTACACTACCAAATAAATAACTAAATAAATCTGTATTAAACCCATTAGCAAGCGAGATAAAAATAACCCCAATCCCCATCCCAGCTGACAGAATAATCGGGATTGCTAACTCTTGATAATGTTTATATACAGAGCGTAATTTTTCAATAAGCAATGCTCCGCCCATTGAAAAAAGCATCCCCATATATAATGGATTTAAAAATCCACCGGTAAATATCGTTTTTTCAAGCAACAAACTTGCAGCGATCCCCGATAAAGTTACGTGACTTAATGCATCCGCAATTAGGGACAAACGGCGGATTACAACAAATACTCCGATAAGAGGCGCTATCAATCCTATTAAAATCCCAGCGTATAATGAATTGCGTAAAAAATCATATTGTAAAAAATCCTGTATCATTGTACCCTCCCGTGATGCTCATGATCATGTTCTAATCGATGAACATGATACCCATATAAAATGGACATTTCTGCATCCTCTAACTCTCGGAATTTCTCTACCTTCCCATGAAAATGTAAACGCTGATTTAAACATGCAACGTGCGTCACTTTTTCTGTTACAGCTCCTATATCGTGTGTAACAAGAATAAGCGTGATACCTAATCTCTTATTTAAATCTTCTAATATTTCATAGAAACTTTCTACACTCTTTATGTCAACCCCCACAGTAGGCTCGTCCAAAATGAGTAATTCTGGACTACTTACAAGTGCACGGGCGATAAACACACGCTGCTGTTGACCTCCAGAAAGCTCTCCAATGTTACGATTTTGAAACTCACTCATTCCTACATCTGCAATTGCTTTTGCTACCTTTTCTTTATCATCTTTCGTCAAAAAGCGGAATAAGCCTTTTTTCGACACAAGACCCATAGAAACCACTTCAAAAACAGTTGCTGGAAACCCAGAGTTAAAGCTGTTAGCCTTTTGCGAAACATAACCGATTTGATTCCATGCTTTAAACTTTCTACTATCAATACCAAATAAGCGAACATTTCCTTTCTTTGGCTTCAAAACACCTAATATACACTTTAATAACGTTGATTTACCAGATCCATTCGGTCCAACCAAACCTAAAAAAGCTCCCTTAGGAACTTGCAAATAAATGTCTTCTATCACATTTCGATCTTCATAGCGAAATGTCAAACCTTCTATTTCTAATATATTTTCCATATCATCTCACCTATTTTAATTCAGAATGATTCCGATTTACTTCTATTTGAATTATAGTACAGCTGATTATAGTTGTAAACCAATCTGCCTAAAATATATGATTTACTTTAGACAACCTTATTATTATAACAAAAAAACAGAGAATTTCTCTCTGCTTTTTGAACATACCTTTTAATGGATCGCTGATTTAAACTTACCACCGTTTGTCTCTTGCGTACTCATAATTGTAACAAAGGCGTTTTCATCAATTTCATGAACAATTGATTTTAATTTTGTTACTTCAAGACGTGTCACAACGGCGTAAATCACTTCTTTTTCTTTATCGGTATAACCACCCTTAGCTATAAGCTTCGTTGTCCCACGACCAAGACGGTGTAATATCGCATTTGATACTTCTTCATATTGATCAGAGACAATTAACACAGCTTTTGTTTCATCCAATCCTTGAATAACAGTATCAATTGTTTTGAAAGCAATATAGTAGGTCATAACAGAATACATTGCCTGTTCCACACCAAATACAAAGGCTGCCCAAGCAAAAATGAACAAGTTCACAAACATAACAAATTCCCCAACGGAGAATGGTAATTTTTTTGTTAATAAGATTCCCATAATTTCAGTTCCATCTAATGATCCACCGTGACGAATAACAAGCCCTACGCCAAGCCCTAATATAAGACCACCAAACACGGTTGCTAAAATAGGTTCTGTTGTAAATGGTTTTATAGTATGTAGTGTTGTTTCAATAAATGCTAACGCGACAATCGCAAAAGTTGAAGATAGCATAAATGTCTTTCCAATTTGCTTATAACCGGAGTACATAAATGGTATATTGAGGATAACAACTAAAGTAGAAAAACTCAGCCACCAAATGTTAGGGGTAAGGTAATCTAGTATGAGGGAAATACCAATAATTCCACCATCAATAATTTTATTTGGGATTAAAAATAGTTCAATTGCGACTGCTGCACACGCTGCTCCAAAGACAATCATAATTAAACGATACAATAGATGAATAACACTTTCTTTTCGATGTTGTTTCTTTTCCATAAGCCCTCCTTATAATCTTTTTCTGTTGTTTCGTTCTTTTATTATAACATATTCTTCTTTTTCTAATAGAAAAAAAGAAGTGTTATACGAATATATACAGGCACTATACACATATATTTCGATAAAAGAACACCTGAAGGAGGACTATATCGTGAACCTCATCAAACAAATTGTGAACAAAAAAATAAATAGCATGTCGCCAAAAGAATTATTGAAATATAGTAAAGAATATAAAATTCCTATTACAACTGAACAAGCAGATCAAATTGTTTTATTGATGAAAGGAAAAAATATTAATATTTATAATACAGATGAAAGGCTCGAACTTTTAAAAAAAATTGCGAAAGTAACCTCTCCTTCTACCGCCCAGCAAGTTAATACACTCTTTCAGAAATTATTAAAATAAGGAGGGGAATCCCCTCCTTATTGTCCTTTAATCTTCTCAAGAAGCCCTTCATCAAATGTTCCGTTCTTTAACATTTCAATTTCAAATTTATATGGTGGCTTTTTATCTTTCTTATCTTCCCCTACATATGGCGTTTCAAGAATCTTTGGTATGTGCTCTAGCTGCGGATGATGAACAATATCATGTAAAGCTTTATAACCAATATGACCAAAACCAATATTTTCATGACGGTCTTTTCCAGCTCCGCGGACATTTTTACTATCATTAATGTGTAACACTTGTAAGCGATCAATTCCAACAATTTTATCAAACTCATTTAAAACGCCATCAAAATCATTAGCAATATCATACCCTGCATCATGTGTATGACATGTATCAAAACATACAGATAGCTTTTCATTATATGTTACACCATCAATAATTCTCGCAATTTCCTCAAAGCTACGTCCGCACTCTGTACCTTTCCCAGCCATTGTTTCTAATGCAATATTTACCGTTTGTTTTGGCGTTAATACTTCATTCAAACCTTTTATAATTTGTGCAATCCCTGCATCTGCACCTGCCCCAACATGAGCTCCAGGATGCAGAACAATTTGTTTTGCTACTCCAAGCGCTTCTGTTCTTTCAATTTCCATGCGCAAGAAATCCACACCTAATTGGAATGTTTCAGGCTTTGTTGTATTTCCAACATTAATAATATATGGTGCATGAACAATAATCTCTTTAATTCCATGCTCTTCCATATGTTTGCGACCAGCTTCTATATTTAATTCTTCAATCGGCTTTCTTCTCGTATTTTGCGGTGCACCTGTATAAATCATAAATGTCGTAGCACCATATGAAACTGCCTCTTCGCTTGCAGCTAATAGCATTTTTTTCCCACTCATTGAAACATGAGATCCAATCTTCAACATATTATCACCTCTTCAATATACAATAGCTATAATAATAGCATAATTTGTAGAAATATGTAGCGAATTGCTTACTCAAAAAAATCATTTGCAAATCAGACAATAAAAAAGATAAGGTCTCCCTTATCTCTTTTTATGACTATATTTTTTCTTTACCTTTTCACGTTCAGCTGCTAATTTTTTCTTATATCCAGGCTTTACTTTTTTCGGTTTTTTCACAACTTTCGTTGCCATAATATCCAACTCATTATTCGGTTTTTTACGGCTTTGACGTCGGTTGCGCTCCCCTAAATCTATCCATTCACCATTTCGCAATTCTACGTGTTTAAACGCAATATTACGTTGTTTTTCTAAACTATCTATAGCCTCTTCATCACGCGTATCATATATCGTTACAGCAATACCAGAATACCCAGCACGCGCTGTACGGCCAACACGGTGAATAAAGAAGTCTAAGTCAGACGGAATTTCATAGTTAATAACATGACTAATTCCTTCGATATCAATACCACGTGCCGCTAAGTCTGTCGCAACAATGTATTGAAATTCTAAATCACGAATTTGTTTCATCATTTTTTTGCGGTCACGAGGTGATAGGTCGCCATGAATACGTCCTACTTTTAACCCTCTCTCTGTTAATCCATTCGCAACTTCTTCTGCCATTTTTTTCGTATTTGTAAAAACAATTGCTAAATACGGCTGAAATTGAAGCAACATATTCTTGACTAGTTCAATCTTATTACGATGTCTCGATGGAACTAAATAATGTTCAATGTTTCCCGCTGCAACTTGCTTCGGATTAATATGAATATGCTCTGGATTCTCCATATATTTCTTCAGAAATGGTTTCAATTTTTGCGGAATCGTCGCAGAAAAAACGAGCATTTGCAAATTTTTCGGCATGCGCGCTGCAACTTTATCTACATCTTGAATAAATCCCATATCAAGCATTAAATCTGCTTCATCGACAATAATCGTTTCTGCTGTATGAACAAATAAAGCTTGCTCTTCTACTAAATCTTTAATACGACCTGGCGTTCCAACAACGATATGCGGCTGCTTTTTCAATTTTTCAATCGAGCGCTGTTTATCAGTTCCTCCAATTAAGCAACGCGTTGTAATCATTTGTTCTTCCGTACAAAACTTTGTTAATTTGATAATTTCTTGATAAATTTGTTGTGCTAACTCACGCGTTGGCGCTGTAATCACAAGCTGCACCTCTTCACGTTTTGGATCAATTTGATTGATTGTCGGTAATAAGTATGCATGTGTTTTTCCAGATCCTGTTTGGGATTGTCCAATTATACTTACCCCTTTTTTTACAACAGGGAATATTTTCTTTTGAATTTCTGTCGGCTCTGTAAAGCGTAATTCACGAACTGCATCTATTAAAAACGGTTGAAAATTATACTGTGTAAATGTTTGTATTGTCACAGATTACACCTTCTTTCTCAAATTTCTACTGCGCGCACAAATCAGTCAAGTCTACATTATAACGAAATCTAATCGTAAAATCCATCTTTAGTTTTTGTTTCCAACTTAAAAACTAACCTTCTTACTTTCGATTGCATACTGTATGTGTATATACCTAATTGAAGAAAGGAGGATTTCTTTTATGTATCCGAAATCCCCTATACAACAAATGCATACAGGGCAACAACCCTATACACCATATCCAATTCCACATTTACCACCAATGATGCAAAAAAAGAAAGGGCTGCTCTCTAAACTTTTTAAAAAACATGATCCGACTGAGCCTTTTATGCAAATGATTCCTCCCTACCGGCAAATGGAAGGACAGCCAATGATGCACCAACAATATCCGCAAACGATGCATCCTCATTATAATCAGCCTTATATGCATCAACCAATGAGCGCGCCACCCATGTATGACCAAAGCGATATGCGCGGTGGTGAATCATTCACTGCAACGAATACCAGTGGTGGAATTGGAAGTTTCTTTTCTAATTTAATTGCTAATCCAACTAATATGTTAAATAACATTGAAAAAGTTGCTCAAGTCGCCCAATCTGTCGGGCCTGTTGTAGAGCAATACGGACCCATCGTTCGCAGTATACCGAGCATTGTGAAAATCCTTACTTCAGGGAAAGGAGACACCGAGAATCCAAAAGAAGAAGTGAAAAAAAATAACGTACCGAAAACACCTTTAAAAAAGAAAAAAAGAAAAGAAGTTACGCCAAAATCTACCAACGCTGAAGAATCACAAAACGAAACCACTTCCCCTTTACCAGCAAAACCAAAATTATATGTGTAACAATACTTTGTTTTCTGTCCACTCCTCCTTTATAATGAAAAGGACTATGTACAAAAGGATTCCTTGTTTAGAAGGAGAGGATTACTCACATGAAAATTATTAAAATTTCCCCTCGTGGTTATTGCTATGGCGTTGTAGATGCAATGGTTATTGCACGCAACGCTGCACTAGATAAATCATTACCAAGGCCTATCTATATTCTAGGCATGATTGTTCATAATAAGCATGTAACAGATGCATTTGAAGAAGATGGAATTATTACATTAGATGGCCCAAGCCGCTTAGAAATTTTGGATCAAATCGATTCTGGTACTGTTATTTTCACTGCACACGGTGTTTCCCCAGAAGTAAAACAACGTGCTAAAGAAAAAGGCTTAACAACAATTGATGCGACATGCCCAGATGTTACGAAAACACACGACCTAATTGAAGCAAAAAAATCAGAAGGTTATCATGTGATTTACATCGGGAAAAAAGGCCATCCAGAACCAGAAGGAGCAGTTGGCATTGCACCTGATATCGTTCATCTCATCGAAAAAGCAGATGATTTAAAAACATTAGAGATTCCGACAGACAAAATTTTAGTTACAAATCAAACAACAATGAGTCAATGGGACGTTCAGCATCTGATGGAAGATATCCAAAAAAAATTCCCAACGGCTGAATTCCATAAAGAAATTTGCTTAGCAACACAAGTTCGTCAAGAAGCCGTTGCAAAGCAAGCCGATGTTGCCGATTTAACAATTGTTGTTGGCGATCCGAAAAGCAATAACTCCAATCGTCTCGCTCAAGTATCGCAAGAAATTGCCGGCACAAAGGCATATCGCGTCGCTGATGTAAGTGAAATTCAGCTAGAATGGCTTCAAGGAGTTGAAAATGTAGCAGTAACTGCTGGTGCTTCTACTCCAACTCCAATTACAAAAGAAGTCATTGCCTTTTTAGAACAATATGATCCAACAAACCCTGCTACGTGGGAAAGAAAACGAAACGTACCACTTCAAAAAATCTTGCCGCGTGTAAAGGTAAAAAAACAATAAATAAAAAATCCGTTGCTCACTACTCGCAACGGATTTTTTATCGTTTTAACCGAAAAGACTCTCGCCTGATTACATAGAGATGAGTGCTCACTTATACAAATGTAAATGGATCTGTATGTAGCTGAGATGCATGAATTTGTACAGCAAATTTTTTAGCCTCTACTTTTTGCTGTAGTTGTTTTTGAACACCTTGTTTCATTACCTTCTCTACATTATGCCCTGGATCAACAACATTCAGTCCCAACATCATGGCATCGTGAGCAACATGATAATACAGATCGCCAGTGACATAAACATCTGCACCTTTAAATTTTGCCTGATTGATAAATTTATTCCCGTCACCACCAAGAACAGCTACTTTACGCACTTTATCATCAAGCCTTCCGACAACTCGTGCACCTTGTATATCTAATGAACGCTTTACATGCTCAACAAACTCCCCGAGGGTCATTTCTTTTTGTAAATATCCAATTTTACCAAGCCCTAGTGTTTCTCCTTTATTATCTAACGGATATATATCATAAGCAACTTCTTCATACGGATGCGCTGTTAACATCGCTTTAACAACCTTTCGTTCTAACGACGCTGGGATAATCGTTTCAACTCTTATCTCTTCGACACGCTCTAACTGCCCAGTTTCGCCAATGTAAGGGCTTGTTCCCTCCTGAGGGATAAATGTACCTATACCTTGACTACCAAACGTACAATGGCTGTAGTTACCGATATAACCCGCACCTGCGTCTCCCAATGCTTTTCGAATCGCATCTGCATGTGTTACAGGAACAAATACAACTACTTTTTTCATTTCTTCTGTGTATGTTGGAACGAGCACTTCCGTGTTTTGCAGTTCAAGCGCTTCAGCAAGTAGATCATTTACTCCACCTTTTGCAACATCAACATTTGTATGCGCTGCATACACAGCGATATCATGTTTGATACATTTTTCGATAATTTTTCCATACGCTTTATCCGTATGAATCGCTTTTAAAGGATGGAAAATAAGAGGATGGTGTGCAATAATGATATTTGCTCCAATTTGAATCGCTTCTTCTACAACCTCTTCTGTCACATCTAGTGCGATTAAGACATGCTCCACTGGTTTATTAAGAGCTCCAATTTGCAGACCAATCTTATCCCCTTCCATCGCTAGATGCTTCGGATACATGCTTTCAAATAAAGAAATTACTTCATGTCCATTTGGAATTTTGCTCATGATAATACATCTCCTACCATTTTCATTTTCTCCATTACTTCATTTCGTTTCGCTTTTGTATCTTCCGATTCTGTCGCACGTTCTAATTGCTTTAAGATATTTTGAAAATTTTTCAATTCACATTCCCATTTTTCAACGAAAACATCACTTTTTTCTTTCATCAAAAATGGTCCGATCAATAATTCCGCTTGCTTATGATCTGAGTAAGGCGCTAACGGATTCCCTCTTTCGCCTACTAAAATTTCATAAATCTTACCATCTTCTTTTACAATCTTTTCATGAATCAGTTCCCAATCATTTTCAATAAACCATTCACGAATATGATGCGCTGCAATATTCGGTTGTAATATAAGACGCGTTACCCCGTTTAATTTTTCTTTTCCACTTTCTAAAATATCACGAATTAACGCTCCACCCATACCAGCAATTGTAATGACATCCACTTCTCCTGGTGAAATAACAGCTAATCCATTTCCTTTGCGAACATCAATCTTTCCCTGTAAGCCATTCTCAGCTACCGTTGCCTGCGCAGAACGAAACGGTCCATCTACCACTTCTCCCGCTACTGCTTTTGTCGCAATATGATTTAAAATTGCATAGCACGGTAAATAAGCATGATCTGATCCGATATCCGCTACCGTAGACCCTGCTGGAATCTCTCGCACTACCTCTTCTAACCTTTTTGAAAGTTTGACTTCATTCATGTATTTCCATTGCTCCTTCTCTTGTCAGTCTGTTTCCATGATAATGAATGAACAAGTATTGTTGCAAGTAAGCAACAATCATTCAATCCCTTTATCTTTCTTTAATCGTATTTTAGAAAGAAAAGAAAAACAAGCCCTTTACTTGAAAAGTAAAGGGCTTGTTTTTCTTTATTTTTTCTTCGATAACCAATCTGCTACTTTGGAAGCTTGATCTGCTGGAATTAAATTAGGCGGCATATTTCCTTTTCCTTTTACAATCACTTCTTTAATTTCATCTTTAGAAAGTTTCCCGCCAATTTTTTGTAGTTCAGGTCCCACTGCACCTTGTAACTGATCACCATGGCAGCTCGTACAGTTTTGTTTTACAATGTCTTCAGGCTTTGATGCTGTTTGAGTTTGCTTTCCTCCATTTTTAGCATCAGCTAGCTCTTTAGACTTATGTAACCCTTGAAATGAAAATACGAACATCACGATAATACCTAGTGCTGCAATAAGAGCGAATGGAATCAACGGATTACGTTTCATATATTTTCTCCCCCCTCTATACCCCCTAATAGTTAGATGATTCAGTTATTTCTATTGTACTTGAAAACGCTCTATCAGAAAAGGCGAAATTGTCAGTTGTTAAAAATATTCCATAAATTCAGTTTATTGACTATCTTATTTTTACCCTATATTTTTTTGATAAATATCTATGTTTCTCATCATATTTTTTGTTTTTCTACATATATTTTTGTATAAAATACACAAAATTAATCGAAAAATCGAAAAATGAGCATTTGCAAATCAAAAGACAATTCTGTAAAATAAATTACAAGTATTGTAATCGGTACTTACAGCTAAATTTTAACAAAACTTAACAAAATAAAAAAGTTTACTTCACAAAGGTGAAGTAAACTTATATAAGACCTACTCTAAGAAATCTTTTAACCGTTTGCTACGGCTTGGATGTCTTAATTTACGAAGCGCTTTTGCTTCAATTTGGCGAATACGCTCTCTTGTTACGCCGAATACTTTTCCGACTTCTTCAAGCGTACGAGTTCGTCCATCATCCAAACCAAAACGAAGACGAAGAACGTTTTCTTCACGATCTGTTAGCGTATCTAACACATCTTCTAATTGTTCTTTCAATAATTCATACGCTGCATGGTCCGCAGGTGATGTTGCTTCTTGGTCTTCGATAAAATCGCCTAAGTGTGAGTCATCCTCTTCACCAATCGGTGTCTCAAGAGAAACTGGCTCCTGAGCAATTTTTAAGATTTCGCGTACTTTTTCTGGAGCAAGATCCATTTCTTCGCCAATCTCTTCCGGAGTTGGTTCACGACCTAAATCTTGTAATAATTGACGTTGTACACGGATTAATTTATTGATTGTTTCAACCATATGAACCGGAATACGAATTGTTCTTGCTTGGTCTGCAATCGCACGTGTAATCGCTTGACGAATCCACCATGTTGCATACGTACTAAATTTAAATCCTTTACGGTAGTCGAACTTTTCAACCGCTTTAATCAGACCCATATTTCCTTCTTGAATAAGGTCTAAGAAAAGCATACCGCGGCCAACGTATCTTTTTGCAATACTTACAACAAGACGTAAGTTTGCTTCTGCAAGACGGCGTTTTGCTTCTTCATCGCCTTCTTCAATACGAGTCGCCAATTGAATTTCTTCTTCAGCAGATAATAAATCAACACGACCGATTTCTTTTAAATACATGCGAACAGGGTCATTGATTTTCACACCTGGTGGTACACTTAAATCATTTAAATCGAATTCTTCTTCCGTTTTTGTGATTTGATGATTATTTGGGCCTTCATCATTATCACCAACTAAATCAATCCCTTGTTCACCTAAATATTCATAATATTCATCCATTTGTTCGGATTCAATCTCAAATCCGTTCATGCGTTCTGCAATCTCTTCATATGTAAGAACGCCACGTTTTTTTCCGAGCTCAGTGAGTTGTTCTTTCACTTGCTCAAGGGTCATTTCAGTTTCAATTTGTTTAGAACGAGCTGGTTTATCAGCCATTTGTTCCCCTCCTTACGCGAGATACAAACATTCATTATACTAAAATTTTATGCAAAAAGCTATCTTCTTGCTTTTTGATTTTGCAAATACGCTGCGTAAAATTTAGCAGCTTCTAGCGGATCAGCTTTTTCCATTTGCTTTACTGTAAAGATGGTTTCCATCTTTTTCAACTTTTCCTTATGGCGCTTTAACGCTTCCAGGTGTCCTTCCAGTATTTCATCTGTATATTCTGGATTGATAAACTCATCTGTCGAAATATTGGTAACGATATTTTTCAACTTTTCATCAGATAGCCAGTTTAAAAAATTTCCGACTGAAGGTTCATTTCCCTTTTCATAATATGCGTATAGTTCATATAAAATCCCTTTATGTTCTTCTGTATGAAAATCTTCTATATGAGGCTCTATACGCACTGCTACTTCGGCACTTTGCAACATATGGTAAATAAGTTCCCTCTCTGCCCTTTCAAAGCCGGATAGCTTCGGCCTCGTTTGAACAATTTGAGATGGCTTCGAAATTTGCTTCGCTTGTTTTTGCTGTATCTTTTGTTCTTTGCGATATTGGTGCAATTGACTTAAAAGTGTTTCCATGGAATATGCAAATTCTTGTGATAACGATTTTAAATAGGACTCTGCCTGCATCGCATCTTGCAATAAGGATAACTCTTTTAAAACACTTTTTACATATTCTTCTTTACCGGACTCATCTTGCAAATTTTTCCCTAAACGCAAATAATTTATTTTAAATCCAACAAAACTTATACTTGATTTGACGAGATTTTCAAAAGCCTTTGTTCCATATTGTTGCACATATTCATCAGGATCTAATTTCTCTGGCAATACAGTAACTTTAACTTGACAACCAACTTGAGTTAAGAGTTGCCCCGCTTTCATTGTCGCTTCTTGTCCAGCCTTATCACCATCATAGCAAAGAACAACAGTTTCAACATTACGTCGCAGAAGTTTCGCCTGTTCTTCTGTTAAAGCTGTTCCCATTGTTGCGACAGCTTCTTCAACCCCGCTTTTTACAGCAGCTAGAACATCAGCATAACCTTCAAAAAGGACGACCTGCCCACGCTTTCTAATAAACGGCCTTGCCTGATGGAAATTGTACAGCAACTTGCTCTTGTGAAAGATAGGTGTTTCTGGGCTATTTAAATATTTAGGAGTATCATCTCCAAGCGCCCTTCCACTAAATGCTGCCACTTTTCCTTGTAATGTATGAATCGGAAACATTACTCTACCACGGAATCGGTCGTAATGACTGCCATCCTTTTCACTTCTTACAAGGAGACCCGCTTGCTCCATGGTCATTAGCGAAAAACCTCTTTTTTGTAATATTTTCGCCGCTGCATCCCAATCTGGTGATGCATAACCAATTTCAAACTTCTCAATCATTTCCTTCGTAATACCACGATTTAATAAATAAGAAAGAGCTTCATTCCCCTCTTCTGTATTTACCAACAAATGATGATAATACTTTTTTAAGAGTTCGTGAGCCTGTAACATAATGACATTGTCATCAGATATATTGTCCTGCTGTTCTTTTCCTGATGTATAATCTGCGACTGCTATATGATTTCTTTCTCCAAGCTTCTGTACAGCTTCTGTGAAAGAAAGGCCTTCCATCTTCATGAGAAAGGAAAAAACATTTCCACCTTCCCCACATCCAAAGCAATGGAAAATTTGCTTATCTGATGAAACAGAAAAGGAGGGAGAATTCTCACCATGAAACGGACAAAGTCCAAAATAATTACGCCCTTGCTTTCTTAGCTGAACATACTCACCAATTACTTCTACAATATCAGATGATGTCCGAATCTGTTCAACAACTTCTTCGGGAATTCTGTTCCCCATAACTCCATCTCCGTGTCGTATTTTGTATTCGATACAAATTAAAGGATTCCTTTATAATTCGACAATATTTTTTCTAAACTTGTTAAAAAAGATTGTCGATCCTGCTTTGAAAATGACTTTGGGCCCTTTGTATAGGTCCCTTGTCTGCGTAATTTAGCAGACACATATCTACTATATAAAATTGTATCCATTTGCTCATCTGTCACAAATGTACCTCTCGGAGATAAGACATATACTCCTTTTTTAACAAGAAGACCAGCAAGTCCCATATCTTGTGTGATCACGAGATCTGTAGCTTTCGCATGCTTATAAATATAAAAATCAACTTCATCTTGCTCAGAATCTACATAGATCCAATTTCCTTGCTGTTTTCTTGAACGATGGGCATAGGATGCGACAAACAAAATTTCGACATGAAATTTTGTTCCGACTTGTACAATTTCATCCTTTACGGGACATGCATCTGCATCAACTAGAATCTTACTGATGTTTTGCATATTTCTGTATTCTACATCCCTTCAGTGAATCCTTCTACAAAGTACGTTTTCTTGTTTAGATTTTTGTCGATTTTACGTAAATGTACGTCTTTTTTCGTAAATCCTATCCCTAGTTTATTCTGAAAAATTAAAGTCTAAACGTAAAATATAGGTTTTTTATCACAATTTTTTATTATAATATATTTCTTTCTACTTCGCTACATATCCTCTGAAATTTCTCTAACCATTACAGTTCTATAAATATTTCCCTCTGAATCAGATTGGTCTTTGAGCTAAAAAAACACATTCACCTTTGGTAAATGTGCTAAAACATTCTTTGGTTTTGCACCGCATTCACAATAATATTTGCCGTTTCTTCAATCGCTTTGTTAGACACATCAATCACTTGGCAATTTATTTTATTGATCACTTTTTCAAAATGGTCAATTTCTTCTTTAATACGATTAATGTTCGCATATGTTGCCCCATCACTTAATCCTAGTGATTTCAAGCGCTCTCTCCGAATATGATTTAATTTTTCCGGATTAATTTTCAAACCAAAACACTTTTCCTTTGGAACTTGATACAATTCTTCAGGCGGGTCAACCTCAGGAACAAGCGGTACATTCGCAACCTTTAATCGCTTATTATGAGCTAAATATTGTGAAAGTGGAGTCTTTGATGTACGAGAAACACCAATTAAAACAATATCAGCTTTCAAAATACCACGCGCATCTCGACCATCGTCATATTTAACCGCAAACTCAATCGCTTCAATCTTTTTAAAATATTCTTCATCCAGTTTTCTAACAATCCCTGGCTCATATCTTGGCACTTGCCTTGTAATTTCTGCAATTTGGTCAATAAGAGGCCCGATGATATCATATGCTTCTACGCCTTCTTTTGCCGCTTCTGTTAACAAATATTGACGCATATCAGGCTTCACGAGTGTAAAACAAATCAGCGCCCGATTACTCTTTGCGATTGATATCACTTCTTTTAATGTTCCTGTATCTTCTACATACGGTACACGTCTAATATCAGGAGCGAAAGGAAATTGTCCCATTGCCGCTCGAACAACTAAATCAGCAGTCTCTCCGACTGAATCAGATACGACATATACGATTTTATTAACCATTCCATTACCTCACTTTAAACAAATTACACTTATTCATTATTTACTAAATTCACAAACGCACGCGTAATATTCGTTTTTGTAATTCGTCCAACAACTTCTAGTCCCTGCTTTGTTTCTTTTACAACGGGTACAGCATCAATCTGTCTTTCTATTAATTCCATTGCAACATCATATAAAGAATCCTCTTTATGACACATCGCAATGTTTGGCATCCTCGTCATAATAATATTAACCGGAAGGGAGGTTAAATCCTGCTTTCCTAAACTTGCTCGCAATAAATCCTTACGGGAAACGACGCCAACTAAAAATGTAGTTTGATCCACGACAAACAAAGTACCAACGTCCTCTAGAAACATCGTACAAATTGCATCGTATACGGAAACATTTTTATCAATGACAACTGGTCTAGATTGATAATCTTGTACTTTAATTTTTTTAACAGCTTCTGATAATAACTGACCACCAGTTTTCCCTGTATAAAAATAACCGACGCGCGGACGCGCTTCTAAATAACCCGCCATCGTTAAAATTGCCAAATCTGGTCTTAATGTTGCACGCGTTAAATTTAACTGTGCAGCGATTGACTCTCCTGTAATAGGACCGTGATCTTTTACAATCTGAATGATATGTTCTTGTCGTTTATTCAGCTCTATGATAATCACCACCTTCAATACAAAACAAAAAAGTTATACTATCTCCTAAATATTATATACTAAATATGCTATTTGAAAAAGAAAGTATGTAAAAAGGACCTTTATATGGTCCTCATTATATTTGAAATTTATCAAGTTGTTCAAGAAAACGTCTCGATTTCAAATATATGCCACAATATTCATCATAATATGTATTCAATACTGTACGAATTTGTCGCTTCGTTTCCTCTTTTACTGATACATTACCGAGTCGCCCTAAGTCAAAGTGATAAAAGAGACGTAATAACTTATGAACCGCCTCGCCCACCGGAATGCGATACGGATCTTGTTCTGCGTGACGAGAGCACAGAAAACCGCCTTCTCTTACAGAGAAGGCGACAAAGTCTGTTTCTTGGTGACAAATCGCACATGTATCAAAGTATGGATGCATCCCTAATACCGGAAGCATTTTCGTTTGATAAATAAGAGATAATACTTCAGGATCGACACCATCACACATATAGTGAAGTGTCTGATATAACATTTCAAATAAATATGGATTGTGCTTTTTATCTTCCGTGGCTTTATCTGTCAATTCCACAATAAACGATGCATAAGCAGTTAAAAAAATATCTTCTCGAATTTCTTTCATCGATGAAATCATTTCACCTTGTTGCAAAGTTCCGAGACCAGACCCCATTTGAATTAGGAAATGACCATGCGTCATGAGTTGCGAAATAGATGCTAACCTACTTTTTGGTTTTTTCGCTCCTCTTGCCATTGCACTTACTTTTCCAAATTCACGAGAAAATATCGTAACAATCTTGTTCGTTTCTCCGTAATCTGTTGTTCGGATAACAATGCCCTCAACTTTTTGAAACATGTTCGTCACCATCCAAGGATTGAACAAAACGGGTCAAGAAATTGGAGAATCTAGATGTGCTAGCTCCTCTTCATGTTGATCCATCTCATCATTTAGATCTTTTTCCATTTCTTTCAAAAGCAAGTACGTTTCAATACTTCCTGTTTTGGAGAAAACCTTCCAGGTAAAATCCAGCATAAGAATCCACCTTTCTAAGTAAGCATAGCATGTAAACCAATTTCTTTTGTTGTTATTAAAATGACCCATTTTGTCCATTTTCATGTGAGAAAAAATTTTCCTAATTTCTATTAATATTCATCTTCACGGAAACCTAAATCACGAAGTTGGGACATTTTATTACGCCAATCTTTTTGTACTTTCACCCATACTTCTAAAAACACTTTAGAGCCAAGAAGGGCTTCAATATCAAAACGAGCTCGCTTCCCGATTTCTTTCAACATTTTCCCTTGCTTTCCAATAATAATTCCCTTTTGAGAAGGACGTTCCACGATAATTGTTGCATTTACATACACCGCTCCACCTTCACGCTTTTGAATCGCATCAATCGCAACTGCTACTGAATGAGGTACTTCCTCACGCGTTAAATGAAGCACTTTCTCACGGATTAATTCAGCAATAATAAATCGTTCCGGATGATCTGTTACTTGATTTTCTGGATAGTACTGCGGTCCTTCTGGTAAATATTTTTTAATTGCTCCAATTAAAGCTTCCACATTATTACCTTCCAATGCAGAAATCGGCACAATTTCTGCAAATTCGTACAAGTTGCGATATTGATCAATCAATTCTAATAATTTTTCTGGATGAACTTGATCGATTTTATTAATCACTAAAAATACTGGTTGCTTCGTTTCCTTCAATTTTTCAATAATGTATTCTTCACCACGACCAAAGCCTTCCGCCGCATTGACCATAAAGAGTACAATGTCAACTTCTTTCAATGTCGTTTGTGCCATTTTCACCATAAAATCGCCTAATTTATGTTTTGGCTTATGTATTCCAGGCGTATCGATAAAAATCACTTGCGCATCATTTTCTGTATATACACCTTGTACTTTATTACGAGTTGTTTGTGGTTTATCACTCATAATAGCAATTTTTTGACCGATAATTCGATTTAAAAATGTAGATTTCCCAACATTTGGTCTCCCGATAATAGAGACAAAACCTGATTTATAACCTTTGTTATTCATGTAAATCCTCCGCTAAAAATGCTCCTGGTAACAACTTTCTAACTGTCGTCTTCCCAGTGTCACCATGTAAATTTAATAAATATATTTTATACTCTGTTTACATAATTCTATCACAACTTGACGGCACGCTCCACAAAGAGGCACGAAACGTTTCCAATCCACTACAACGATTATGGCTAAAAGCGCCGTATCTCCTTCTAAAATAACACTTTACGTTCCTCGTAATGACATAACCATACGATGCATGTTTCCATCACATCTACGGTATACTTTTCCATCCCTATCAGTAACGATGTACCTACTTGGACTTTGAATAGGATATTATGACCACCTAAGTAAACAATCAACTGATTAAAGGCTCAATACCACTCAAGTACAAGAAGATCTTTGGAATGCAACTATACCACATAAGGTAAAAAGATAATAGCACCAATTATGACTGCTATAATAGTAAATAATAAAACGGCACCAGCTGCAACATCTTTTGCAATTTTTGCAAGAGGGTTAAAATCCTTTGTTACTAAATCAACCGTTTTTTCAATCGCTGTATTCACCATCTCCAAACTCATTACAGCACCTATTACAGCAAGTAATATAAGCCATTCCGTTCTTGTTACATGGAAATAAAGGCCGCAGCATATAACAATAACTGCGGCCAAACAATGAATTTTCATATTTCGTTCATGACGAAGACAAAAACATATACCAGCTATAGCATACGTAAAACTCTTTATAAGTTTTCCTTTTTTCATCTTCTTAATCCAAATGCTCCTAAAATTTCTTTTTGCTTTCCAAACATCTCTTTTTCATCTTCTTCAGTCATGTGATCATAACCAAGCAAGTGTAAAAATCCATGTAACGCTAAAAATCCTAATTCACGATCAAAAGAATGGCCATATTCTTCAGCCTGCTCTTTTGTTCTTGGGATAGAAATAATAAGATCTCCTAACATACGAGGCATATCAGCACCTATGATTTCTGTTTCACCCTCTCCCATATCTTCAAGAGCAAAAGAAATCACGTCCGTAGGCTGATCTTTTCCGCGATAATCACGATTTATTTCTCGAATCCGTTCATTATCGACGAAAGTAACAGACAGCTCCGTCCCATCTTCCACGCCTTCCATTTGTGCAGCTTTTTCTAACAGCTCACGAATCATATCCACATAGTCTTCTTTCACTTCTTCTGTTTCATCAAAAAAATCAATTACTAAACTCATTCTTTCACCTTTTCTTCCAGTGGTTCCGGATATTTAATACGAGAATGGAAAATTCCATTCAATGTTTCACATAAAGTTTTTCCTACTATTTGTAGTTCTTTAAAAGTAAGTTCACAGTCGCTAAATTGCCCATCTTGTAGGCGATCTTTAATAATATTTTTCACTAAATTATTAATCTGTTCCGGCGTTGGATGGTTCATAGAACGCACCGCCGCCTCTACACTATCTGCAATTCCAACGATCGCAGATTCTTTCGATGTCGCCTTTGAACCCGGATAACGGAACATATCCTCTGTATACTTATCTTTATCTTCTTTAATAGCCTTATAATAAAAATACTTTAATAGCGTAGTCCCATGGTGCTGTGCTGCAATATCAATAATTTCTTGCGGAATATGATGTTCTTCTAACATCTTTACCCCATTGGTAACATGGGCAATAATAATATCCCTACTCGTTTCTGGATCTAATTTATCATGCGGATTCTCAATCCCCATTTGATTCTCAATAAAGAAATGAGGCTGTACTGTCTTTCCGATATCATGATAATATGCGCCAACACGTGCTAACACACCGTTCGCTCCTATGGCCTCACATGCCGCCTCTGAAAGGTTCGCAACCATTACACTATGATGATATGTACCTGGCGCTTCTAACAAAATCTTGCGAAGAAGCGGGTGATTCGGGCTTGAAAGTTCGACAAGCTTCATACTTGATACAATTCCAAGGCCGCTTTCTAAATATGGTAAAATCCCCATAGCTAAAATGGAGGAAATAATCCCGGAAGCTGCTGCCATCAATAATTGTGAGCCAATTTCAAACGGCGAGAAATTCCCATTTCGCAATAACAATAAAGCTGCTAACATAATAATATTTAAAACAGACACAAGAATACCTGCTTGCAAAATCATAGAACGACGATTTTTCTCTCTCAAAAAGACACTTACAGATAACGAGCTTAATAAGAAATAAACCCCAACATTATAATTTAACGTGCTCGTGACACCTTCATTAAATAAAATACTTCCACATATAGAGAAAATGATACTCGTTAGAAATACAAAGCGATCGCCAATCATCAATTTTACTAATATTGATCCCATCGCAACCGGAACAACAAATGCAATCCCTGCATACTCCAGCTTTTGGAACAAACTAATTACTTTCATCAACACAACTGTAATTGCTATGATCGTTGTATATGCCAACATATATGGTTTTTCTTCTCTTTTCAACTTTAAAAACACTTCAAATTGCTTATGCATAAAGAATAAGAGTACACCGATTACAATCGCTAATCCTACAAATGGCTGAAAGGTATTATTTTGCTCGAGAAGCCCAACTAATTTTAGTTGTTCATATATATCTCTAGTAATTGTGTCCCCCTCTTTTACAAGCACTTGACCTTGTAATATGTAAACAGGTGCGACCTCATCTTCCGCCTTTTTTTTACGCTCTTTTGTAGCATTCGAATCATAAAAGTAATTCGCTTCTATCGCATACTTTCCAAGCGCATTTAAAGCTTCTTTTAAATCGCTATTAACATTAATATTTTTGATTTCTTCCACAAAGCGATCTCTCGCTTCATTTTCTTCATTCATTTTAATATGTGAACTCATTATATTGTTAACAGCTGTTATGACCGGATATTTCGCTGCTTCTAATTGATCTGGATCAGCATTAATAAATTGTAACAACACTGCATCAGATAAACTTTTCGTTAAATCTATAGGTAACTTCTTCTTCAGTTTCTCCAGCCTGTCTGCCGGCGTAACCTTTTTTTGCTCATCAGGGCCAGCCGCTTTTGTTTCCGCATCTACTTCTTTAATTGCATCAAAAACCGAGTTCACAATATCAATTTTATTTTGCTTGTACTCACTTTTATATGTATATTGATCATCGACTTTTTGAGCAGCCTCTCTTTTCTTCTTATCTGTTGTTATCTTATCTTCAATGTTGATAGGAGAATGGATTGTTTGATTAGAAATAGAGAGCATTTTAACATCTAGTTGCTCTGGTTTCACATTGTTGATTAGTGCAAAAAACAACACTGCCCCTAATAAAATATAAGAAACCCAGCTTAGTTTTTTCGAATGTTGTATATTTCGAAACCACTTAGAAATTTCTCGAGACTTTGACATGATTTCAATACCTTCTCCTCTCCAGACATACAATAAAACGAATTTCAGTTGAGCATTCCTTCTCTCAACTAAAAGTTAACTCACATAAACTACACACTTTAAAGTTTTCCTTCTTAAATTTCACCACGTACTTATCCTGTATTTATATTTGCTACCCTTCCATAATATTAAAAAATACGCAATTCGCCAACCTTTCCATTCCCATTCGTTATTAGGTCATATTCATTGAGTTTTTACAAGCAGCTCTTACAATGAATAAAAAGAAATGACCCTGGCCAATAGGATCATTCCATTTTATCATACGCCTCAATAATTCGTTGTACAAGTGGGTGCCTTACTACATCTGTTTGTTCTAGTCTAACAAAGGAAAGGCCTGATACATTAGATAAAACATTTTCTGCAATCGAAAGCCCTGACTTAACCCCTTTTGGTAAGTCAATTTGAGTAGGATCGCCTGTAACAACCATTTTCGAACTAAAACCTAGGCGAGTTAAAAACATTTTGATTTGAGCACCAGTTGTATTTTGTGCCTCATCTAAAATAACAAAGGAATCATCAAGCGTTCTTCCTCTCATATACGCAAGAGGTGCAATCTCAATTGTGCCTCTTTCCATCATACGCTGCGTATATTCTTGTCCAAGAATATCATGGAGCGCATCATATAAAGGGCGTAAATAAGGGTCTACTTTTTCCTTTAAATCTCCTGGTAAAAACCCTAAACTTTCTCCAGCTTCTACTGCCGGTCTTGTTAAAATAATCTTTTTCACATAGCCGTGTTTTAACGCTCGTACGGCCATTACCACAGCCAAATACGTTTTCCCTGTACCAGCTGGTCCGATTCCAAAAACGATATCATTCTTTTTCATCGCATGAATATACTGTCTTTGCCCCATCGTTTTTACACGTATAGACTTACCTTTTGCTGTTTTAAAAATTTCCTCTTCATATAACTCTTCAAAATGAGCAATTTTCCCTTGGCGACCAAGTTGAATTGCATATAGAACATCCCGTTCAGTAATTGATACACCTTTACGAATAACAGTTAGTAATTGCTGTAAAATGTTTTCAACAAGTGCCACTGCTTCATCTGTTCCAGATACGCGAACAGACTCTCCTCTAGTTACAATCGATACAGAAAGCTCTTGTTCAATTACTTTCAAATTCGCATCATTCACTCCAAATAGAGCGATTGCTTCATTGTGATTTTCTACTTGTTGATTCATCTCTACTAATTGTTCTGTCATTACTCAGTCTCCTTGAATATCGGATTCAGATATAGGTTGTGGCTCTGCAATATTTTCAATCACTGTATAATGTAATGCTACTTTTAGTTGTTCGCCTTCAACCTTTTTATGCAAAATCTTATCACTTACAATCATAGCATGTTCATCCAATTTTTTCTTTAATTCTTTTTCTGCCATTTCTTTCGCAACTTTAAGCGCTTCCCTTTCCGTATATTCACGGTTAGCCTCTTCCTCTTCGCGCACAATTTCTTTTTCATAAGAAATCGGTAATGTAAAACCAAGTAATTTCACATCATGTTTTACATTTTCAGTTTGGGACTTCCTATACTTATCATGCTGAAATCCCCATATTTTTATTTTAGCACTTCCTAATCGAAGAAAATGCTCATTATATGAATTTCCTGTATACACTTGAAAAGTGGTTTTCAGCGGAACTGTTACGTTAGATTCATACCATGTTTCTCCATAAACAATCCCTTTCGCGGAAACAATCGTTGGATTTTCTTCATTCCCAAACATACCCGAAACAAGCAACTGTCCTTTTTTTACATAATCATTTTTCATTACAACCGGCTTCCCAATCTCTACAAAGGTCCTTGTAATAATCGCTCCCTTTTTCGCTACCAAGTTTTGCGGCTGTTGCGCCTTCTCCTTTTTCGGCTCATTTTTTTCAACTATTTTAAAATGATATGTTGTTCCTTGCACATCAAGACCAGCCCATGTAATCGCATTAATTTTATCAGTCAAGTGCCGCTGAATTTCTTCCACACTTGGCATTTGGAATTGCAATCTCCCTTTCTTGATACCCATTTTGTCCAATTCTTTCATAAGTATATATTCTGTTTCTGGTTTAGCTCCCGTAACTTCAATTTTCCATACCATATTTGATAAGACGATCATACCGAAAAAAAAGACAAGAAATCCAATTAAAAACCCACTATTTTTAATCAATCGCTTATTCCAAAACGGAGCGCCATAGCGCCCTATAAAATATAGTTTACATTCATGTTTACGATAAATTATCCTTAATTTTTTTACATCTCGCAGCAGCATACAAAAGACTAATGTTTCATCAGCAATTTTCTTTACATCCCAAACAACTAAATTCCTGCGTACACACTCGTTAACAAACCGCTCAACCCCTCTTCCTTCAATGCGTACTTTGACATACCCAAGCCATTTCGTAAACCATTGATTTTTCATTGTCTGCCCCCCACTATCTTTCTCAAAAGCAGAGCTTCTCTCTCCACTTTTATAGCTCGTACAACATACAGCAAAATATGAATCAGTGAGCTTATCTCATCTCACTGATGACAAATTCCCCTCCGCTTTGCTTCTAATGAAGAAGAGAACTTTCATGATGGGAGTTTCTCTTTATTTTTCTTTCTTTTCATTTTCTAAAAATGTTACCTGCTCAATTACACCTTCGAGTAGAAGTTCTTCTGGGAGAATTGTTTTGATTACAAACGACTGTCCTTTAATTAATAATTGACCATGTTTTAATAACAACCTTACTTCTTTATCAGAAAAAACTAATAATCCTCGATGATTTTCTATATAAATATGTACTTGCCCAACAAGAGTAATACGAGGCAGATCCATTAGTACATCCACTGGTAGGTCTATTTGCTTCGTTAGCCAATTTTTCATTTGTTCTAGCTTCTTCATCTCCAAGACCCCCCTCTCATCCCATATGTATGAAAAAAGAGCTTGTAATATCACGTCCAAACAAAAAAAGCATAAAAAAACGTCTCATTTCTCATGAGACGTTTTTTTATGCTAATAGCTGTGCAACCAGCTTATTCACTTGCGATCCGTCTGCTTTCCCTTTTACTTTCGGCATAACAGCACTCATCACTTTACCCATATCCGCTTTCGATGTTGCACCAACTTCTGAAATCACTTGCTTAATTACATCAGCTAGTTCTTCTTCTGTTAGCTGTTTCGGCAAATATGTGTTTAAAATCTGAATTTCACTTTGCAGTTTATCAACAAGGTCATCACGACCCGCTTTTTTAAATTCAAGGAGGGAGTCCTTACGCTGTTTTACTTCACGAGTTAAAACTGTTAATTCCTCTTCTTCAGTAAGAGTCTGTTGCAGCTTAATACCTTCATTTTGCAAAGCAGCCTTAACCATACGAATGACGGTTAATTGTTCTTTTTGTTTATTCTTCATCGCTTGTTTCATATCACCGTTTAAACGATCGAGAAGACTCATAACTTACACCCTCTCTTAGAATTTACGCTTTCTTGCCGCTTCAGATTTCTTCTTACGTTTTACACTTGGTTTTTCATAAAACTCGCGTTTTCTTGCTTCAGCAAGTGTACCAGTTTTAGAAACCGATCTTTTAAAACGGCGAAGTGCATCCTCCAAAGACTCGTTTTTACGAACGATTGTTTTTGACATTATCTTTCCCTCCCTCCGAAACATCACACTTACATACTAACTTCAGCATGCAAAAAGAAACACTTCTTCAGCATGTCTTTTACGATTATAATACATTTTGTCACTTTAGGTCAACTATTTAGCAGAATAAAAGAAAAGCAGATCATTTTTTGACCAAAAAAACTCTTAAGTCGTAAGTGAGAATCAATAGCTATTTTCTTTTTTAACGAATCACTTACGATTGTACATTCAGTCGTTTCCTCTCTTCCAATCAAATTGATTCCGGCACACTTTAAAGCAACGAAAACAAAGTTATGAACTTTTGTATTTAACTTTCATAAATTCCACTATTTTTTTCAATCTTTATAATCGCAAGTTTGAAAACATGACCTATAGCCCGAAAAAAAGCATGCAAACCTTTTTGTTTGCATGCTTTTTCATTATGCGCTTGCAGATTCTTTTTTCATATCGTCTTCGAGAACGCGAACAAATTGCCCTTCATTATATGGATAACCTGCTTTTGTAATTTTCACTTTGACTAGTTTCCCAATTAATTCTTCTGATCCTTCAAATACAACCTTCAAGTAATTATCTGTATATCCTACATATAACCCTTCACGGTCACCTTCTTTGAATGGTTCTTCTGGAATAATTTCCAGAACTTCCCCTTCAAACTGAGAAGCATATTCTTTCGCTAATTGATTTGATAATTCAATTAAACGATGAACACGCTCATTTTTCACTTCTTCAGGAATTTGATCTTCCATGCGTGCCGCAGGTGTTCCAGTACGCTTAGAATATGGGAAAACGTGCAGTTCAGAGAAACGGTTTTCTTTAATAAAGTTATATGTTTCCATGAACTCTTCTTCTGTTTCACCCGGGAAACCAACGATTACATCCGATGTAATCGCAAGGCCTGGCAACGCCTCTTTTAAGCGATTTAAACGCTCTTGGAAAAATTCCATTGTATATTTACGACGCATGCGTTTTAATACCGTGTTAGAGCCAGATTGAAGTGGAATGTGTAAATGGCGTACAACCACTTCAGATTTATCTAATACTTCAATAACCTCATCAGAAATTTGACTCGCTTCAATAGAAGAAATACGAAGGCGCTTCAATCCCTTTACCTCTGCTTCCATGTCACGAAGTAATCCCGCTAAGTTATAGTCTTTCATGTCTTCACCGTATCCACCTGTATGAATACCAGTTAGGACAATTTCTTTATATCCTGCATCCACTAATTGTTGCGCTTGTTTAATGACTTCTTTTCCATCACGAGAGCGCATTAAACCGCGTGCCCAAGGAATAATACAGAACGTACAGAAGTTATTGCAACCTTCCTGGATTTTTAAAGATGCGCGTGTACGGTCAGTAAAGTATGGTACATCCAATTCTTCATATACACGTGTTTTCATAATGTTACGTACAGCATTAATTGGTTGACGCTCTTGACGATACTGTTCAATATAACCTAGCATTTTTTCGCGGTCTTGAGTACCAACAACGATATCTACACCTGGAATTGCCATAATTTCTGCTGGAGAAGTTTGTGCATAACAACCTGTTACACAAATAACAGCATCCGGATTATGTCTTACTGCACGGCGAATCACTTGACGGCTTTTTTTATCACCTGTATTTGTTACAGTACATGTATTAACGACATATACATCTGCTGTTTTTTCAAAATCTACTCTTTCATAACCACTTTGTTTAAACAATTGCCAAATTGCTTCTGTTTCGTAGTGGTTTACTTTACAACCTAACGTATGGAACGCAACAGTTGCCATTGATATCACCCCATCAATTCAAAATGATAAGAAGCGGCGCTTAACGCATAGAGCGGTGCCGTTTCTGTTCTTAAAATTCTTGGTCCTAAACTACATGGTACAAATTTATATTCACGAAGTGCGGATACTTCTTCCTCACTTAAACCACCTTCTGGACCAAATACAATAAGCAGTTTTTGGCCAGGTTCAATTGCTGTAAGAGCTTTTGCAAAATTTGCTTTTTCACCTTGCTTCGCCTCTTCTTCATAGGCAACAAGACAAACATCATACTCTTTACTCATTTCAAGCAATTGTTTAAATGATACTGGAGCATATACATGCGGAATTTCTGTCCGGTGAGATTGCTCCGCAGCTTCCTTCACAATCTTTTTCAAACGTTCCACTTTTTTATCCGCTTTTTTCGCATCCCATTTCACGATTGAACGCGATGCTTGAAATGGTAAAAATGCAGCTGCCCCAAGCTCAGTTCCTTTTTGAAAAATTAACTCAAGCTTGTCTCCTTTCGGCAGTCCGCTGGCAATCGTTACGAGTATAGGTAACTCGCTCGATGTCTCTATCCATTTTACAATAGCACTATCGACAAATTCATTGGTAATTTCAGCAATTGTACACTCTGCTGTTTTCCCATTTACACAACAATAGATGTGGTCTCCAGCTGACATACGCATCACTCTGGCAATATGATGCACATCATCGCCAACGATACGAATATTTGTACCATTTACATTCTTCTCTTCTACAAAATAACGTTGCATCTCATCACCTTAGTAAAGTTTCGTTCCTTTCGTAAGCCCATACTTACGAAAAGAACGAAACATTCTCATTTTAATAGAACAAACGGCAAGTCCCTCACCTTTATAGCGAGAGACTTTTCCGTTCATATATTCATAAAGTATATATTACGCATTTCGTGCAATGATTGCTACCCAATCTTCCATTCTTAACACTTCTTTAATTGTAAATCCAGCTTTCTCTAGCGCTTCGGAAATTGTTTTTTCCTTAGCTGCAATAATGCCAGACGTAATAAATAATCCGCCTTGCTTTACAACCCTTGCTGCATCTTCAGGGAACATAAGGATAATTTCCGCAAGTAAATTTGCTACAATTAAATCGACCGGACCTTCAATACCTTCTAACAAGCTATTTTGTCCTACAGATACAACATCATCTGTTTTATTTAATCGGACATTCATCTCCGCACTTTCAACTGCTACTGGATCTAAATCATAAGCTTGAACAGAAGCTGCCCCTAGTTTAGCCGCCGCAATACTTAATACTCCTGAACCAGTCCCAACGTCAATGACTGTATCCCCAGGCTTTACTGTTTTCTCTAACGCACGAATACACATCGTTGTCGTTGGATGCGTTCCTGTCCCAAAGGCCATACCAGGATCTAACTCAATAATCTTTTCATCTGGAGAAGAAGGTGTATAATCTTCCCACGTTGGCACAATTGTAAATGCATCAGAAATTTGAACTGGATGATAATATTTTTTCCAAGCAGTAGCCCAATCTTCCTCATCAACTTCATTAATTGTAATGTTCCCTGTACCAATTTCAATGTCGTAAGACGGAAGTACATCAATAGATGATTTTACACTTGCAATTGTCTCGTGTAAAGAATCCGTTTGCGGGAAATACGCTTTTATTACTACTCCATCCGCTGGATACTCAGCTGGGTTGAGCGCATAAATTTCACCATACTGTTGCTCACGCTCTTTTGTAAGCTCTGCTGGATCTTCAATCGCTACACCGCTAGCACCTGCTTCGTGTAAAATATGAGAAACAGCTTCTACCGCTTCTTCTGTTGTATGAATACTAACTTCTGACCATTTCACAATTTACCAACTCCATTTTTCGTTTCCATTATTCTCCTTTGAAAGCTCGTTTAAGCTTTCCAAACAAGCTGTCATCTTGGTCTTCTTGCCCTGCAAATTCACGCAATAATTCTTTTTGATGCGCTGTTAATTTTGTCGGTACCACAACGCGAACGACTACATATTGGTCTCCTTGACCATAACCGCGTACATTTGGAGCACCTTTTCCTTTTAAGCGGAATTCTGTACCTGTTTGTGTTCCTGCTGGAATTTTCAGCTTCACTTTTCCATGAACAGTTGGCACTTCCACTTCATCACCAAGTGCTACTTGCGCAAACGTTAATGGCATTTCACAAATAATATGATCTCCATCACGCTCAAAGAATTCATGCTCTCTTACATAAACAACTACATATAAATCTCCCGCTGGTCCTCCGTTTACGCCAGCTTCACCTTTACCAGCGACACGAATTTGTTGACCATTATCAATACCTGCTGGAATTTTAACGTTAATTTTCTTACGTTTACGTACTTTTCCAGTTCCGTGACATGTTGTACATTTTTCTTTAATCATTTGGCCTGTTCCTGAACAATGTCTACATGTTTGACGATTCACGATGCGACCAAATGGTGTGTTTTGTTCTACACTGATTTGACCTGTTCCTGAACAATGTTTACATGTTTCTTTTGTAGTTCCTGGTTTAGCCCCACTACCATGACATGTATCACAAGGGTCTTCTACTGGGATTTCCACATTTAATTCTTTACCAAAAATTGCTTCTTCAAACTCTAGCGTCACTTGATATTGCAAGTCTGCACCTTGACGCGGTGCATTTGGATCACGACGTCTACCGCCTCCGCCAAAGAACGAGCTAAAGATATCTTCAAATCCAAAACCACCACCAAAGTCTCCGCCGCCGAAACCTTGATTTGGACCAGCGTGACCAAATTGATCATACTGCGCACGTTTTTGCTCATCACTTAGCACTTCATACGCTTCTTGAACTTCTTTAAATTTTTCTACTGCATTTTCTTCTTTACTTACGTCTGGATGATATTTTTTAGCCAAACGACGATACGCTTTTTTAATTTCATCTTTTGAAGCACTTTTGCTTACACCAAGCACCTCATAATAATCTCGTTTACTCATAAAATCGTAACCCCCGAATCGTTCACATAAACGTAATTTTAACATTGAAAGAAAGTGCTTTGCAACAAACTTCCCTCTCTTACAATATGCAAAAAGAAAAACGTAAGAGCCTTCTGAAAAGACTTAGGCCCTTATTAAGCCTTATTCGTGAAAAAAGCCAAAGTCAAGGCACGCTTGACTTTGACTTTTTGTCATCTTACTTATGCTATTTTACTTTATTATTTATCTTCTTTTACTTCTTCAAACTCAGCGTCAACTACATTGTCATTTTTTGCACCAGCGTTTCCTTGTGCACCTTCTGCTTGCTGAGCACCAGCAGCCGCTTGAGCTTGCTCATATAATTTTACAGTTAATTGTTGTACGATTTCTTGAAGAGCATCTTTTTTCGCACGAATTTCATCAAGATCATTTTTCTCAATCGCTGCTTTTAATGCATCTTTTGCTTCTGTTGCTTTTGCAACTTCAGCTGCATCTACTTTACCTTCTAAATCTTTTACAACTTTATCTGTTTGGAATACAAGTTGATCTGCTTCGTTACGAAGTTCAACTTCTTCTTTACGTTTTTGGTCAGCATCAGCGTTTGCTTCTGCTTCTTTTACCATACGTTCTACTTCTTCATCAGAAAGACCTGAAGAAGATTGAATTGTAATTGCTTGTTCTTTATTTGTTCCTAAGTCTTTTGCACGTACGTTAACGATACCGTTCGCATCGATGTCGAATGTTACTTCGATTTGTGGAATACCACGTGGTGCTGGTGGAATATCAGTTAACTGGAAGCGACCTAATGTTTTATTATCTGCTGCCATTGGACGTTCACCTTGTAATACGTGAATGTCTACTGCAGGTTGGTTGTCAGCTGCAGTTGAGAACACTTGTGATTTGCTTGTTGGAATTGTAGTGTTACGCTCAATTAATTTTGTAAATACTCCGCCCATTGTTTCAATACCTAAAGAAAGTGGAGTTACATCTAATAATAGAACACCTTCTACATCACCAGTAAGCACACCGCCCTGTACAGCAGCACCTAATGCTACTACTTCATCAGGGTTAACACCTTTGTATGGTTCTTTACCAGTTTCACGTTTAATTGCTTCTTGTACAGCTGGAATACGAGTAGAACCACCAACAAGAATAACTTTATCTAACTCACTTGCAGAAAGACCAGCGTCTTTTAATGCACGACGAGTTGGTTCTAAAGTTCTTTCAACAAGGTTCGCTGAAAGTTCTTCGAATTTCGCTCTTGTTAAGTTTAGTTCTAAGTGTAATGGACCCGCAGCTCCAGCACTAATGAATGGTAATGAAATTTGAGTTTGTGTTACACCAGAAAGATCTTTTTTCGCTTTTTCAGCAGCATCTTTCAGTCGTTGAAGTGCCATTTTATCTTGGCTTAAATCAATATTGTTTTCTTTTTTGAATTCAGCAACTAAATAATCGATGATCACTTGGTCAAAGTCGTCACCACCAAGACGGTTATCACCAGCAGTTGAAATAACTTCGAATGTTCCATCTGCTAACTCAAGGATCGATACGTCGAATGTACCTCCACCTAAGTCATATACTAGAATTTTTTGCTCTTCATCTTGTTTTTCTAAACCGTAAGCAAGAGCAGCTGCTGTTGGTTCGTTAATAATACGTTCTACTTCTAAGCCAGCGATACGACCAGCGTCTTTTGTTGCTTGGCGTTCTGCATCGTTGAAGTATGCTGGTACTGTAATAACAGCTTTTGTTACTGGCTCACCTAAATATGCTTCAGCAGAAGCTTTTAAGTTTTGTAAAATAATTGCAGAAATTTCTTGAGGTGTATAGTTTTTACCTTCAACTTCTACTTTGTAGTCTGTACCCATATGACGTTTAACAGACATAATTGTATTTGGGTTTGTAATTGCTTGACGTTTTGCAACTTCCCCAACTTGACGCTCATCATTTTTGAATGCTACAACAGAAGGTGTTGTACGGTTGCCTTCTGGGTTTGGGATAACCTTTGGTTCTCCACCTTCCATAACAGCTACACAAGAGTTTGTTGTACCTAAGTCAATACCGATAATTTTACTCATGGCGAAACCTCCTACATTTATGTAAATTATTGATTTACTTTTACCATTGATGGGCGAATCACACGGTCCTTCAGTTTATAACCCTTTTGAAATTCTTCTACAACCGCGTTGGATTCAAATTCACTGTCTTCTACTTGCATAACAGCTTGATGCTCATGAGGATCAAACTGCTTTCCAACAGCTTCAATCACCTCAATACCTTCTCTATTTAACGCTTCTAACAACTGACGATACACCATTTCCATCCCTTGTAATAAGGATTTCATTTGCTCATCACTTGCTTCCACTTGCATCGCTCTTTCAAAATTATCAAGAGCAGGTAAAATATCTGATACAAGACTTTGCGCTCTATATTTTTCCGCCGCTTGCTTATCAAGTTGAACACGGCGTTTGTAATTTTCAAAATCAGCTTGTAGACGCAACATGCGACCTTCCGTTTCCGTCAATTTCGCTTGCAATTCATCTACTTTTTCTTGTAAAAGAGCTGCCTCACTTTTTTCTTCTACTACAGTTTCTTCAGTTGTTTCTTCTGTTACAAATTCTTCACTGTTTTTTTCTATAGTAGCTTCTTCAGTTTGCGCTTCTTTTGTCTCTTCAACCACTTGTTCGTTACGCTCTTCCACAACTTTCACCTCCTTAAAAGTGTTCAAGTGCTCACGTTGAGCATGAGCACTCAAGCATATATTTATGTTACACACCAGCAATGATTATCTTTCATTACTCGAGCGAATTTATTATTTTGATTTATACAGCCCATTTAACCCCTCTGCAAATTGTTTTGTGAATAATTGTAAAAGAGTGATAACTCGGGCGTAATGCATTCTCGTCGGACCTAATATTGCAATTGTTCCAAGCTGTTCTTCTCCAACAGAATACGTCGCAGAAATCAAGCTGCAATCTTCCATTGCCATTGAGGAATTTTCCCGACCAATGTTCACTTGAATTCCTACTTGCTTCTTACGTAAAATATCGTAAAATTCAGCTTCATTATCGATCATTTCTAACAAAGAACGTACCTTTTGAATATCATGGAACTCTGGCTGAGCAAGCATATTAGCTTTTCCCCCAAAGTATATCTTTTCCGATAAAGGCACTTGAAATGTACCGTCTAATATTTTCATTGCGCTATCATAGTTATGGAGATACCTGTGTAGAACTGTCACAACTTCTTTTACAATTTTATTGTGTAATTCTACCATTGGTACACCAGATAGTTTTTCATTTAAAATATTAACCATTTTTTCTAAATCTGATAAATCAACAGATTCCGGAACGGTAATCGTCTTGCTTTGTACATGCCCTGTATCAGTTACAATAATTGCGACTGCTGTCTTTTGGCCCAGCGGAATAATTTGTACATTTTTGAGCTTATTTGTACTCAATTTCGGCCCAAGAACAATTGCCGTATAATTTGTGAGTTCTGACAAAATTTGAGCTGATTGCTGTGCAACCTTTTCCGCTTCAAAAATTCTTTCAGCAAATAAATCCTTAATTTGTACAATTTCCTCAGTGGACAAGTGTTGTGGCGCTAATAGATGATCTACATAAAATCGGTATCCTTTTTCTGAAGGAATACGTCCTGAAGAACTATGTGTTTTTTCAATAAACCCTAATTCTTCTAAATCGGCCATCTCGTTTCGAATGGTAGCCGAACTAAATGTAATTTCATCTTTTTTAGCTAACGTTCTTGATCCAACAGGCTGTGCTGATCCGATAAAGTCATCAATGATTGCTTGTAAAATTAAGAGCTGACGTTCCGTAAGCATCTCATCATCACCTCTGTTAGCACTCTTTATCTACGAGTGCTAAATCTATTACTAACTTACCAAAATTGACATTCAATTGTCAACGGAAACGTCAAGAATTCGTGAAACTTTTTCCACAGAAACAATTTCGTTAATCCACTAAGAATGATTGAAACACTTCATTTCCTAGTAACTTCCCTGTTCTTGTCAAACAAACATGACCATCCTTCTCCTCAAGTAATCCATGCACTTTATTATGGACCAATTGATTCGCAAAGATGTCCTCCATCTTCACCCCAAACTTCTGCTGGAATGCTTTTTTTGAAACGCCTTTTGTTTTTCGAAGTCCCAAGAACAATTCTTCTTCCATTCTCTCTTTTTCTGTTACTTTATGAACATCTAGATAAGGGAACCCCGTTTCATCGATTTTAGCAAAATATTGTTTCAATGGACCAACATTTTGAATTCGTTCACCATTTACATAGCTATGTGCCCCAGCACCGAACCCATAGTAAGTTTCATTATTCCAGTATGTGAGATTATGTCTACTTTCATGACCTTCTTTTGAAAAATTACTAATTTCATACTGATGATACCCATGTTTCTCCATTTCACCCATTACCATCTCGTACATTTTTGCCTCATGTTCTTCACCTGGTAGTCGTAATTTCCCTTTGTTCATTAAATTGTAAAATACCGTTTTCGGTTCAACAATTAAAGAATACGCCGAGAAATGCTGCACTCCAAGTGTAAAAGCGATATTTAACGTTTCTTTTACATCTTCAATTGTTTGTCCTGGCAGTGCATAAATTAAATCAATATTAATATTTGTAAACCCTACTTCTTGCGCTTCACGAATGGCAACAAACGCATCTTCTCTCGTATGCTTTCGTCCGATTTTTTCCAATAGTTCATCTCGAAATGTTTGTACACCAAAACTAATCCGGTTCACGCCTCCTTCTAATAGAAGGTTTAACTTTTCTTTTGGTAAATCTCCAGGATTCGCTTCAAACGTTACTTCACAGTTTGGAGCAAACGGTCGTAAACGACGATTTATAATATCAAGCAATTTTTTTGTCTGCTCCATATTTAACGCTGTCGGTGTTCCTCCTCCTACAAATATCGTTTTCAACTGCTCAAAAGGAACCTTTTGCACCGTATTCACGATTTCCTTTTCCAAATACTCTAAATATTGATCAACAGGCTGACGCTCAATAAATACTTTATTAAAATCACAATAGTGACAAATATGCTGACAAAACGGAATATGGATATATGCAGCTTGCATCAAATTTTACTCCTACCTTTCTAAAAAGAAAACCTCCGCGTTTCGGAGGCCCTTTACTTCTCTAATCCATCACGAATTTGTTTCATTCGCATTTTTCCCCAATCATACATCATTTCGACGATTGGTAAAAGCGTCATGCCTAAATCCGTCATAAAATACTCTACACGAGGTGGCACTTCTGGATATACTGTCCGATCCACAATCCCATCTTCCATTAATTCCTTTAATTGATTTGATAGAACTTTATGAGAAATATTTGGAAACAATCGTTGTAACTCACTGAAGCGATGAGGTCCCTCTACCCCTAGGTGCCAAAGAATTACAACCTTCCACTTCCCACTAATAATAGAAAGCGTCAGTTCCTTCTCACAATTAAAATCACCATTTTTTATTTTTTCTTGAATATCTTTGCGAATATTTTCAGACATTAGTCGTCTCCTAACTTTTCTTACATAGTTACTTTTTCGTTACCTTGTCACTCAAAAGTGCATTCTTCCCTATTACACTTTTATTTCTTACAATAAATAGTGTCATCACTATTGTAAAGGAGAGATATAAAGATGTCTAAAAAAGTATTAATGTTAACTGGCGACGCCGTTGAAGCACTAGAGGCTTACTATCCATATTACCGTTGTCTTGAAGAAGGATTTGATGTAACAATCGCTTCTCCAACAAATACAGAAACATTACACACTGTTGTTCATGACTTTGAGGATTGGCAAACTTTCACAGAGAAACGCGGCTATCAACTTGAAGTGCACGCGGCTTTCGAAGATGTAAATCCTGAAGAATACGATGCTTTAATTATTCCTGGCGGACGCGCTCCAGAACATATCCGTATGCATCCTAGTTTCCCGCATCTTGCCAAACATTTCTTTGAAGCAAATAAACCGATTATGATTTTATGTCATGCCGCTGTTGCTTTAACAGTAATTAAAGATGTTTTAAAGAACCGCGAATTAACAGCATATACAGCTTGTCGTCCAGAAGTGGAAGCATGCGGTGCAACTTACGTACAAACTCGCTTCCATGTTGACAAAAATTTAATTTCTGGTCACGCATGGAACGACCTTCCACAACTTATGGGCGAATTTATTCGTCAACTAAAAAAATAAAGGAAACCGCTAAAGCGGCTTCCTTTTTTATTTATCATCGTCCATTCGTAATACAGCCATGAACGCTTCTTGTGGTACTTCTACCGACCCAACAGACTTCATGCGCTTCTTACCTTCTTTTTGTTTTTCAAGCAATTTACGCTTACGAGAAATGTCACCACCGTAACATTTTGCAAGTACGTTTTTACGCATCGCTTTAATTGTAGAACGCGCTACAATTTTATTTCCGATCGCAGCTTGAATTGGCACTTCGAACTGCTGTCTTGGAATTAATTCTTTTAACTTGTCTACGATTATTTTACCGCGATCATACGCAGAGTCTCGATGTACGATAAATGATAATGCATCGACGTGTTCTCCATTTAATAAAATATCCATCTTCACGAGCTTAGACGCTTGATATCCAATTAATTCATAATCAAATGAAGCATATCCTTTCGTATTCGATTTCAGCTGATCAAAGAAATCATATACAATTTCTGAAAGCGGAATCTCATACGTTAATGTAACACGTGTTTCATCTAAATATTGCATATCAATAAACGTACCGCGTTTTCCTTGACAAATTTCCATAACCGCACCTACATAATCGTTTGGCACCATAATAGACGCTTTTACATACGGCTCTTCTACACGATCAATAGACTGTGGATCAGGCATATTAGATGGGTTATCTACAACAATTTCTTCACCATTTGTTAAATACACTTTGTAAATAACACTTGGTGCTGTTGTGATTAAATCAATTTTAAATTCACGTTCAATACGCTCTTGAATAATTTCCATATGAAGAAGTCCTAAGAAACCACAGCGGAAACCGAAGCCAAGCGCTTGTGATGTTTCTGGTTCAAACTCTAAAGCTGAGTCATTCAATTGCAGCTTTTCTAACGCTTCACGAAGATCGTTGTAACGAGCTGTATCGATTGGATATAAACCACAGAATACCATCGGATTTAATTTACGGTAACCTGGTAATGGTTCTGCTGCTGGACGTTTCGCATGTGTAATTGTATCACCAACACGCGTATCTCCTACGTTTTTAATAGATGCCGCTAAGAAACCAACATCACCTACCGTTAACTCATCTCGCTGTGTTGTTTTCGGTGTAAATACACCAACTTCTGTTACTTCAAACTCTTTACCAGTTGCCATCATGCGTACTTTATCGCCGACTTTTACTGTACCATTTACAACGCGGATATATGCGATTACACCGCGATATGGGTCATATAAAGAGTCAAATATCATACATTGTAGCGGCTCTTCTGGGTCACCATCTGGAGCTGGTACTTTCTCCACAATTTGTTCTAAAATTTCTTCAATACCAATTCCTGCTTTTGCAGAAGCAAGCACAGCTTCTGAAGCATCCAATCCAATTACGTCTTCTACTTCTTGACGAACACGTTCCGGATCAGCACTTGGCAAATCAATTTTATTAATAACCGGTAAAATTTCTAAATCGTTATCCAATGCTAAATATACGTTCGCTAACGTTTGTGCTTCAATTCCTTGCGCTGCATCCACAACAAGAATTGCCCCTTCACAAGCCGCTAAACTACGTGATACTTCGTACGTAAAGTCGACGTGTCCTGGCGTATCGATTAGATGAAGAATATATTCCTCACCATCTTTCGCCTTATACGTTAATTGAACTGCATTTAATTTAATTGTAATACCGCGCTCACGCTCTAAATCCATAGAGTCAAGCAATTGAGCTTTCATTTCGCGCTGTGTTAACGCATTTGTTTTCTCTAAAATACGGTCTGCTAACGTTGACTTTCCGTGGTCAATGTGAGCAATGATAGAGAAGTTACGAATTTTGGACTGTCTTTTTGCTCTTTCTTCTTTGTTCATCTATGTTCTCAACTCCTAATAGTCTCGCCAATATACACTAGCACTGATTATATCAATAGAGCAGCAAAGATTCAATGAAAACTCGTGCTACTTGCAAGACAAATCATTCTACCTTTATCTTATGCGAGTACACATTAAGAGACAAATCTTTTTCAAACAAAGAGCTCGTCATAAACGTATAACTTTTTGGACGAGCTGAACAAAAATAATAAATACCAATTCCTATTTCTATTTTTCACTAGATGCGAAGGGGCGCATTTCATCCCGCTATTTTTAGGTAGTAACGGCCCGATTGGTAAGGGCTCCTAATTAGTGACGGATGAAGAACCACGCCGCTGATTAAAGTTTCATTTTACCGGTTAGTCGATATCTCGTGTCGAAATGCGAATATATTTTGATCTTGTGCTCCTGCCATAATAAAAGTGGGTTTTTGACAACTTTCTAACTTAAGATGCTCCTAACGCATTAAAAATTTCTTTAATTTTTCCAATCGCTATATCTAGTCCAAACTTTGCAATGTTACGAGTCAATTCCGCAATTTTCATTCCAACATCTTCTACTATATTAAAACTTCTAAGTTTTTCTAACTGTTTTTGCTTTTCACTTGCAGAAAACGTCTCGCTCAAAATTTCTGTTTCTATATTTCCTTGTTTCGTTCCTGTCATATGAGCTATTTGTTCATATGTCGGCTGCCGATACCCTTTCATACTCTTCAATCCATAGTTTGCCATTCCAATTCCAGCAAGCATGATAAACAGACAGAAAATTACACAGCACACACATTGCAACAAAAATCGACTCAATGTGTATATGCTCCTGTATTATCTTGATCAATTTGATGATGAAGCGCTGCATTTAAACCACTTGCTATTACATTTGCCATATCTTCAATAAACGCATCTACTTCTTTTGGTGTTACCATTAAGTTATGTCCAAGCGGAGCCAATACTTCATAAATTAATTTTCGTTTTTCCTCTTCTTCTAACATACCTACAGCCCCTAAAAACATATTGCGGCTTTTTTCATCCGGCATATCTTCCTCTGTTAATTTCTTTTTCTCACCAAATGTAAATCCGGCTGGTAATAAAGAGCGAGCAGGCTTATCTCCTTCCTTCATTTCGCGTCCAAAATGTTTTAAAATAAAGTCAATCGTATCACTCGTAATAGAAACAGCATCTACAACTGTTGGAACACCAAGCGCGATTACAGGAATACCAAGCGTTTCTTTACTAAGTTCTTTTCTTTTATTCCCTACTCCAGAACCTGGGTGAATCCCTGTATCTGAAATTTGTATCGTACTATTTACTCGTTCAATAGAACGTGCCGCCAAGGCATCAATTGCAATTACAAAATCTGGCTTTGTTTTTTCGATAATACCGTAAATCACATCGCTCGTTTCAATTCCAGTAATCCCCATGACACCCGGACGAATCGCACTAACAGGACGATATCCATCCTCCACACTTTCAGGTTGCAATTTAAAAAGATGGCGCGTTACAAGGACATTCTCTACAACAATCGGACCAAGTGCATCTGGTGTTACATTCCAATTTCCTAATCCAACGATTAAACAACTCGCTTCCTTCTCAACCCCGATCTCTTCCAAAAAATAAGCGAATTCTTTTGCGAAAATACGCTCTACTTTTCGTTGCAGTTCTGTATCTTGCTGACGAATTCCCTGCACTTCAAGTGTTAAATAATTCCCAGGCTTTTTACCCATTGCTTCCGAAGCACTCTCATCAATCGTCACTTTCGTAATCGTCATTCCTTCTTCTTCACGCTCTTTTATCATCACACCTTGAATACCGGTGTTTTCTTGTTGCTGTTCTTGCAACATTTGATGCGCTTCTACCGCAAGGTCAGTTCTAACAGCATATTTACTTAAATCCAATGGTTCTTTCATCGTATCTCCTCCATAATTTATAGTAAATATAGTTAGATTTCCCAAAGTTCTATGGAGCCATTCTTTCCTTTATATGAAATTTCATTGATATCGCTATTGCAATTCTCTCCACCGTTTGATAGAATATCACTTGTTCTATGTAAGTATCGAGTCACTCGATCGCACCAGGGAGGTGAAAAGTATGGCAAACATCAAATCTGCTATCAAACGCGCTAAACTTAGCGAAGAGCGTCGTGCACATAACGCTTCTATCAAATCTGACATGCGTACTGCTGTTAAAACTGTAGAAGCTTTAGTTTCTAATAACGATCTTGAAAATGCTAAAGAAGCTTTCAAAACTGCTTCTAAAAAACTTGACAAAGCAGCTCGTAAAGGTCTTATCCACCAAAACGCTGCAGCTCGTCAAAAATCTCGCTTAGCGAAAAAAGTAAACGCGTAAGACGTTTAAAAACGATCCATTTGGGTCGTTTTTTTATATACAAAAAAGTTCATGCTAATCGCCGCATGAACTTTTTCGGTCACATATGATTTAGTCTCATTAAGAAAAATTCTAGAACTAACTTCTTATCCATTTTCCCTGTCTTCATACTATAGTCCGCTTCCGCTAACTCGAAAATTACCTTTTTCAATTCTTCAAATGAGAAAAATTTCGTTTGATTCATCGCCAATTTTACTCGGTACGGATGAACACCAATATGCGAAGCAATTTGATTTTGCCCATATCCTCGCTGCTGTAGCTCTTTTACTTGATGTAATAAACGGAATTGACTCACTAGCAACGCTAATAATTTAATTGGTTCTTCCTGCTGCGTAAATAAGCCATCTAATATTTTCATTGCTCCTGCTATATCTTTTTTTACGACCTTTTCTGTTAAGGCAAAAACATTTTGCTCAACTGACTTCGGTACAAGCTCACTTACAAGTTTTGTTGTAATATCTCCACCCATTCCAACATACAGTGTTAACTTATCCATTTCCTTCGCTAACATTGTTACATTGCTTCCTACGAGCTCCAAAAGCAAGCTTACAGCCGCCTCTTCAACATGCACATGAACTTCTTCAGCACGCTTTACAATCCATTTCCTAACATCTTGCACTTGCATAGCATTCGCTTCTACTACCTCAGCCGTTTTCTTTAATAACTTCGTAATTTTTTTTCGCTCATCTAACTTTTCATATGGAGCGATAAAAATCATGATCGAAAACGGGGATGGTTCAGCAATATATTCCTCAAGAATCTTTATATTTTGTTCCAATTTTTCTTTCTGTGATGTTAAAAATAACGGGGACTTTATTAATAATACTTTTCGCTCTCCAAAGAATGGAAGTGTCCTTGCATCTTCTACTACATCCTCTAAATACGCCTCTTCTAAATCATATGTAACAATATTAAAATCACGATCTTCTTCGGCAAGTGCCTCCACTGTAATTAAATCGATTGTTTCATTTATAAAATAGGCTTCCGTTCCATACAATAAATAAAACGGGGCAAACTGCTTCTTTTTAATTTTCTTATGTATATCACTCATACTTTTCCTACTCCCTAATTTGGCAATATACCTTTATACTACTGGTGGATGTAATGTTTTACAAGTCCAAAGGAACAGGTATCATTACCTGTTCCTTTATTTATATAAAACGCCACGCAATAAGCCCCGGGAATCTTATTGGTGTGCGGTAAACCACTTTACTTTTATTATTTACAGCAACTCTCCAAGTATAAGTACCAACTGTTAACATGCTTGGTAATGTAAATCTTTCTTATTTTTAAGATATTCACCTCCAAAAAAGGAGAATCCATGGCATACTCTTACTATCTATGCAGGGAAATTGTAGATTTTTTTCTGACAATATTTTATACTAAAGTGGAATGTTGGGGAGGGATGCTAAATGAATGAATTTGAGCAAAACGTTCAAAGTAAACGTAATGACGCTGTTGATTCAGGGGTAGGATTTATCGTCTCATTTGGTTTTTTCGCAACACTTTTTATTATTGCAACAATCATTAAATTTATAGGTTCCTAAAGACCGCTACTTGCGGTCTTTTTTCATCCTTTTCTGTGCTTCATCATATGTTAATTTGCTTTGAAATGTTCCATTCTTTCCTTGAAAAGTATATAAAATGGCTCCTTCTCTATCTGTCCGCCACACTTCCACTTGCCTTTCCTCAAGACGCTTTAATACTTGGTCATGCGGATGCCCGTATCGATTATGCTCCCCTACCGAAATAATCGCTTTCTTCGGCTGAATAAGATGCAAAAACGGAGCTGTAGAAGATGTCTTGCTCCCATGATGTCCAACTTTTAATATGTCCGCTCGCAAGTTTGGATACTGTTTTACTATACGCTCCTCACCCTTTCCTTCTAGATCTCCTGTAAACAACCATGTAAATTCCCCTATTTTTGTCCATAACACAATAGAAGAATCATTATCACTTGTTTCGGTTCCCTCTGGTGATAGTATTCTAAATTCTGCTTCATCGACCTTCCATCCGTCACCTTCTTTCACCTCATTGATTCGTATGTCTTTTTTCTGCGCAAGATGCTTCAATTCAGCTTCTAATACGGAATCTTTTCTCTTTTTTCCAAATATAACTTCTTTTACATCAAGAGCTGATACTACCTCTTTAGCCGCTCCCATATGATCAGCATCACCATGTGTTACAATCAACTTATCGATCGTGCGAATTCCTTGCTTTTGTAAAAAAGGAAGGAGCACATCATCCCCAATAGAAAATTCATGTTTCTTCTGTTGCCAATGTTCTTTTTTTATCGGAATTGTCCCTCCTGTATCGATAAGATACACTCCTTTCTCATACGGAAGGCGAATCAATATCGCATCACCTTGTCCCACATCAATAAATGTCACACTACCACTTGCGCGAAAATATGGAGATAGATAATGACACATGCATAAAAAAAAGAAGCTGCCAAAGGCGAAATATAAAAATGCTTTCCTAATCGCTCTTTCCCACACGATACATATAATAATGATACTAAAGGAATAAAGCGCTACAAGAAATGGAGGAGTTTGTCCAAACGTAAGCCGCACGAAAGGAAAGGCTTCACAATACTGTAAAATATCATTAGAAATGCGTAAACATATAGACAGTATATGTGCAATTCCTTTTGCCATCGGGGGGAAAAGCATCATGCATAAAAAAATAATGATGCTACACGGTAATACAATACAAGACAAGAATGGAACATAGATCAAATTGAGGGGAATACTATATGGAGAAAAATAACCGAAATGATACAGCGTAATCGGGATACTGACAAGTTGTGAAATAAGAGAAAGGATGACCGCATTTTGAATTACCCCGCGGTTATACTGTAACAATGTATTTGCAGATAACAATAATGCTAAACTGCCAATAAACGAAAATTGAAATCCGATATCAAAAAGCATATATGGGTCATATATGAGCATGAATATAGCTGTTACACTAATCGCATCTATACTGAATAAACGAAAGGAATGCATCACCCCTATGAGCAATAAAGTACCCATAATAGAGGCTCGCATAACAGAAGGAGATGCCCCTGCAAAAAACATATACAACGGGATACAAATGATAAGAACAGTGGTTGTTCTTTCCCTTGTTACACCAATTCGAAGCAAAATAAAATATACAATTGCCGATAGTAATACAATGTGCGAACCCGAAATAGCAAGCAAGTGAATCAAACCAAACTGTTGATATTGCTGTTCCACTTCATATGACATGAATTGGCGGTCTCCAAATAATAGCGCATTCATAAACGCACCTGATTGTTCAGGAAACATTTCTGCAACTGCCAAAGTTGCTTCTTGTCTCAATTGAAAAAGCCAATTCACAAATGTGACATGATTGTTGTTACAATCCATTATTTCGGTTGCTTCAAACAAAAAATGAATCCTTTGTTTGTGCAAGTAATGTTTATAATCAAATCCATGAAAATTCCGGGCGCTTGGCGGTTCCTTTAACGCTCCTCTAAAAGTACATTCCATCCCCACACGTAACCCGCGCAGCATATTCTTTTCCTTCTCTGACTGCATTTTATAAAATAGCTGCACTTTATTTTTTGAGTTATCTTCTATTTGAAAAGAGAGGCGATCTCCATTCATAAGAGGGGTATTTTGAATCACACCCGTTATGAATTCCAAATCATAACGCATAGAAGGCTTATTTTCCTGTTCAATATAGGATGTATAAAGAAAACTACTAAGACACGCTACTATACAGAACATGAAGGTTTGACGCGAAGTACGATATATGCAGAATAAAAAATAACACCCAAATAAAATCGTAACCAATACTTGAGACGAGGAACAGGCAATTGCAATTCCTATTACAAAAGAAATTGCAATATAGCCCCACTGCCTACGCAACTCCTACTCACTCCTTATAGCATTTGTTTCGCTTTTGTGAATACTTGTTGTAGTTCGTCCATCGTTAAATCTTCTTTTTCTAACGAAGAAAACAGTTCTTTCAATTGCATATGACGCTCTTGTTGCTCTAATGATGCAATATCATATTCTAAAGGAACATGCTTTACAGTCACATTTGCTTGTTTAAATAACTCTATCGCATACGGATGATTTTTATAATCTTGCGCATAATACACGGCCGTAATACCGCTTTGAATAATCGCTTTACAGCATTGTAAACAAGGAAAATGCGTGACATAAATTTCAGCATCCTCTGTTTTTACACCAAATTTCGCACATTGCAATAAAGCATTCATTTCTGCATGTATGGTACGCACACAATGATTATCAATGACATAGCACCCATCATCTATACAATGAACACCGCCCTTAATTGAACCGTTATAACCACCTGCAATAATTCGCTTATCGCGGACAATTGTCGCTCCTACTGCAAGCCTTGTACATGTGCTACGTAGCGATAATAAATGGCTTTGCGTCATAAAATATTGATCCCAAGAAATTCGTTCCATATCTTCACCCACCTTTTTGTCCATCTGTAGTGTAGCGAAAGAAGAAGAAGCTCGTCAATATTTTATTATATTTCCATAAAATTTTCAGTCGTATAAGCCTAGCTATGAAGATCAAAGGAGACTTCACATTGCTTTGATTTTTTAAAATTCATATGGCACGACTCCCGTTTTGCTTTATGGGACTATAATTTGATCTTTCATCTTTTCAAGCGATTTCTCTCCGATCCCATCTATCTCCAACAAATCTTCTATCTTTTGAAATGATCCATGCTCTTCACGATATTTTATAATTGCCTCCGCTTTCCTCGGACCGATTCCTGTTATGTTTTCAAGCTGTTCTTTTGAAGCTTGATTGATCGGTATCTTTCCAGATTGTTGAACAGGCATCGTTGTTTCATGTAATTGCTCCCCTTTTTTAGGAATATATAAAAGCATTTGATCCTGCATAATTTGAGCTAAATTTACTCGTGTTACATCTGCTTCTGGCAAAAACCCTCCTGCTTTTTCAATACCATCTTTCACGCGAGAACCTTCTCTTAACTCATAAACTCCCTCTCTTTGCACAGCCCCTTTTATATCAACAATAATTTCTTTTTTCTGCTCTTTTGTTTCCAATTCTTTTGATTTATTTTTCCCTTCACTTTTCACAACTGTAGCTGATTGAAGTTGAACAGTTGCTTTCTCTTCTTGATTGTTTGTCTGCCATAAAAAAAGAACAATCACACATCCAGCAGCTCCTAATAAAGCAACCCACTTCTTTTGTAAATTCCACATCATTTTATTCCTCCAATTCATAAATTCACAACATAGTTCATATTGTTTAGGAGAAAGATGTTACGAAGGAGGGATGAAACATTGAACATCGGAATCATAGGGACAGGAAACATGGGAAATATACTCATTGATGCTTTTTTAGAAACACGCGCTGTCAAACCTTCGTGCCTCACTATTATTAATCGTACGCCTGCCAAAGCATATCATATAAAAGAGAAATATCCTTCTATTTATATAGCAAAAACAGTGCAAGAAGTAATAGAACGTTCAGAACTTGTTTTTATTTGCGTCAAGCCTTTAGATATTTATCCTATTTTAAAACAACATACCGCTTACTTGACCGATGAAAAATGTTTAATTTCTATCACTAGTCCTATATCAGCCAGCCAATTAGAAAAAGTGGTTTCTTGTCACGTTGCACGCATTATTCCAAGCATTACAAACCGAGCATTCTCTGGCGCTTCACTATTCACATTCGGAAAAAACTGTTCTGAGGAATGGAAACAACAATTACTGAACTTATTTAAAAATATTTCTACACCTATGGTCATTGAAGAAGATATTACGCGCGTTTCATCTGATATTGCAAGTTGCGGACCAGCGTTCTTCAGTTATTTATTACAGTGCTTTATTGACGCAGCGGTAGATCAAACAAAGATTACTCATGAAGAAGCTACTACTTTAGCAAGTGAAATGATTATTGGGATGGGGAAATTGCTTGAAAAAGAAATTTTCACATTACCGACATTACAAGAAAAAGTATGTGTAAAAGGTGGGGTCACCGGAGAAGGAATCCAAATTTTAGAAGGACACGTCGGAGATATGTTCCACAAGTTATTCGAACGAACACATAAAAAATATGCAGAAGATTTAGCAGGTGTAGAAGAACAATTTAACAGGCACACGTAAAGAATACGCCATCTATATACAAAATCCTTTATTCTCTCTTATTTTTGCAAAATAAAACGAAAAGCAACCAATGAATAGGTTGCTTTTCGTTTTATCCATTCTTTTTCACCATAAAAAAGATGCGTTCTGTCTGTTCTGTTACTTCCATACGTTCAAAATCACCCGTAACACGGATTACAGAAAAACCAGCTTCTTCAAGCCATTTCGTAATCAGTTCAACCGGATACGCACGCTGCATATGATATTCATCAAATCGGTGATATACACCTTCTTCTGAATCTTGGACAAAGAATGATAATTCATGTTCCACGCTATCTGGTACTTCTCCAAGAAAACAGTTCCAAATAAGGGCTATCTCTTCTCCATTTACTGTATACGTTTCATTTTGAAAGATGTGATGAATTTTATATAAAGAATGCACATCAAATAAAAATAAACCATCTTTCCGTAAATGATGAAATACTCTCTTAAATGTTTCTTGTATCCCTTCTTCTTGCAATACATAATTTAATGAATCACAAAAGATTGTTACACAATCGAATTCTCCAGGAACATCTAATTCTCTCATATCCTGTTGATAAAATGGGATGAAATGCCCTTCTGCTCCTAATTTTTGCTGGGCAACTGCTAACATTTCTTCCGAAAGGTCTACACCAGTCATATCGTAACCTTTTTGTACAAGCGGGAGCGTTACATTCCCAGTACCACAAGCTACATCAAGGATTTTCGCTTCTTTCATCCCCACCTGCTGCAAACTCTCCTCTGTAAACTCTACCCACTTGTCATATGGGACATCATTCATAAGTTCATCGTACAGTAATGCAAATTGCTCATATCTCATTGGCTTAACTCTTCTGTAATATCTTCGCGCGGCACGTCGCCCCATAGGCGCTCTAGATTATAATGATCGCGCTCATCTTTATGGAATACATGAGCTACAACATCACCAAGATCTACAAGAACCCAGCGCGCCTCATCAAATCCTTCCATACGCTTTACATCAATTTGGAATTCATGTGCCTTCGCTTTAATTTCACGCGCGATTGCTTGTACTTGCTTATCAGAATTCCCGTGACAAATGATAAAGTAATCAGCAATTGGTGAAATCCCTTGCATATTTAATACTACGATGTCCTCTGCTCGTTTATCATCAGCTGCCTTTGCTGCTACCATTAATAATTCTTTATTATTCATCCAGTAATTTCCTCCTTCACAACTGCATTATACGTTTGAAATGTTAACGGATAAATCGTTTGGTTCTTTTCCATTAAAAATTGAATCGTACGCTTTAATGCAAATAATAATGCTTTATTTATATCCTCCCGCGCTAACTTCCGCGCCTCATCTACGCCCGGAAACTTGCGTCCAGGTTCAATATAGTCCGCTACATAAATAACCTTATCAAGCATTGTCATCTTCTCATGACCACTCGTATGATATGTAATAGCTTGCAAAATTTCCGGATCTGTAATGCCTACTTCTTTTTCTACTAAGTATGCCCCAACCGGTGCATGCCATAACTCTTTATTATATTGAAGCAAATCTTTTGACAAATCCGTCCGTTTGATAATATCTTCCATTTCTTGAATTGGTTTACACTTCGCATAATCATGAAAAATAGCAGCCATCTCTGCTTTTTTCTCATCCACACCATATCGCTGAGCCAATTCAATCGCTGTTTCCATTACACCAATCGTATGTATATAGCGTTTCTCGTGCATTTGTTTTTTTACAATCTCAAGAGCTTTTTCACGATTCATACAACCCATTCCTCTCAATATATGACTGTACTTGTTCTGGAAGCAAATATTTACACGTCTTCTTATTCTTATATCTTTCTCGCAGTAAAGATGAAGAAACAGCAAATTCCGGAATTTCTATCGTCATAATTTTATAAGGTGTCTGTAAAGTATAGCCAGGCCTTGCAACGCCAACAAACGTTACAAGTTCAAGTAGTTTTTCGATGTTATACCACTTTGGCAAATATTCCACCATATCACCGCCAATAATAAAATAAAACGTTGTGTCCGGATGCTTCTTCGTTAATTGTAACATAGTGTCATATGTATAAGATGGGCCTTCTCTCTCAAGCTCCTCTAAACAAAGTGAAAAATGGCCTTCATTCTCTATTGCTAACTCCAACATCTTTCGTCGATTTTCTACACTTGTAACATTTCGATTCCGCTTATGAGGCGGTATTTGATTAGGTAAAAACCAAACTTCATCCAGTTTTAATGCATGATACACTTCATTCGCAATTAACAAATGTCCATAATGCGGCGGGTCAAAGGTACCACCAATAATTCCGATCTTTTTCAAAGGAAATGCCTCCTTTATTTTATCCCGCTATTTTGGGGCAACCCGATTCATGAGGGCCTTTAATCAGCGAGGAATCAAACCTCTACTGATTAAAGTTTCAATTTCTCCCTCAAAAAACATGAAAAGAGCTTATCTTTTGGAAAAGCTTACTTATGTTCATTTCATCTACAATAAGCATTTTTTCGGAAAAAACCTATATAAATCCTCGACGATTACGGGAGTTGAATTTGCTTATTTTCTCTTGATTCTTTATATAAAACGATTGTACTTCCAATCACCTGAACAATTTCTGCTCCCGCACCTTGTGCTAGTTCTTCTGCAACTTCACGGCGGTCAAACTCACAGTTTTGTAATACGCTCACTTTAAATAATTCACGAGCCTCTAATGCATCTGCAATTTGTTTAATCATATTTTCATTTACGCCACCTTTTCCTACTTGAAAAATCGGTGTTAAATGATGCGCCTTTGCACGTAAAAATCTTTTTTGTTTTCCTGTTAACATATCATTATCCTCCAAGCTTTCTTATTACTAATTGTTTCATTCTATTAATGTCTGGCATCATTCCAGTCCACATCTCAAAGGCAAGTGCTCCTTGATAAACAAACATATCAATACCGTTTTGAACAATCGCTCCGCTCGATTTCGCATCATGTAAGAGCTTCGTTTCAAAAGGATTATAAATAATATCAGAAACAATTGCCCCTTGTTTTAAAGAGCCAATTTGCATTGGCGTCTGTTGTACATGTGGATGCATACCTATCGTTGTTGTTTGAATGATCACATCATAATTCTCTTGTGCTTCCGTCGCTTGCTCTAGTGAAAGTGCATTTGAAACAACCCGTTCTTTGCTACTTGCAATCAACTGCTTTGCTTTTTCTACCGTCCGGTTGGCAATATCGATTTCTTTTACGCCTGCAGCTACTAGCGAACAATAAATGGCTCGACATGCACCACCTGCACCGAGTAATAACATGCGTTTGTGACGTAAGGATTCTTTACTAATAGACTGCAAAGAACGAACATATCCAATTCCATCTGTATTATAACCAACAAGCTTTCCGTTTCGATGAACAACGGTATTTACTGCACCGATTTGCTTTGCTAACGGATCAATTTCATCTAAATATTTCATAATAGAAACTTTATGTGGAGTCGTCACATTGATCCCTGAAACTCCTAACGCCTTTAACCCTTTCACAGCTTCCCCTAGCATCTCTTCTTCTACAAGAAACGCATGATAATGAGCATCTATTCCTAAATGTTCAAATGCATCATTATGCATAAGCGGTGATAAGGAATGTCCAATTGGATTTCCGATTACACCATATAATTGTTTCATAAATCTCTCTCCATTTAAATTAAAGATTTACGTAATGAAACACTAACTCCTTTTGGTACATGAGCAACAATTTTTGCTCCTGGTTCATTTACAGTAACCCATCCTAATCCAGAAAATACAACATCTGTTTTTGGCTCACGAATATTAAATTCATATTTCACAAATTCAGGCATGCTTTCTAATTCCTCTGGAGTTGGTGGATTTAATAATTCCCCAGCATGTTTTTCATGTAATTGATCTGCTTTTTCTAGCTTTGTACGATGAATTGTTAAACGGTTTGAGAAATGGCAAGTAAATGAACGACGACCACCGCTCACATAATCAAAGCGTGCCAATCCACTAAAGAATAATGTTTGTTCTTCATTTAATTGGAATACCATTGGCTTAATCTCTTTTGTTGGTGTAATTATTTTTAAACTTTGCTTCCCAACATAATGAGCCATTTGATGATGATTGATAATTCCCGGTGTATCATATAAAGAAGACGTATCATCTAATGGGATATCAATTAAATCTAACGTTGTTCCTGGAAAATGAGATGTTGTAATCACATTTTCAGTTTCTTCACTAAATTCTTTAATCATGCGATTAATAAATGTTGATTTCCCAACATTTGTACATCCTACCACATATACATCTTTGCCGTTGCGATACTTTTCAATTGCCTCTGCAAGTTCTTGAATACCTTGTCCTTTCGCTGCACTAATTAAAAAGATATCTTCTGCTTTTAAACCAAGCTGCTTTGCACTATAGCGCATCCAATGTTTCATCTTATCATGTTTTACAGATTTCGGAATTAAATCTGCCTTATTTCCTACAAGTAACACTTTGTTGTTCCCAACAAAGCGATGTAACCCTGGTAACCAACTTCCATTAAAATCAAAAATATCAACAATTTTAACAACTAATGCCTCTGACTGGCCAATTCCATTTAAAATGCGTAAAAAGTCATCATCCGTTAGCGACACGTCCTGAATTTCATTATAATTCTTTAAACGGAAACAACGTTGACAAATTACTTGCTCTTTTTGCAAAGATGAAGCTGGTGCATATCCAACTTCATTTTTGCTTTCCGTTTGAATCTCTACACCACAACCAATACATTTAATTGTTTCAATCAAACTTTATTCCTCCCAATTAATTAAACCTTTTTTCTTCATTTTTTTCATAATTCTTCGCTCAATTTTTCGATTGAAGCGCGTTACTAATCCATCCGTTTGTGCAACTGGTACAACTAAAATCGTATGTAGCCCAACTCGATTGCCACCTAATACATCTGTTAAAATCTGATCTCCAATGACTACGACTTCCTCTGGCTTCAAATTCATTCGTTCTATTGCACGTTTAAATGCACGAACAAACGGCTTACGTGCACTATGAATAAATGGAATTCCAAGTGGTTCTGCAAAATCCTTTACTCGTTTTTCGTTATTATTTGACACAACCGTCACTTGAATGTTTTGTTCCTTCATGTTCAAAAACCATTGTTCAAGCTGTGGCGTGGCATTCGGACGATCCCATTCAATTAACGTATTATCTAAATCTGTAATAACGCCTTTAATTCCACGTTTTTTTAGCTCTTCTGGTTGAACATGATATACGTTTTTCACGTATTCATTTGGTAAAAATAGTTTCAATTTCTTTCACCTCTTTGAGGATTTTTTATAAAATTTTTCGACAACATTTTTCGATAGACAGCATGTGGATAAACTTGTACACATTTTCCACATTAATATTTCAATCAATTTAGAAATTATTAACATTTTATACACAATTTATCCACGACACTTTGTGGATAACCATACGTTTGTGACCGTCATATTTTTTTGATACATTAGATGCAACAAAGAACCTATCCTTAATTACTAGGAGGTGACTCATCTTGAATACAAATCATATAGAACAGTTATCTACCGAATTACTCACTGAGTCTTATTATAAAGCAAAAGAACTAAAATTAAATCCTGACTTTATTTTACTTATAAAACAAGAAATCATTAGACGTTCATTAGAGGACAAGCTTGTCAAATCTTCTTAAGTACATATAAAATAATGCCTTATTTGTAAAAAGAGCCATCGGTAAGATGGCTCTTAACTAAAATGAACTTTCCAACTTTCAGGAACTTTCATTAGACACATTGACACATCTCACTTCTTTGAGTCCATACAAGCTTATTATAGACCTCTACTGTTCACTACTATGAGGTTAATCGAGTTGCAATCTTTTCGCCTACACGGAGTTCTTGACCGCTTGTTAACGTTGAAACAGCTTCGATCATTCCTTGTTCAAACAGCAGAACAACTGTCGAACCAAATGTAAAGTATGCCATCTCTTCACCTTTTTGAACAGTGTTTCGTTTATGAAGAAGTTCAATACTGTTTACAAACATAGCTCCTACTTTTACTAGCGCCATATGCTTTCCTTCACTATCTACTTCTGTAACAGAACGATAATTCTTTGACAAAGGTTCTTTCCCATATTTCATGCCTGCTGCATTTACAGGATATGATTTTTTCCCTAGCTCAAACCGCTCTGTCACAATACCGGAAAGTGGACTATGAATGCGATGATAATGACTTGGACTTAAATAAATCACCATATATGTACCGCCGGCATAACGACTTGCTCTTTCTTCATTGCCAAGCATATCTACAATCGAATAGCGCTTTCCTTTAATATCAAATGTTTTCGATTCTTCGATAGATCCAAAATCCGCAAAAATTCCATCAACAGGGCTAACAACAGTTGCTGCCTCTGTATTAATCATTCGCTTTCCTTCTTTTAATTTACGTGTAAACAACTCATGTAACGTTCGATATTCTTTTAAATCTTTTTCCATCTCATCTTGATTAATTTGAAACACTTTTGCATAAGATGGAATAATAATAGAACTGAAACGAGATTGTGCAAATTTACGTAATATATAAGAAGTAAAACGCCCATTTGTAAGTTCGATCATCAGTCGATATAATGTACGTCGCAAACTGCGAAACCTCCTAATCACTCTTAAAGTAACAATTACATATAGCTTTCCCTTCTTTTCTTGCGATATCATGCCGTTTATCTAAATAAACACTTTTACGTTATTACAGACAGTCTACATATTATACAAGAAAAATATGACCTCTTTCATAAAGTGAAACTGTAAGCAGCAAGATTTTCCCTCTCCCGCTGATTATGAACCTTTACCAATCAAGCGATTACAGACAACCAGACTCCTATCTATCATCTTTATTTTTCTTTCAATCTAAAATAAAAGTCTTACTGCCCGTTACTGTTGGATAAATTCGTTAGCACCTTCTAATATTACAGATAGAATCCATCATTTTCAACAGTGAACATATATTTCTTCTTTTCGTTTCGCTTTTTATCACCTTCATCAAAAGAAAAACGACTGCATTGACACGGCAGTCGTTCCTTTTTCTTATTCCTTTGCTTTCATCTCTTTCTCCGCCCTCACAAATTCATGAAACATTTTCATCAGTGCCCGCTTCTCAATTCTTGATACATAACTCCTTGAAATCCCAAGTGCCTTTGCGATTTCCCGCTGCGTTTTCTCCTTATCCAGTCCGAGTCCAAAACGCTTTACAATGACTTCTTTCTCCCTCTCATCTAAAATATCAATATACTCTTTAATTTTTTCTAACTCCATACTAAGTTGAATCATATCGATCACATCTTCTGATTCAGATTTCAAAATATCGATAAGTGAGATTTCATTCCCTTCTTTATCTTGCCCAATCGGGTCATGAAGTGAAACATCCTTTTTCGTTTTCTTCAAAACACGGAGATGCATTAAAATTTCATTTTCAATACAGCGTGCTGCATATGTTGCAAGCTTTGTTCCTTTTCCTGCTGAATAGCTTTCAATCGCCTTAATAAGTCCGATCGTGCCGATTGAAATTAAATCTTCTGCATCTTCACCTGTGTTTTCAAATTTCTTAACAATGTGGGCTACAAGCCGCAAGTTATGTTCAATCAATAAGTTTCTCGCCTGAGCATCCCCTTGCTCCATTAACTCTAAGTACTTTTTTTCGTCATCTGGTGACAATGGTTGTGGAAACGCATTGTTTTTTACATAAGAAACAAACACAAACACTTCACGAACCATATATCCAATTGCGGCGAATAAACTCAACCCCTTCACCCCCGCCAAAATAGTGGTCTTTACTATATGTATGTGGGCGTGAAGTTGTTTGTGTCTGTACCCATTGAAATATGAAAATTCATCATTAAAACATATTGCCTGTGCGTGGAGAAGGTGAACATTAACGTGCTTACGATTTTACGGTAGGGGATGATGATATGCTATAGAAAAAAGAATACTTAAATTCCATTAAAACCAATTCACTTACTATTTGAGAGAGAGACAAATAGTCCATCAAGAGCTCTCGGTGAACTTTTTTTGTAAACTTACTTACTCCAAATCTTTTCTCCTGTATGTGCATCAATATAGCGAATTTCTTTTCTATTTTCATAATCTGCACCATATCCCTCGCTCATTTTCCCGGTCGTTTGCACATAGACAAGCTGATATTGAGGCGGATTTGTCTCACATTCTTCAAACCATTTCAATCGTACATCAAGCGCTTGACAATAAATAGATAATGCTGTTTCTTGATTCACTTTTACATTTGTGTCATAACTGAGTAGCTGTTCAATTACATGTTGCGCTACGCCACGATACATGTCTACTTCTCCTGATGATGCATCGACAACGACTCTCACCATCTCACCTTCAATACGAATCCCATTCACATACACATAAAAATTAAAATGTCCTGGGTCCTCATCATCCTCTTGGTTCTTCCAAATGCGAAGGTATTCTTCAAAATTCGGAAACACTTTCCCTAAAAATTGCAATGCTTTTTCCAAACATTCCTCACGTGTTAATATTGGTTCTTCGCACGCAGTCTTTCCCCACTTACAGTATGTAAGCAATTGATTTGTCTCTTGATCCATTGTTATAGTCGTTGCCTCTTCATATTGCAAGATAGGAATGTGTTGTCTACAATATGTATCAAAAGATTTATCGTTATCTTTTCGCTGCCTTTCTTCCGTTGACAACTTTGTCCAAACACTTGTCAGTTCTCTTCCTTCCATCTTTTCATGTACTTTTTTCATTTTTGTCGTATCTATATGCAGTAGTTTATAAACATCTGTTGCCACTTCCACTTTTTCTTTCAAAGACGGCAATGGGGCTGTTTCAATGATATAATGACTTCTATCATGTAAATCTGCTCCTGTGCACGGATTTATAAAAGCATGTGCTGTAATCGGCTCGTATACAAGATTGTATCCATCCTTCATTTCGCGATTCTCATATGCAAGCCATCCATGAGAAAGATGTACAAAAACAAGTTCCACTTCCTGTTTTTTTCGCAATTTGTCTAAAATAACTTCCTTCTTAATAATGGAACTCGGCCAAGCTGGTCTTTCTTTTATTCCTTCATTTCTAAATGTGATAATATTTCCGAGTAGATCTATTTCCACTACGCAACCCGTTCGAGGTAAAGGGCATCCATGTACTTCTTGTTTATATTCAACGGCAATACACTCTTTTTTTGAAGTTACATATATAAAGTTACACTCTCCATGTATATAAGGTGCATGTTTTTTTATAAATACATCTGCAATTTCCTTCGCTTTTGATTCCGCAATTCCGTTTAGTTTTTGCATCGTTTCTTTACGAACAGATAATTCTAATAATTCCCCATCCTCTTTCCGCAAACATACTTGAATGCTTTCCTCAGGCTTACCACATTTCTCCCACCAAAGGAGATGTACCTTTTCGTTCATTTTTTCATCATCTACAACAAGCACATATTCGTCTGGAATTTCAATAATATGTGCAACTTGCTCTTTTCTTTTTTGATCGTTTTCCTCCATCATACCCTCTCCCATTCCATGTCTATCCCTTTTATTATTCCATAAAAAAGAATGGACATCTATAAAAAAACAGCTAGATATTTCTAGCTGCCTTACTTCGTTTCACGATGCAATGTTACTCGCTTTAATCGTGGACAATATTTTTTTAATTCGATACGTTCCGGATTATTTCGTTTATTCTTCTTTGTAATATAATTACGATCTCCACATTCTGTACAAGCTAATGTAATATTAACACGCATATGTAACCCTCCTTTCTGATTCAAGTTCGCAACTAAAACGTAATCATTACGATTTATATCGTATACAGAAACATCCCTTTTGTCAATTACATACGAAAAATTTTCTATGCATATTATATATATTTTATAATTTACAACAAGTTACTTATGAATCAAAATGATTCATAAGTAACAAATTCTCCAACTGGTTTTCTATATCCACGCGCTCTTACTTTACTAGTATCAGCTTTTCCCATTGTAATCATAAGCATTGGCATCAAATGATCCGGAATATTTAATTCCTTTTTCATTGCTTCTTCGTCAAATCCAATCATTGGGCATGTATCATACCCATAATATTTTGCTGCATACATAAAGGTCATTGCGCTTAATGAAGCATTACGAATCGCTTCATCTTCCATAAAGCGCTCTCCTCTTCCTTCATATAAATCTTTCGTTTTCTGTACAGTATTTATATACTCGCATTCGTCAATCATCTTTAACACTTTCATGCCAAAATAAATATTTTCAACGTTTTGATATGCCTTCTTATCTCCACATACAATAACAACAGCTGATGCACTTGAAACTTTATATTGTCCAAAAGCAAGTTCTCTTAATTTTTCTTTACGCTCTTGATTACGAATTACAATATAGTGTGCGTGTTGCAAATTATAACAAGAAGGTGAAAGTTTTGTAAGCTCAAATATTTTTTTAAAATCTTCTTCCGGAATTTCTATATCTTTTAAAAATTTTATCGCAGATCGTCTAGCATTTGCTAATTCTTCAAAATTCATGATTGCTCCTCCTTAATATACAAATACAAAGATTATTCAACCTATCATGTGTAAGAATACAATTAAAATATCTCAAACTCAAGAAATTCTTGCACTCATTATCCAAAAAACAAAAAACTGAAACAATTAGTTCATACGAAATTCACATCAATCTATTACTATTAAACTTGTACATAATCAATTTGCTAACAATTTTTTAAATTGATATAGAAAAATGGAGAAGAAAGGAGTTAAAGCATATGAAAACCAAATATCGTTTCATGATTTCATCATTTGCAGCATGTGCTTATATGATTTGGTATTTAGTATAATAAGCAACCTGAGTTGTAAATATGAAAAAGGTGTGTATATAAATGGAATATAACCAATCAACTGTTAACTATTGGAAAACATTTGTATTACCATATACATTTGCTTTAGAAGAGCTAAAAACAAAATTTGAAATTATGAATCGGGAAGCTCAGTTCCTAGAAGACTATAACCCGTTTGAACATATAAAAACACGGCTAAAACAACCTGAAAGTATTATAAAGAAGTTGGAACGTAAAAATTTAGCCCCAACAATCGCAAATGCTCAGAGACATTTACATGATATTATCGGCATTCGGATTACATGTTGCTTTGTAGAAGACATTTATCATTTAAAACAAGTGATTGAAAATCGTGAAGATATGCAAGTCGTAGAGGTAAAAGATTATATAGCCACTCCGAAACAAAATGGGTATAAAAGTTTACATATGATCATTAAGTATCCATTATTATTGAATTCTGGTACAAAGGATGTCTTTGCTGAAATTCAGTTACGTACACTTGCAATGGATTTTTGGGCAAGCTTAGAACATAAGCTCTATTATAAATATGAAGGAAATATCCCTGATTATTTAAAGGATGAACTACATGATGCTGCCATGAAAGCTGAAGAGCTGGATAATAAAATGGCAACCATTCGCCAAGATATCGATGAAATTGAAGCATGTACAAATCAAATTTCATTGCCATTATAATGTGAAAATGTAATCCGTGCTTTTCCTTCTAAAAAATATAAAAGCGAGGCAAATTGCCCCGCTTTTTTTCACAATTAGCGTCTACCTTTATTTGAATCACCGCCGCCTACAATATCAAAAACACGTTTTGCTAAGTTTGTATTTTCTTGAACACCTGAGAATAAGTACTTACCTGGTCCAAATGCATATACATTTACATCTTCACCAGTATGTCCGCCTGTTGTCCATCCCGTAACAGATCGCTTATTGAAGATATTTTCAATTACGTTATCAATCTTCGTCACATCTTTTGACGGAGCAGCATCATTTACTGCTTGAATTTCTTCTGGTGTTAGTTCTAAATCAATATACTTTTTCAATGTCTCTTCTACATTGGCACCTTTTGCAATTTCATTTGCCATGAAATCCGGAGTACGTTTAGCAGCTTTCAGAGGATCTACTTTAAAGTTATATTCACCATTTGCCCCTAAAGAGAAGCCTCCTGTAGAATGGTCAGCTGTTGCCACAACTAACGTATGCTTATCCTTTTTCGCAAATTCAACTGCCGCTTTAAATGCTTTTTCAAAGTCTTCCATTTCACTCATCGCTGCAACGACATCATTATCGTGACCAGCCCAATCGATTTGGCTACCTTCTACCATCAAGAAGAAGCCTTTATCATTTTTCTTTAAGCGATCAATTGCTGCATTTGTCATTTCTTCTAATGAAGGTGTTTGATCATTACGATCAATCATTTTATCTAAGCCACCTGGTGCAAATAAACCAAGAATTTGATCGTTTTTATCCTGTAACAATTGCTCTCGATCTGTTACATAACTATAACCAGATTTTTTAAATTCCTCTGTAAGGTTACGATCCTTTCTCGCAAAGTTTTTTATGCCGCCACCAAGCATAACATCTATTTTATGTTTTCCGTTAATTTTTTCATCAAAGTAATCATCTGCAATACCATCCATATTTTTACGGCTCGTATCATGAGCACCAAACGCAGCTGGCGTTGCATGTGTAATTTCAGAAGTTGCAACTAATCCTGTTGCTTTCCCTTGCTCTTTTGCCTGCTCAAGCACGGTTTTGACTTCCGTTTTATCATTATCAACCGAAATCGCTGCATTATATGTTTTAATACCAGCTGACATTGCTGTTGCAGCCGATGCAGAGTCCGTAATATTTTCATGCTCATCTTCTGGATATGTTTTTTGCGTCCCTACAAGATGTTTATCAAATTCTGTCGGCTCCATTTCAAATGTTTTTGGGTCATCCTTCATATAACGATGAGCTGTCATATAAGAAGGGCCCATACCATCCCCAATTAATACAATAACGTTCTTAATTTTCGCGTTATACCCCTTACTATCTGCTTTGATTGTTTCTGAATGTGTAAAGTTCCACGTTGCCACTGAAGTAATTGCTAACGATGCAACAACGGCAAATGGCCATGCTTTCTTTATCATTTTCTTCACTTTTTTGTCCCCCCAACAGATTATTCAGTTCCCACTACCCAATCTACTGAAAAACTGTTAAGAAAAGATTAGTCTCACGTAAATATTTTGTTAAGTTATGTAAATTATCGTTATAATTTGTATAATTTTGTCCTTTCCTATCAAGTGTTTTGACCTTTACAATAGACGAGTGTATCTTCCTTTCCTTGTGATAAAATATTTATATCCATTTTGGACAAAACAAGCAGTATAAATCGAAATGGCTTTCATAACTAAAGTTTATTTACTAAAAAGAAGTAGGGGCGATTCTATGAAAATACAACGATTAAACAAATGGAACATTCCAGATTTACTATCCCTTTGTGAGTCCGTTGGATGGTTGCAACCTAAATCTTTCATGCAAAAACAATTTGAATTATATCTTTCAATCGGGATATTATTAGGCTATATAAAAAATAAAAAACTCGTTGCCGCTAGCGGGGTATTCCCCTTTCAACCAGCATGTTCTTCTATCGGTATATTAATCGTTCATCCAAATTTTCAGAGACAAGGTATAGGCCGCGCCTTACTAGAACATTGTTTACAATTAACCGATTCTTCTCTTCCTACTATTCTTATTGCTACCGACGTCGGCGTACCTTTATATCAATCATTTGGGTTTGAAACAATAACAAATGTCCATCGGTTTGAAAAACTCGTTACAAATCCAACTATGAAATCCCCCCATTTTAAGACAATTGCACCACGCGATTTTGACTCTATCGTTCAGCTTGATCAAACCGCAACAGGTGCCAATCGACGTCAACTTTATTCATTATTACTACCTAGAATAGCATTCTCTCTCAAACTAGAAACGAATGGTACTATAGATGCCTTTACACTATGTATACAAAAAGGAAATATTCTATGTGTAACACCTCTTATCGCGAAAAAGGAAAAAGATGCTATTCAATTGTTACAACAAATCTCTCAAATGTGGAATGGCGTGATTCGGATTGATGTCCTGCAATCACAAATCACATTTCGCACTTACTTACAAAATGAACAATTTCAGGAAACATTACGTTCTCCACTTATGATCAGAAATGGAAGACACCTTCCTGGAAATCGTGATATGCTATTTACTATGATAGATGCAGCCTTATGCTAGAAAGGGGACACACCTTTGAATAAAATAAAATGCTACATCGTCAGCTGTCTTGCTCTTATGCTATTCGCATCATGTAGCGTGGCAGAAAAACCGGTAAAACAAGCAAAAGATATCCTCACCGTTGCAGTCACTACCAATGAAAAAATGGTAGAAATAGATGGACAAACCATTTATTTTAAACAAATCGGTGACAAAAAACCTCCGCTACTTATGATTCATGGTTTCGGCGGATCATCAGATGGCTTTCAAAAAATTCACTCAGATTTAGCAAAAGATCATACAATTATTGCTGTTGATGCTTTAGGATTTGGAAAATCATCAAAACCGATGGATTTTTACTATTCTTTCCCAACTCACGCAAATTTATATTATAAATTAATGAAAAAACTAGGTTATGATAAATTTGCGATACTCGGCCATTCTATGGGGGGAGAAATTTCTCTCAATTTAACATATTTATATCCTGAAGCAGTCACGCACCTTATTTTAGCAGATGCTACAGGCGCTGCTGCATTAACGAATAAAAACGGATCACCTAAACCAAAGTTATCTGCAGATTTAAGCAATGTTTCTTCTATTACCGATTACGATGAAAATAAAGTGAAATTTAAACGAAATGATGAAGCACATTACAACAAAATGAAATTATGGCCCCGCCGTCTAAATATTAATGCAGCGGAAATAACCACTCCGACCTTAATTATTTGGGGAAGAAATGACAATAGCGTTTCTTGGAAAGAAGGAGAAACATATCATCAATTCTTGAAAAATAGCACTTTCCATATTATCGAAAAAGGCTATCATGCTCCATTCCGTCAAGAGCCGGAAGAATTTGTAGGGTATGTAAAAGAGTTCTTTGAAAAAAAACCTATTTCACCAATAAAATAATCAAAAGGGTATCCCGTATATGAGATACCCTTTTCCTATATTAAGCAGCTTGTTTCTGTCGTTTTTTTAGTTTTGAACCGAATAATTTTGCTACAATCCAGCCATCAAGTCCCAGTTTGCCAGCATTCATACTCGAAACAAGAATAAGCATAGATAAAATAACCATTTGCGGATTTACACCAATAGACCCACTAAACATATAGGAAAAGTTCATTACAAGACCAAAAAAGATAGCTGTTTTTGTTAAACAACCTACAATTAAGCCTATTCCAACTAGAATTTCTCCCCATGTTACAAGCGTATTGAATAGATCTACATTCGGAATTGCGAAATCTTGTAAAAATGACGCCCACCAAGTTTGTACAGCCGGTTGTGCTCCTTTTGATTTTTCAATGGCTCCTTGTAAATACCCTGTCGCATCAAATCCCTTTCCTTGTAATTTACCGATCCCAGCCATCAGCCATGTATAACCAAGATAAACACGAATAATCGCTAATACAAAAGAAACTGCTTTGTTTTCTCTTAAAAATTGAATAAACATTTCTTCCTCCTATAGTTGTAATTAATTTAGTTACATAAAATATAATAACATTAGTTACTTATTTTTAAAATGTTAATTATGAATAGTTTGTGACAATTATATAAAACATCTAAAGCTAATATTTATATAGTTACTTCTATTACATATAAAAACTTGAAAATATCATACCACAATTGATAATTGTTTTCATTAAAAGAATGTGAAAAATGATGTAATACATGTGAAACGTGCTCATCCTATATGGAATAAGCACGCCATTTTCTCATCTATATAATTGGAAAGTATACGTTTCATCATCTATTGTTTTCGCTGTTTGAAATGCTTCCGTGATTGTTTGTTTATGATTCATTAACCCATAAAATAGGCGAATGATAAACATTAATGCTGCATTTCCATCGACATCATCTACCGAACCGATATAAGATTTTGCTCCGCTATTTAGAAATGCTTCTGCAAGTTTTCTATTTCCTAATGTACATCCATTATTAAAAATATGCTTATTATGCAATTTTGCATATTTGCTAATTTCCGTTACGCCAAAGTTTCCTCTCGGTTCATTTTCTTCATATACTTCTTCAGCTAATTCTCTCATTATCATTTCTCCTTCGTCGCCATGGAAACAAAAAACAATATAATGTATATCGTCATACAAAACTTCTCCCGAAAGGACTTCCATCAAATCTCGCGGTCGCCCAATCCAATAGGTAATCACTCTCGCCCCAAAATACTCAAGTGTCGATCGCAGTGATTGTGCTTCTAGATCGGAATAATCACCGACTACTAATGCAATATTCATATACTCCCTCCGTTCATAACTTTAATTCATATATACCTGTTTCTTCTAAAAAATCCTCTCTTGTCAATATTTTCTTTTGCAAATACTGCCTATATGCTGTAATTGTTCCATCATGAGAAACAAGACAAATTCTGTTTGCATGTAATGTATAGCACCATTTTATGCATTCATCCGCTATATTCATAAAGTCTTGTTCTAATATTGTATTGATTCCTTCTTTCCGTAACAGATTATTCTTACTATCTCCTACTAAAAAATTAGGAAATAACTTTTGAATGAGCTCCCGATTTAACAACTGATCACATGGCAAAGTTCTTGCTTCTTTTCGGTATGGAAAAATACGCGGTGAAATACAGGGATGAGTTATTTTTCGACAAAATACTTGCGAGCTCCAAATTTCCGCAGTCTGTAAAGTTCGAAGTGTCGGACTTACAATTAGCACATCATTTTCATTCAGCGGTAAACTCTTTCGAAGTAACAGCGTTTGTTGCTTCCCTTCTGTTGTCAAATAAGGATGCTCGATTTGCAAACTTATTGGCACATTTTTGGTATGTACTCCTTGACCATGCCTTACAAAAAAAGGTTCATCTCTCACCTCCTCTATATAAAATTCAATATATATTGTCATACTAGTTTCAATAGCAACATCCTAATCCCTTCCACTTACAATATTCTCCTCAAAAAATTTCATAAATACAATCATTTATCTCTCCCTAAACCTCTAATCATCATTTCTACCACAATTGGTTATAGTAACAGAGAGAACACGAAACTTTGAGGAGGAATCATTCATGAATAGTTCAAATGATTACTTAAACACATTGCATGAAAAGCAAGCAAAGGATGAGCAAAATAGAAAGCGGCAAGGAAATGGAAACCCTGGAAAGAAGAAGCCAAATAAAACGCATAAATAATTAGAAGAAACCCACCTAAAAGTATATTTTAGGTGGGTTTCTTAAACTTCCTTAACAGAAATCACTTCTTCCCAATCCCATTTTTCATAATACGACTGAGGGACATCTATATTTTTAACCCATTTCTTCGCTGCTGATCCATCCTCATTCGCCAACCACATCTCTGCCTTTTTTCGATTAGAACGCATCCATGTTAACTTATGATTCCTTATATAAACTGGATGATAATCACCATACTTTTGAGGAGGAATTGTGATTTGACGTTGTTGATTTGTTTCAATATTCACTTGATATAATGAAGGCAAAGCTCTCTTTTCTTCTTCATTTTCCCAATTCATCTCTTTCGCTCTTGAAAGTGTAATCAGCTCATTATTATGCCATGTAAAATCCCAATCCACATATCCTTTAGGAGTAAACGTTTCTTGTTGAAGCGCTGGCAATTCTTTTACTTTTAAATGCTTATTCTTAACAGCGAATCTCCCGCTTCCTTCAATATATGCTAATGTATTTTTTGATGGTGCCCATTGTATCCAGCTACTATTTAATAACATTTGGTCTATTTTTGTAAAATCCCTTCCATCTGCTTTCAAAAGACAAAGCGTGTTGCTATCAGCAGACCATGAAGCTGTTGGCACAGCTAAAAAAGCAATCCACTTTCGGTTTGGAGACCACGTAAATTTACTTGCAACATAAGCAAAGAAATCCTCCTGCATACTCGGTAGTGAATACAAATGTTTTATTTTCTTTGGGTTCAGTTGAGCTTCCTTTTGTACTTTGTATAATTGCGCCCCTGTCCAACCTGTTGGAAGAAGCTGGGCTTCAGATGAAACAAGGAATCTCTTTCCATCTGGATACCATGCATAGTCTCCGGTGCCGCTTGATACATTTTCAAATGTGGCATTCTTTTTTTCTGCATCAAATATATTTAATGTCTTTGTAAATTTAAACGCAATGATGTTGTCTGTCGGCGACCATTGATAATTTCGTGCCTCTGTTTGAGATGGCACAATTTTTTTCCCATCCTTAATGCGGTACAATTCGAGCAGATTTTGTTCTTTCCCCTTTGCATATGCAATCCATCTCCCATCGTGCGACCATTTCGGTTTTGTAATATATTCTCCGTTTGTTACTTGTGTTTCCTTACCGTTTATTTTTACCCATAAATTATGATCGCGGATAAAAGCTACTTTTATATCTTTTGTTTCCGCTTGAACAGTAGAAATACTCCCATATAAATAAAACATACAAATTATAAGAAAAAACCACTTTTTACACATTTTCTTTATCCCCCTATTATTCGTCCTCCTTATCATTCCCCCATCGCTATATTTTAGATAAGATAAAATTTTTATCCGTGGTGTTTTCTTCACTCTCTACTCCGTACGAAACTTCACCAAGTAAGCTATCCTAAAATAGAAGGGTAAATAGGGGTATCGCTATTTCATCTCCCTCTATCAAATGATCCAATACTAACTTTTTTTGTTTCTCACAAAACAAATGTTAAACAATTCGGAATCTTATGATAAAATTTTTATAAGCGTTTACATTTTTAAAATGGTGGTGATACATTTTATAAAGGACGATATTTCAGTGAATTTCTACTGACAGAAAGAACTCATAACCAATTGATGAGAGAAAAAAGGAGGATGTAGAAATGAAAAAGAAGACAGAAATTCCAGCTCATTTAAAGCCATTTGTGTCTAAGCAGCATTATGATCAATACACACCCATTAATCACGCTGTATGGCGCTATATTATGAGGCAAAACCATAACTTTTTAAAAGATGTGGCTCATCCAGCTTATGTGAACGGATTAAAATCATCTGGTATTAATATAGATGCAATTCCAAAAGTGGAAGAAATGAATGAATGTTTAGCACCAAGCGGATGGGGAGCTGTAACGATTGATGGTCTAATTCCCGGAGTCGCATTTTTTGACTTCCAAGGTCATGGTTTACTACCAATCGCAACAGATATTCGCAAAGTAGAAAATATTGAATATACACCAGCACCTGATATCGTTCATGAAGCAGCAGGTCATGCTCCAATCTTACTTGATCCTACATATGCTAAGTATGTAAAACGCTTTGGACAAATTGGAGCAAAAGCTTTCTCAACAAAAGAAGAGCATGATGCCTTTGAAGCAGTTCGCACACTCACCATTGTAAAAGAAAGTCCAACTTCTACACCTGAAGAAATTGAAGCAGCAGAAAAAGAAGTAATCGAAAAACAAAAACTAGTTTCAGGTGTATCAGAAGCGGAACAAATTTCTCGCCTTTTTTGGTGGACAGTTGAATATGGACTGATTGGCGACTTAGACAACCCTAAAATTTACGGAGCTGGTCTACTATCTTCTGTAGGCGAAAGTAAGTATTGTTTAACAGATGCTGTTGAAAAAGTGCCATTCTCGATCGAAGCTTGCATAAAGACAACATATGATGTGACGAAAATGCAGCCGCAACTATTTGTCTGTCAGTCATTTGAAGAACTGATAGAAGCACTTGAAGCATTTTCTAAAACAATGGCTTTTAAGACGGGTGGTGCGGAAGGATTAGAAAAAGCAATTCGCTCTGAAAACATAGCGACTGCTGAACTAAGTAGTGGTTTACAAATTACAGGCACATTCTCAGAAATGGTGCAAAATGAGGTTGGTGAAGTAATTTATCTGAAAACAAGTATACCAACAGCTTTAGCATTCAATCATAAGCAACTGCCTCATCACTCAACAGCTGTACATGAAGATGGATTTGGTACACCAATTGGTTTATTACAAAACAATATAGCACTAGAAGATTGTACAGAGGAATCTTTACAATCATTAGGCATTAGAATTGGAAACAATGCTGATTTTTCCTTTGCAAGTGGTGTTCACGTAAAAGGAACTGTAACTGATATTATAAAACAGGATGAGAAAGTCATTCTTATTTCCTTTACAAATTGCACTGTTGTTTATAAAGATCGCTTATTATTTGATGCTTCATGGGGAACTTTTGATATGGCAGTTGGTTCTAACATTACATCTGTATTCCCAGGTGCAGCCGATGCAGCTTCATTCTTCCCTATGGATGAAGAAATAGAAAAAACCCCCGCACCACTTTCACTATCAGAGCTAGATCGTATGTATCAAACGGTTCGAGATATTCGAAATAAAGGTGAGCTGCAAGATTCAGATGTAGAACAATTAGTAGCCATACATGAAGTATTAAATCAATTCTATAAAAAAGAATGGCTACTCCGCCTTGAAATATTAGAGTTACTTGTAGAACATAACAAAGATCAAAAAACAGCCTCTTTCTTACTGCAACAACTCTCTACATTTACAGAAAATGAATCTGTACAACGTTTAATCCATAATGGACTTGCTTTACTTCCAATAAAGGATGTGAGAAATAATGCAACGATTAACAGATCATGAAGTACAAGAGGAATTAAAGAAGCTAGATAAATGGACAGTGAAAGATGAAAAATGGATTGAAAGAAAATATATGTTTTCCGACTACTTAAAAGGTGTCGAATTTGTCTCTGAAGCCGCCAAACTATCAGAAGAACATAATCACCATCCATTTATCCTTATTCAGTATAAAGCAGTGATTATCACTTTGTCATCATGGAATGCAAAAGGACTAACAAAACTTGATTTTGATTTAGCAAAACAATTTGATGACCTCTTTTTGCAGAATGAAAAAGCGATTATAAAAAAATAAGAAGAAGCCGCTTAGGCTTCTTCTTTTGTAATCAAGCGAATACGATGGCCAAATGGATCCTCAACTTGTAATACTCCCTCTTTGTACGTCGCAATAACACCAATATCTTTTAAGCTTTTACATACCTTTTCTGTTTCTGTTTCATTCGCTAATACAATTGTGAAATATTTCAAGCCGATAGAATTTGGCATTTGTGGTGGCACTCCTTCACCTTGCCATGTATTTAAACCGACATGATGATGATATCCACCAGCAGAAACAAACAACGCACCATTTCGAGGTGGAATCGTTACATCAAATCCTAGACCATCTACATAAAATTGTCTTGCTTCTTCTAAATCAGATACATGGAAATGAATATGTCCCATCACTGTACCACTCGGGAACCCACTCCATGCCTCTCCTTGCTGTAATAATCCTTCACCATCTAACGGGTTACTAACAAACGGGAGCTCTCCATTTTCATCGCGCCATACTTCTCTTTGGCGATCATGATAAATTTCTATTCCATTCCCATCTGGATCAGCTAAGTAAAGAGCCTCACTAAAGTAATGATCCGCTCCACCATGCAACGGATATACCTTCTCTACAAGATGACGCAGCACATTTGCTAAATCTTGTCTCGTCGGTAATAAAATTGCATAGTGATATAGGCCAGTTCGATTTCTCTGTTTTGGTAAAGCATCTTTTTGTTCTTCTATTATAAGAAGTGATTCATTTGTATTTGTACCAAGTATAACGATTGTCTCTTCTTCTTGAATGACTTTGAATTGTAATACATTCGTATAAAATTCTCGTGATTTTTTTATATTTGATACGTATAGATGAACAATACCAAGTGCTGTGTTGGGATGAAGCTGAAAGCTCATATTGTTATACCCCCGATAAGATTAGTCTTTTTTAAATACAGTTGCTTTTAAGAAATTATCTATAAACCCATCAGCTTTCGCAATAAATAAATGAAGTCCCATTGCTAATAGTGCAAGATCTAATTCAAAACCAGGATTTTTCCCATCTCCTAATAGACCAGCTGACCATTTTACTTTTACAATTGCTCCAAGCATAATGATTGCAAATAGTAGTCCAACATATCTTACACCTAGACCGATAATTAATAATAAACCGCCAACCAATTCCATTGTTGCTACACCATAAGCAAGGCCACCAGGTAAACCGATACTTGTAAACCATCCTGCAATATTTTCAATTCCTGATTGGAATTTTACTAAACCGTGCATGAAGAACGTTACTCCTAACACGATACGAATAATTAAATTACCAATACGTTGATTCATTTCTTTCTCTCCTTTATAGTTTTGTTATATAAAACTTTTATTAACATTACAAAACATACAATAAAATTTTTTATTCGTCAATTCATTTTTTTTAAGAAAAAATAATTTTTTTTTGCTATGATACAAATAGTTGTTTACAAAAAGGAGATTGATTTTATGAATATTGGTTCTGCAATACGCGAAATTCGTCAACGCAGAGGCATCACAATCGCCCAAATTTGTGAAGGGACAGGACTTTCTAAAGGATTTATGAGCCAGGTTGAAAATAATAAAACTTCACCATCTATCTCAACTTTAGAAACGATTTCCAATTTCCTAAATGTTCCTCTTCCTTATTTATTGCTTGAACAAAAAAATCGCATGAAAATTGTTAAAAAAGAAGAGCGGAAATATAGCGTATACGGAAAAGATCAGCAAAGAATTGAACATGTAGCAGAACAAGGTGGTCTGCGCTTATCTTTAGTAGAGATTCCTGTTGGATTCCCGAAAAAAAATAAACCAAACGCTCATGAAGGGGAAGAATGTCATCTCGTTTTACGTGGAAAATTAGAAGTACAGCATGGAGAAGATATTGCGATCGTAGAAGAAGGTGATTCATTTTCTTGGAGCGCTTGCGTGCCTCATATTGTTCGGAATATTGGGGAAGAATCTGCATTACTACTCATCTCTAGCCATGCAGAAAACCGAAAACACGTATACTAATTACTCTAAAACCGATAAAATGAAATTTTAATTAGTGAGGGTCTTCATCCCCCACTAATTATGAGCTCTCACCTATCTTCCTTGCTTCTCTTTGAATCTTGAGATAGGAGTCTTACTACCCAGATAAAAGGCTTGTTTTCACTTTGAAAACAAGCCTTTTCTTATATGTTCTTATCACTTTTCGTTTGAATATATAGATTTTTCAACACATTGCCATTCTCCCTATCCTAGTATATCTATCCTTCAAGGTTGTTCTTATTGTATAAGCTAGCAGATTATTCTTATACCGTTTATACAACGCTAGAAGTATCGCTTCCTACCAATCATTACTCTGCTCTTTTAATCGCATAAACAAGAACATCCTTCCCATGAAATGAAGCTGTTTTTTCATAGCTTAATCCTGTCTTTCTAGCGACAAAAATAGAAGCGGGATGATCGGGGTTAATAAGGGAAATTAATTTTTTTAGTCTTAGTGCTTGAAATCCATAGTCCCGAAATGCTGTTGCTGCTTCTTTTGCATAACCTTTTCTCCAATATGCAGGAAGTAACCAATAACCAATTTCAATTTCTTCTTTACCGTCCACTTGTTGCCGCACAAGTCCCGCATGTCCAATCGGTACTGCTATCTCTTTTTCAATCATTAGAAATAGTCCTAAGCCATTTTGATAACCTGGAAGAACCCAGTTTTCGAGGCTTTTTTTACACTGCATATATGTTTTAAGTGTCCCATTTCCAATATAGCGCATTACTTTTTCATTTCCCCATAACGAAGCATAAAAGTCTAAATCAGCCATTGTATATTTCCGAAACTGCAAACGATCGGTATGAAACATATTGCTACCTCCTTCTTGTAGATTCTCTTTCTATTACCGCAACTGGCAATCGGATTTGCTGTACCTCTTCTCTTCGCAACTGTTTATGCAATAAAAAAATTGAATGTTGAGCCATGCTTTTAATAGACGTCTGTATTGTTGTTATGTTGGGAGTCATAATCATTGAAAGAGGTTGATTATCAAACCCAATCACACCTAAATCTTGTGGAACATCAATATGTAATCGTTGTGCTGTCATCATCATACCTGCAGCTATTTCATCACTACCTGTAAAGATTGCATCTGGAATATCGAGCATGGAAGAAATGTTCAACATCACCTTTTCTCCATCCTTTAATTCAAAACAGTTTGAAAACACCCATTCTTGCTGTAGCTGTATGCTATATTCCTTTAATGCTCTTTTATAACCTTGATACCTTTGGCGCTGTGCTTTACTTTTTAATGTATCGTAACAAAAACCTATCCTTGTGTACCCTTTTTCAACTAAATGTTTCGTTCCCATATATCCCGCTAACTCTTCATTAAATTGAACTGTACATATCTTTTCTGTTTCAACATGTTCATTACAAATAACAATTGTCCCTAAATGCATTGCCTCCTCCAGTTCTCCAATCGGTAATGAAAGAGTCGCAAAAATTAACGCATCTAATTTTTTCGTCTTAATGTAGTGTAAAAATTCTCTCTCCTTGTCCATCTCATAATTTGACTGTAGAATGACAACATCATAATGATCTTTTTTTAATATATGACTTAATTCTTGAATTAACTGACTAAAAAAGGATGATATATATTCGGAACAACTACACCAATTAAATTTGTTTGAAGACGCCTCAAATCTTTAGCAGTTGCGATTGGTACATAGTTTTGTTCCTCAATAATTGTTTCTATTCTTGCTCGCAACTCTGGACGGACGTAAGGATGGCGATTGAGCACCCGAGAAACCGTTGCTTTAGATACTCCAGCTAATTTCGCAATATCTTCAATGGTAGAAATGGTAATCCCTCCTTGACTTGTAATATATTTCAGAATATACGGTATATTATAAGTTTTACATCCATTATAAACGAGGTGAACAAAAATATGGGGAAAATTCAAATTTCAATAGAAATGATTGAGGTAAAAGTGATTGCTTTTAATAAAGGTGGGACATTATTTCATGCTACTCTTTTTAGTAGGAGATAGAAAACCTCATCCAGAAAGGCGTATAAAGACATGTAAACAACTTGATATTAGGCTAGAAGAACTCATAATGGGAGATACTGTTGTAGATGTAAAAATGGCTAAAGAAGCTGGGAGCATTGCTGTTGGTATTGCAAATGATGAACATGGTATAGAAGAACTAGTTTATTATTACAAATTACAGCGATATACAAGTCTTGACAAAAAAAAGCAGTAAACAAAACTTGTTTACCGCTTCCATATGATAACTAGTATAAAGAAAACTACAGGTTTGAGGGGGGGTGTAGGATTTTCAAATATATACTAGATATTTCACTCGGTTCTAATCATTCCAAATCCTTACTGTTAACGAGTAATCCGAAATGAGAACTATCTTCTATTACATTTTAATTGATAAAGATTATCAATGTCAATATGAAATACATACATTTTCTACAAAAATTTTACCTATATGAAAAAAACGCTACAAAAAGATATATTCTTCTTGTAGCGTTTCATCTATTCATACTCGTTCTCCTCTAACCGATCACGCAACACTTTAACACGTTTAAAAAAGAAAAACGACATTGCTAAAAATAAAACGATAACACCCATCATCGCAAAAAATTGTACCGTTTCTCTTCCTCCATTTGGAATCAATAAACCAATCATTAAAAAGGTAGATATTGCGAGAAGGACTTGACCGAAGCGAGTATAATCTGCGATTTTTTGTTGTAATTCTTTCAACTTCTATCCCCCCTCCCTACCACTGTATCATATTCTAATAGTTTTTGAAGTAAGTAAATACAGCCAACGAGGGAGAAGTTTTCCATAGAAAAAAAGCCGTTATTAACGGCTCTTTCATTATGCCAACGCTTGTGCTAAATCTTCAATTAAATCTTGACCATCTTCAATACCGACAGAAATACGAATTAATGTATCCGTAATGCCAAGTTCTTTACGACGGTCAGCTGGAATGGAAGCATGTGTCATTTGCGCTGGAATCGAAATTAAGCTTTCAACAGCTCCTAAACTTTCAGCAAGTGTGAAGTATTGTACTTTCTCAAGTACTTTATTTAATGTTTCTTCACTATCTACATCGAATGAAATAATTGCACCGTATCCGTTTGCTTGTTCTTTTGCTAGCGCATGATTCGGATGTGATTCAAGTCCTGGATAATGTACTTTATTAACTTTTGGATGGTTATTTAAAAACTCAGCAATTGCACGTGAGTTTACTTCATGTTCTTCCATGCGAATACCTAATGTTTTTAAACCGCGTAGTAATAAGAAACTATCTTGCGGTCCAAGAACACCACCTGTTGAGTTTTGAACAAAATGAAGGTCTTCTGCTAATTGCGGACTATTGACAACAACTAAGCCAGCAACTACATCACTATGTCCCCCTAAATATTTCGTTGCACTGTGAAGGACAATATCTGCTCCAAGAGAAATAGGTGACTGCCAATAAGGAGTCATAAATGTGTTATCAATAATTGTTAGCAACCCTTTTTCTTTTGCAAATGTAGAAATTGCTTTGATATCTGTAATCTTTAATAGTGGGTTTGTTGGTGTTTCAGCATAAATCGCTTTCGTATTTGGACGTACTGCCGCAGCTACTTCATCTAAATTTGTCGTATCTACAAATGTATGCTCAATACCAAAGCGGTTCAATACTTTTGTCACAACACGATATGTTCCACCATACACATCATCCGTTAAAATGATATGATCTCCTTTTGAGAATAACATGATTGTTGCTGTAATTGCAGCCATTCCGGATCCAAATGCGAATCCCGCATGACCGTTTTCTAGCACTGCAATCATTTCTTCTAAAGCTGCACGTGTTGGATTTCCTGTGCGTGAATATTCATATCCTTTATGCTTTCCAACCGCTTCTTGTCTGTACGTACTTGTTTGATAAATTGGTACATTGACAGATCCCGTTGAAGGTTCTCCTATGCGAATACCATGAATTAATTTTGTTTTTGCTCTCATTTTTATTCCCATCCTTTGTATATATCTTTACTTAAGTAACGCTCACTACTATCTGGAAAGATCGTTACAATATTTGTACCTGGTTTTGCTTTCTCCGCTTCTAGCAAACTTGCATGAAATGCAGCCCCTGATGAACTTCCTACAAGAAGCCCTTCTTTTTGTGCTAATTCTTTCACACGTTTAAAGGCATGTTTATCAGAAATCGTATGAATTTCATCAAAGTAAGACGGTTTTAAAAACGGCGGAATAAATTCAAGACCAATCCCTTCCGTTTCATGTGACCCTGCTTCACCACCATTTAAAATAGATCCTTCTGGTTCTACAATAACCGTTTTTACATTGGAATTTTGTTCTTTTAAATACGATGCAGTACCCATAAATGTACCACCAGTACCTGCACCTGCTACAAATATATCCACTTCTCCATTTAAAGCGTCCCAAATTTCAGGTCCCAGTGTTTTAAAATAAGCACGTGGGTTTGCCTCGTTAGCAAACTGACTTGGAGAATATGAATTTGGAATTTCTTTTACTAACTCTTTTGCTTTTTCAATTGCACCTGTCATTCCTTGTTCGGTTGGTGTATGAACAACTTTTGCACCAAGTGCTTTCATTAGCTCTTGTTTTTCAACGCTAAATTTCTCTGGCACGCAAACGATGACATGTAAGTCATGCTCTAGTGCAGCAAGTGCCAGTCCAATACCAGTATTCCCCGCTGTTGGTTCAATAAGCGTTCCACCTTTTGTGACAAGCCCTTTTGCTAATGCATCTTCAATTAATTCTCTTCCAAGACGATCTTTCACGCTTCCACCTGGATTATAAAATTCAAGTTTCGCAAATAATCGAACACCCTCTGGAAGTGAAAAACGAGTAATTTCTACAATCGGCGTATGACCAATTAATTCATGAACCCCACGATACACCTTCATCGTGTTCTCCTCCTTACTTGCCAATAAAGAAAAGGCAACTGTATGTAATTCTTTATATGAGACAGTTGCCTTTTTGTTACATTACTTTAACTCTTCCAAGACTTTTACGATAAAGTTTGTAGAATGAAGAGCTGCTTGATCTAAAAATTGATCAAATGAAACATTTGATTCTTTACCAGCAATATCAGAAAGTGCACGAATAATAACAAACGGAACGTTATATTGATGGCATACTTGTGCAACAGCTGCCGCTTCCATTTCTACTGCGTAAAGATTTTCAAATTTATCACGAATTGCTGCAACTCGGTTTGGATCACTCATAAATGAATCACCCGTTGCAATCATTCCTTTAACCACTTGAATATTTTCTTCTTCCTTCATGCATTTCTCTGCCAATGCAACTAATTCTTTATCCGCTTTAAATCCTGGTGGCATGCCTGGTACTTGACCGTATTCATAATTAAATGCCGTTACATCCACATCATGATGACGAACCTCAGTTGAAATGACAACATCTCCAACATTTAAAGAGTGATGGAAGCCACCAGCTGAACCTGTATTGATTACTTTTTCAGGTTGATATCTTTCTAACAAAATTGTCGTAGACATCGCTGCGTTCACTTTACCAATACCGGATTTTAACAATATTACTTCATGTCCTGCCAACATTCCTTTTGTAAATTCACAACCAGCAACGCTTTCTGTCTCTGCTTGTTCTAATTTATCACGTAAAATATGCACTTCTTCTTCCATTGCTCCAATTACAGCAATTCTCAATCTAATCCCTCTTTCTATTGCTTAGTTGCCTCCATAACCCAAACGAAATGATTTAGTCTCGTAAATGTAACATGAAAGCCATTCTTTTCAAAAATAGATTGCATGATTGGAATACGCGTATAGTATTCTGTTTGCAAATCATTAGCTAACTGATGAAAACCTCTTTGTTTTGCAGTTTCTACAGTCTTATCATACGCTTCCTGATCTGCAAATATTGTATCAGCAAAGACTATTTTACCACCTTTGTTTAGTAATTGACTATATTTCGCAATCGCCACATCTTTTTCTTCATCTGTTAAATGATGAAATGCATAAGTGCTGACAATCGTATCAATCGTATTTGGGACATCAAATTTGAGAAAATCTCCCTCTGTAATTGTAAATCCTTCTGGCAATTTTTCTTTTGCAATTGCACGCATTTCACGTGACGGTTCTATACCGTAAACAGTGCGGCCAGCAAGTAATAATTTATTTGTTAAGTTGCCAGTGCCGACACCAAATTCCAATATATTTCCAAATGATTTGTTTACTACATCCTCTAAAATTTCCTCATAACAAGCGAAAACTTCTTTATATTGTATATCTTCGCCCTGTACAAATGAGTCGTACGTATGAGCCCATTCGTCAAATAAACCATTAAATTCTGTACCCATGAAAATTCCCCTTTTTCTTATCGGTTTTATCAGTATGATATGCTTTCTTTCCTAAAATGTCAATCTAAATGTACATGGTATTTCCTTCTTTTCTTTGCTACACTAAATGTGATGAATAAAGGAGAGGAGTGTTTCTTCATGTCATTCACCTTTGAAATGTTAGAGGATAAAGTAGAATTTTTTGAAGCAACCGACTTAGTTTCTTTAGAGAAAAAGATTAACGAACAAATAGATCATAACAAAGCACTGATGCTTGAAGTTCATCGCGTTTCTCACCAAATGGTTATGGATCCAGAAAGCAAACGTCCATATTATAGTGCTGTTGTTCATTTTAAACTAAAAAAATTGCGTTAACTATAAAAGAGAGAGGTTCTTTTCAGAACCTCTCTCTTTTTAGTTTAGAGTTTGAACAAGTGTTGGCTTCCAACCCTCATTCTGTACCCATTCAATATTTACATAATATCTTTTCCCTGTTTGCTTATCTTGAACATTACCATACGCTTTTTCTTTCCCATTATTTCCAATGCGATGAATAATTAATTGTTCTACAGGAATTTCAATTGCAGAAGAAATTGCTTGATTCATTTCATTCCAATCTGCTGTTCCTTTTGTAAATGTCATTGCCGGCGTTGCGCCTTGCGTTGTACCTACTGGTTTCCAAGAAGGTTTTGTATAGGCATCAGTCGCCTTTGGAAGTGTTTTTTCAGCTGACACTTTTTCATTTGCCTTTGCTTCTTCCTCAGCTTTTTTCTTTGCTTCCTCTTCTGCCTTTTGCTTCTCTTCCTCAGCTTTTTTCTTTGCTTCTTCTTCTGCTTTTTCTTTCGCTTTTTTATTCTCAGACTTATTCTCTTTCTTTGTTTCCTGAGATACTTTCTTATCTTGAGAAGACGCTTGTTCTGTTGTATCAGAAGTAAAGAAGACTTGATATGCTACAACAATGACTGCTAATAATACAATCGCAATCGCAATATTTAAAACACCGTTTTGACGACGTTTTTGTTGTTTCTGTTGGAATCTAGATCCTCCTGCCATTCTTCAAACCTCCATGCAGTTTTTCCTACTTGCTATTGTAACATTAAATCTAAAAAGGTTGAACAATTACAAACATTTTTTCACAAACTGAAAACATTTTATATACAATTGCAAGATTACTGTGCATGTTCTAATTGATAAATCGCTTCTACAAACTCTTTGAAAATAGAGGTTACCATATTTCGGTTATTATCTGTTTCTATATCCACTACAACTAAAGCATATTTAGGACGATCATAAGGAAAATAACCAGCGAACCACCGATTTACTTTATTTCCTTTTCCGGTTTGTGCTGTACCGGACTTTCCAGCAACAGATAAAGGTAAACCTTGAAGAGCTGAACCAGTGCCTTCCTTCATTGTTACTACACTCCTTAATAATTGTTGCATCTTTGTTATCGTTGTATAAGAAGGCTGCTTTCCTTCTACCTTATGATCTTTAAACCGAAAAAAACTCGTTCCATTTTTATATCGAATTTCTTTTACAGCCTTTACTTCACGTTTCTCTCCGCCTCGAGCAATCGTTGCCATCATATTTGCCACTGCTAACGGTGAGATTCGGACATCTTTTTGTCCAATTGCAGTTTGTGCAATTGCTTTATAGCTTCTTTTATTTTCTTCTTCATCCCAAACAACAGCTCTCTTTTCTTCTGGTAACTGTTTAAACTTTAATGCGTGAAATACCGGTCCCGTCCAGCCAACATCCCCACTTCCACCGAGCGCCTTTAAATATGTTTCCATCATACTTGTATCAAGCTGCAATAATTCATTCCCGAGTTCAGCAAACGTTCGGTTACAACTCCTAGCAAAACTCTCTTTAAAGTTTAATTTCCCCATCATTACTTCTGGAATATCTTCACCATATAAATCTGTATCACAATTAAACATTCTGTTATGCTGAAGTAATTTTTGATCTATTGCTGCCGTAGCTATCACCGTCTTAAAAATAGAGCCTGGAAAATGAGGTGTTACCATTTGGTTTTCCAACGCCTGTTCATATGTACCTTTATCATTTTGTTGCATAGACGGCTTACTTACCATAGCTAAAATTTCACTATTTTCTATATCTAATAGTACTAATCCGCCCTTTTTTATCCCATGACTTGCCAGAAGTGCTTCAGCTTTTTGTTGCATCCGTTTATGAAGCGTTGTTTGAATCGTGACAGGATAAAACGGATTTCCCGGAGAAGTGAATTTCGCATGCTTCCCAAAAATAGGCTCCCCTTGCCGATCCACTTGATATAATATTTTTGTTTCACCGTCGGTCATTAAAAATTCATCAAATGACTGTTGTAACCCTGAAATACCGACAGGGGTTTGACTAGATAACTTATATTTCTCTCCATATCGCTTTTGAAACTCCCTCTTATTCTCTCCTACTACACCAATGAAATGTTCTGCTTCGGATGCTTGTTTTAACCTTACTTCAGTCGCTACCATCCCTAACAGATTTTCACGATTTATCTTTTCCATCTGTTCTTTCGTTAATTGAAACGGCTGATCACCTCTTTGAAATAGAAATGGTTTTCTTTTATTTTTCATTTGCAAATGTATGTCTTGCTCTGACACACCAATGATATGCGCAATTTTTTGTAACATGTCACTTTTTATTTGCAAGAACGGAAAAATTATTAAAGCGGGATAGCTTTTTTCACCGATTCTTTCTCCATTTCGATCAACAAAATGCCCTCTGCCATCATCCACTGTGACTGCTTGTGTACGCTGGGTGACACTCTTTTCAATTAAATTAATATGCCTATCTGTAAATGATTCAGTAGATATAAGCTGTATTTGCGCCAGTCTACCAAGTAAAAGTAGCATAATACATGTAAAACATAATAAAATGATAACAATTCTTCGCTTCATTTTCATAAAAAAACACCTCGTCTTTTCAGTTTAGACGAGGTGTTATTCTTTTTATACAAAACTTCCTTTTATTCTTGATTTGCTGGTTGCTGTGAACTACCCCCACTTAAAATCTAACGATTTTTGAAGTGGGGGCTTCTCGACTTATCGTTACTTTTAGTAGCTAACGAAAACTGACCGAGCTATCCCTCTCGTTCCAAGAGTTCTTTTTGCTATACGAACGCTAATAAGCGTAACCCTTCACGTTTGATGTTGATAGAAGCGTTCCAATCTCTGTCTGCCACAAAACCACAATCACAGTGGAATTTACGCTCAGAAAGAGATAGAGACTCTTTTACTTGACCACAACATGAGCAAGTTTTGGATGATGGAAACCATTTATCTATTTTGATCAGCTTTTTCCCTTGCTCTTCTAACTTGTATTGGAGAAATGTCGTGAACTTGCGCTTTTATAGGCATTGATGAACTTTGACATTTCAGTATTCGGATGTGCTTTGAACAAAATATGCACATGGTCAATATCGTGATTCCATTCGACTAAGGAAATATTGTAACTTTCGCCCAATCGAACAAACATATCTTTTGCATAGTCAGATATGGTATCATCAATCACTTTTCTGCGATATTTTATGACCAGAACAAGACGATCATACAACAGGAACACTGCATGATTATTATTGTCTAATTTTATTTATATAACAGCCTTTCTTTTTATCTAAGATTGATTATATCATGGCACAAAAAAAAGAGATAACGTTAGGCTACGCCTAACCGAAATTCATCTCCCGCTTTCACTGGTGCTAAAAGCACCTCCACGTTTAGAAGCGGGAGACTTCTTTCGGGTGGGAAGTTAAAACTTTTTTATTGTCGTATTATGTCGAATTTGGCGAAAATTAAAACATTACGGATGTTTATATAGCAATTTTCACTTATAATCCTCCCTATCTTTCCTTCATTTAGAGAAGGAGCTTCTCATTGAAAATAAAAAAAGTTCACTCATAGGAGTGAACTTTTTTTATTATTTTACAGAGATAATTTCAACTTGCATTTCTCCACCAGGAGTTTGGATGACTACTTTCTCACCAATTTGCTTACCTAATAAGCTCTTTGCAATTGGAGAATCATTAGAAATTCTTCCTTCAAATGGATCAGCCTCTGCACTACCAACGATTGTGTAAGCTTCTTCATCTCCATCTGGAAGTTCTTTAAATGTTACCGTTTTCCCTAATGTAACAACTGTAGACGCTTCACCAGTATCCTCAATGATTACTGCATTACGAATCATGTTTTCTAGCTGCGTGATACGCCCTTCTACGAATGCTTGTTCATCTTTCGCTGCATCGTACTCAGAGTTCTCAGAAAGGTCCCCGAAGCTACGTGCAATTTTAATACGTTCTACAACTTCTTTACGTCTTACTGTTTTTAATTGTTCTAGTTCGTTTTCTAATTTTTCTTTACCCTCTTGCGTCATAGGGTATGTTTTTTCTGTTGCCATTCTTTTCCACTCCTTTTATATACCAATCCCCCGAGAAAAAGAGGAGTTCCAATATGAAAACTCCTCCGCATTTCTAGTAGCGGAGGTTTCTAGTACATATGCACTAGCGGAGTTGTCACATACAACCCCGTCTTTTCCAATTCTTCCTTATATAAAGAAGATATGTATGGAAAGTTGATATAAATATGCCCTCATCTATATACAGATGAGGTTGCATGTATCATTGTATTCGATAGGAAGGGAAAAAATCCCTTCCTATCGAATATCTTTTACTATGCTATTACAAATTCACTTTTTCTTCAAGAATTGTTGCGATTTTTGTAACCATAATATCAATTGCAACATGATTTTGTCCACCTTCTGGGATAATGATATCTGCAAATTTCTTAGAAGGCTCAATAAATTGGTTATGCATTGGGCGTACAACATTTACATATTGTTCAATGACCGAATCCATTGTGCGTCCACGCTCTTTAATATCGCGTTGCATACGACGTAAAATACGAAGATCAGCGTCTGTATCAACAAAAAGTTTGATGTCCATTAATTCACAAAGGCGCGGATCCTCTAGTACAAGAATCCCCTCTAAAATAATGACATCTTTCGGTTCAACCGGAATCACTTCCTCAGAACGCGTATGCAAAGTATAATCATATACAGGTTTTTCAATCATTTTATATGCAAGTAATTGGTGCAAGTGTTCAATTAGTAAATCATTATCAAAAGCTAATGGATGATCGTAATTTGTTTTTAAACGTTCTTCCATAGGTAAATGACTTTGGTCTTTATAATAATAATCTTGCTCCAAAATTAAGATGGAATGACCTTGAAAATGATCAAAAATTGCTTTTGTTACGCTTGTCTTACCTGATCCTGAACCACCAGCAATTCCAATTACAACAGGCTTATTCGTCCCCATTCAACTACCACTCTTTCTTATTGATATATGCTTTTGCGCATCATGTTGTTCACATACACTGGTCGATCCACTTTGATTTTCACGATTTGCAGCGGATGTCTTGCTGCATCTAATTCATTTCCATCCTCATCCCAAATTTTCTCCACCGTTTGTGTAAAGTTTTCTATTTCTGGTCCAAAGAACTCCACTTCATGTCCTGGTTTAAAATAATTACGTTGTTCGATTGTTGCAATGCCTGTTTCTTCATTATAATCTAACACTAAACCAGCAAAATCATACGTTGTTTTCTTACTATGATTTCCATACATTTGTTCTTGATATCCTGGTACACCTTCAAAGAAAGCTGGAGCTGTGTCACGATTTGCACATTTATCCAGTTCGTCTAACCATTCTTGTTTAAATTCAAAGTTATCAGGATCTGCGCAGTACGTATCGATTACTTTACGATATACCGTTGCTACAGTTGCAATGTAATGGATAGATTTCATACGTCCTTCAACTTTTAAGCTGTCAATTCCGATTTCAATCATTTTTGGAATCGAAAGAATTAAATTTAAATCTTTCGGACTCATTGCGAAAGGAGCATCTCCTTCTTGGAATAACGGTAGTTCTTGTGCATCTTTATGCTGGGAGACTGTTTGAATTAAGTCGTAATCCCAGCGACAAGATTGGCAACAACCACCGCGGTTAGAGTCACGTGCTGTCATATGGTTACTTAATGTACATCTTCCAGAATACGCAATACACATTGCACCATGGACAAATGCCTCAATTTCAATATCAACGTGTTCTTTTATTTCTTTCATTTCTTCATATCCAACTTCACGCGCTAATACAAGGCGATGTAATCCTTCCTCTTTCCAATATTGCGCTGCTTTCCAGTTAGATAGTGATTGTTGCGTACTTAAATGTACTTCAACAGAAGGTGCTACTCGTTTACATGTTTCAATAATAAGAGGATCTGCAACGATAATACCTGTTACACCAGCTTTCTCAATGCCTCTTAAATATTCTTCTAGCCCTTCCATGTTCTCATTATGTGCAAAAATATTTGTTGTTACATATATCTTTGCACCATATTTCTTAGCAAATTCAACGCCTTCTGCCATTTCTTCTAATGTGAAGTTTCCAGCATTGGAACGAAGACCAAATTCTTGCCCACCTAAATATACAGCATCTGCACCGTAATGGATAGCTATTTTTAATTTCTCTAAATTCCCTGCTGGGATTAACAATTCAGGTTTCTTCACAATAACGCGCTTGCCATCAATTACTCGTGAAATTTCTTGCATTGTCATATTCTACACCCTCCTCGTTTAGTAAACCGTTTCTTTAAAGAAGAATCCTGTATCAAGTGGACGATTTACTGGTTGCATCTCTTCTATCTCTTTATATAAATTTTCTTTTATGTCATAATACGCATCGCGATCTTCTACGCATAAGTCAATTGCTTTACGGTATTTCTTAGTAACCTCAACAATATATTCAGAGCTTTTTAATACACCATCGATTTTTAAGCAATCTATTTCCGCATCGATTAGTTCCTCTAATTCATCAATAAAGCAAATATCATTTGGACTCATAATATGCGTACCATTTGCATCTTCATAAATCGGGTATTTATTATTACGTTCTTCATCATATAAGAACATATTTTCTTCATGTTTTTTCTTTTCAATCTCCAAATGACGCCCTTGATATTCAAAGTAGTTCCCAACTAGTGAACGTTTTGATTGGAACATGCATGTCATACCGTGAATTTGTACTTCCACTTCTACCTTTGCATGCTCTTTTAATTCAATAATTTCATCTAAACTTAACTCGCGTGCGAGCACAGCACGTTTTGCCCCTTTACGTCCCCAATAATTACATGAAAACCAGTTCGTTGCTGTCGTTTCCGTATTCCAATGCAACGGCATATTCGGTGCTACTTCACGAACTGTCATAAGTACAGCAGGATCGCCAAAAACAATCGCATCTACTTGTACATCTCGTAAAAATGAAACATAGTCTTTTAAAGTTTCTACTTTTTCATTGTGAAACACTGCATTCATCGCTACATAAACTTTCATACCGTGCTCATGCGCAATATTTACACCTTGCTTCACGTCTTCACGAGAAAACTCACCAGCTAATCGTAAGCCAAACTCTTGTTCACCAATTATGACCGCATCTGCACCTGCCTTTGCAAGAGGTTCAATATCTGCAATCCCTCTTGGTGTTACTAACAATTCAGGTTTTTTCATACCTTTGTCACCCTTTCTTTTTGCTCACTGCTACTCCGTCACCAATCGGGAAAATTGTTGTATCATATCCCTTATGGTTCATAAGCCACTCATTATACGTCTTAATACGGCGAATTAAACCACGTGTACGTCTATTTTCAATCTTCTCTTTTGTCGTTACGAGTCCGTGATATAACACATTATCTGAAATAATAACGCCACCTGGATTTAATAACGGCTCATATAAATCAAAAAAGCGACGATATTGTCCTTTTGCAGCATCAATAAAAATAACATCAAACGTCCCGTGTTCCTTTACTTGCTCACCCGTTTCTAATGCATCACCGTAAATAACGGAAATGCGTTCTTTAACAGGAGAACGCTCTATATATTCAAGTGCTTTTTCATATCGATCACTATTGCGCTCTACTGTCACAATGCGTGAATTTGGAATTGCTTGCATCATACGAATACTAGAATAACCAATTGCTGTTCCTAGCTCTAATATGCTTTTCGGTTCAATCAAACGTAAAAATTGAAGCATAAATTCCATACCAAGGCGATCCATAATCGGCACATGATGTTCACTCGCATATTCTTCCATTTCAAGAATAAGTTCGTCTTTTTCAGTAATAAATGATAATAAGTATTCGTTAACTGCATCCTTCATAAATGGTCCTCCTTATTTGCACGGAGAAGTGCCTCTATGACGTGTCAGTCTTTGTTCACACATAGAATGCAATAAAAATACAAGCCAGCTTCACCCTTAGCTTGTACGTCCCGTTTCAATATTACAAACGATTCTTCTGCCACTTTTTAACCCGATATATTTTAACATAAAAAAGAAGGATATGCGACTTTTTTCGCTATCCTCCTCATTTCATTATTTTTTTGTAATGTATTTCTGCTTTAGTGCATTATGTTCTTCTAACGTTTTTGCATAATACACTTCACCATTTGGTGCTGCTAAGAAATAATAATAATCCGTTTGTGCAGGCTCTAACGCTGCCTGTACAGAATGCTTGCCAGAGTTTGCAATCGGCCCAACCGGAAGCCCTTTTACCACATACGTATTATATGGCGAATTTACTTTCAAATCTTTATATAATACACGCTCTTTATGCTTTCCAAGCGCATACAATACAGTCGGATCTGTCTGTAATGGCATTCCTTTTGCTAAACGATTGTAAAAAACACTAGCAATCTTTTGACGATCTGTAAATCCTGTTGCTTCTTCTTCAATTAAAGAAGATAACGTTAACAGCTGATGAACATCAAAATTTTTCTTCTTCATTTTCGTTTCATTTTGTACAATAAGTGCATTTGTTTTTTCAAGCATTGCTGTTACAATTTCTTCTAACGTTGTATCTTTTTTATAAAAAGAGTATGTTGCTGGATATAAATAGCCTTCTAACGGATATTTTATATTGCTGTCAAAAATTTTATTTGTTAATAGTGCCGGATACTTTTGCTGCAATTTTTGAACAAATGATTTATCATTTAATTGACGTACTACATCATCTTTATTCCATTTTAATTCCTTCGCAATCATATCGGCAATTTCGACAACCTGTGTCCCTTCTTTAATCGTTATTTTATACGCCACTGGACGATGTACATTTCCAGATGACATTTGTTCCATCACTTCATCTACATTCATCGACGTATGTAATAAGTATGTACCAGCCTGAAGGTTTTTCGATTTTGCCTTTGCATAAATACTAAATACCGTACCATTTTTAATGGCACCTTTTCCCTCTAAAATTTCTCCAATTTTACTTGTAGATGAACCTTTTGGAATCTCAACTACAATTTCCTGTTTCTTACTACGATCAATCGGTTTCAATGCAGATGAAATGTACGCATAGACTGATACGCAACATACAAATAGTGCAATAATCACCACAAAAGCGACACGTCTACGCTTCTTCTTCATTTGATTTTGTATCAAAGTTCTTCCTCCTTATTCCATTGTAGACCATATGTATATCTTCTATACAATGCTCTACAGCACCAAAGCAAAACTCTATTCATTTATACATAGTTGGTATGTTATACAATCCGTATTATTATACTATAAATCACAACATGGTTTCGACAAAAAATCTTTCATTGAACACATGAATATAAAAAGATGGACTGCACATGCAGCCCATCTTTTTTATATTATTCTTCTTCGTCTTCTGCAGCAAGAGTGTTAAACATTTCTTGGACCATTTCCCACTCTTCTTCAGATTCGATTGGAAGCAATGTACCACCAGCTTCATCTTCGTTTTGCTCGTATGCCATTGCATCGTAAATTGGATCTCCATCTTCGTCTACTTCACCGATTGGTGAGAACACAACATATGATTTGTTTCCAAATTTTTCAGCATCAAACGTGAAAATAATTTCACATAAATGCTCATTTCCTTTTTCGTCAACAATTGTAATTTGATTTTCTTCCATTCTGGTCACCTCTTATTTACTATCTAAATATCCTTGTAAAATCACGACTGCAGCCATTTTATCAATGACTTGCTTTCGTTTTTTTCGGCTTACATCAGCCGAAATGAGAAGTCGTTCCGCTGCCATTGTTGACAAACGTTCGTCCCAAAGTATAACTTCTAGTTGCAAAAGTTCACGTAAACTTTCAGCATATCTTTGACAAGCTTCACCGCGCGGACCGATTGTCCCATTCATATTCTTTGGCAATCCTACTACTATCTTGTCCACATTGTACTGTTTTACTAGTTCAGAAACGCGATCAAAACCGAAAATTTCTCGTTCTTCGTTAATTTTAATCGTTTCTAAACCTTGCGCTGTCCAGCCCATTTCGTCGCTAATGGCAACGCCGACTGTTTTTGTACCAACATCTAAACCTAATATTCGCATAAACTACTCCTCACGATGTTGCTTCAAATAAGACTTCACAAGTTCTTCAATTAACTCATCACGTTCCAGTTTGCGAATAATATTGCGCGCGTCTTTGTGACGAGGTATGTATGCTGGATCTCCGCTTAATAAATAACCGACAATTTGATTAATCGGATTATAGCCTTTTTCTTGAAGTGCATCATACACAGTTAAAAGTACATCATTTACATGGACACTCTGTTTTTCATCTTGAATGCTAAACTTCATTGTTTTATCAAAACCGTCCATTTAAAGCACCTCACTTATCAAGTAGTAAATATAGGGAGAAGACTATTTCCTCTCCCTACTATTGTACACTACTCTCTCTTTATTTTGAAACAGATTTAACGTACTCTTGTACAAAAGCTAGCGCTTCATCTACTTGCGCTGGATTTTTACCGCCCGCTTGAGCCATATCAGGACGGCCACCACCACCGCCACCGCAGCGAGATGCAACTTCTTTTACAAGTTTACCCGCATGATACCCTTGACCAACTAGATCTTTCGTTACACCCGCCAAGATATTTACTTTATCATCATTTACAGCTGCTAATACAATGACTGCAGATTCTAATTTATTTTTCAAGTCATCCATCATTGTACGTAAGTTATTCATATCTGCAACATTTACTTTCGTTGCTAATACATGAACCCCATCCACTGAGACAACTGCGTCTGTTAAGTTTCCAGCTTCAATATTACTTAACTTAGCAGCAAGAGATTCATTTTCTTTTTGAAGTTGTTTCACTTCAGCAAACAAACCATCCACTCTTGTTAAAATATCTTTCGGATTTGTTTTCATTTTCCCTGCAGCCTCTTTTAATAAACTTACTTGATCGTTCATTAATTCGTATGCCGCTTTACCAGTTACCGCCTCGATACGACGTGTTCCTGCACCGATACCAGACTCAGCAACGATTTTGAAAATACCGATAGAAGCTGTGTTATCAACATGGCAACCACCACAAAGTTCTAAACTGTAATCACCAACTTGAACAACGCGAACAACATCTCCATATTTTTCACCGAATAATGCCATTGCACCCATTTCTTTTGCTTCTTCAATTGCCTTTTGAGAAATTTCCACATCAATACTTTCCCAAATTTTCTCGTTTACAATACGCTCAATTTTTTCTAATTCATCAGCTTGTACTTGACCGAAGTGAGAGAAATCAAATCGTAAACGTTCTGCTGTAACAAGAGAACCAGCTTGGTTAACATGTGTTCCAAGCACGTCTTTTAACGCTTGATGCAACAGGTGAGTTGCTGTATGGTTCTTCACAATGCTACTGCGATTTTTCGTATCAATAACAGCTTTCACAGTTGCATCTTTCGTTAATACCCCTTCTTCCACGACTACTTTGTGTAAGTTTTGACCATTTGGTGCTTTTTGTACATCTTTTACAAGAACTTTCACACCGTCTGTAAGAAGGTAACCGCGGTCTGCAATTTGTCCACCGCTTTCAGCGTAGAATGGTGTTACATCAAGCATTAATTGGCCTTCTTCACCTGCTTGTAAGCTGTCTGTATACTCGCCATTTTTCACAAGTGCTATTACGTTGCTTTCTGTTGCAACAGTGCCGTAACCAACAAATTCACTTGCTACTTTAATTTCCCCAAGAACGCCGCCTTGAACTTGCATAGAATCAACATCTTGACGAGCCGCACGTGCACGCTCACGTTGTTTTTCCATCTCTGCCTCAAATCCTGCATGATCAACTGTCATGCCAGCTTCTTCAGCATATTCTTCTGTTAATTCAACCGGGAATCCATATGTGTCATACAGACGGAATGCATCTACTCCAGAAATAACAGTTGTTTTTTCTTCTTTCGCTTTTGCAATCACTTCTGCTAAAATCGCTTCACCGTCATGAAGTGTTTCATGGAAACGCTCTTCTTCATTTTTCACAACTTTTGCAATGAAATCTTTCTTTTCAAGAACTTCTGGATAAAAGTCTTTCATCACTTCTCCAACAACTGGTACTAATTCATACATAAATGGACGGTTAATGTTTAATTTTTTCGCATAACGAACAGCTCGGCGTAATAAACGACGTAACACATAACCACGGCCTTCGTTCGAAGGAAGAGCCCCATCACCAACAGCAAATGTTACAGTACGAATATGGTCTGCAATCACTTTAAATGCCATATCTTTCTCTGCGTCGCCACTACGATACTTTTCACCAGAGATTGATTCTGTTGCACCAATCATCGGCATGAATAAATCTGTATCAAAGTTTGTAGGTACGTTTTGAACGATAGATGTCATACGCTCTAGACCCATTCCTGTATCGATGTTTTTCTTTGGAAGCGGTGTATAAGAACCATCTGGGTTATGGTTAAATTGAGAGAACACAAGGTTCCATACTTCTAAGTAGCGCTCATTTTCACCACCAGGATATAATTCTGGATCACTTGGATCATTACCATAAGCTTCGCCGCGATCATAGAAAATCTCAGTGTTCGGTCCACTTGGTCCTTCACCAATATCCCAGAAGTTTTCTTCTAAACGAATAATACGTTCTTTCGGAATGCCCATTTTTTCATGCCAAATTGTAAATGCTTCTTCATCTTCTGGGTGAATTGTAACAGATAATAATTCTTTATCAAATCCAATCCATTTGTCACTCGTTAAAAATTCCCAAGCCCATGTAATTGCTTCTTCTTTAAAATAATCACCGATTGAGAAGTTTCCTAGCATTTCAAAGAATGTATGGTGACGAGCTGTTTTCCCAACGTTTTCAATATCGTTTGTACGAATTGATTTTTGCGCATTTGTAATACGTGGATTTTGTGGGATAACACGTCCGTCAAAGTATTTTTTTAATGTCGCTACGCCACTATTAATCCATAAAAGAGATGGATCTTCGTGCGGAACTAATGATGCACTCGGTTCAATCGCATGCCCTTTTTCCTTAAAAAAATCTAAAAACATTTGACGAATTTGTGCGCCTGTTAATTGTTTCATCTATATTTCCTCCTTAAAAAAAATTCCATAAAAACAAAAAACTCTCGCCCCTATAAAAGGGACGAGAGTTAACTCGCGATACCACCCTAATTATGAAATAAAAAGCGGAAGCGTCTCGCTTAAAAGCGGAAGAAATTGGACCAGTCGAACGGAAAGACGCTTTTTGTCTTTCAGTGAGATTGGGAAATTTCAGAGCTTTTAGACGCTAAAGCTAGATTGCATATAATAATATGCATTTATTTCATCACCTCATGGTGCCGTAACGTGGCAAGACGGCAGGGATTAGCTGCTCTCAGGAGTAGCGTTCTGTCATCCTTCATTTAAAACTTCTTTCAGCCAATGGAAGTTTCTCTCTACAAATGGACTATGACATACTCGTTCCGTCATCAATTTCAAATCAGTATAGAATACATTTTATGATGGAAACTGACATAAGTTTCTACTATATGCCAAAATTGTAGCGAATTCGTTTCTATTTGTCAATGTCTCCAAAGAGGCTTTATATGAACGACTACAGTTCGAATAACCGCTAAAATCGGAACAGATATTAAAAGGCCGACAATTCCACCTACCTCGCCCCCAACAAGCAGGGCGAGCATAATGACAACTGGATGCATGCGCAACGATTTCCCAACAATATACGGAGATAAAATGTTACTTTCAACAAATTGCAAAATCGCTAGCGCAATCCCAGCTTTAATGAATAAACTTGTGGATACTGTTGCTGCAATCATTAACGTTGGAATCGCTCCTAAAATAGGACCAAAGTATGGAATAATATCTGTAACCCCGACAACAATCCCAAGAAGCAATGGATATTTCATACCGATAAACCAAAATGCAAGGGCAGACACACCGCCTAAAACTAAACAAACAAATAATTGTCCGCGAATATAACTCCCTAACGATTTATCGATTTCTTTTGCTAATATTTGTCCCGTATCTCGCCATTTATAAGGAATTACTTTCCAAAAAACATGATAAAACGCCCCATAATCTTTCAGTATGTAAAACACAATGAACGGAATAAGAAAAATGATGAGTAAAGAGTCAAGCACACCGCGGGCCGTACTCATCACTTTATTTAATAAGGATTGTATTTTTATTTCAATTCCAACAAAAATTTGTTTTACTTTATCATGAATAAACGACGGGAAATTATCCGTTTGTTCTGTGACACCATCCATCCATGAATCATACATTTTCATAAACTCAGGAAATTGCTTATTCATTTCTTGCAACTGGCTAATAACAACTGGTGTTCCTTTATAAATCCCGTAACCAAGACCACCAAAAAAGAGAATATAAATGAGTAAAATCGCAAGGGTACGAGGCATTCCTTGTTTATGTAATTTCTCAATTAAAGGATGCAGTAAATAAGCAATAAAACAAGCAATAAAAAACGGTGTAATGGCTACTTTACATACAAATACAATCGGTGCCCATAATGGTTTGATTTTTAAAAAAACAAGTAAGCAGAGAAATACTAATAACAATAACCCTAGTCGATAGATCCAAATAATTTTAAGATTCTTCAAACGAAAAACCTCCTCTTCTCTTATTTTGAAAAGAAACCGAGCAGGTTATGTGTAAAACTTCAAAAAATCATTGGATTAAAATATTTTCAGCCAGACCATACTGTTTCTAAAAGATGGACATATATTTAACCTAACAAGAACAACTACTCTGAGGCTACAACATAATAAAATGATAGTCAGGAGGAACAAAATGGTCTGGTTTATGCTTAGTTTGTCGGCACTTTGTATGATTCTTGAATGGATTTGCATTGGTCTAGGAATTTGGAAAGGTTTCTTTACACATACAGCACGTAAAGAGCGCGCAAGACATTTATGGTATTATGGCGTACTTGGCATTGGCTGTTACGGTCTTTCTCATGTATTTTCAGAAATCGGACTTTTTTATTTGCATATGAGTGCATAAAAAAACTCCCTGCTCATTTAGGGAGTTTTTCATTTTATAAAAAACCGTCACAAGTACGACTTAATCATTTTGCGTGCTTTTTTCATATTACGTTTTGAAAATAAATCTTGTTTGCGAGCATATCGATATGCTGCAGCTCCAATTCCTAATGCAATGAATGAATTGCGTAGATTCAAAGTAAATCCCCCTTTTCGTTATCCGATCGTTCTTTCATCCTCATCGAATAAATCATCGAGAGAACTTAACGAACCATCTTCTTCTACTTGATGTGTATGGATTTTCCCCTTTGAAACGGATAATTCGATATAACAATTCCAACAATAAAATTGATTCACACCGATTTTTCCAATATCTTTTCCTTTGCAATTTGGACAACTAAACATATGGCTTCCATCTCCTTACGTTCTCCCAGATTCTATTCGCCATTATGTCCAAACTGCATTCATTTATACATGTTAGCAACTTTCAATATGATACACTTGAAAGCTTCACTATATAATTTCACCTCGTTACATAAAATCATACGGTGAAATGTTTTCCACGTCCATTTCTTCTCCATTAATAACAACCATCTGTACTTCGCCTTTTGCCTCTTGCAAACGACTTCCTAAAGTTGTTTGCCGCATGGCATCATCGAGACGGTTCACTCCAGATCGAAAAGCTTCTTCTTCTCCGCAGATGATCAAAAACTTTTTACTTCTTGTAATACCCGTATAAATTAAATTCCGACGCAACATGCGGTTATAACTTTTTACAATCGGCATAATTACAATCGGAAATTCACTACCTTGCGACTTATGAATGGAGCAGCAATATGCATGTGTAATTTGATTCAAATCAGCCTTCGTATATGTCACTTCAATGCCATCAAATGAAACAACAATCATATCTTGTTGCTCCACATTTTCCTTCGCGTAAAATATAGAAATAATTTCGCCAATATCTCCATTAAACACTTGGCTTTCCGGCTGATTGACTAATTGAAGAACTTTATCGCCTCTTCTATATACAACATCGCCATAAGCAATTTCTTTACTCTTCTCTTGTTTCGGATTAAATACTTGTTGCAGTGCCTCATTTAACACATTAATCCCTGCCGAACCGCGATACATAGGCGCTAACACTTGCACATCTTTTGCACTAAATCCCTTTACCTTTGCGCTTTCACACACTTGTTTTACAACATCAACAATTTGATTCCCTGTGCACGTAATAAAGGAGCGTTCTTGTTTATTTTTCGTTACATCTGGCGGTAACGTTCCATTCTTTATCGCATGAGCGAGCTGAACAACAGATGACCCTTCAGCTTGCCGATAAATTTCGGTCAGCTTTACCGTTGGAATGATACCGGCATTTAATAAATCTTTTAATACTTGTCCTGGTCCTACAGATGGCAATTGATCTTCATCGCCAACAATAATGACTTGCATATTTGTCGGTAATGATTTCAAGAGCTGATTTGCAAGCCAAATATCAACCATGGAAAATTCATCGACAATAAGAAGTTTCCCCTGCACCGGATCTGTTTCATTTCGCTGAAACGAGCCTTCGGGCGTCCAACCAAGCAAACGGTGAATTGTACATGCAGGAAGACCTGTTGATTCGCTCATTCGCTTTGCCGCACGACCTGTTGGAGCTGTTAATAAAATAGGAAATGGATTATCATCGCTATAATCTTTAGGATTTAACGATAATCCATGTAGCGATGCATACATTTCTACAATTCCTTTAATAACTGTTGTCTTTCCTGTTCCTGGACCACCGGTTAACAGCATCATCGGTTGATGAAGTGCCGTTTGAATCGCCTCTTGCTGAAGCGGTGCATACTGCACTTTCATTTGCTCTTCAATCTTACCTAGCGTTAATAACACTTCTGCCTCAGGAAATGACGGCGTTTCCTCTTGGCTCATCAGGCGGCGAATCGACTTCACAACACCTTTCTCAGAATAATATAAAGAAGCTAAATAAATACGCTCTTCTTCTATAATGATTTTCCCTTCACCTTGCATCATTTCGATGCATTGCACGATATCTTCTTCCGTCACAGTCCCTTCTCGGTTATTTAAAAGGGACATCGTTTCACGTACAAGCTGCTCCTTCTCCATATAAACATGACCATATTGAAGCGATACATTCTCCAACGTATAAAAACATCCCGCTCGTACACGATCATTATGATTTCCTAATATCCCAAGAGCGCGTCCTATATCATCTGCTCTTCCAAAGCCAATTCCGTCAACTTCTTCAATCAACTGGTACGGATTATTTCGAATAACTTCTAGTGTCATTTCTTTATACTGCTGATAAATTTTAATGGAAAGCTTTGTCCCAAATCCATAACCGTTTAAAAAGCTCATCACTTTTTCAAGCCCTTGATGCTCAATGATCGTCTCATATATTTCTTGCGCTTTTTGCTTATTGACGACACCTTCTAGCGCAGCCGGATCATCCATAATTTTAGAAATAGCGTGTTCTCCAAGATGATCGACAATTTTTTCAGCTGTTCGCTTCCCAATTCCTTTAAATAAATCGCTAGCTAAATATTGCACCATTCCGGTTTTCGTTTGGGGCAATTCTTTTTTAAATGTTTCAACTTGATATTGCTTTCCATATTTAGGATGCTCTTTAAAATGCCCTGTTAATGTAAATACTTCATCTTCATGCATACGGGGAAAATGACCGTTAATCATCACTTTTTTTTCGTCATATGCTTCATTTGTTTCAATGACTTTCATACTGACAACGGAATAGAGGTTTTCTTCGTTGTGGAAAATAGTATGAAGAACTTGCGCCTTTATAAATTTTCGCTCTTCCTCAAACAAATCCATAGCATGTTGATTCTCCATCATTCCTCTCCTTTCCGATTTCTGTACTCTAATGAGCAGTACCCCCCCACCTAACTGACCTTTAGATGGAGGGGAACTGCGCGTTAAAGCTGTTTTATTTACTTTCTTGTTCTAACAAACGAATACCATTCCCAGCTAAAAAGTGATCTGGTTGGATTTTTGTTGCTTTTTTAAATAAAGCAAGCGCCTTTTCATTATTCTCTTCAAATACGTAAGCAACACCTAAATTATAATACGCGTCCGCATGTTCTTCATCCATTTGTAATACCTTTTCAAAGTACGGTTTCGCCTCTTTAACATGTTCTAATCGCGCAAGGCATAATCCGCATTGAAATGCTGCCTCGACATCCATTTCATCCAATTCCGCAGCCCTTTGTAGAAATGGCAATGCAAGGCGATCATTTCCAAGCTGCACATGTGTAATCCCAAGCATAAATGCGATATCAGCTGATTGCAAACCAACTTGCATTGCCTGTTCAAACATTGCTTTCGCTTCTTGAAATTGCTCTCGACTATAATATATGTTCCCAAGTCCATAATAGGCAGTAGCTGATTTTTCATCTAACTCTAATGCACGTTTATAAAATAAAATGGCACGCTCGCTATCGCCTAACACATCTAGTAAATTGGCAAAGTTAATATATCCAAGAGCATCTTTTGGATTTTCTTCAATTGCCTCTGTAAAGTTTTTGGCTGCTTCTTCCCAGTTTCCTTCTTGCATATATTGAATGCCTATTTCAAGCTTATTTGACATGTTCTTCACCTCTACAACAAATTATAACAAAGATTCTATTTTGTAAGCGAACAAAAATTCGCTCTTTAAAAAAGAAACCCCTGACCGCTAATCGGCAGAGGTTTCTCCGTTTTATCCTAGATAGTCTAACTGTTTACCATTTCGGTATACTTCATCAATTGTTGCACCGCCTAAGCACTCATCTCCATCATAGAAAACAACCGCTTGTCCTGGTGTAATCGCACGAATTGGTTCATCACAAAGAATACGGATTGTATTTTCATCTACAATTTGAACCGTTACACCGTTATCTTCTTGACGATAACGGAATTTTGCTGTGCACTTAAATTCTTTTTCTTTTGCTCTATCGCTTACCCAGCTTACATTTGTGGCAATGACTTCATCGCCGTATAAAAGTTCATTATGGAACCCTTGATCAACATATAAGATATTCTCTTTCAAGTTTTTCCCAACAACAAACCATGGGTCACCATTCCCACCAATACCAAGGCCATGACGTTGTCCGATTGTATAATACATCAGACCATCATGTTTCCCTTTTACTTCACCAGATAATGTTTGCATCACACCTGGTTGAGCAGGTAAGTAGTTGCTTAAGAAATCTTTAAAGTTGCGCTCACCGATAAAGCAAATACCTGTACTATCTTTTTTCGTAGCTGTTGCTAAACCGGCTTCTTTCGCCATTTCACGAATTTGCGGTTTCTTTAATTCACCTAATGGAAACATCGTTTTAGATAATTGTTCTTGACCTAACTGATTTAAGAAATACGTTTGATCTTTATTATCATCTACGCCGCGCAACATTTTATATTCGCCGTCCATATAAGCGACACGTGCATAATGTCCTGTTGCGACATAGTCTGCACCAAGCGCCATCGCATGCTCTAAAAAGGCTTTAAATTTAATTTCCTTGTTGCACATTACATCTGGGTTCGGAGTACGACCAGCTCGGTACTCATCTAAAAAGTACGTAAATACTTTATCCCAATATTGCTTTTCAAAGTTTACTGCATAATACGGGATACCGATTTGATTACAAACTTCAATAACATCATTGTAATCTTCCGTTGCTGTACAGACTCCATTTTCGTCTGTATCATCCCAGTTCTTCATAAAAATTCCGATTACATCATATCCTTGCTCTTTTAATAAAAGCGCAGCTACAGATGAATCGACGCCACCAGACATCCCGATGACAACGCGCGTTTCGTGAGGTAGTTTGTTCATCATGTCACCTCCCATGCTAGTTTTGCGAGAATCGCTTCACGATTTTCACTGTTTCGTACGCCGCTTTTTCTACTTGTTCTTTCGTATTCCCAAGCCCAAAACTAAAGCGTACGGATGAACGTATTTTATCGGAATCTTTTCCAAACATCGCCACTAATACGTGTGATGGATCAATCGACCCAGCTGTACAAGCAGAACCACTTGATACTGCAATACCAGCTAAATCTAAGTTCACAAGAAATGGTTCAATATTCATCCCTGTGAAACTTACATTCAACACATGCGGCAAGCGATATTCTACATTTCCGTTTACCTCAAAAGTAATGTCTTCTTTTTGAAAGACAGATATCATTATATCTTTAAATTCTTCATAGTGGGCACTTTTTTGCTCGCGCGTTTCCTCCGCAAGTGAAATAGCATGCCCAAGCCCTACAATACTTGGTACATTTTCCGTACCTGCTCGGCGCTTTCGCTCTTGTTCTCCACCTGTTAATAAAGGTTCAAATTTCACTTGTGCGCTCGCATATAAAAACCCTACACCTTTTGGACCATTAATCTTATGAGCGGAAATGGATAATAAATCAATCCCTAGTTCTTGTACATCAACCTCCATTAAACCATAGGCTTGTACAGCATCTGTATGGAAATAAGCTTGATGTTCTTTTAAAAGTTCTCCAATTTCTGCAATTGGTTGAACGGTTCCCACTTCATTATTTCCAAACATGACCGATACAAGAATCGTTTGATCCGTTAACGCCGCCTTCACATCATCCAGTCGCACGCGCCCTGTTTCATCAACGGGCAAATATGTCACTTCAAATCCCTCGCGCTCCAGCACCTCACATGTATGCAAAATAGCGTGATGTTCAATCTTTGTTGTAATAATATGGTTCCCTTTATGACGATTTGCACGCGTTACACCTAAAAGTGCTAAATTATCAGCCTCTGTACCGCCGCTTGTAAAAATAATTTCATTTGGATTGGCATTGATGCTGCGCGCACAAGCGCGTCTTGCTTCATCTACAGCATGGCGGGCTTGTCGTCCATAAAAATGAATACTAGACGGATTTCCAAACATTTCTGTCATATATGGAATCATCTTTTCGACCACTTCTGGATGAACTTTAGATGTTGCTGCATGATCTAAGTAAATGCGTTCCATTCAATCTCCTTCTTTCCAAATCGTTTCACAAGGAATTAAATGTAAAACATATAACCCCCATTATTTTCTTCCTCATAGCGTACTAAATCTTCCAAAGTTGTACTATCTAATACTTCTTGTACCGCATCACGAACACGCATCCATAGTTGACGCTGTGCTGGCTCTTCCTCCTCTAGCATCTCAACGACACTAATTGGCCCTTCCAACACACGAATGACATCGCCTGCCGTTATATTAGCTGGTTGATCAGACAATACATAACCACCATATGCACCGCGCGTACTTTTTACAAGACGAGCATTGCGAAGCGGAGAAATTAATTGTTCTAAATAATGCTCAGATAAATCGTGCGCTTTAGCAATTGATTTTAATGAAATCGGTCCTTCACCAAACTTTTTCGCAAGATCGATCATAATCGTTAAACCATAGCGGCCTTTTGTTGAAATTTTCATCTATTTCGCACCTCTTTTCAAAATGTCACTTCTATTTGGTCATCGCTTATTTATCAAAAGAACACAATTTAAAATCCTATGAAATTATAGCATAATATAGTATTATAAGAAATTTCAACTTGTGTATTCAACATGATAGCATAAAATCACATTGAAAAACTCAGAAATTATTACAATTGAAAGAAAAATAAAATTATTTACCTTTATCCCTCTTTCAAGATCACGTCTATTTTAATTTCCAATCAAAAAAATGATAACATAGACTTACATTCTATATAATTTAAGGGAGACGGATACAATGAAACAACCACTCGCACATCGAATGCGCCCAACAAATATTTCAGAAATTATCGGGCAACAACATTTAGTTGGTGAAGGGAAAATTTTATGGCGAATGGTTCAGGCCAACCATTTTCAGTCGATGATTTTATACGGTCCTCCTGGCACAGGAAAAACATCGATTGCTAGCGCTATTGCCGGTAGTACCGGGACACCCTTTCGTCTATTAAACGCGGTAACACATAACAAAAAAGATATGGAAGTTGTCGTACAAGAAGCAAAAATGCATCGCCACCTTGTGTTAATTTTAGATGAGGTACACCGTCTAGATAAGGCGAAACAAGACTTTCTCTTACCGCATTTAGAAAGCGGGCTCCTTACTTTAATCGGCGCCACAACGAGCAATCCATTTCACGCCATTAACTCAGCGATTCGAAGCCGCTGTCAAATCTTTGAACTACATGCACTGACAGAAGATGATATTTTAACCGGATTAAAACGGGCACTAGCTGATAAAGAAAAAGGGCTCGGAGAATATCATGTAACAGTTACAGATGAAGCGATCCGCCACTTTGCAAGCGCTTCTGGCGGAGATATGCGCTCGGCCTATAATGCGCTTGAACTTGCTGTTTTATCAAGCTTTACAACAGATGAACAAACAGTCGAAATTACATTAGAGGTCGCAGAAGAATGTTTACAGAAAAAAAGCTTTGTTCACGATAAAGATGGAGATGCTCATTATGACGTCTTATCAGCTTTTCAAAAATCAGTGCGCGGAAGTGATGTAAATGCCGCTCTCCATTACTTAGCTCGCCTAATTGAAGCAGGCGATTTACAAAGCATTTGCAGAAGACTTCTTATTATGGCATATGAAGATATTGGACTTGCTAGCCCGCAAGCTGGGCCTCGAACTTTGGCGGCCATTGAATCGGCGGAACGAGTTGGATTTCCAGAAGCCCGCATTCCGCTTGCTAATGCTGTTATTGAACTTTGCTTATCACCAAAATCAAATTCAGCTTATAAAGCGCTTGATGCAGCGCTCCACGATTTACGAAATGGACAAACTGGTGATATCCCAAGCCATTTAAAAGATAGTCACTATAAAGGAGCCGAATCTTTAGGAAGAGGTATCGGTTATTTATATCCGCATGATTATCCAAACGGATGGATTGAGCAACAATACTTACCTGATAAAATAAAAAATAAGCAGTACTATCAACCAAAAACAACAGGAAAATTTGAACAGGCACTCTCGACTGTTTATGAAAGATTACAGAATTCGCATAAAACAAACTCTAAAGGGTAATCTAAGCGCAAACGACATCATAATGGAGGTTTCACTTATGAAAACGCGCCAAGATGCATGGACGAAAGAAGATGGTTTCCTGTTAGCAGAAACCGATTGACGGTACTTTTGCATAGCACCGTTAAAAACATTTGACGAAATACCACTCAAGCTACCCAAAGCTTCCACTGCTTGTAGCTTCCAATTGAAGCAAGAAATATAAAGCGAAGGCTATTACGGGCAGTAAAAACAACGAAAAGAGAAGGAATTAATTCGCTCCTCCTCTTTTCAAATCTCATCCTTATCAATCTATTAAAACTGAATCCTTTCATTTGTCCATATTTTTATTTATGATTTCTCTTACGGAACAATAAAAATAACATTACAAACATCAGCATAACACCGCTCATATAAAATATTGTCGTCCCAGTACCGCCAGTATTTGGAATTACCCAATCACCCTTAGTATTTTTTACTGTTATTTTTTGTGTTCTTTCCGTTTCTGTAACTTCTATCTCAATCGAATCCCTAAGCAACATATAACCATCTGGTGCTCTTATTTCTTTAATCGTATATTTGCCAAGTGCCAATTGTTTAGAAATAGCCTTACCTTTTTCATTGGTCGTTAATCTACCAACTTCTATCCCGTCTTTATTTAAAATTTGAAACATAGCCCCTTTTAATTTCATACTTGAATCATTAGCATCTACTTTCTCAATCTCAATCTGTCCTACTGAATCGGGGGCTTTTTTATTTTTCACTATCATTTCTACTGTCTCTTTTTGCTTTACTGTTACCGTGATTTTATCTTTTGATAATTCGTAGCCCGCTGGCGCTTCTATTTCAACGATTTTGTATTCACCTATCGGTAAATCTTTTGATATTGCCTCCCCTTTTTCATCCGTCTCTAATTT